>NZ_JBYTBC010000003.1:679929-732431 GCF_058788795.1 Variovorax sp. FW301-JW7
GCCATCTGGGCCCACATGACTGCAGAAGCAGCCACGTTTTGAATTTCAGGAAAGAAGGAGATCATATCAAAAATAATGTCACTTCCAGCAGCTTGTTGGATGAAATCGAAGGAACTGTTCAAGGACATCGCGACGGGCACGGCTTCGTGCAGCGCGACGACGGCGAGGCAGACATCTACCTCCCGCCGAACGAGATGCGCGCGGTGCTGCACAAGGATCGCGTCAAGGCGCGCATCGTGCGACAGGACCGTCGCGGCCGCCCTGAGGGGCGCGTGGTCGAGATCGTCGAGCGACCCGAGCAGCCGATCATCGGCCGCTTGCTGCACGAAGGCGGGATCTGGCTCGTTGCACCAGAAGACAAGCGCTACGGCCAGGATGTTCTGATTCCGAAGGGCGCCACCGGCCCTGCAAAGGTCGGTCAGGTCGTGGTCGTTCAGCTCACCGAGCCGCCGGCCTTGTTCGGTCAGCCCGTGGGCCGCGTGAGAGAAGTGCTGGGCGAAATCGACGACCCCGGCATGGAAATCGAGATCGCCGTGCGCAAGTACGGCGTGCCGCATGAGTTTTCTGCGGAGTGCCTGGCGCAGGCCAAGGCTCTGCCCGAGAAGGTGCGCCCCGCCGACAAGAAGGGCCGCATCGACCTCACCGACGTGCCGCTCGTCACCATCGACGGCGAAGACGCCCGTGACTTCGATGACGCCGTGTATTGCGAGCCCGCCAAGGTGGGCCGTGGCAAGGGTTGGCGACTGCTGGTGGCCATCGCCGACGTGAGCGCCTATGTGCAGACCGGTTCGGCCATCGACATCGATGCGTACGACCGCGCCACCAGCGTCTACTTCCCGCGCCGCGTGATTCCGATGCTGCCCGAGAAGCTGTCGAACGGCCTGTGCTCGCTCAACCCCGAGGTCGAGCGTCTGTGCATGGTGTGCGACATGCTGGTCGCGGCCGACGGCGAGATCTACGCCTACCAGTTCTACCCGGCCGTGATGTTCAGCCATGCGCGCTTCACGTACACCGAAGTCGCGGCCATCCTCGGCAACACGCGTGGCCCCGAAGCAGCCAAGCGCAAGGAGCGCGTCAAGGACCTGCTGAACCTCGCCGACGTCTATAGGGCCCTGCTCAAGCAGCGCGGCAAGCGCGGCGCGGTCGACTTCGAAACCACCGAGACGCAGATCATTTGCGACGACGCCGGCCGCATCGAGAAGATCGTGCCGCGCACGCGCAACGAGGCGCACAAGATCATCGAAGAGGCGATGCTGGCCGCCAACGTCTGCAGCGCCGACTTCATCGCCGAAGGCAAGCACCCGGGCCTGTTCCGCGTGCACGAAGGCCCGACGCCCGAGAAAAAAGAAATCCTGCGCGGCTACCTGAAGGCCATGGGCGTGGGCTTGAGCATCACCGACGATCCGCGTCCCGGTGAGTTCCAGGCGATCGCCGAAGCCACCAAGGAGCGTCCTGACTCGCAGCAGATCCACACCATGCTGCTGCGCTCGATGCAGCAGGCGATCTACACGCCGTTCAACAGCGGCCACTTCGGCCTGGCCTATGAGGCCTACACGCACTTCACGAGCCCGATTCGCCGCTACCCCGACCTGCTGGTGCACCGTGTGATCAAGGCGATCCTCGGCAAGACGCGCTACCAGCTGCCGATGCTGCCGACGCCGGGCGAGGCGCATGCCAAGCTGGCCAAGCGCCTGGCTTCGCGCGTGAAGGCGCCAACGACCAAGCCGCAAAAAGCCACGATCGCACCGACCAAGGAAGTGCTGGCATGGGAAGCTGCGGGCCTGCATTGCAGCGCCAACGAGCGCCGCGCCGACGAGGCCAGCCGCGACGTCGAGGCCTGGCTCAAGTGCAAGTACATGCGCGAGCACCTCGGCGAGGAGTATGGCGGCGTGGTCACCGCAGCCACCACCTTCGGCATCTTCGTCACGCTCGATGCGATGTACGTCGAGGGGCTGGTGCACATCACCGAGCTCGGCGGCGAATACTTCAAGTTCGACGAGATGCGCCAGGAGCTGCGCGGCGAGCGCACCGGCATCCGCTATGCCATCGGTACGCGGGTGCGGGTGCAGGTGAGCCGCGTCGACCTCGATGGCCGCAAGATCGACTTCCGCCTTGTGCGCGAAGGCGAAGACCTGACCTCGCGTGCGATGAAGGACAAGGGCAGCGCACCGGTGAAGGCGTCGGCCAAGCGAAGCGCCCGCCACAAGGCGGAGGCCGGTGGCGAGTCACGCTCGGAGCACGGTGGCGGCGCTGCCGTGGCACCTGCCGGCCCGCAATCGGCCATGCAGGCCTTCAAGTCGGCGGTGAAGAAAGCCGCCAACAAGATGCAGGGCAAGGGGCGCAAGCCCCGCCGTGGATGAGATGCGCCGTGCACACTACGTGTTTACCGTGTGTATGGACCAGCTGAAAAGGAGACATGAAGCATGAGCGTGGAAAACAACAAGGGCCGCATCGCGATCGTCACGGGCGCGGGGTCGGGCATCGGTCGCGCGGCCGCGCTGGCCTTGCTGGCTGACGGCTGGAGCGTGGCCCTTGCGGGGCGTCGCCTCGAGCCGCTGGAGCAGGTGGCGGAAGAGTCGGGCGCTGGTGCGCGCGCCTTCGCGGTGCCCACCGACGTGGCCAATGCCGAGTCAGTGCAGGCGCTGTTCGGTGCCACGGTCGAGCGCTTCGGGCGCGTCGACCTGCTGTTCAACAACGCCGGCGTGGGCAACCCGCCGGGACCGTTCGAGGACTGGACGCCCGAGCAGTGGAAGGGCGTGGTCGACATCAACCTCACCGGCATGTTCTTCTGCATCCAGCAGGCCTTCCGGACGATGAAGGCGCAGACGCCGCGGGGCGGTCGCATCATCAACAACGGGTCGATCTCGGCGACGACGCCGCGGCCGAATTCCGCGGCCTACACCTCGACCAAGCACGCGGTCGAAGGCCTGACCAAGACCGCGTCGCTCGACGGCCGCAAGTACGACATCGCGGTGGGACAGGTGGACGTGGGCAATGCCATGACCGAGCTGGCCGCGCGCATGGCCACCGGCGTGCCGCAGGCCAACGGCGAGCTCGCGATCGAGCCGCTGATCGACGTCAAGATCGTCGGCCAGTCGGTGCTCTACATGGCGAACCTGCCGCTGGAAGCCAACGTGCTCTTTCACACCATCATGGCGACGAAGATGCCCTTCGTCGGGCGCGGCTGAGACCTGCGCTCAGTCGGGCGCGCGGCGGGCCAGCGAGCCAGCCGTGAGCGGGGCTGCGTCGGCCGGCCACAGGTCGGCGATGCGGCCGTGCTGCCAGACGGCTTCGCACGCCGCCTCGAACGCGGGGCGGCGCATCGCGAGCGCCGCGCCGATCATGCCGGCGAGCACATCGCCGGTGCCTGCCGTGGCAAGGCGGGCATTGCCGGTCGGGTTGATGACCGGCGGCTCGTCGCCCCCAGCGGCAATCACTGTTCCAGAACCCTTGAGCACTGTCACGGCGCCGAAGCGCGACGCCAGTGCACGGGCCGCGGCGAGGCGGTTGGCTTGCACGCCACTCGTCGTGTCGCCGAGCAGGCGGGCGGCTTCCAATGGATGCGGCGTGAGCACGGTGGGTGCGCCGGTCTGGCCTCGCGCGATCAATTGCGTCTGAAGTGAGGGGGCGGCGGCGATGGCGTTGAGCGCGTCGGCGTCGAGCACCAGCGCAGCTGCCGTCGACAGCACGCGCGGCAGCAGTTCGTGCACGGCATCGCCGCCACCGCAGCCGCACACGACCGTCATGCCGGCGAGGTCCAGTGCGTGGGCGTCGCGCAGCATCAACTCAGGCTGCGAAGTGTCGACTGGCGCTGCGCGGGGATCGAGCAATCCGACGAACACGCGTCCTGCGCCTGCATGGAGGGCGGCCGAGCCGGCCAGCAGCGCGGCCCCCGCCATGCCCGAGGCGCCGCCGATCACTGCGACGTCGCCGTAGCTGCCTTTGTGCGAGGCGTGGGTGCGCGGCTGGATATCGGGCGTGCCTGCGAGGCGGGCTGTCGGTCGCTCCTGGGCGAAAGCGCCGTAGCCAAGGTCATCGAACCACACCGTGCCGGCCGCGTCGCGGCCCTGAGCCGTGAACAAGCCGGGCTTCAGTGTGAGGAGGGTGAGGGTGGCGCGAACCGATCGCGATGGGTGATTGGCGCCAGGAGCCAACGTGCCAGTGTCGGCATCAAGGCCCGAGGGCACATCGAGACTCAGCACTGGTTGCGTGCCCTCGTGCATCCGCGCGATCCATTCGGCCATCGTGCCCGAGGGCGGGCGGGTCGATCCGATACCGAGCAGTGCATCCACCGCCAAGTCGAAGCTCGATGGCGGCTCCGAAGCGAAGGTGACGCCCGCATCGCGTGCACGCTGCAGCGACGACTTGGCACCCGGCGGCAGCCGGGCTTCATCCCCCACGAAGGTGACGACCGGAAAGAAGCCCCGGCGCCGCAACTGCGCCGCAGCTTCGAAGCCGTCGCCGCCGTTGTTCCCCGGTCCGCACGCGATCCAGATCGTTCGCGCGTGCGGCGCGAGTGCCATCGCGAGCCGCGCCGCGGCGAGGCCTGCACGCTGCATCAGCGTGTGAGGGGGCAAGGCGGAGGCGGCTGCCTGCTCGATGCGGCGCGTGGCGGCGATGTCGAACAGGTCGGCGGCGCTGGCGGACGTGATGCGATGCATCAAGCCATTGTGCCGCCGACGCCGCGCCTCCTATCATCGACCGATGACGCTCAAGACCTTCGGCTGGTTGCTGGTTCTGCTGCTGGCGTGCCTGGCCGGGTTCATCGGTACGGCCGTGGCGATGACGGCCGGCGCGGCCTGGGCGGTCGGCCTGCTGGTCGTGGTGTGGGGGCTGTTCCTGTTGGCCGAGGTGTTGCGCCGGGTGCCGCTGCGCGACGTCGCCTGGGCGCTGGGCGTGGGCTATGGCATCGGCGTCATCCGGTGGCTCGACGTGCCGGTCGAAACGGGGTCCGGCACGCAGTGGCTGATGCTGGGCGTGGACTTGGTGGTGCTGGTGTTCTTCGGACTGATTGCGCCAGCTGTCCTGGGGTTGATCGCCCAACGCTGGGCGCCCCGGCCCGAACTGCCGGCGGAAAAACCGGCCACCCCCGAGCAACTGCGCCGCTGGAGCCCTAAAGACTGAGCCGTTCGATCCCCAGGCCTTCGAGGTCGATGCCGGGGTCTTGCCCCCCGATCAGGTCGCCGAGCACGCGTGCGCTGCCGCACGACAGCGCCCAGCCGCTCGAACCGTGGCCCAGGTTGAGCCACACGCCGGGAATGCCGCTGGCGCCCAGTACCGGTGGGCCGTCGGGCAGCATCGGTCGCGCGCCTTTCCATTGCTGGATGCCCGACTGCAGCGTGGCTGCGCCCGGAAACCAGTCGTGCAGCACCTTGTAGAGCGTCTGGATCGCGGTCGGGCTCATGGTGTCCGGCGAGCCGCCGATCTCGGCACTGCCGGCCACGCGCACGCGCTGGCCCAGGCGGGAGATCGCGACCTTGTAGCGTTCATCCATCACCGCGCTGCGCGGCGCGTTGAGCGGCTCGCGCACCGGGGCGCTGACCGAGTGGCCGTAGACCGGCGCCAACGGAATGCGCAGTCCCAGCGGACGCAGCAGCGTGGCAGACGACAGGCCGGCGCACACCACGATGGCATCGAATTGCAATGCGTCCGAGCCGCTGGCGAGCGTCAGCGAAGTGGGCGCCGCGCGGCTGAGCGGAGCGATGTCGCAATTGAAATGAAACTGTGCGCCCAGCGCCTCGGCTTCCCACTTGAGCAGCAGCGCGAACTGGCGGCAGTTCGCGACTTCGTCTTCGGGCAGGTGGATCGCGCCTGCCAGCGGGGTGTCGGGGTTGAGCGCGGGCTCGATCAGGCGGGCCTCGTCGGCGTCGATCTCGCGGAACACGCTGCCGGCCGAGCGCAGCACTTCCAGGCCGGGCTGAATCAGTTTTTTCTCGCGCTTGGAGCGCAGCAGCACCAGGTAGCCGTCGCTGCGTTCGTAGCTCAGCTCGCGTGCTTCGGTCACCGCGTGCAGCCGGGTGCGGCTGTAGAAGGCCAGCCGTTGCATGCGGGCGCGGTTGGCCAGGTAGGTTTCAAGCTTGCAGGCCTTCTGCCAGCGCGACATCCAGCCGAGGTCGCGCGAACTCAGCGGCCAGCGCAGCTTGATGGCGCCGTGCGAAGACAGCAGCGAGCGCAGCACCTTGCCGCGCATGCCCGGTGCGGCCCACGGTGTGACATAACCCGGCGCGACCACGCCGGCGTTGGCGAAGCTGGCCTCTTCGGCGGCGGCGCCGCGGCGCTCGAACACGGTCACTTCATGGCCGTCGGAAACCAGTTCCCAGGCGGTGGTGACGCCGACGATGCCGGCGCCCACGATCGCGATTTTCATTGAAATGTTCTAGATAAAAGAGGCGGCTGACGCCCGTGAGGCGGGCGTTGGCAGCTGTTATTTCTGTAGCGCGCGTTCGGCCTGGAGCGCCACCGCGAGCACGGCGTCGTCGTGCATTGCGCTGTGCCACAGCATCAGGCCGACCGGCAGTTCGCCGGCGACGTGGCAGGGTAGCGAGATGGCGCAGCCGTCGAGCATGTTGACGATCAACGGGTTGCGCAGCAGCAGGGCGTTGACGCGGAAGAACTCGTCGTCGCGCTCGGCGCCCGGTGCCACGCTGGCGATGGACGGCGCCGTGATCGGCACGGTCGGCGACAGCACGGCGTCGAACGGCGCCAGCGCCTTCTCGACGCGGGCGATCCAGTCGCGGCGGGCGCGGACCAGGTCGATGTACTCGTGTGCCTTCATGCCGGCGCCGCGCAGGATGCGCTGCGCCACGCGCGGGTCGTAGCCGGCGCCGCTGCGCTCCAGCAAGAGCCGGTGCCATGCGTACGACTCGGCCGCCGAGAAACCGCCGGTGGCATTGATGGACTGCAGGTCGACCAGTTCGGGCAGCACGATGTCCTGGACATGGGCGCCGGTGGCGCGCAGGGTGGCGAGGGTGCGCTCAAAGGCTGTGGCCACGGCGGGCGCGAGGTCGTCGAGGAAGACGTTCTTCACGACGGCCAGCCGGTAGGCCGACAGTGGTGCCGAGCCGGGCGTCACCTGCTGCGCCGAGAGGATTTCGTGCGCGGTGATGGCATCGCGCACCGACCGGGTCATGGCGCAGACGGTGTCGAGCGTGGTCGACAGCGGCAGGGCGCCGTCGGCCGGTGTGAGGCGGGCGGTGTTCTTGAAGCCGACGATGCCGTTCAGCGCGGCCGGAATGCGGATCGAGCCGCCGGTGTCGGAGCCCAGGCCGATGAAGGCCGCGCCGCTCGCCACCGAAATCGCCGCGCCGGACGACGATCCGCCCGGAATGCGCGGCGTGGCGGTGTCGCTCACGTTGGCCGGTGTGCCGTGGTGCGGATTGACGCCGACGCCGGAAAAGGCGAACTCCGTCATATTGGTGCGCCCGGTCAGCACGCCGCCGGCGGCGCGCAGTCGCGCCACGGCGAGTGAATCGGCCGGGGCGGCCGGCGCATGCGAGAGCACGGCCGAGCCGGCGGGCGTCGGCTGGCCGGCGACGTCGAACAGGTCCTTGCTGGTGAAGGCAAGCCCGGCGAGGCGGCTTTCAGGCGCCGATGCGGCGGCGGCCACGCGGGCCTCGTCGAACATCGTGCGGGTGAAAACGTGGGCGCAGGCCGGGGATTCGGAGAGGGCGATGGCGCGCTCCATTTCGGTGCGCGCATCGGAACCGCCAGCCAGAAGGGTGAGACGGGTGGCGTGAAGGTCGTTCATGGCTTCGAGGGTACCTTGGAACGGCTCGGTTCGAGGGAGGAGGGCGTGGCCGCCGTGCTATACTCTTTGGGTTTCGCTGGTTATGCGACAGTTTTGTCGCCGCCAGTCAAGCACATCCGCAAACCGGCCCAATCAAGGTGTTGCGACCCCGTCGAAGGGGCGCAAAACGGGCTGGATTTTAGACCCAACCTTTGGAGTAAATTCAATGTCGACCACCATGCGCGAAATGCTGGAAGCCGGTGTCCACTTCGGTCACCAAACCCGCTTCTGGAACCCCAAGATGGCTCCGTTCATCTTCGGTCACCGCAACAAGATTCACATCATCAACCTGGAAAAGTCGCTCCCGATGTTCCAGGACGCGATGAAGTACGCCAAGCAACTCACGGCCAACCGCGGCACGATCCTGATGGTCGGCACGAAGCGTCAGGCCCGTGAAATCGTCGCTGCAGAAGCCCGCCGCGCCGGCGTGCCTTTTGTCGATACCCGCTGGCTCGGCGGCATGCTGACCAACTTCAAGACCGTCAAGACCTCGATCAAGCGTCTGAAGGATATGAAGGCCCAGCAAGAAGCCGGCCTCGACAGCCTGAGCAAGAAAGAGCAGCTCACGTTCTCGCGCGAAATCGCGAAGCTCGAGAAGGACATTGGCGGCATCCAGGACATGGCTGCGCTGCCGGACGCGATCTTCGTGATCGACGTGGGCTTCCACAAGATCGCCGTGGCCGAGGCCAAGAAGCTCGGCATCCCGCTGATCGGCGTGGTTGACTCCAATCACTCGCCTGAAGGCATCGACTACGTGATCCCCGGCAACGACGACTCGTCGAAGGCTGTCACGCTGTACGCCCGCGGCATCGCCGATGCCATCATCGAAGGCCGCAACAGCGCCGGTGGTGACGTGGTCAAGGCCGTTGCCGAAGGCAATGGCGACGAATTCGTCGAAGTCGAAGAAGGCGCTTCGGCCTGATTGGTGCTCTCGCGAGCCTGAAGAAGGGGCTTTGGTGCCCCTTTTTTTTAACCTGATTTTTGGATTTACGGAGATACACAAATGGCTGCAATCACCGCAAGCATGGTCGGCGAACTGCGCGCGAAGACCGATGCGCCCATGATGGAATGCAAGAAGGCCCTGACGGAGGCCGACGGCAACATGGAAAAGGCCGAAGAGCTGCTGCGCATCAAGCTCGGCAACAAGGCTGGCAAGGCATCGGGCCGCGTCACCGCTGAAGGCGTGGTCACGGCTTTCGTCGACGGCGCTGCCGGCGGCATGATCGAAATCAACTGCGAAACCGACTTCGTCACCAAGAACGACAGCTTCCTGGCTTTGGCCAACGCTGCCGCGATGCTGGTTGCCAAGAACAACCCCGCAGACATCGCTGCGCTGGGTGCGCTGGCCTATGAGCAAGACGGTTTCGGCCCCACGCTCGAAGACGTGCGCAAGGGCCTGATCGGCAAGATCGGCGAGAACATGAGCTTCCGCCGCTTCAAGCACTTCACGGGCAACGGCAAGCTGGCGTCGTATCTGCATGGCACGCGCATCGGCGTGATGGTCGAGTTCGAGGGCGACGACACGTCGGCCAAGGACGTCGCGATGCACATCGCCGCCATGAAGCCGGTCGCCATCCAGGCCTCGGACGTGCCTGCCGAGCTGATCGAAAAAGAGCGTGCCGTGGCCGCTGGCAAGGCTGAAGAAGACCGCAAGGTCGCCGAAGCAGAGGGCAAGAAGCCGCAGCCGGCCGACATCGTTGCCAAGCGCATCGAAGGCGGCGTGCAGAAGTACCTCAAGGAAGTCTCGCTGCACAACCAGCCGTTCGTGAAGAACGACAAGCAGACCGTCGAGCAGATGCTCAAGGCCGCCAACACCACGATCAAGGGCTTCACCCTGTACGTGGTCGGCGAAGGCATCGAAAAGAAGGTCGACGACTTCGCTGCCGAAGTCGCTGCCCAGGTCGCTGCTGCCAAGGCTGCCGCCTGATCCGGCTGTCCTGCAAGCGGCGGTGCGCGACAGCGTGCCGCCGCTTTTTCACCGCCACGTTTTACACTCGCCCCCGCCAACCCTCTAAGGAAAATGCCCATGTCTGATGCCCGCCCAGCCCACAAGCGAATCTTGTTGAAGCTGTCGGGTGAGGCACTGATGGGCGACGACGCCTTCGGCATCAACCGCGCCACCATCGTGCGCATGGTCGAAGAGGTGGCAGAAGTCGTGAACATGGGCGTCCAGGTGGCGGTCGTGATCGGCGGCGGCAACATCTTCCGCGGTGTCGCGGGAGGCTCCGTCGGCATGGACCGCGCCACGGCCGACTACATGGGCATGCTGGCCACAGTGATGAACTCGCTGGCCCTCGCCGACGCGATGGACAAGCAGGGCCTCGTGGCCCGCGTGATGTCCGCCATCGCCATCGAGCAGGTGGTCGAGCCCTACGTGCGCCCCAAGGCCCTGCAGTACCTCGAAGAGGGCAAGGTCGTGGTGTTCGCTGCCGGTACCGGCAACCCCTTCTTCACGACGGACACGGCCGCCGCGCTGCGCGGTGCCGAAATCGGCGCCGAGCTGGTGCTCAAGGCGACCAAGGTGGACGGCGTGTACACGGCCGATCCGAAAATCGACCCCCATGCAACCCGCTACGCCACGTTGAGTTTCGACGAGGCGATCGCCAAGAACCTCGGCATCATGGACGCCACGGCCTTCGCGCTGTGCCGCGACCAGAAGCTGCCGATCAAGGTGTTCTCGATCCTCAAGAACGGCGCCCTCAAGCGCGTCGTGATGGGCGAGGACGAGGGCACGCTGGTGCATGCCTAGGAGTAAATGAGATGACCATTGCAGACATTCGCAGTGCGACCGACGCGAAGATGAATCAGTCGCTCGCCGCCTTCCAGAACAACCTCACCAAGATCCGCACGGGCCGCGCCAATTCGGCGCTGCTCGACTCGATCCATGTCGAGTACTACGGCTCGCAGGTGCCGTTGAGCCAGGTGGCCAACGTGTCGGTGCTCGATTCGCGCACCATCAGCGTCCAGCCCTGGGAAAAGGGCATGGGCGCCAAGATCGAGAAGGCCATCCGCGAAAGCGACCTGGGCCTGAACCCGGCCTCGATGGGCGACCTGATCCGCGTGCCGCTGCCCGCCATGAGCGAAGAGCGCCGCAAGGAAATGACCAAGCTGGTCCGCAACGAAGGCGAGAGCGCCAAGATCGCCACGCGCAACCTGCGCCGTGACGCGAACGAAGCGGTCAAGAAGCTCGTGAAGGACAAGCTGGCTTCGGAAGACGACCAGAAGCGCGCCGAAGGCGACATCCAGAAGGTCACCGACAAGCACATCGCGGAAATCGACCGTCTGGTCGCCGCGAAAGAAGCGGAGATCATGGCCGTTTGAGGCTTCGCATGGCCTCCTCGCCGCAGACGACGACCCCTCCGCACCACGTTGCCATCGTCATGGATGGCAACGGCCGGTGGGCCACCAAGCGCTTCCTGCCTCGCGTGGCGGGGCACAAGCAGGGCGTGGAGTCGCTGCGGCGCTGTGTCAAGGCCTGCGTCGACCGCGGCGTGGGCGTGCTCACCGTGTTCGCGTTCTCCTCGGAGAACTGGAACCGTCCTCCTGAAGAGGTCTCCGGGCTGATGCAGCTGATGGTCGGGGCGCTGGCGCGCGAAGTGCCACGCCTCAACGCCGACGGTGTGCGGCTGCATTTTGTGGGCGAACGCGCCGGCCTGTCCGACAAAATGGTGGCTGGCCTGGTGTCGGCCGAGCAGACCACGGCTCACAACACGCGTCTGATTTTCAACATCTGCTTCAACTACGGCGGGCGCTGGGACATCGCCCGCGCCGCGGCCAAGCTCGCCGAGCAGGGTCTGCCCATGACCGAGATGAACCTCGATCGCGCCATGGCGCTGGCCCACGTGCCCGACCCCGACCTGTTCATCCGCACGGGCGGGGAGCAACGGCTGTCGAATTTCCTGCTTTGGCAGAGTGCCTACGCCGAGCTGTTCTTCAGCGACAAGCTGTGGCCCGAGTTCGACGAAGCCGCACTGGACGAGGCCATCGCCGCGTTCCAGGGCCGCGAGCGTCGTTTCGGCCAGACCTCGGCACAGGTTTCGGCTTCCGCGGCCTGACACGGCCCGACACCACCTTCCGCATGCTCAAACAACGCATCCTCACGGCGATCGTGCTGCTCGCGATCCTGCTGCCAGCGCTGTTCTATCGAAACCACATTCCCTTTGCCTGCGTGATGCTGGTGCTGATCGGCGCCGCTGCGTGGGAGTGGGGGCGCCTGAACGGCTACGGGCAGGGCATGTCGCTCTTCCTGGGTGCCGAGATGGTGGTGCTGTGCGGGTTGTCGTGGGGGCTGGGCCTGCTGGAGCAGCGCCTGTTCCTGATGTGGATGTTGGCCAGCGCGGCCTGGGTGCTTGGCGGCGCGGCGCTGCTGCGCGTCGCGGTGCCCGGCTGGCCGCGCATTCCGCGTGGACTGCGGCTGGTGGGTGGCCTGCTGGCGCTGTGGGTCGCGTGGCTCGCGGCGGTGCAGGCGCGCATGGTCGGCATCAACTTCCTGCTGTCGATCCTGGTGCTGGTCTGGGTGGCGGACGTGTTCGCCTATTTCGCCGGCCGCGCCTTCGGCCTGAAGTTCACGCGCGCCAAGCTGGCGCCCGCCATCAGTCCCGGCAAGAGCTGGGAAGGTGTCTGGGGCGGCATGGCAGGCGTCATCGTGCTGGCGTTCGCCTGGGTCTGGGCCGACAAGAGCCTGGGCGCCACGGTGCCCAGCCTCTACACCCGCCTGCATGAGCGCGGCTGGTGGCTGCTGTTGATCGGGGCGGTGTTCCTGGCGGCGATGAGCGTCGTCGGCGACCTCGTCGAATCGCTGATCAAGCGCAGCGCCGGCGCCAAGGACAGCAGCCGCCTGCTGCCGGGCCACGGCGGCGTGCTCGACCGCGTGGATGCCCTCTTGCCGGCACTTCCCATTGCCATGATGCTGGCTTTCCTGTGAACACTCCCAAACAACGTGTCACGGTGCTCGGCTCGACCGGTTCGGTCGGAGTCAGCACGCTCGACGTCATTGCTCGTCACCCCGAACGCTTCGAGGTGTTCGCGCTCTCGGCTGCCACCAAGGTCGACGAGTTGTTGGCCCAATGCGCGCGCTTCTCGCCGCGCTTCGCCGTCATGGCGAGTGCGCCGCATGCCGCGCTGCTGGCCGAAAGGCTCAAGCAGAACAATCTGCCGACCCGCGTCCTGATGGGCGACGATGCTCTCGAAAGAATAGCGTCGGACGACGAAGTCGATGCCGTGATGGCCGCCATCGTCGGCGCAGCCGGCCTGGCGCCATGCCTGGCCGCCGCGCGCGCCGGCAAGCGCCTGCTGCTGGCCAACAAGGAAGCCCTGGTCGTCGGCGGCGAGCTGTTCATGCGCACGGTGCAGGAGGGCGGCGCCACGCTGTTGCCCATCGACAGCGAGCATTCGGCCATTTTCCAGTCGCTGCCCGAAGACCCGTCCACCTGGGCGCGGCGCATCGACAAGATCATCCTCACGGCGTCCGGCGGCCCGTTCCGCACCCGCGCGCCCGACACGCTGGGCGCCGTGACGCCCGAGCAGGCCTGCGCCCACCCCAACTGGGTGATGGGCCGCAAGATTTCGGTCGACTCGGCCACGATGATGAACAAGGCGCTCGAGGTGATCGAGGCGCGCCACCTGTTCGGCGTGACGCCGGAGCAGATCGAGGTCGTCATCCACCCGCAGAGCGTGGTCCATTCGATGGTGCAGTTCACTGATGCCTCGGTCATTGCCCAGCTCGGCACGCCCGACATGCGGGTGCCGATCGCGGTCGGGCTGGCTTGGCCGGAGCGCATCGAAAGCGGGGCGGCACGGCTCGATTTCCGCCAGATGGGCTCGCTGACCTTCGACACGCCCGATCCTGCGCTGTTCCCCGGGCTGGGGCTGGCATGGCAGGCCCTGCGTGCCGCTTCGGGCACCACGGCGGTGCTGAACGCGGCCAACGAGGTGGCGGTGGCCGCCTTCCTTGACCGGCGCCTGCGTTTCGATCGCATTCATGCGGTCAACCTGGAAACTTTGGAGGCGGTCATGCCCTCCAAGCCGGCATCGCTGGCCGACCTGCTGGCGCTCGACGCCAGCGCCCGCGAGGCGGCCAATGCCGCCGCGGCACGTTTCGCGGCCTGATTCCCTACTGCGCAGAGGACCCTGATGCTCACCGTCATAGCTTTTGTGGTCGCCCTCGGCGTCCTCATCGCGGTCCACGAATACGGCCACTACCGCGTCGCCGTGGCCTGCGGCGTCAAGGTGGAGCGCTTCTCGGTCGGCTTCGGCAAGGCGATCCTTCGCTGGCAGCCCAAGCGCCAGCACCCGGGGCAGCAGACCGAGTTCGTGATCGGCGCTTTCCCGTTTGGCGGTTACGTCAAGATGCTCGACGAGCGCGAAGGCCCCGTGGCGCCCGAGGAGCGGCACCGCGCCTTCAACACCCAGCCGCTGCGCTCGCGTGCCGCCATCGTGGCCGCCGGCCCGATCGCCAACCTGTTGCTGGCGGTCGTGCTGTACACGGCGGTCAACTGGATCGGCGTCGACGAGCCCGTGGCCAAGCTGGCCCGACCGGTGGCGGCGTCGCTGGCCGAAGCGGCCGGCCTGCGCGGCGGTGAACACATCACCCAGGCCGGTTTCGACGGCGACCTGTCGCCGGTCCAGTCCTTCGAAGACCTGCGCTGGCGCATGACGCGCGGCGCGCTCGACGGCCGCGACCTCACGCTCGAAGTGGCCGGTGAGGGCGGTCGGCCCAGTCGCCAACTGGTCTTGCCTCTGAGCCGGATGGAGGCCAAGGACGCCGATCCGCAGATGTTCCGCAAGATTGGCGTGGTCTCGCCGCTGACCCGCCCCGAGATCGGCGAGGTCATGGCGGGCAGCGCGGCCGAGCGCGCAGGCCTTCGCAACGGCGACCGAGTCCTCGCCATCGGCGACACCCCCATCCTCGACGGACAGCAGCTGCGCGAAGTCATTCGTGCCTCGCTCGATGCCAACGGCCAGGCGCGCACGCAGACCTGGCAGCTCCAGCGCGGCGGCCAGCCGCTGTCGCTCGAGGTCAAGCCCGAAGTGCGCGAGGAGGGCGCGGCCAAGGTCGCGCGCATCGGCGCCTACGTCGGCGCACCGCCCGAGATGGTCACGGTCCGCCAGGGGGTGGTCGATGGCATCTGGCGCGGCGTGGTGCGCACCTGGGAGGTGTCCGCGCTCACGGTTCGCATGATGGGCAAGATGCTGATCGGTGAGGCGTCGATCAAGAACCTGAGCGGTCCCTTAACAATTGCTGACTACGCGGGCAAGTCCGCGAGCCTCGGTTTGACGCAGTATCTGGTCTTTCTCGCTCTCATCAGCGTGAGTCTCGGGGTGCTCAACCTGATGCCGCTGCCGGTCCTCGATGGGGGGCACCTGATGTATTATCTTTGGGAGGGCCTGACCGGGAAAAGCGTCTCCGACGCCTGGATGGAACGGCTGCAGCGCGGCGGTGTCGCCTTGCTGCTGGTGATGATGTCGGTCGCACTCTTCAACGACGTCACACGGCTCTTTGGTTAACTTTCTGCCGGCCCTTTCCGTGCCGGCTCAATTCACAGATGAACACAAACTTCAGTCGCTTTCGCCTGCGTAGCGTTGCCGCGGTGGTGGCCAGCGCGCTGGCAGCCACGGCCGCCTGGGCCGTCGAGCCTTTCACGGTGCGCGATATCCGCGTCGAAGGCTTGCAACGCGTCGAGGCCGGCACGATCTTCGCGTCGCTGCCCCTGCGTGTGGGCGACACCTACAGCGACGACCGCGGCTCGGCTGCGATCCGTGCGTTGTTCGACCTGGGGTTGTTCAAGGACGTGCGCATCGATGTGAACGGCAACGTGCTGGTGGTGATCGTCGAAGAGCGCCCCACCATCGCCGACGTCGACTTCGTCGGCGCCAAGGAATTCGACAAGGCGGCGCTGCAGAAAGCCCTGCGCGAAATCGGCCTGGCCGATGGCCGCCCGTACGACAAGGCACTGGCCGACCGCGCCGAGCAGGAACTCAAACGCCAGTACGTGAGCCGCAGCCTCTACAACGCGAACGTCGTGACCACCGTCACGCCGATCGAGCGCAACCGCGTGAACCTCACGTTCACCGTGACCGAAGGCGAATCCGCCCGCATCCGCGAAGTGCACGTGGTCGGCAACAAGGCCTTCAGCGAATCGACGCTGCTGAGCCTGTTCGACCAGGACAGCGGCGGCTTCATGAGCTGGTACACCAAGTCGAACCAGTATTCGCGCGCCAAGCTCAACGCCGACCTCGAAACCCTGCGCTCGTACTACATCACGCGCGGCTACCTCGAGTTCCGCATCGATTCGACCCAGGTTGCCATTTCGCCGGACCGCAAGGACCTCACCGTCACGGTCAACATCACCGAAGGCGAGAAGTTCGTGGTGGCGGGCATCAAGCTCGATGGCAACTACCTCGGCCGTGACGACGAGTTCAAGTCGCTCATCACCATCAAGCCCGGCGAGCCCTACAACGGCGAGCAGGTCACCGAGACCACCAAGGCCTTCAGCGACTACTTCGGCACCTTCGGCTACGCCTTCGCCCGCGTGCAGGCCCGTCCGGACATCGACCGCGTGAACAACCGCGTCACGCTGACGCTGCAGGCTGAGCCCGCACGGCGCGTCTACGTGCGACGCGTGTCAGTCGGCGGCAACAACAAGACCCGCGACGAAGTGATCCGCCGCGAGTTCCGCCAGTTCGAAGCCTCGTGGTACGACGGCGACAAGATCAAGGTCTCGCGCGACCGCGTGGACCGCCTGGGCTTCTTCACCGAAGTGAACGTCGAGACCCAGGAAGTGCCTGGCTCGCCCGACCAGGTCGATCTGACCGTCAACGTGGCCGAGAAGCCCACCGGCACGCTGCAACTGGGCGCCGGCTACTCGAGCGCGGAAAAGGTCGCGCTGACCTTCGGCATTTCGCAAGAGAACGTGTTCGGCTCGGGCAACTTCCTGGGCGTGCAGGTCAACACCAGCAAGTACAACCGCACGTTGTCGCTGACGACCACCGATCCGTACTTCACGAAGGATGGCATCTCGCGCACGATCAGCGTCTACCACACGACGACGCGTCCGTACTCCACGAACGAAGACGGCGACTACAAGCTGGTGAACCAGGGCGCCTCGATCCGTTTCGGCGTGCCGTTCAGCGAACTCGACACCGTCTTCTTCGGCGTCGGCCTGGAGCGTTACGCGTTCGACCCGAACCGCTCGGCGCTCGCCGGCGTCACCACGCCGCAGTCCTACCTCAACTACTTCAAGTGCGTGCGGGACGCGACCGGCTGGTTCGTCACGGGCTGCGACCAGAAGAGCGTCTGGGGTGTGCCTCTGACCGTGGGCTGGGGCCGCGACAGCCGCGACAGCGCGCTGGTCCCGACCACCGGCCGCCTGCAGCGCGCCAACCTCGAGCTGGGCGTGGGTGGGGACATGAAGTACCTCAAGAGCAGCTACCAGTACCAGCAGTTCTTTGCGATCAACAAGCAGTACACCTTTGCCATCAACGGCGAAGTCGGCTATGCCAAGGCGTTCGGCGGCAAGACCTACCCGATCTTCAAGAACTTCTACGCCGGTGGCCTGGGGTCGATCCGCGGCTTCGAGCAGAACTCGCTGGGCCCGCGCGACCAGCCGCTGCTCGGCCAGACCGAAGGCGCGGCACTGGGCGGCACCAAGAAGGCCATCTTCAACGCCGAACTGAGCACGCCGTTCCCGGGTGCCGGCAACGACCGCACGCTGCGCCTGTACGGCTTCTTCGACGTCGGCAACGTGTTCGGCTCCCGTGCGCCCAACGTGACGGACGAGCAGTGGAAAGCCCAGAAGAAGCTGCGCGCCTCGGTCGGCCTCGGCATCAGCTGGATCTCGCCGCTGGGCCCGCTGCGCCTGGCGTATGCCTTCCCCGTCAAGTCCCAGAAGGAAGTGACGGACCCGAGCACCGGGTTCGTTGTGATCCCGAAGGATAGAATTCAGCGCCTCCAATTCCAGATCGGAACGTCTTTCTAAATGAAGCAATTGATTCGTGCCGCAGCCGGCGCGTTCCTGATTCCCGCTTTTGCCCTGGTGGCTGCGCCTGCGCAGGCCCAGGAAAGCTTTCGCATCGGTTTCGTGAACCCCGACCGCGTGCTGCGTGAAGCGCAGCCGGCCAAGGCCGCGCAAGCCAAGCTCGAGGCCGAGTTCCTCAAGCGCGAAAAGGACCTGACCGTGCAGGGCGAAGCGCTGAAGACGGCGTCCGAGAAGTTCGAGCGCGAGGCACCGACCCTGTCGGAAAGCCAGCGCGTCTCGCGCCAGCGTTCGCTGGTCGACCAGGACCGCGACTTCCAGCGCAAGCGCCGCGAGTTCCAGGAAGACCTGAACGCGCGCAAGAACGAAGAGCTCCAGCAGGTCTATGAGCGCGCCAACCGCGTGGTCAAGCAGGTCGCTGAAACCGAAAAGTACGACGCCATCCTCCAGGAAGCGATCTACATCAACCCGAAGCACGACATCACTGACAAGGTGATCAAGGCGCTGAACGCGTCGGTCGGCTCCTCTGCGCCTGCGGCCGGCAAGTAACGCCGCGAACCGGCGTGTCGCTGCAGCTCGGAGCCATCGTTGACGCCCTCGGGGGCGAGCTTCATGGAGATGCCACGCTGTCCATCGAGCGGCTCGCGCCGCTCCAGAATGCACAGCCCGATGCGCTCAGTTTCCTGAGCCATCCCAAGTACCAGCAGGAACTGGCCGCCTCCAAGGCGGCCTGCGTCATCGTGTCGCCCGCCATGCGCGAGGCCGCCGCGGCGCGTGGCGCCTACATCGTCACGTCCGACCCGTACTACTACTTTGCGCGCCTGACGCAGCTGTGGAAAGCGCACCACGCGCGCCCGGAAGCCGATCGCATCCATCCCTCGGCCGTGATCCATCCCGAGGCCCAGATTGACGCCACTGCACGCATCGGCGCGCTGTGCGTGGTGGAGCGGGGCGCGCGCATCGGTGCGGGCACCGTGCTGAAGTCGCGTGTCACGGTCGGCGAAGACTGCACCATCGGCGAGCGCTGCCTGCTGCACCCTGGCGTGGTGATCGGGGCCGACGGCTTCGGCCTCGCGCCGCACCAGGGCGCGTGGGTCAAGATCGAGCAATTGGGCGCGGTGCGCATCGGCAACGACGTCGAGATCGGCGCCAACACCTGCATCGACCGCGGCGCGCTCGACGACACCGTCATCGAAGACGGCGTGAAGCTCGACAACCTGATCCAGATCGGCCACAACGTGCGCGTCGGCAAGCACACCGCCATGGCGGGCTGCGTCGGCGTGGCCGGCAGCGCCACCATCGGCGCCCACTGCACCTTCGGCGGCGGCGCCATCGTGCTGGGTCACCTCACGGTAGCCGACGGCGTGCACGTGTCGGCGGCCACCGTGGTGACGCGCTCCATCCGCAAGGCCGGCCAGTACACGGGCATGTTTCCGATCGATGACAATGCGAACTGGGAAAAGAACGCGGCAACACTCAAGCAGTTGCACAGCCTGCGCGAACGACTGAAGGCGCTGGAAAAAGCCCCCTCGAAACAATGACGACGATGCAGGAACAGAACACCATGACGGACACGACGCTCGATATCCACCAAATTCTCAAGTTGCTGCCGCATCGCTACCCGTTTCTGCTGGTGGACCGGGTGTTGAGCATGGAAAAGGGCAAGCGCATCACGGCGCTCAAGAACGTGACGATGAACGAGCCCTTCTTCAACGGCCACTTCCCGCACCGTCCGGTGATGCCGGGCGTGCTGATGCTCGAAGCCATGGCGCAGGCCGCGGCGCTGCTGTCGTTCCGTTCGCTCGACATCGTGCCCGACGACAACACCGTCTACTACTTCGCAGCGATCGACGGCGCGCGCTTCAAGCGCCCCGTGGAGCCGGGCGACCAGCTCACGCTGGAAGTCGAAATCGAGCGCATGAAGGCCGGCATCTCGAAGTTCAAGGGCCGTGCGCTCGTGGGCAGCGAACTGGCGTGCGAAGCCTCGCTGATGTGCGCCATGCGCCAGATCAACAGCTGATCCGGCGCATCGTCTCTTGCAAGGCATGACCCAGGTTCACTCGACCGCGATCGTCGACCCGAAGGCCCAGCTCGACGCCTCGGTGTCGGTCGGTCCCTACACCGTGATCGGCCCGCATGTGCGGGTCGGCGCAGGCACCACCATCGGCCCGCACTGCGTGATCGAGGGGCGTACCACCATCGGCCGCGACAACAGGATCTTCCAGTTCTCGTCGCTCGGCGCGATTCCCCAGGACAAGAAGTACGCGGGCGAGCCGACCGAGCTCACCATCGGCGACCGCAACGTGATCCGCGAGTTCTGTACTTTCAACCTCGGCGTGCCCGGGGCAGGGGGCATCACGCGTGTCGGCAACGACAACTGGATCATGGCGTACACGCACATCGCGCACGACTGCCAGGTCGACAACCACACCACGCTGTCCAACAACACCACGCTGGCTGGTCACGTGCATCTGGCCGACTGGGTCACGATCGGCGGGCTGACCGGCATCCACCAATTCGTGTCGATTGGCGCCCATGCCATGGTCGGCTTCGCGAGTGCCGTGACTCAGGACGTGCCGCCCTTCATGCTGGTCGACGGCAATCCGCTGGCGGTTCGCGGCTTCAACGTCGTGGGCCTGCGCCGGCGCGATTTTTCGGCGCAGCGGCTCGCGGCGGTCAAGCAGATGCACCGCCTGCTGTACCGGCAGGGCAAGACGCTCGAAGAAGCACGCGCCGGCATTGCCGCGCTCACGGCGGAAATGCCCGAGGCCGCTGGCGATGTCGGGCTGATGGAGGCCTTCCTCGCCCATTCGACGCGCGGCATCGCGCGCTGACATGGGCGCGATGAGCACGAACGAACAGCGCCGCTTCGCGCTGGTCGCGGGCGAAGCGTCCGGCGATCTGCTGGCGGGCCTGCTGCTCGACGGCCTCGAAGCCCGCTGGCCTGCGCTGCAGACCGCCGGCATCGGCGGTCCACGCATGCTGGCCCACGGTTTCCAGAGCTGGTGGCCGCAGGAAAAGCTCGCGGTGCGTGGCTACATCGAGGTCTTGCGGCACTACGCCGAGATCGCGGGTATCCGCCGCCAGCTCAAGGCGCGGCTGCTGCGCGAGCGCCCCGAGCTGTTCATCGGCGTGGATGCGCCCGACTTCAACCTCGACCTCGAAGCCGGCCTGCGTCGCGAGGGGATCAAGACGGTTCATTTCGTCTGCCCCTCGATCTGGGCCTGGCGCGCCGACCGCATCGACAAGATTCGGGCCGCCGCCGACCACGTGTTGTGCATCTTCCCGTTCGAGCCCGAACTGCTCGAAAAGCAGGGCGTCGCCGCGAGCTACGTGGGGCATCCGGTGGCCAACGTGATCCCGATGACGCCCGACCGCGCGGCCGCCCGCGCCGCGCTGGGGCTGGACCCCGAGGCACAGGTCGTCGCGCTGCTGCCCGGCAGCCGCCGCTCCGAAATCCGCTATCTCGCCGCCCGCTTCTTCGCCGCTGCGGCGCTGATGCAGAAGGCCAAGCCGAAGCTGCAGTTCATCGCACCGATCCTGCCGGGGCTGCGCGCCGAGGTCGAAGGCCTGCTGCAGGCTGCCGGCATGGCGGGGCGGGTGACGCTGCTACATGGCCAGTCGCACGCTGCGCTCGCCGCCTGCGATGTCACGCTGATCGCCAGCGGCACCGCCACGCTCGAGGCGGCGCTGTTCAAGCGGCCGATGGTCATTGCCTACAACATGAACGGCCTCTCGTGGCGCCTCATGCAGCGCAAGCAGCTGCAGCCCTGGGTCGGACTGCCGAACATCCTGTGCCGCGAGTTCGTGGTGCCCGAGCTGCTGCAGGAAGCCGCCTCGCCCGAGGCGCTGGCACAGGCCACACTCGAATGGCTCGACGCGCCCGCGAAGACGCAGGCGCTGCAACAAAGATTTTCTGCGCTGCATGTGCAATTGCAGCGCGACACGCCCACACTCTGCGCCGATGCGATCCAGAAAGTTCTTGAAGGCTGAACAGGTCCCGCTCGTGTGGGACGCGCCGGGCCTGATGGCGGGCGTCGACGAAGCCGGACGCGGACCCCTGGCCGGCCCGGTGGTGGCCGCGGCCGTGATCCTGGACGACCTGCGCCCGATCCGCGGCCTGGCTGACTCCAAGACGCTCACGGCGCTGCAGCGCGAACGCCTGCACGACCAGATCCTGGCCAAGGCGCTGTGCTGCTCCATCGCCCAGGCCTCGGTCGAGGAGATCGACAGCCTCAACATCCTGCAGGCCACGATGCTCGCGATGCGTCGCGCGGTCGAAGGCCTGCGGCTGAAGCCGGTCAAGGTGCTGGTGGACGGCAACCGGCTGCCCCGGCTCGACGTGCTGGCCGAGGCCATCGTCAAGGGCGATGCGCGGGTCAAGGCGATCTCGGCCGCATCCATCCTGGCCAAGGTGCACCGCGACCGGCTCTGCACGCAGCTGCACGACGAATTCCCGCACTACGGCTTTGCCGGCCACAAGGGCTACGGCACGCGTGAGCACCTCGAAGCGCTGCAACGCCACGGCGCCTGCGTGCACCACCGTCGATCGTTCAGTCCGGTGGCGGCGGCGCTGGCGCGCACGGCCGCTGCGACTTCGGGCGCCACCCTTGTGACCGGCGAGGTGCCAGCGACCCTCGTGATCGGTGCCGCCGAAAACCAGAGCGCACGCCTCGATCCGCGCGCCGCCCCCTGAGCCTGCCATGACCACCGACACCGGCCCGAGCCACATCAGCTCGCGCGACAACCCCTTGCTCAAGGACCTGCGCAAGCTCGCGCAGGACCCGGGCGCCTATCGCAAGCTGGGTCGCCTCTGGCTTGAGGGCGATCACCTGTGCCGCGCGGCGCTGGCACGCGGCGTCAAGCCGGCGGTGGCAGTGTTCTCGGAGGCGTTCTGGCCTTCGGCGCCCACTGAATGGGTGCAAAGCGCTATCAAAACGGTAGTGGTTGCCGACGACCTGTTGCGCGCAGTGAGTGGCCTGGAGTCGCCCGCGCCGATGGGCTTTGTGCTCGATCTGCCGCCGCGGCCCGAAATCCTGCCCGACGCGCCGAGCGTGGTGCTCGACCGACTGCAGGATGCCGGCAATGCCGGCTCCATCCTGCGCAGTGCGGCGGCTTTCGGCTTCACCCAGGTGATCGCGCTCAAGGGCACGGCCGCGCTGTGGGCACCGAAGGTGCTCCGCGCCGGCATGGGGGCCCACTTCGGCCTGCGGCTGGTCGAAGGCGTGGACATCGACGCGCTCGATGCGCTCCGGGTGCCGCTGGTTGCCACGAGTTCACACCGGGGCGAATGGCTGCACAAGGCCGAACTGCCGCACCCCTGCGCCTGGCTGATGGGCCACGAAGGGCAGGGCGTCTCAGGCGCGCTGGAGGCCCGGGCCAGCCACCACATTCGCATCGCGCAGCCTGGCGGCGAGGAGTCGCTCAACGTGGCGGCCGCCGCCGCCATCTGCCTGCACGCAAGCGGAGCGGCCCTGCAGGCCAAATAACACACCCAGTCCGAGCTACAATCGGGGGCTTACTCGCAAATCAGCGTCGCCCGGCCGCCTTCAACGCCAAAATCCCCTTAAGCAGCAGTCCGCAGGCAACGCGCCTGGGGCTCCGGGCGACCGTAACCATCCGGAGAACCCAGTGCTTTTGTCTCTCAAGGGAAGTTTCCCGCCCGCCATCCTGGCGCTCGCAGACGGCACGGTCTTTCTCGGCAACTCGATCGGAGCCGCCGGCTCCACGACCGGTGAAGTGGTGTTCAACACCGCGATGACCGGTTACCAGGAAATCCTCACCGACCCCAGCTACTGCCAGCAGATCGTCACCCTGACGTATCCGCACATCGGCAACTACGGCGTCAACGGCGAGGACATCGAAGCCGACAAGATCCATGCCGCGGGCCTGATCATCAAGGACCTGCCTCTCGTCGCGTCCAACTTCCGCAAGACCGCCACGCTGACCGAGTACCTCGTGTCCGGCCACACGGTGGCCATTGCGAACATCGACACCCGCAAGCTCACGCGCCACCTGCGCACCCACGGCGCGCAGAACGGCTGCATCCTGGGGCTGGCCGCGGGCGAGACTGTGACGCAGGCGCTGATCGACAAGGCCATTGCCGCCGCCAAGGCCGCGCCGAGCATGGCCGGCCTCGACCTGGCCAAGGTGGTGTCGGTCACGCAGACCTACGAATGGACCGAAACCGAGTGGAAGCTCGGCGCGGGCTACGGCGTGCAGATCACGCCCAAGTTCCACGTTGTCGCCTTCGACTACGGCGTCAAGAAGAACATCCTGCGCATGATCGCGCAGCGCGGCGCACGCATCACCGTGGTGCCGGCGCAGACGCCCGCGGCCGACGTGCTCAAGCTCAAGCCCGATGGCATCTTCCTGGCCAACGGCCCCGGCGACCCGCAGCCCTGCGACTACGCCATCAGCGCCGTCAAGGAACTGATCGAGACCGGCATTCCCACCTTCGGCATCTGCCTGGGCCACCAGATCATGGCGCTCGCCTCGGGCGCCAAGACCTTCAAGATGAAGTTCGGCCACCATGGCGCGAACCATCCGGTGAAGGACCTGGACAACGGCCGCGTGAGCATCACCAGCCAGAACCACGGCTTCGCGGTCGACGAGAAGTCGCTGCCGGCCAACCTGCGTCCCACCCACATCAGCCTGTTCGACAACACGCTGCAGGGCCTGGCGCGCACCGACAAGCCCGCGTTCTGCTTCCAGGGCCACCCGGAAGCCTCGCCGGGCCCGCATGACATCGGCTATTTGTTCGATCGCTTCACGGCACTCATGGAAAAGCACAAGACGGAGAACAAGAATGCCTAAGCGCACCGACCTCAAATCGATCCTCATCATCGGCGCCGGCCCGATCATCATCGGCCAGGCCTGCGAGTTCGACTACTCCGGCGTGCAAGCCTGCAAGGCGCTGCGCGAAGAGGGCTACAAGGTCATCCTGATCAACAGCAACCCCGCGACGATCATGACCGACCCGGCCACGGCCGACGTCACCTACATCGAGCCGATCACCTGGCAGACGGTCGAGAAGATCATCGCCAAGGAACGCCCCGACGCGATCTTGCCGACCATGGGCGGCCAGACCGCGCTGAACTGCGCGCTCGACCTCTGGCGCAACGGCGTGCTCGACAAGTACACGGGCGCGGCCACCAACAAGCCGGTCGAACTCATCGGCGCCACGCCCGAAGCCATCGACAAGGCCGAAGACCGCCTGAAGTTCAAGGACGCGATGACCAAGATCGGTCTCGGTTCGGCGCGCTCGGGCATTGCGCACACGATGGACGAGGCCTGGGCCGTGCAGAAGACGCTCGGCTTTCCGACCGTGATCCGCCCCAGCTTCACGCTCGGTGGTACCGGCGGCGGCATTGCCTACAACCCCGACGAATTCGAGACCATCTGCAAGCGCGGCATCGAAGCCTCGCCCACCAACGAACTGCTGATCGAAGAATCGCTGCTCGGCTGGAAAGAGTACGAGATGGAAGTCGTGCGCGACAAGGCCGACAACTGCATCATCGTCTGCTCGATCGAAAACCTCGACCCGATGGGTGTGCACACCGGCGACTCGATCACCGTGGCACCCGCGCAGACGCTGTCCGACAAGGAATACCAGATCCTGCGCAACGCCTCGCTGGCTGTGCTGCGCGAGATCGGCGTGGACACCGGCGGCTCGAACGTGCAGTTCTCCATCAACCCGAAGGACGGCCGCATGGTCGTCATCGAGATGAACCCGCGCGTGTCGCGCTCCTCGGCGCTGGCCTCCAAGGCCACGGGCTTCCCGATCGCCAAGGTCGCGGCCAAGCTGGCCGTGGGCTACACGCTCGACGAGCTGCGCAACGAAATCACCGGTGGCGCCACGCCCGCGTCGTTCGAGCCGTCGATCGACTACGTGGTCACCAAGATCCCGCGTTTCGCGTTCGAGAAATTCCCGCAGGCCGACTCGCGTCTCACCACGCAGATGAAGTCGGTGGGCGAGGTGATGGCCATGGGTCGCACCTTCCAGGAGTCGTTCCAGAAGGCCCTGCGCGGCCTCGAAGTGGGCGTCGACGGCCTGAACGAGAAGACGCAGGACCGCGAAGTGCTCGAGAAGGAACTGGGCGAGCCTGGTCCCGAGCGCATCTGGTACGTGGGCGATGCTTTCGCCATGGGCCTGAGCGTCGATGAAGTGTTCGCACTGACCAAGATCGACCCGTGGTTCCTGGTGCAGATCGAAGAGATCGTGAAGATCGAACTCGAACTGGAAACCAAGTCGCTCGACGACATCGACAAGGACACGCTGCTCGCGCTGAAGAAGAGGGGCTTCTCCGACCGCCGCCTCGCCAAGCAGCTCAAGACCACCGACACGGCCATCCGCGAGAAGCGCCGCGCCCTGGGCGTGCGCCCGGTCTACAAGCGCGTGGACACCTGCGCGGCCGAGTTCGCCACCAACACGGCCTACATGTACTCGACCTACGAGGACGAGTGCGAGGCCGACCCGACGGACAAGAAGAAGATCATGGTGCTCGGCGGCGGTCCCAACCGCATCGGCCAGGGCATCGAGTTCGACTACTGCTGCGTGCACGCCGCGCTCGCCATGCGCGAAGACGGCTACGAGACCATCATGGTCAACTGCAACCCCGAGACCGTGTCGACCGACTACGACACGTCCGACCGCCTGTACTTCGAACCGCTGACGCTCGAAGACGTGCTCGAGATCGTCGACAAGGAAAAGCCGCTCGGCGTGATCGTGCAGTACGGCGGCCAGACGCCGCTCAAGCTCGCACTCGACCTCGAAGCCAACGGCGTGCCGATCATCGGCACCTCGCCCGACATGATCGACGCGGCCGAAGACCGCGAGCGCTTCCAGAAGCTGCTGCACGAGCTGGGCCTGCGCCAGCCGCCGAACGCCACCGCGCGCACCGAACCTGAAGCGCTCGAAAAGGCTGCGGCCCTGGGCTATCCGCTGGTGGTTCGCCCGAGCTACGTGTTGGGCGGCCGTGCGATGGAAATCGTGCACGAGCAGCGCGACCTCGAGCGCTACATGCGCGAAGCGGTCAAGGTGAGCAACGACTCGCCGGTGCTGCTCGACCGCTTCCTGAACGACGCCGTCGAGTGCGACGTCGACTGCATCCGCGACGCCGAAGGCGGCACGCTGATCGGCGGCGTGATGGAACACATCGAACAGGCCGGCGTGCACTCGGGTGACTCGGCCTGCTCGCTGCCGCCCTACAGCCTGAACGCCGACACCATCGCCGAACTGAAGCGCCAGAGCGCCGCCATGGCCAAGGCGCTGAACGTGGTCGGCCTGATGAACGTGCAGTTCGCGATCCAGCAGAAGGACGGCAAGGACGTCATCTACGTGCTCGAAGTGAACCCGCGCGCCTCGCGCACCGTGCCGTACGTGAGCAAGGCCACGGGCATCCAGCTCGCCAAGGTGGCTGCACGCTGCATGGCCGGGCAATCGCTGGCGTCGCAAGGCATCACGAAGGAAGTTACGCCGCCGTACTTCAGCGTGAAGGAAGCCGTGTTCCCGTTCGTCAAGTTCCCGGGCGTGGACACCATCCTCGGCCCCGAGATGAAGTCGACCGGCGAAGTGATGGGCGTGGGCAAGACCTTCGGCGAAGCCTTCGTGAAGTCGCAGCTGGGCGCCGGCACGCACCTGCCGAAGTCGGGCAAGGCCTTCATCTCGGTGAAGAACAACGACAAGGCACGTGCCGTCGAAGTGGCGCGCGGCCTGGCCAAGCTGGGCTTCGAACTGGTCGCCACCAAGGGCACCGCCGCGGCCATCAGCGCCGCCGGCATCGCCTGCGAGACGGTCAACAAGGTGACCGAAGGCCGCCCGCACATCGTGGACATGATCAAGAACAACGAGATTGCCTTGGTCATCAACACGGTGGAAGAGCGCCGCAACGCGATCACCGACTCGCGCCAGATCCGCACCTCGGCACTGCTGGCGCGCGTGACCACCTTCACCACGATCTTCGGCGCCGAAGCCGCGGTCGAAGGCATGGGCTTCATGGACGAGCTGGGCGTGATCTCGGTGCAGGAGATGCACGCGCAGCTGGCTGCTGCCTGATTGGGCACCGCCATGGAAACGCAGCTGGTCGAACTGGGCCTGACGGACTGGGCCGCGGCCACGCCCAACGAGGCGTGGATCGCAGAGCTGGAAGCCGGCAAGGTGCTGTACTTCCCGCGGCTGGGCTTCGAGCTGCGGCCTGAAGAGCGCAGCCTGCTGACGCCCAGCCTGCTGTCGCCCGACGTGCGCAACATCAGCCTCGATGCCCACGGCAAGCTCAAGGGTGCCGTGGGGGACGAGGCGGTGCAGCGCGCCACGGCGGCGATGGTGAAGCGCTTTCGCACGCAGGCGCAGCAACTCATCCATGGCCTGCTGCCGCACTACACGCCGGCCTTGCGCCTGGCGCCGACCAGCTACCGGCCGGCCCAGGTCGAGACGCGCGTGCAGTCGTGGCGCGCCGACGATCGGCGCCTGCACGTCGATGCGTTCCCGTCGCGGCCCAACTATGGCGAGCGCATCCTGCGTGTGTTCACCAACGTCAACCCCGATGGCGCACCGCGCGTGTGGCGTGTGGGCGAGCCTTTCGAGGACATCGCCAAGCGCTTCCTGCCGCGGGCCAAGCCCTATGCGCGCTGGCAGGCCAAGCTGCTGCAGGCGCTGCACGTCACCAAGTCGTTCCGCAGCGAGTACGACCACCTGATGCTGCAGCTGCACGACGGCATGAAGTCGGACATGGCGTACCAGGAAAACTCGCCCCAGGAAACGGCCAAGTTCCCGCCGGGTTCGGTGTGGGTGTGCTTCTCGGACCAGACCTCGCACGCCGTGATGGCGGGTCAGTACATGCTCGAGCAGACCCTTCATCTGGCCGCATCGAAGCAATACAATTCAGATTCGAGCCCGCTCGCCATCCTGAGCCGGCTGACCGGACGCAATCTCGTCTGATCTGTCCCCCCAATCGACCGCCGAACGGCATCGTTCGGCGGTTTCGCTTTATGGAGAACCAACTGCATGGCCACCATTCCCATCACCAAGCGCGGCGCTGAAAAACTGCGCGCCGAACTGCACCAGCTCAAGACGGTCGACCGTCCCTGGGTCATCAACGCCATTTCCGAGGCACGTGCCCAGGGCGACCTGAGCGAAAACGCCGAGTACGAAGTCGCCAAGGATCGCCAGGGCTTCATCGAAGGCCGCATCCAGGAAGTCGAGGGCAAGCTCTCCGCCGCCCAGATCATCGACCCGAGCGAGCTCGACGCCGGCGGCAAGGTGGTGTTCGGCTCGACCGTCGAACTCGAGGAAGAAGAGTCGGGCGAAGCCGTCAAGTACCAAATCGTGGGCGAAGACGAGGCCGACCTGAAGCTGGGCCTGATCAACATTTCGAGCCCGATCGCGCGCGCGCTGATCGGCAAGGAAGAGGGCGACACGGCCGAGGTGCAGGCGCCGGGCGGCCTCAAGCGCTACGAGATCGTGGCGGTCAGCTACCTCTGAATCGGATGAAAGACCGCGTCGCGCTGATGCTGGCGGCCCTCTGGTGGGGCAGCCTCACCACGATCGGCTTCTTGGTCGTGCCGATGCTGTTCGCGAAGCTCGGCAACCCGGCGGTGGCAGGCAATTTCGCCGCCCAGCTGTTCGAGGCGCAAAGCTGGATCGCCATCGGCTGCGGGCTGATCCTGCTGATCCATTTCCGCCAGAAGGCCGACGATGGCATGACCCAACCGGTGTTGACGGCCATCTTCCTGGTGCTGGCGGCGTTGTTGCTGGCGCTGCTGCAGCAGTACGCCGTGGCGCCGCGCATCGTGGCGCGCGACAACCTCAAGCTGTGGCATGCCGTGGGCACGGGCATGTACTTCGTTCAGTGGGCCTGCGCCGGCACGTTGCTGTGGCGCATGGGCGGCGCCGCTCGGGCGCCACGCTGAACCGGGGCGGCGACGCGCTCGCCGCCGCCCTCCGGCTTCACTCTTTCCAGTGCTTGGCGACCCAGCTCGCCGGCCGGATGTAGCGGAAGGCGCGGTTGCGCCGCCCCGCCAGCGCATCGGGCGGGTTGCACTCGCCGTGGAACACCATCACGCGGGCGCCTTCGGGCACGAAGGGCTCTTCCCAGTAGTTGGTCGGCCAGGTCGGGATGCCGTGGTACTTGAAGCTCGGGCACCAGGCCGCGGGCCAGTAGGCCAGCTTGCCCTGCTTGTGCAGCACGTCGGACAGGTAGGCCTGCTCGTTGCGGTACTCGGCCTGCACCTTGTCCATGTTGGCGCGAAAGTACGCCAGCACGTCGGCATGGGCGCCCAGCTCGAAGCGGTAGACCGATGAATTTCCCGTGATCCGCTCGCGCCGCCAGGGGCGGGCGTAGTCGTGAATGATCAGGAACTCGCCGGGCTGCTCGAAGAAGGCGTCCAGGCTGCCGACGATCACCACGTCGACGTCCAGGAAGAGGGCGGTGCCGCGCATACCGTGCAGGTCCTGCTCGAAGGTCGTGAGCTTCTTCCAGGCGCCGTCGCGCTGACCCGGGGCCAGCTGGAGGTTGAGCGGCGGAATGGGCAGGCACGTCACTTCGGGGCGGATGCCGTTGCCGTCGTCGGTCAGGCAGACGAACTTGAAGTCGCCGCTGAGGTGGCGGCGCACCATGGCGTAGAGCCGGTTGACGTACTCGGGGCCGTACTTGGTGCCCCACTTCATGCAGAGGATATGGCGCTGGGCGCCTTGCGCTGCCACCAAGTTCAGTCCGCCTGGTTGCGTTTCTTGGCCGACAGCGGACGCTTGGCCTTGGCGCGCTTGATGGTGCCGCCCGGGGTGAGGCGCTGGTTGCCGAGCACGCGCAGGGTCTTGATTTCAGGGCGCTGGCCGCCGCGCTTGCTGTACTTGACGATCTTCACGTCGCGCGGGCCGGGCATGCGGTCTTCGTCGATCACACGCTCTTTTTCGGGCTTCGGGCGCCACAGCACGAGCAGCTTGCCGATGTGCTGGATCGGGGCGGCGTCGAGCTCGTCGGCGAGCTCCTGGAGCATGGCGTCACGGGCGAGGCGGTCGTCGGAGAACACGCGCACCTTGATCAGGCCATGGGCCTTCAGGGCCGCGTCGGCCTCCTTTTTCACGGCAGGGGTGAGCCCGTCTCCACCGACCATGACGATCGGATCCAGGTGGTGAGCTTCGGCGCGGTGCACCTTGCGCTCGGCAGGGGTAAGTTGAATGGCGGGCATCCCCGTATTATCGACCCGTACACGAACACCCTCATGAGCACCAAAGCCAAAAGCAAAAAAGTCAACAAGGCGTGGCTTCACGACCACATCAACGACCCCTACGTGAAGCTCGCGACCAGAGAGGGCTACCGCGCCCGCGCGGCTTACAAGCTCAAGGAAATCGACGAGTCGCTCGGGCTGGTCAAGCCCGGCCAGCTGGTGGTCGACCTCGGCTCGACCCCCGGCGCCTGGAGCCAGTACCTGCGGCGGCGCATGTCGCCGGGCGGGGCGGCGGCCGGCGACCTCAACGGCACCATCATTTCGCTCGACCTGCTGCCGATGGAGCCCATCGAAGGCGTGACCTTCCTGCAGGGCGACTTCCGCGAAGACGCATTGCTGGCGCAGCTCCTGGCCGTGCTGGCCGGCCGCAAGGCCGACCTGGTGGTGTCCGACATGGCGCCCAACCTGTCGGGCATCCATTCGGCCGATGCGGCCCGCGTGGCGCACCTGATCGAACTGGCCATCGACTTCGCCCAGAACCACATGAAGCCCGAAGGGGCATTGGTGGCCAAGGTATTCCACGGCAGCGGGTATGACGAATTGGTCCAGATGTTCAAGGCCAATTTCCGCGTCGTGAAGCCGCTCAAACCGAAGGCGTCACGCGATAAATCGGCCGAAACCTTCCTCATCGGCAGGGGATTGAAGGCGCTCGATACGCATTGATACCTTGCCGCAGCGTGCCCTCCAGGGGCGCAAACCCTTGTCAGCCTATGGCTGCTATAGGGAAATGTCCGCTTTTCGCAGCTTGAAAAGCCTAAAATGGGGCGCAATTGCGTACCCTCAGCGCGTATTTCATATTCCCGTCACGCGCTTTCGACTGGAGCTTCGTTTGAACAATCAGTGGTTTTCCAAAGTTGCCGTATGGCTCGTCATTGCCATGGTGTTGTTCACTGTGTTCAAGCAGTTCGACACCCGCGGTGGCGTCGGCTCGGGAACGGTGAGCTATTCCGAGTTTTTGGACCAGGTCCGCAACAACCAGATCAAGAGCGCCATCATTCCTGAAGGCGCCGGTGGCGGCGAAATCGTCGCGGTCACCAACGACGATCGCAAGATCCGCACGACCGCCACGGTCCTCGACCGCGGCCTCGTGGGCGACCTGATCGACCACGGCGTCAAGTTCGACGTCAAGCCGCGCGAAGAAGGCTCACTCCTCATGACCCTGCTGGTCAGCTGGGGCCCGATGCTGCTGCTGATCGGCGTCTGGATCTACTTCATGCGCCAGATGCAGGGCGGCGGCAAGGGCGGGGCGTTCAGCTTCGGCAAGAGCAAGGCCCGCATGATGGACGAGAACAACAACACGGTGACCTTCGCCGACGTTGCAGGCTGCGACGAGGCCAAGGAAGAAGTCCGTGAAGTCGTCGACTTCCTGAAAGACCCGCAGCGCTTCCAGAAACTCGGCGGCCGCATTCCGCGCGGCCTGCTGCTGGTCGGCCCTCCGGGCACCGGCAAGACGCTGCTGGCCAAGTCGATCGCCGGCGAAGCCAAGGTGCCGTTCTTCTCGATCTCGGGTTCCGACTTCGTCGAAATGTTCGTCGGCGTGGGCGCAGCCCGCGTGCGCGACATGTTCGAGAACGCCAAAAAGAACGCGCCTTGCATCATCTTCATCGACGAAATCGATGCGGTGGGTCGTCAGCGCGGCGCCGGCCTCGGCGGCGGCAACGACGAGCGCGAGCAAACCCTCAACCAGATGCTGGTCGAGATGGACGGCTTCGAAACCAACCTCGGCGTGATCGTCGTGGCTGCCACGAACCGCCCGGACATCCTTGATGCTGCGCTGCTGCGCCCCGGCCGTTTCGACCGTCAGGTGTACGTCACGCTGCCCGACATCCGCGGCCGCGAGCAGATCCTCGGCGTGCACATGCGCAAGGTCCCACTGGGCCAGGACGTCAATCCGAGCGTCATCGCCCGCGGCACGCCCGGCATGTCCGGCGCCGACCTGGCCAACCTGTGCAACGAAGCCGCCCTGATGGCCGCCCGCCGGAATGCGCGTGTGGTCGAGATGCAGGACTTCGAGAAGGCCAAGGACAAGATCTTCATGGGCCCCGAGCGCAAGAGCATGGTCATGCCCGAGGAAGAGCGCCGCAACACGGCCTACCACGAGTCCGGCCACGCCCTCATCGGCAAGCTGCTGCCCAAGTGCGACCCGGTCCACAAGGTCACGATCATTCCTCGCGGCCGCGCTCTCGGCGTGACCATGAGCCTGCCGGCACAAGACCGCTACAGCTACGACCGCGAATACATGCTGAACCAGATCAGCATGTTGTTCGGTGGCCGCATCGCCGAAGAAGTGTTCATGCACCAGATGACCACCGGCGCCAGCAACGACTTCGAGCGTGCGACCTCCATCGCCCGCGACATGGTCACGCGCTACGGCATGACCGACGCGCTGGGCCCGATGGTCTATGCCGAGAACGAGGGCGAAGTGTTCCTGGGTCGTTCGGTCACCAAGACCACGAACATGAGCGAACAGACCATGGAAAAGGTCGACGGCGAAGTGCGCCGCATCATCGACGAGCAGTACGCCCTGGCGCGCCGCCTGATCGAAGAGAACAGCGACAAGATGCACGCGATGGCCAAGGCGCTGCTCGAATGGGAAACCATCGACAGCGAACAGCTCGACGACATCATGGCCGGCCGCGCACCGCGCCCGCCCAAGGACTGGACGCCGCGCATCCCGCCTTCGGGCAGCGGTGGCAGCGGTGGCACGCCGGCCGTCACGACCGACCCGGCGCCCACTGCGGCCTGAGGTGGGCTTGCAATCAAGCAACAACGGGGCCCCTGGCCCCGTTTTCCATGGTGAGCCAGATGGTGCGGTTTGGCAGACCTCGCGCTTCAGGATTGATCTCGCGCAGCCGCGCGTGATGGGCATCGTCAACGTCACGCCCGATTCCTTTTCCGACGGTGGCGCGCATGCGTCCACAAGCACTGCACTGGCGCACTGCGAGCAGTTGCTGAAGGAGGGTGCCGACATCCTCGACATCGGCGGCGAATCGACCCGTCCCGGCAGCCCCGCCGTGCCACTCGACGCCGAGCTGGCGCGCGTGCTGCCCGTGGTGCGCGAGGCCGTGAAGCTGAACGTGCCGCTGTCCATCGACACCTACAAACCCGAGGTGATGCGCGCCGTGCTCGACCTGGGCGCGGACATCGTCAACGACATCTGGGCGCTGCGCCAGCCGGGCGCACGCGAGGCCGTGGCGGCGCACCCGACCTGCGGCATCTGCCTGATGCACATGCACCGCGACCCGCAGACCATGCAGACGCTGCCGATGCAGGGCGACGTGATTCCCGAGGTGCTGGCTTTCTGGGACGAACAACTGGCACCGCTGACGGCGCTGGGCATCGACCCCGCGCGCATCACCCTCGATCCGGGTGTCGGCTTCGGCAAGAGCGTGGCGCAGAACTTCGCGCTCCTCGGACGGCAGCGGGAATTGTTGGCAACCGGTTACCCCTTGTTGCTAGGTTGGTCCCGCAAGTCCTCCATCGGGGCTGTCACCGGCATCGACAATGCATTCGGGCGTACCGTGCCCAGCGTGGCAGCCGCCGTGCTGGCCGTGGACCGGGGGGCGGCGGTCGTGCGGGTGCACGACGTTCGCGACACCGTCGCCGCCCTCGCCGTATGGCGTGCCATGCGCGCGGAAGCACCGCAAGAACACCTTCAAAGAGCAACAACATGACCCGTAAGTATTTCGGCACCGACGGCATCCGCGGCACGGTCGGCCAATCGCCCATCACCCCCGATTTCGTGCTGCGCCTCGCACACGCGGTCGGCCGCGTGCTCAAGAAAACCCAGGCCCGTCCCACGGTGCTGATCGGCAAGGACACCCGCATCTCGGGCTACATGCTCGAGTCGGCGCTCGAGTCGGGCTTCAACTCCGCCGGCGTCGATGTGGTGCTGCTCGGTCCGCTGCCCACGCCGGGCGTGGCGTACCTCACGCGCGCCCAGCGCGCCAGCCTGGGCGTAGTCATCAGCGCCAGCCACAACGCCTTTCCCGACAACGGCATCAAGTTCTTCAGCGCGCAGGGCACCAAGCTCGACGACGCCTGGGAGCTGGCCGTCGAGGCCGCGCTCGAAGAAGAACCCGTCTGGGTGGATTCGGCCAACCTGGGCAAGGCCCGCCGCCTCAACGACGCGGACGGGCGCTACATCGAGTTCTGCAAGAGCACCTTCGCCAACGACCTGTCGCTGCGCGGCATGAAGCTGGTGGTCGATGCGGCCCACGGCGCGGCCTACCAGGTGGCGCCGAACGTGTTCCACGAACTGGGCGCGGACGTTACGAGCATCGGCTGCGCGCCCGACGGGCTCAACATCAACAAGGGTTTCGGCGCCACGCATCCCGAGGCGCTGGTCGCTACGGTGACGGCGCAGAAGGCCGACTACGGCATCGCCCTGGACGGCGACGCCGACCGGCTGCAGCTGGTCGATGCCAGCGGTCGCCTGTTCAATGGCGACGAGCTGCTGTACCTGATGGTGGCCGAACGCGTGGCGCGCGGCGAGAAGCCGGCGGGCGTGGTCGGCACGCTCATGACCAACAAGGCCGTCGAGATGGCCCTGCGCGCGCAGGACATCGAGTTCGTGCGCGCCAAGGTCGGCGACCGCTACGTGCTCGAGGAGCTCGACAAGCGCGGCTGGCTGCTCGGCGGCGAAGGCTCCGGCCACCTGCTGGCGCTCGACCGCCATACCACCGGTGACGGCATCGTGAGTGCACTGCAGGTGCTGCAGGCCTGCGTGCGCAGCGGCAAGACGGTGGCGCAGCTGCTCGAAGGCGTCACGTTGTTCCCGCAGACGCTCATCAATGTGCGCCTCGCGCCCGACCAGGACTGGAAGAGCAACGCAGCGCTCGCCAGCGAAACCAAGCGCATCGAAGCCGAACTGGGCGACGCCGGCCGCGTGCTCATCCGTGCGAGCGGCACCGAGCCGCTGGTGCGCGTGATGGTCGAGGCGCGTGATCCGAAGCAATCGCAGTCTTGCGCCGAGCGCCTCGCGGCCACGCTCAAGCCCGCCGCATGACGACGACGGGCCGCATCGACACCCGCCTGGCCGACTACCGCGATCCGCTGCAGGCGGCGGCCGTGGTCGAGCTGCTCGACAGCTACGCACGCGACCCCGCCGGCGGCGGCACGCCGCTGCCGGCGTCGGTGCGCGAAGGCCTGCCCGCCGCGCTGGCGGCACGTCCGCAGGCGTTCAGCGTGCTGGCCTTCGACGGCGACACGCCCGTGGGCCTGATCAACTGCATCGAAGGTTTTTCGACCTTCGCCTGCCAGCCGCTGGTGAATGTGCACGACGTGGTCGTGCGCGCCAGCCACCGCGGTCAGCGCGTGGCGCAGCAGATGTTTGCGCAGGTCGAGCTGGAAGCTCGGCGGCGCGGCGCCTGCAAGCTCACGCTCGAGGTGCTCTCGGGCAATGCGCCCGCGCTGCGCAGCTACGAACGCGAAGGCTTCGTCAGCTACCAGCTCGACCCGGAATTCGGCCACGCCGTCTTCCTGCAGAAGAAGCTCTGACGGCGTCAGGCCAATGAAAATGCCGCCGACGCGCAAGGCGTGGGCGGCATGGCCGGAGCAGACAAGAGAAGGGCGCGGCGATCGCGCCCTTTCTTTTCCCCGGATCAGAAGCGCGTGACAGGCGCGTCGGCGGTGGCACCCGACTTGTCGGCGGCGTACTTGCCCAGCTCCCACTTGGCGATCGCGTTGCGGTGCACTTCGTCCGGACCGTCGGCAAAGCGCAGCGTGCGCGCACCGGCGTAGGCCGCGGCCAGCGGGAAGTCGTCGCACATGCCGCCGCCGCCGTGGACCTGCATGGCCCAGTCGATGACCTGGCAGGCCATGGTGGGCGCCACCACCTTGATCATGGCGATCTCGGTGCGCGCGACCTTGTTGCCGGCCACGTCCATCAGCCAGGCAGCCTTCAGCGTGAGCAGGCGGGCCATGTCGATCTTGCAGCGCGCTTCGGCGATGCGTTCCTGCGTGACGGTCTGCGAGGCGACGGTCTTGCCGAAGGCCACGCGCGACGAGGCGCGCTTGCACATCAGCTCGAGCGCACGCTCGGCCAGGCCGATCAGGCGCATGCAGTGGTGGATGCGTCCGGGGCCAAGGCGACCCTGGGCGATCTCGAAGCCGCGGCCTTCGCCCAGCAGGATGTTGCCGACGGGCACGCGCACGTTCTCGAAGTACATCTCGACGTGGCCGTGCGGTGCGTCGTCGTAGCCCATCACGTTCAGCGGGCGCACGATGCGGATGCCCTTGGCATCGGCCGGCACGATGACCATGCTCTGCTGCGAGTGCTTGGGCGCTTCGGGATCGGTCTTGCCCATGGTGACGAACACGGCGCAGCGCGGGTCGGCGGCACCGGAGATCCACCACTTGTGGCCGTTGATGACGTACTCGTCGCCCTGGCGCTCGATGCGGGTGGCGATGTTGGTGGCATCGCTGGAGGCGACGTCGGGTTCGGTCATCGCGAAGGCCGAGCGGATCTGGCCTTCGAGCAGCGGCTTGAGCCAGCGCGCCTTGATCTCTTCCGAGCCGTAGCGGGCGATGGTTTCCATGTTGCCGGTGTCGGGCGCCGAGCAGTTGAAGGCTTCGGAGGCCCATGGCACGCGGCCCATGATCTCGGCCAGCGGGGCATATTCCTGGTTGGTCAGGCCCGCGCCCTCATAGCCCGAGGCCGAGGCGCTGTCGACCGGCAGGAACAGGTTCCACAGGCCTTGTGCCTTGGCCTTGTCCTTGAGCTTCTCGACGGTCTTCAGGGCGCTCCAGCGCTTGCCGGCGACCGTGTTGGCGGCCAGTTCGGCGCTGTACTCGGCTTCGGCCGGGTAGATGTGGTCTTCCATGAAGGCGAGAACGCGCTTCTGAAGCTCCTTGGTTTTGGCCGAATATTCGAAATCCATGCTGTCTCCTGGTGGGGTTAAGGGGGAGGGCTGGCTATGCCTTTTGGGCAAATTGCCAGGCCATCTCGGCCATCGGCCGTGCGCCACGGGCGGACGCCACGGCTTGCTCGCTCGATGCGGTACCGGCTTCGACCCGTTTCGCAATGCCCTGCAGGATGGCAGCCATGCGGAACAGGTTGTAGGCCTGGTAGAAATTCCAGTCGGGCGCCAGCGCCTCGGGCGTGCTGATGCGCGTGCGCTCGCAGTAGCGGCGGATGTATTCGCTCTCGGTGGGAATGCCCAGCGCCGCCACGTCCACGCCGCCGATGCCGCGGCCGGTGGTGGGGGGCATGTGCCACGACATGCAGTGGTAGCTGAAGTCGGCCAGTGGGTGGCCCAGCGTGGAGAGCTCCCAGTCGAGCACCGCGATGATCCGCGGCTCGGTGGCGTGGAACATCACGTTGTCCAGGCGGTAGTCGCCATGCACGATCGAGACCTTGCTTTCGTCGCGTGCGCTTGCCGGCATGTGGGCGGGGAGCCAGTCGATCAGGCGCTCCATGGCCTCGATGGGCTGCGACAGTTCGCCGGCACCGTCGGCCGAGGCTTTGTACTGCTTGCTCCAGCGGCCGATCTGGCGCTCGAAGTAGTTGCCGGGCTTGCCGTAGTCGCCCAGGCCGCGGGCGGCGAAGTCGACCGTATGCAGCGCCGCGATGACGCGGTTCATCTCGTCGTAGTAGGCCGCGCGTTCGGCGTTGCTGAAGCCGGGCAGCGACTGGTCCCACAGCACGCGGCCCTGCATGAACTCCATGATGTAGAAGGCGCGGCCGATGATGGCCTCGTCTTCGCACAGGCAGTACATGCGTGGCACGGGCACATCGGTGCCCTGCAGGCCGCGCATGACCTTGTATTCGCGCTCGACCGCATGGGCCGAAGGCAGCAGCTTGGCGACCGGGCCGGGCTTGGCGCGCATCACGTAGCTCTGCGTGGGCGTGACGAGCTTGTAGGTCGGGTTGGACTGTCCGCCCTTGAACATCTCGACCGTCAACGGACCCTGGAAGCCCTCGAGGTTCTTTTCGAGCCAGGCCGCGAGCGCGTCCACGTCGAAGGTGTGCTGTTGGGACACCGCACGGGTGCCGATGAAACTGGAGAAGTCCTGGCTCATGTCGATTCTTTTAGTTGTCTGCTACGGAGATTTGCATCAGCGCCGAGCGGTCCAGCACGACCAGTCCGGCCGGCTCGATGCGGATGGTGCCCTCGCGCTCCATCGTCTTGAGTTCCTGGTTGACCCGCTGGCGCGAGGCGCCGAGCAGCTGTGCGAGTTCTTCCTGTGCCAGTTGCAGGCCGATGCGCGTCTGGCTGCCGTCGTCCAGGCTGGGCACGCCGTAGCTGCGCACCAGATGAATGAGTTGCTTGGCCAGGCGTGCGCGCAAGGGCAGGGTGTTGAGGTCTTCCACCAGCCCGAACAGCGTGCGGATGCGGCGCGCCTGCAGCCGCATCAGCGCTTCGTACAGCTCGACGTGCGTGGCCAGGATCTTCTGGAAATCGGCCCGCGCCACGCACAGCACGGTGGTGTCGCCGTGCGAGTACGTGTCGTGCGTGCGCCGTTCCCCGTCGAACATCGCCACGTCGCCGAACCAGATGCCCGGCTCGACGTAGGTCAGCGTCACCTGCTTGCCCGACACCGCGGTCGAGCTCACGCGCAACGCCCCCTTGGCACAGGCGATCCAGTGCTCGGGCGGGTCGCCGCGCGCGGCGAGCAGGTCGCCGTCCTTGTAGCGTTTGACAAAGGCGCATCGGAGGATGTCGTGCCGTAGTGATGGAGATAGGGAAGAAAACCAGCGACCACTGTTGATCGCTTCACGTTCTTCGATGGTAAGAATGGGGTCGTCCATGGTCTGTCCTCTCGGCGACTGAAAAGCTGTGGGGTGTCTCAAGAGCGACGCCGTCAGGCGTCACTCGTAGCGAGGCGGTGTCTTGTCGAGGAACGCGGCAATGCCGATGCCCGCGTTCGCGTGGTGCAGGTTGCGCACGAAATGATCGCGCTCCTGCGATAGCTGCGACGCCAGCGTGGCGCCGCGCGCGTCGCTCAGCAGCTCCTTGATGCTGGCCAGCGAATTGGGTGCGCGCGCGTTCAGGCGGGTGGCCAGGGCCATCGCGCCGGCCAGTGCCTGCCCGCTGTCGGTGAGTTCGTTGACGAGGCCGAAGGCATGCAGGCGCGCGGCCTCGATGCGCTCGCCGTTCATGAGCCATTCGCTCGCCAGCTGGCGCGGCAGCGCCTGCCCGAGGTGCCAGCTGAGGCCGCCGTCGGGCGAGAGCGCCACGTTGCTGTACGAGGCGGCGAACACGGCGTCGCGCGCGGCCACGACGAAGTCGCAGGCCAGCGCGAGCGAGAAGCCGGCGCCGGCCGCCGCACCCTCGACGGCCGCGATGACCGGCTTGGGAAAGGTGCGGATCGAGTCGATCCAGTTGTGCAGGCCCTCGATGCTCTCGGCCTGTACGGAGCGGTCGAGCTGGCGGTTGGCCAGCAGCCGCTGCAGCGAGCCGCCGGCGCAGAACCAGGCGCCTTCGCCCACGATGACGACGCTGCGGATCTCGTCGCTGCTCTCGGCGCCATTCAGCGCCTCGATGCCGGCGGCATAGATCTCGGGGCCCAGCGCATTGCGCTGGGTCGGGTTGACGATGGTCAGCACCATGGTGCTGCCTTCGCTGGTGCTCTTGAGTTCGGCGGTCATGGTGTGCGTGCTTATTCTTCTTCGTGCAGCAGGCTCAGGCCCAGCGCGCCGCGGCGGCGCAGCCACGGACTCGGGCGATAGCGCGGGTCGCCATACACGGTCTGCAGGTTGAACAGCACCTCGAGCATGTTGGTCGGCCCGTAGAGGTTGCCCATGGCGAGCGGGCCGCGCGGGTAGCCCAGGCCCAGCTGCACGGCGGTCTCGAGGTCGGCCGGCGTGCACACGCGCTGCTGACACATGTCGGCGGCGATGTTGACGATGGCGCCGATCACGCGCTGCGTGACGAAGCCGCCGCTGTCGCGGATCACGCTCACGGCCTTGCCGTCGCGCGCGAAGAGGGCGTGCGCGGCGTCTCGCACGTCGCGGCGCGTGGCCGGGTTGGTGGCCAGCACGCGGCGCTTGGTGGCGACGTCGTCGATGAGCATGTCGATGCCGACGGTGCGCGTGGCGTCCAGCCGCTCGACGGCCGCGACCGTCGTCACGTCGAAGCCCAGCGGCGCGACCAGGATGATCGACTGGGGTGCGGGAGCACTGCCGCTGTCGATCTGCGCACCCAGCGTGTTCACCAGGCGCAGCAGCTCGGCGCGGCGCGCGGCACGCGGCGACACCCAGACCGCGGGCGTGCCTTCGATCACCGGCGCCGGTGCTTCGGGTGTCTGCTGCATCACGCCGTTGTCGTAGCGGTAGAAGCCCTCGCCGGTCTTGCGGCCCAGCGCGCCGGCGGCCAGGCGCTGCGCGGTGATCACGCTCGGGCGGAAGCGCGGCTCTTCGAAGTACTGGTGGTAGATCGACTCCATCACCGGGTGCGACACGTCGAGCGCCGTCAGGTCGAGCAACTCGAACGGGCCGAGGCGAAAGCCCGCCTGGTCCTTCAGGATGCGGTCGATGGTGGCGAAGTCGGCCACGCCTTCGCCGACGATGCGCAGCGCCTCGGTGCCGTAGCCGCGGCCCGCGTGGTTGACGATGAAGCCGGGCGTGTCCTGCGCCTGCACGGCGCTGTGGCCCATCTGCGTGGCATAGCCGGCCAGCTTCTGGCAGACCTCGGGCGAGGTCTTGAAGCCCGCCACCACCTCGACCACCTTCATCAGCGGCACCGGGTTGAAGAAGTGAAAGCCCGCAAAGCGCGCGGGGTGCTGCAGGCCGGCCGCGATGGCCGTGACCGACAGCGACGAGGTGTTGGTGACCAGCGTGGCGGTGGGCGCGACCACGTCCTCGAGCTCGCGGAACAGCGTGCGCTTGACCTCGAGGTTCTCGACCACGGCCTCGACCACGAGGTCGCAGCCTGCGAGCGCCTGCATGCCGTCGACCGCCTTCACGCGCGCCACGTAGGCATCGCGCGTGGGGGCGTCGATCTTGCCCTTCTCGTGCAGCTTGTTCCATTGGGTGGCGAGGGCTTCGCGGCCGCGCTCGGCGGCGCCGGCGAAGCTGTCGAGCAGCAGCACTTCGCTGCCGGCCTGGGCGGCGATCTGCGCGATGCCGCGCCCCATGGCGCCGGCGCCGATCACGCCGATTCGGGGGTAGTTCACTGTCATGGGATCAAGGTTCTCATGGGTTGGTGGGTGTCCGGGGCGGCCGCGCCGGCGCGGGTGCGCGACGCGGACGAAAGCTCCGATTTTGCAATCTCGCGGGAGGCCCGCGCCCCGGGTGTTACGCGGGGCATCGGAATCAGGCCGGACGGCGGCTGCGGTCGATGGCGATGCTCAGGCCCATCGCCAGCAGCATCAGTGCAAAACCGACCCGGCTCATCCACTCGGTGGCGTCGTTCGCCAGCAGCCAGCCGCCCAGCGCCGCACCCAAAGCCTGGCCGATGTAGATGCCCGAGCTGTTGAGCGCCACCGAGCCCGGCGCCAGGGCAGGCGCCAGCCCCACCAGGCGCGCCTGCTGGGAGGAGTTGGTGGCGAAGCAGCCCAGGCCCCAGGGCACGAGCACCACCGCGAGCCACGCCAGCGTGCTGGCCAGCGGCCACAGCAGCAGGCTCAGCGCGATCAGCCCGGTCGTCAGCAGCACCATGCGCCCGGCGCCGACGCGGTCGATGTAGCGGCTCACCACCATGTTGCCCAGCAGGCCGAAGGCGCCGAACAGCGCCCACATCAGGCTCAGCGTGTTGGCGTCTGCGCCGAAACCCTGCTTGAGCAGCGGGCCGAAGTAGCTGAACAGCACAAACTGGCCGACGCCCTGCAGTGCCGTGACCGACACGATGCCCATCAGCACCGGGCTGCGCAGCACGCGCGACCAGGCAGCGGCCGTGAGCGCGGCGGGTCGGATGCCGCTGGGCAGCGTGAGCCAGACCGAAGCGGCGCTCACGACACTGAGCGCCGCGATGGCCATGAAGGCCATGCGCCAGCCCAGGTGGCCGCCGATCAGCGCGCCGATCGGCAGGCCCAGCACCGAGGCCACCGACCAGCCGAGAAAGACGAAGGTCACGGCGCGCCCGCGCTGCTCGGGCGGCACCAGCATGCCGGCGCAGGCCGCGGCCTGGGGCGTGAAGATGGCGGGCGCGATCACCGTCAGCATGCGCACCGGCAGCAGCGCGCCGAAGCTGGGCATGAGCGCCGCGACCACGTGCCACGCGGCGTACCAGAGCAGGGTGAGGGCCAGCAGCTTGCGGCGGTCCCAACCGGCGACCGCGGCGGCCAGCAGCGGGGCGCCCAGGCACATCACGAAGGCGGCTGCAGTGATCAGTTGGCCCGCCGTGGCGACCTGGATCGCCAGCGAGACGCTGATTTCATTGAGGGTGCCGGGCACGACCATCACGCCCGTGCCGATCACGAAATTGCCGGCCAGCAGCGCCCAGAGCGCGCCTCGCTGCGGCGCGGGCCGGCTCATGAACTCACCGGCGAACCTGCAGTGCGCCGGGGTTCACGATGTTCGTGGGGTTGCCGTTGATGTAGCTCACGACGTTGTCGAACGCCTGGCCGAAGTAGCTTTCGTAGCTTTCCTGCTCCACGTAGCCGATGTGCGGCGTGCAGATGCAGTTTTCGAGACGCAGCAGCGCATGGCCCTGCAGCGGCGGCTCGCTCTCGAACACGTCGATGGCCGCCAGCCCGGGGCGCCCGCGATTGAGCGCGGCCAGCAGGGCATCGGCTTCGACCAGCTCGGCGCGCGAAGTGTTGACGAACAGCGCCGTCGGCTTCATGCGAGAGAGGTCTTCGAGCTTGACGAGGCCCTGGGTGTCCTCGTTGAGCCGCAGATGCACCGACAGCACGTCGGCCGCGGCAAAGAATTCGTGGCGGCTCTGCGCCACCTGGAAGCCGTCGGAGCGCGCCTTGGCGCAGCTGGCCTCGCGGCCCCAGATCACGACCTGCATGCCGAAGGCCTGCCCGTAGCGGGCCACCAGCTGGCCGATGCGGCCGTAGCCCCAGATGCACAGCGTCTTGCCCTTGAGCACCGAGCCCACGCCGAAATTCGGCGGCATCGACGCCGACTTGAGGCCCGACTGCTGCCAGGCCCCGTGCTTGAGGTTGCTGATGTACTGCGGCAGGCGGCGCATGGCCGCCATGATCAGCGCCCAGGTGAGTTCGGCGGGCGCCTGCGGTGAGCCCGAGCCTTCGGCCACCGCCACGCCGCGTTCGGTGCAGGCCGTGACGTCGATGTGGCCGCCGACGCGGCCCGTTTGAGAAATCAGCTTGAGCTTGGGCAGTTTCTCGATCAGTTGGCGGGATATCTGGCTGCGCTCGCGGATGAGCACGATGACGTCCGCATCCTTGAGGCGAACCGACAGTTGGCCGATGCCCTTGACCGTGTTGGTGTAGACCTTGGCGGCATAGGCGTCCAGTTTGGCGGCGCACTGCAGCTTGCGCACGGCGTCCTGGTAATCGTCGAGGATCACAATGTTCATGGCATGCCATTGTGCCTCGCAGCATCGGCACGTCGCACGTGTGAACGTTTGGATACCCCGTGCCAGATGGCGCCCGGGAGGCCTGTTTCAGGCCGTTGGGGGTGAATCCGCCATGCGCGTGCGGGGCGCGCAGGCACGGCGGGCTCGTTCGCACCTTCTCAGTGCAGGTGGCTGGGGCGGGGCGTGCCGCTCCCGGTTTCCGCAGCTTCCAGAGCGGCGAGCCGGTCGAGTTCGGCGCACACGTCGGCCATGCGGCCGGAAATCACGACCCGGTTGGCGCAGCCGCGCTGCGAGCCTTGCCGGTCGACCACACGGACCACGCGCAGCGGGCGGGCGGGCGTAGCGGCGGATGGCGACGTGGCCGGCATTGGGCTGCCTGCCGTGCGTGCCGTGCAGGCCGGGCGAATGGCCACGTAGCGCAGACCGGCTGCAGCGTCGCTGCTGTCACCGTGCGACGGGCGGCGGGCGGGCATCCAGCGGGTGGCCAGCGATTGCAGGGGCGACCAGAGGTCGGCGATGGCGAGGAGGGCGATTCCCATGTGAACTCCAAAAAAGTATGAGGTTGAACACAGGCAGGATTTCTTGAATCGGCCGCAACAGGGTGATGGCGACTTCGCGCCATACGCCCGCCACCTGTCGCGGCCGGATGAGGTGCTGCTGCTCGTGGGCAGCAGGCCCGGGACCTACATCAGCATGGTGTTGCGGATGAGGCCGACCGCGAGGCCTTCGATTTCAAAGGGCTCGCCGGGCTGGACGATGATGGTCGGGTAGTCGGGGTTCTCGGCGTGCAGCTCGATCACCTGCTTGTTGCGCTTCAGGCGTTTCACGGTGACTTCTTCGCCGAGGCGCGCCACCACGATCTGGCCGTTGCGCGCTTCCTTGGTGGCCTGCACGGCGAGCAGGTCGCCGTCCATGATGCCGGCGTCGCGCATCGACATGCCGCGCACCTTGAGCAGGTAGTCGGGCTGGCGCTGGAACAACGTGTTCTCGACGTAATAGGTCTGGTCGACGTGCTCTTGCGCGAGGATGGGCGAACCCGCCGCCACACGGCCGATGAGCGGCAGCGCGAGCTGGGCCATGCCGGGCAGCGAGAGCGAGAACTGGTTGCCTTCGCGGTGGCGCGTTTCGTGGAGCGAGCGCAGCGCATCGCCCTTGAGGCGGATGCCGCGCGAAGTGCCACTGACGAGTTCGATGACGCCCTTGCGGGCCAGGGCCTGCAGGTGCTCCTCGGCGGCATTGGCCGACTTGAAGCCCAGCTCGTTGGCGATTTCGGCGCGCGTCGGCGGCGCACCGGTGCGTGCGATGGCGGCCTGGATCAGGTCCAGGATCTGCTGCTGGCGGGCGGTAAGCTTCACTGCGAACTGCATAGTGGTTTCCTTGCGGCACTGGCTAGATATCCAGTACCTGTATTTTTAACCAGTTTTCAAAAGTTGACAAGCCATGACTCATTCCTCTTCGTCCGAGACGCGCCGCGTGGTGGTGCTGGGCACCGGCGGCACCATTGCCGGCAAGGCTGCCAGCAGCGGCGACAACATCGGCTACACGGCGGGACAGGTGGGGGTGGCGGACCTGCTGGGCGGCATCGAGGCGCCGGCCGGCGTGACGCTGGTGGCGGAGCAGGTCGCGCAGCTCGACAGCAAGGACATGGACGCCGACACCTGGCGCCAGCTGGCCATGCGCTGCGCACACTGGCTGGCGCAGCCTGATGTGGCTGGCATCGTGATCACGCACGGCACCGACACGCTGGAGGAAACCGCCTTCTTCCTGCACGCCGTGCTGGCGCCGGCCAAGCCGGTGGTGGTGACCTGCGCGATGCGCCCGGCGACGGCCCTGTCGCCTGATGGTCCGCAGAACGTGCGCGACGCGCTCGTGGTGGCTTCGACGCCTGGCGCGCGGGGCGTGACGGTGGTCTGCGCGGGCACGGTCCACAGCGGCCTCGACGTGCAGAAGGTGCACACCTACCGCCTCGATGCCTTCGCGTCGGGCGATGCGGGGCCGGTCGGCTATGTGGAAGAGGGCGAGGTGCGGCGCGTTCGCGCGTGGCCGCAGGGGGCGCCGTTCGATGCGGCGCGGCTGACGGCCGTGTCGAAGCCGTGGCCCCGCGTCGAGATCGTCATGAGCCACGCGGGTGCGAGCGGTGCGATCGTCGAGGCGTTGCTGCTTCCGTCGGCTGAGCCCTTGCGCGGACTGGTCGTGGCCGCGACCGGCAATGGCACCGTGCACCACGCGCTGGAAGCCGCGGCGCTGAAGGCGCAGGACGGCGGCGTGTCGGTGCTGCGCGCCACGCGCTGTGCGAACGGACGCATCCTTCCGAAACTCGGTGACGGGCTGCGTGATGCGGGCGCACTCACGCCGGTGAAGGCGCGGGTCGCGCTGGTGCTGGAACTCTTGGGAGTGGCCGCCCTGCCGGAGTCGGAGGGCGGTTAGGAGAGCGGCTGACGGGGTCAGCCGCTGAATCAAATCAGCTGTTCAGTGCGGCAAGCGCGCGCTGCGTGATCTCATCGACCGTGCCCACGCCTTGGATGGCGCGGTACTTCGGCGCGGCGGCCGGATCGGCCTTGGCCCAGGCCGAGTAGTAGTCGACCAGCGGACGGGTCTGCTGGCTGTAGACGTCGAGCCGCTTGCGCACGGTCTCTTCCTTGTCGTCTTCGCGCTGGATCAGCTCTTCACCAGTCACGTCGTCCTTGCCTTCCACCTTCGGCGGATTGAACTTGACGTGGTAGGTGCGGCCCGATGCCGGGTGCGAGCGACGACCGCTCATGCGTTCGATGATGTCGCCGAAGGGCACATCGATCTCGAGCACGTAGTCGAGCTTGACGCCGGCCGCCTTCATGGCGTCGGCTTGAGGAATGGTGCGCGGGAAGCCGTCGAACAGGAAGCCGCCGTTGCAGTCGGGCTGCGCGATGCGTTCCTTCACGAGGTTGATGATCAGGTCGTCGCTGACCAGTGCACCCGAATCCATGATCGTCTTGGCCTGCAGCCCGAGGGGGGTGCCTGCCTTGACGGCGGCGCGCAACATGTCGCCGGTCGAAATTTGGGGAATGCCGTATTTCTGGCAGATGAAGGTCGCTTGCGTGCCTTTGCCTGCCCCGGGCGCGCCCAGCAAAATAAGTCTCATGGTGTCCTCGGAAGGTTCTTAGATTTTGTGTCGCGCCCCATGCGCACCCTCAGGCGCGCCGAGGCGGAATTGCGTCGAGGATAGCATGCGTGCCCGTGACAAATTGCCGCCGTTCCCTCGGGGACGGCGGGCAGTTCACGCAGGCGAGCCGGCTGCGAAGACCGCGCGCACGCGCGCCAGGTCTTCGGGCGTGTCGATCCCGGGGCCCGGTGCCACATCGCTCACATGCACTGCGATGCGGTGTCCGTGCCACAGCGCGCGCAGCTGTTCGAGTGCTTCGGTGGCTTCGACGGGCGCGGGCGACAGCAACGGAAATTGCCGCACGAAGCCCGCGCGATAGCCGTAGATGCCGATATGGCGCAGCGGTGCCGGGCTGGGCAGCACCGAGGGTGCCGCGCCGCCTGAAGAGCCGTCGCGCCACCAGGGGATCGGTGCACGGCTGAAATAGAGCGCATGACCCTGTGCGTCGAGCACGGCCTTCACGACGTTCGGATTCATGAAGTCGGCCAGCGAGTCGATCGCATGGACGGCGGTGCTCATCGCGGCCTGCGGGCGAGCGGCCAGCGTGGCGGCGACGGCGTCGATCAGCGCGGGGTCGATCAGCGGCTCGTCGCCCTGCACGTTGACGACGATCGCGTCGCCGTCGAGCCCGAGCTGTTCGCAGGCTTCGGCCAAGCGGTCGGTGCCGCTAGCGTGGTCCTGGCGGGTCAGCAGGGCCTCGACACCGTGCGCCTTGCAGGCCTCGATGATGGCGGCGTCGTCGCCGGCCACCACCACGCGAAGGGCGCCGGATTGGCGGGCGCGCTGTGCCACGCGCACGACCATCGGCAGGCCGGCGATGTCGGCCAGCGGTTTGTTGGGAAGCCGCGTCGAAGCCAGCCGGGCCGGCACCAGAACGGTGAAGCTCACAGCCCCAGCTCTTCGTCGGACAACGTGCGGGCCTCGTTCTCGAGCAGCACCGGGATGCCGTCACGCACCGGGTAGGCCAGGCGCGCGCTGCGCGAGCAGAGTTCCTGCTTCTCGGCGTTCCAGGTCAGCGGGCCCTTGGTGACGGGGCAGACGAGCAGTTCAAGCAGCTTGGTATCCATCGAGCGATGATAGCTTTGCGTCGAGCGCTGCGAAGAACGCCGGCGAGGGTTCGAAGTGCAGCGGCACGGCAAGCGCGTCGGGTGCCTGGTGCCAGAGCTTGACGGCGTCTTTTTCGGTGCAGACGAGGGGCAGGGCGGGACCGGCCGGGCGTTGCCAGCCGGTGAAGTCGTGGTGGTCGGGCAGCGCGAAGGTGTCCGCAAGCGTCAGGCCGCGTGCGCGCAGCATCGTGAAGAAGGCTTCCGGCCGTGCGATGGCGGCGAGCGCGATCACGGGCTGGCCGGCGAGCGTGTCGAGCGGGATGCGACGGCCGTCCTTCGCGAGGGCGTACGGCGCCAGTTCGCGGGTGGCGGTGTAGCCGCCGGCGAAGGCGGGCCGCTCGCCGCTGTGCAGCAGCAGGTCGCAGCGGCGCGGCCACGGCTCGCGCAAGGGGCCGGCAGGCAGCAGCCAGCCGTTGCCGACGCCGCGGTCATCGAATACGCAGATCTCGATGTCGCGGGCCAGCGCCAAATGCTGCAGGCCGTCGTCGCTGACGATGACCTGGGTGGCCGGGTGCCGCTCGAGCAGGGCGCGTGCGGCCTCGATGCGCTGCGGGGCGACGAAGACGGGTGCGCGGGTGGCATGGTGGATCAGCGCGGGTTCGTCGCCGACGTCCTGCGGATCGCTGTCCGGCAGGACTTCACGGCAGTCGTCGGTACGCCGGCCATAGCCGCGCGACACCACGCCCACACGCAGCCCGCGCGCCTGGAGATGCCGCACGACCGCCATCACGACCGGTGTCTTGCCGGCCCCGCCCGCGATCACATTGCCGACCACGATCACGGGTACTGGCACGCGTCCGGTTTTCTGCCAGCCCCATCGATAGAAGGCGCGCCGCAGCGCGAAGAGGGCGCCATAGACCAGCGACAGTGGCCACAGCAGGCAGGCCAGCGCACCGCGGCGCAGCCAGGCATCCTGCAGCCGCGCGCCGGTCGACACTCAGTGACCGGCCTGGGCCGTCGACTGGGCGGCGAAGGTGATCTGCATCAGGCCGGCGCGGCGCGCAGCCTCCATCACCGTCACCACGGCCTGGTGCGGGCTGGCGGCATCGGCGCTGATGATCACGACGCTGTCCTTGCCACCGGTGGCGGCGGCACCGAGTGCGGCGGCCACGGTGTCGACGCTGCGGTCCGCCAGCGGCGACTTGTTGATCACGTAGCGGCCGTCGGCCGACACCGCCACGATCACCTCTTTCGGGTAGTCGCGCTGGGCATCGACGTCCGCGGTCGGCAGCCGCAGCTGCATCTCGGTGAACTTGCTGTAGGTGGTCGACAGCATCAGGAAGATCAGCACGACCAGCAGCACGTCGATGAACGGGATCAGGTTGATCTCCGGCTCGTCGCGCGCGCCGTGGCGAAACTGCATGCGGCCACGCGAGCTCATTTGCGCAGGGCGTTCAGGTGGCGCGCAAAGCGCTCGCCCGAGAGTTCGAGGTTCAGCAGGTACTCGTCGACGCGGCTGCGGAAATAGCGCCAGAAGATCAGCGTCGGAATGGCCACGATCAGGCCGAAGGCCGTGTTGTACAGGGCGATCGAGATGCCGTGCGCCAGCTGCGCCGGGTTGCCCGAACCCACCGCACCGCTGCCGGGCGACTGCGAGCCGAAGATCTCGATCATGCCGATCACCGTGCCCAGCAGGCCGAGCAGCGGCGCCGCCGAGGCGATGGTGGCCAGTGCCGGCAGGTAGCGCTCCAGCTTGTGCGCCACGGTGCGGCCCGAGGCCTCCATGGCGGCGCGCAGGTCTTCTTCGGTGCAGCGCGGGTTGGCGTTCAGCGCGCGCAGGCCGGCGGCCAGCACCTGGCCGAGCATCGAGTTGCTTTCCAGTTTGGTAACGACATCCGGGCCGGGAACCGCGCCGCGCGACACGGTGATGGTCTCGTCCAGCAGCTTCGGCGGCAGGACCTTGACGGTCTTCAGGCTGGTGAAACGTTCAATGACCAGCGCGAGTGCGATGACCGAACAGGCGAGCAATGGCCAGATTGGCCAGCCCGCGGCAACAATGATGGAAAACAAGAAAATCCTCCGGCCCGTAGACTGCAAATGCGCGGCGATTATCCACCGAGCCACCATCGGCTCGCGGCTTGTTTGCGTGTCGGCAAGGACGCACAGATTCTGTGGATAACTTTGTGATTAACCCGTGGCGCAATGCCGCCGAACCCGCATGGGACGGGCTTTTCGTTAGATCGATTGAATTTTGAGCAGCACTTTTTTTAATGAAATCAACAGCTTGCACGAGAACTCGTGCATCTGTTCCACCATACCCCTCCAAAGTGGGGGGCGCAGCGCCCGTTGTGGAAGAGTGGCGGTCGGTGGCGGAGGGGCGCGATGAGCTTCAGGGAGCCGAATGCAGCGCCCGGGCCGCGCGTGTGGGCCGTGGGCGCGCTGTGCCGCGCGGTGGCCGATGCGCTCGACGCGCGTTTCAACCCGGTCTCGGTGCGCGGAGAAATTTCGGGTTTCTCGCGTGCGTCGAGCGGTCATTGCTATTTCTCGCTCAAGGACGAATCCGGCCAGCTGCGCTGCGCGATGTTCCGCCGAGCGGCCGGCCTGCTCGACTTCACGCCGCGTGACGGCGACCAGGTCGAGGTGCGTGGTCGGCTGGCGGTGTACGAGCCGCGCGGCGACCTGCAATTGGTGGTCGAAAGCCTGCGGCGCGCGGGGCAGGGCGCGCTGTTCGAGCAGTTCCTGCAGCGCAAGGCGCGCCTCGAAGCCGAGGGCTTGTTCGATCCGGCGCGCAAGCGGGCGCTGCCGTCCATGCCGCGTGCCGTGGGCGTCGTCACCTCGCTGGGCGCCGCGGCGCTGCATGACGTCGTGACCGCGCTGCGGCGGCGCGTCCCACATATTCCCGTGGTGCTGGCGCCGGCGGCAGTGCAGGGCGCCAGCGCGCCGGGCGAGCTGGTGCGCGCCTTGCAGTCGCTCTACACGCTGGAGCCGGCCGTCGACGTGATCCTGCTGGTGCGCGGCGGTGGCTCGATCGAGGACCTCTGGGCCTTCAACGACGAAACGCTGGCGCGCACCATCGTGCAGAGTCCCGTGCCTGTGATCAGCGGCGTGGGGCACGAAACCGATTTCACGATTGCCGACTTCTGCGCCGACCTGCGCGCGCCGACACCCACGGCCGCCGCCGAACTCGTCAGCGCGCCGCGCGACCTGTGGCTTGGCGCGCTCGATCTGCTCGATGAGCGGCTCGGCGATGCACTGGGCGGGCGGCTCGACGTGCTCGGCCAACGGCTGGACCAGGCGGCGGCGCGGCTGGGCCGCCCATCGGGCCTGGTCGCACGCCAGCAGTTGCGGCTGGCGCACCACGCGCAGCGGCTGCACTATGCGGTGCTGTCGCGCCGGGAGCGATTGGCGCAGGTGCCGCAGGCCATCGCCACCGATTTCTCCGCGAAGTTCGCGCGCTCGCTGACGCAGCGGCGTGAGCGGCTCGAGCGCGTGGCTCTGCGCCTGCGGCTGCTCGACCCGGCCCTGGTGCTGCAGCGTGGCTACGCCTTGCTGACCGACGGCGAAGGTCGCGCGGTCGTCAGCGCAGGCAGTCTGCAGGCCGGCGATGCCGTGGTCGCACGCCTTTCGGATGGCTCGGTCGACCTGATCGTGACGCCCGGCGGCGCGACGGGAACACGTCCGACGCCGGCCCCCTGATTACTTCCTAGAATCCTTCATTCCCGACAACCAACCCACGAGAAAAAACCATGGAACATGTGCTCCCACCCCTGCCGTACGCCATCGACGCTCTGGCCCCCGAGTATTCGAAGGAAACGCTCGAGTTCCACCACGGCAAGCACCACAACGCCTACGTGGTGAACCTGAACAACCTGCAAAAGGGCACCGAGTTCGAAGCGATGA
>NZ_JBYTBC010000004.1:0-712230 GCF_058788795.1 Variovorax sp. FW301-JW7
GGCCTGCGCTTCGCCATCCGTGAAGGCGGCCGTACCGTGGGTTCGGGCGTCGTGGCCAAGATCCTCGACATCTAAGCCAAGCGTAAAGAGTACCGGAGGGGTATAGCTCAATTGGCAGAGCGTCGGTCTCCAAAACCGAAGGTTGTAGGTTCGATTCCTACTGCCCCTGCCACCTAGGTGGCACCCCGACAAGCCCATCGCGATCCGATGGGCTTCGGCGTCTCAAGAGACGCATTGAATTGAAGGCCGCAAGGTCACAGGAAATCAGCCGACATGGCCACTTCTCAAATCGAAACCGTGAGCACGGGTGCCGACAAAGCCAAGCTGGCTGCGGCGGTGGTGCTGGCAGTGGGCGCGATCGTCGCGTTCTACCTGCTGTCGCGCCAAGGCTCGCTGGTGCAATGGGCTGCGCTGCTGGTCGGCCTGGCCGCGGCCGTGGGCGCCTTCGGCAGCTCCGAGAATGGCCGTCAGCTGTGGGCTTTCGGTCGTGACTCGTGGCGCGAGGTCAAGAAGGTCGTGTGGCCGACCCGCAAGGAATCGATGCAGATGACGGCCTATGTGTTCGCCTTCGTGGCGATCATGTCCGTCTTCCTCTGGCTCACCGACAAGACGCTCGAATGGGTGTTCTTTGACCTCATTCTGGGCTGGAGAAAATAATGACCGACGACGCAGTTGAAACCACGCCGAGCACGCCGGAAGAAGAGCAAAACCCTCTCCTGGCTCCCGCCACCAACCCTGATCTGCGTTGGTACGTGGTGCATGCCTACTCGGGCATGGAGAAGGCTGTCGAGCGCAACATCACCGAGCGCATCACCCGCGCCGGCATGCAGGACAAGTTCGGCCGCATCCTGGTTCCGACCGAAGAAGTGGTTGAGATCAAGAACGGCCAGAAGCGCACCACCGAGCGTCGCTTCTTCCCGGGCTACGTGCTGGTCGAAATGATCATGGACGACGAGAGCTGGCACCTGGTGAAGCACACCAACAAGGTGACGGGTTTCGTGGGCGGCGCCAAGAACCGTCCGGCCCCGATCTCGCAGAAAGAGGTCGAGGACATCGTCAACCAGATGCAGCAGGGCACCGAGAAGCCGCGTCACAAGGTCGAGTTCACCGTGGGTGAGTTCGTGCGCGTCAAGGAAGGCCCGTTCACCGACTTCAATGGCACGGTGGAAGACGTCAACTACGAGAAGAGCAAGGTCAGTGTGTCGGTCATGATTTTCGGCCGCGCCACCCCGGTGGAGCTCGAATTCGGTCAGGTCGAGAAGACCTGATCCCATGGCCTGCCTTCGGGTGGGCCTGCCAGTTTCCGGCTGCGCGTTGTCCGACTCGGCGCGCGGCCTTGATCGAAGAGTCGTTTAACCCCGGGGAGCCGCGGCGAAAGCCAAGGCGATATCACCCGCAAGGAGCAAAGCATGGCGAAAAAAATCGTCGGCTTCATCAAGCTGCAAGTGCCAGCTGGTAAGGCCAACCCGTCCCCGCCGATCGGTCCCGCACTGGGTCAGCGCGGTCTGAACATCATGGAGTTCTGCAAGGCGTTCAACGCGCAAACCCAAGGCGTCGAGCCGGGTCTGCCGCTGCCGGTGGTCATCACCGCGTTCGCTGACAAGAGCTTCACCTTCATCATCAAGACGCCCCCGGCGATCACCTTGATCAAGAAGGCCATCAAGCTGGACAAGGGCTCGGCCCGTCCGCACACCGACAAGGTCGGCAAGATCACGCGCGCTCAGCTCGAAGAAATTGCCAAGGCCAAGATGAAGGACCTGACTGCCGCCGACCTCGACGCAGCAGTTCGCACCATCGCCGGCTCGGCCCGCTCGATGGGCGTGAATGTGGAGGGCGTGTAAATGTCCAAGATCACCAAGAAGCAAAAGTCGCTCGAAGGCAAGGTCGACAGCAACAAGCTGTACCCCCTGGCTGACGCCATCGTCATCGTCAAGGACGCCGCCACCGCCAAGTTCGACGAATCGATCGACGTGGCCGTGCAACTGGGCATCGACGCGAAGAAGTCGGACCAAGTGGTTCGCGGTGCTGTCGTGCTGCCGAACGGCACCGGCAAGACCAAGCGCGTCGCCGTGTTCGCCCAAGGCGCCAAGGCTGAAGAAGCCAAGGCCGCCGGCGCCGACATCGTCGGCATGGACGACCTGGCTGCGATGGTCAAGGCTGGCGACATGCCTTTCGACGTCGTGATCGCTGCCCCTGACGCCATGCGCGTCGTCGGTACGCTCGGTCAGATCCTCGGCCCGCGCGGCCTGATGCCCAACCCCAAGGTTGGCACCGTGACGCCTGACGTCGCCACCGCTGTCAAGAACGCCAAGGCTGGCCAGGTCCAGTTCCGCGTCGACAAGGCCGGCATCATCCACGGCACGATCGGCCGTCGCTCGTTCGACAACGACAAGCTGCAAGGCAACCTCGCTGCGCTGATCGACGCTCTGGTCAAGGCCAAGCCCGCGACCAGCAAGGGTGTGTACCTGCGCAAGGTGGCTGTGTCGTCGACCATGGGTCTGGGTGTCCGCGTGGACACGCAAACCATCTCGGCGAGCTAAAGAGATTTGCCCTCTCCCGCAAGGAGAGGGCGGATGTGGTGGGTCGCGGCAGCTTCGGTTGCCGCGAGCCATCCAAGACCGCTGGTGTGCAGGGCGCTGCACTTAATGGCCGGATCGATCCTTCCGGTATCCAGCGCAGATGGCGACCCCACTGCAAGGAATTTGATTTTTGTTCCGAAACAGTTGGTCGCTGCATGAAGCGCGATCCGAGGCCCCGGCCGAAGGTCGCATTAAAAGGAGTAGACCTTGAGTCTGAATCGCAGTGAGAAAGAAGCGGTCATCAGTGATGTGACCAGCCTCGCCGCAAAAGCTCAAACGCTCGTGATGGCGGAATACCGTGGCATCACGGTGGCCGATATGACCAAACTGCGCAGCGAAGCGCGCAGCAACGGTGTGACCCTGAGTGTTCTGAAGAACACGCTGGCTCGCCGTGCTGTCGCTGGCAGCCCGTTTGAGATCGTCGGCGACCAGATGACCGGTCCGCTGATCTATGGCTTCTCCGAAGACGCTGTGGCTGCCGCTAAGGTGGTGGCCAATTTCGCGAAGACCAACGACAAGTTGGTGATTCGCGGTGGCGCATTCGGTGGCAAGGCCCTGGACGTCGAAGGCGTGAAGCAACTGGCCAACATCCCTTCCAAGGAAGTGCTGCTGGCGCAACTGCTGGGCTTGATGCAATCCCCGATCTCTCGTACCGCCCGCGTGCTCGCGGCGCTGGCCGAGAAGCGTGGTGGTGGCGAAGCTGCACCCGTCGCCGATGCACCGGCAGAAGAAGCGCAGGCCGCCTGAGCGCGCCCTCGTTTTTGAATATTCAACCCAATTGTTAGGAAACAAAAATGGCATTCGACAAAGACGCATTTCTGACCGCGCTCGACAGCATGACGGTCCTGGAACTCAACGACCTGGTGAAAGCCATCGAAGAGAAGTTTGGCGTGAGCGCCGCAGCCATGTCGGCACCCGCTGCCGGCGGTGGCGCTGCTGCTGCAGTCGCTGAAGAGCAAACCGAATTCAACGTCATGCTGATGGATGCTGGCGCGAACAAGGTGTCGGCGATCAAGGCCGTGCGCGAAATCACCGGCTTGGGCCTCAAGGAAGCCAAGGACCTGGTGGAAGCCGCTCCCAAGGCTGTCAAGGAAGGCCTGTCGAAGGCTGACGCTGAAGCCGCCAAGAAGAAGCTGGAAGATGCCGGCGCCAAGGTGGAACTGAAGTAATTCAGACCCCCTAGAGGGCTGGAGGTGCCTGAAAAGGCCCTCCAGCCTTTGCCGCTTTCAGAGCGCACCCAAAAGCCGGCTTGGCGCCGCTTTTCTCAGAGACCGAAAGGTCGATGAAAAAGCAAAAGCCAAGACGATTTTTGAGTGTCTTCTGAACCCGACTGCAGAAGACCCCTTGGTTCGGGCGATGTGCAATGCATCGCCGTCCGCCAACGGCTGGTAGTGGCCAGCCGCCAAGCAGTGGTGCCGTTCGCCCGGCATTGCTGACAAGTCGCTGAAGATCTCAAGCACCGGAGCTCTCATGGCCCAATCGTCCGCGTACAGTTACACCGAACGCAAGCGCATCCGAAAAAGTTTCGGTAACCGCGACAGCGTCGTCGAAATCCCTTACCTGCTGCAGATGCAGAAAGACGCGTACACCGCGTTCCTGCAAGCCGGCATCGCCCCCAAACAACGCACCGTCGAAGGCCTGCAGGCCGCGTTCGACGCCGCCTTCCCGATCGTCTCGCACAACGGTTTCGTCGAGATGAAGTTCCTCGAGTACAACCTGGCAAAGCCGGCGTTCGATGTGCGTGAGTGCCAGACCCGCGGTCTGACCTTCGCCTCGGCCGTGCGCGCCAAGGTGCAGCTCATCATCTATGACCGCGAGTCGTCGACCTCGCAGTCGAAGGTGGTCAAGGAAGTGAAGGAACAAGAGGTCTACATGGGCGAAGTGCCGCTCATGACCGACAAGGGTTCGTTCATCATCAACGGCACCGAGCGCGTGATTGTCTCGCAGCTGCACCGTTCGCCTGGCGTGTTCTTCGAACACGACAAGGGCAAGACGCACAGCTCGGGCAAGCTGCTGTTCTCGGCCCGCGTGATTCCCTACCGTGGTTCGTGGCTCGACTTCGAGTTCGACCCGAAGGACATGCTGTACTTCCGCGTGGACCGTCGCCGCAAGATGCCGGTCACGATCCTGCTGAAGGCCATCGGCCTGAACCCGGAATCGATCCTCGCGAACTTCTTCGTGAACGACAACTTCCGCCTGATGGACAGCGGCGCGCAGATGGAGTTCGTCTCCGAGCGCCTGCGCGGCGAAGTCGCGCGCTTCGACATCACCGACAAGTCGGGCAAGGTCGTGGTCGCCAAGGACAAGCGCGTCACCGCGCGCCACACGCGTGAACTCGAGCAGGGCGGCACCACGCACATCAGCGTGCCGGAAGACTTCCTGATCGGCCGCGTGATCGCCCGCAACATCGTCGACGCCGACTCCGGCGAAATCCTGGCCAAGGCCAACGACGAGCTGACCGAAGCGCTGCTCAAGAAGCTGCGCACGGCCGGCGTGCAGGACATCCAGGTCATCTACACGAACGAACTGGACCAGGGCGCGTACATCTCGCAAACGCTGCGCATCGACGAAACCGTCGATGAGTTCGCCGCGCGCGTGGCCATCTACCGCATGATGCGCCCCGGCGAGCCGCCGACGGAAGACGCGGTGCAGGCCCTGTTCCAGCGCCTGTTCTACAACCCGGACACGTACGACCTGTCGCGCGTGGGCCGCATGAAGTTCAACGCCAAGGTCGGCCGCGACGAATCGACCGGCCCGATGGTGCTGACCAACGAAGACATCCTGGCCGTGGTCAAGATCCTCGTGGACCTGCGCAACGGCAACGGCGAAGTCGACGACATCGACCACCTTGGCAACCGTCGCGTGCGTTGCGTCGGCGAACTGGCCGAGAACCAGTACCGCACCGGCCTGGCACGTATCGAGAAGGCCGTGAAGGAACGTCTGGGTCAGGCCGAGCAAGAGCCGCTGATGCCGCACGACCTGATCAACAGCAAGCCGATCTCGGCCGCGCTGAAGGAATTCTTCGGTGCGTCGCAGCTGTCGCAGTTCATGGACCAGACGAACCCGCTGTCCGAAATCACCCACAAGCGCCGCGTGTCGGCCCTTGGCCCGGGTGGTCTGACGCGTGAACGTGCAGGCTTCGAAGTGCGCGACGTGCACGTGACCCACTACGGCCGCGTGTGCCCGATCGAAACGCCTGAAGGCCCGAACATCGGTCTGATCAACTCGCTGGCCCTGTACGCCCGCCTGAACGAATACGGCTTCATCGAGACGCCGTACCGTCGCGTGGTCGACAGCAAGGTCACGATGGACATCGACTACCTGTCGGCCATCGAAGAAGGCAAGTACGTCATCGCCCAGGCCAATGCGGTCCTGGACAAGGACGGCACGCTGACCGGCGACCTGGTCTCGGCGCGTGAAGCCGGCGAATCGATCCTGGTCGGTGCCGAGCGCATCCAGTACATGGACGTGTCGCCCGCGCAGATCGTGTCGGTGGCCGCTTCGCTCGTGCCGTTCCTGGAGCACGACGATGCGAACCGCGCGTTGATGGGCGCCAACATGCAGCGTCAGGCCGTGCCTGTGCTGCGTCCCGAAAAGCCGATGGTCGGTACCGGCATCGAGCGCGTTTCCGCGGTCGACTCGGGCACCGTGGTCACGGCCACCCGTGGCGGTATCGTCGACTACGTCGATGCGACCCGTGTCGTGGTGCGCGTGAACGACGCCGAAGCGGCTGCCGGTGAAGTCGGTGTGGACATCTACAACCTGATCAAGTATCAGCGTTCGAACCAGAACACCAACATCCACCAGCGTCCGATCGTCAAGCGCGGCGACAAGATCGCCAAGGGCGACGTGGTGGCCGACGGCGCATCGACCGACCTCGGCGAACTGGCCCTCGGCCAGAACATGCTGATCGCGTTCATGCCCTGGAACGGCTACAACTTCGAAGACTCGATCCTGATCTCCGAACGCGTCGTCGCCGAAGACCGCTACACCTCGATCCACATCGAGGAACTGGTGGTGATGGCCCGCGACACGAAGCTGGGCGCCGAAGAAATCACGCGCGACATCCCGAACCTGGCCGAGCAGCAGCTCAACCGCCTCGACGAATCCGGCATCATTTATGTCGGCGCCGAAGTGCAGCCGGGCGACACGCTGGTGGGCAAGGTCACGCCGAAGGGCGAGACCACGCTGACGCCGGAAGAGAAGCTGCTTCGCGCCATCTTCGGCGAGAAGGCTTCCGACGTGAAGGACACCTCGCTGCGTGTGGACCAGGGCTCGCAAGGCACCGTGATCGACGTGCAGGTGTTCACCCGTGAAGGCATCCAGCGCGACAAGCGCGCCCAGCAGATCATCGACGATGAACTCAAGCGCTTCCGCCTCGACCTGAACGACCAGCTGCGCATCGTCGAAGCCGACGCGTTCGACCGTATCGAGAAGCTGCTGACCGGCAAGGTCGCCAACGGCGGCCCGAACAAGCTGGCCAAGGGCACCAAGCTCGACAAGGCCTACCTGTCGTCGGTCGAGAAGTTCCACTGGTTCGACATCCGCCCGGCGGAAGACGAAGTGGCTTCGCAGCTCGAGTCGATCAAGAACTCGCTCGAGCAGACGCGCCACAGCTTCGACCTCGCGTTCGAAGAAAAGCGCAAGAAGCTCACGCAAGGCGACGAGCTGCCCGCGGGCGTGCTCAAGATGGTCAAGGTCTACCTGGCCGTCAAGCGCCGCCTGCAACCCGGCGACAAGATGGCCGGCCGTCACGGCAACAAGGGTGTGGTGTCCAAGATCGTTCCGGTCGAAGACATGCCCCACATGGCCGACGGCACGCCGTGCGACATCTGCCTGAACCCGCTGGGCGTGCCTTCGCGGATGAACGTGGGCCAGGTGCTTGAAGTGCACCTGGGCTGGGCCGGCAAGGGCATCGGCCAGCGCATCGGCGACCTGCTGCAGCAAGAGGCCAAGGTGGCCGAGCTGCGCAAGTTCCTGGAGCAGCTGTACAACGGCTCGGGCCGCAAGGAAGAGCTCGACCAGCTGAGCGACACCGAGCTGCTCGCCATGGCGGCCAACCTGCAAAGCGGCGCGACCTTCGCGACGCCGGTGTTTGACGGCGCCTCGGAAGAAGAAATCCGCGGCATGCTGAAGCTCGCCTACCCGGACGACATCGCCAAGCTCAAGGGCCTGACCGATACGCGCACGCAGGCGTACCTGTACGACGGCCGCACCGGCGACCAGTTCGAGCGTCCCGTCACCGTCGGCTACATGCACTTCTTGAAGCTGCACCACTTGGTGGACGACAAGATGCACGCCCGTTCGACCGGTCCGTACTCGCTCGTCACGCAGCAACCGCTGGGCGGCAAGGCGCAGTTCGGCGGCCAGCGTTTCGGTGAAATGGAAGTGTGGGCGCTGGAAGCTTACGGCGCCGCCTACGTCCTGCAGGAAATGCTGACCGTGAAGTCCGACGACGTGCAAGGCCGTACCAAGGTGTACGAAAGCATCGTCAAGGGCGAGCACTCGATCGAAGCCGGCATGCCGGAATCGTTCAACGTGCTGGTCAAGGAAATTCGTTCGCTGGGTCTCGACATCGAGCTCGAGCGTTCCTAAGTTGAAAAGGGAAAGAGTCTTATGAAATCGCTACTCGACCTGTTCAAGCAATTCACGCCCGATGAGCATTTCGATGCCATCAAGATCGGCATGGCTTCGCCCGAGAAGATCCGTTCGTGGTCTTTCGGCGAGGTGAAGAAGCCTGAGACGATCAACTACCGCACGTTCAAGCCCGAGCGCGACGGCCTGTTCTGCGCCAAGATCTTCGGCCCCATCAAGGACTACGAGTGCCTGTGCGGCAAGTACAAGCGCCTGAAGCACCGCGGCGTGATCTGCGAGAAGTGCGGCGTTGAAGTCACGCAGACCAAGGTGCGTCGCGAGCGCATGGGTCACATCGACCTGGCCGCGCCCTGCGCCCACATCTGGTTCCTGAAGTCGCTGCCGTCGCGTCTGGGCCTCGTGCTCGACATGACGCTGCGCGACATCGAACGCGTGCTGTACTTCGAAGCGTACGTGATCACCGACCCCGGCATGACCCCGCTGAAGAAGTTCGGCATCATGTCCGAGGACGACTACGACGCCAAGCGCAAGGAATACGGTGACGAGTTCATCGCCAAGATGGGCGCCGAAGGCATCAAGGACCTGCTCGAAGGCATCGAACTCGACAGCGAGATCGAACGCCTGCGCGGCGACCTGACCGGCTCCGAAGTCAAGGTCAAGAAGAACTCCAAGCGCCTGAAGGTGCTCGAGGCCTTCCGCAAGTCGGGCATCAAGCCCAACTGGATGGTGCTCGAAGTGCTGCCCGTGCTGCCACCGGACCTGCGTCCGCTGGTGCCGCTGGACGGCGGCCGCTTTGCGACCTCCGACCTGAACGACCTGTACCGCCGCGTCATCAACCGCAACTCGCGTCTGCGCCGCCTGCTGGAGCTGAAGGCTCCGGAAATCATCGCGCGCAACGAAAAGCGGATGCTGCAAGAGGCAGTCGACTCGCTGCTGGACAACGGTCGTCGCGGCAAGGCCATGACGGGCGCCAACAAGCGCGCACTGAAGTCGCTGGCCGACATGATCAAGGGCAAGAGCGGTCGTTTCCGCCAGAACTTGCTGGGCAAGCGTGTGGACTACTCGGGCCGTTCGGTCATCGTGGTGGGCCCGACGCTCAAGCTGCACCAGTGCGGCCTGCCCAAGCTGATGGCGCTCGAACTGTTCAAGCCCTTCATCTTCTCGCGCCTCGAAGCCATGGGCATCGCGACGACGATCAAGGCTGCCAAGAAGGAAGTCGAATCGGGCACGCCGGTGGTCTGGGACATCCTGGAAGAAGTGATCAAGGAACACCCGGTCATGCTGAACCGTGCGCCTACGCTGCACCGTTTGGGCATCCAGGCGTTCGAGCCGATCCTGATCGAAGGTAAGGCCATCCAACTGCACCCGCTCGTTTGCGCGGCCTTCAACGCCGACTTCGACGGCGACCAGATGGCTGTCCACGTGCCGCTGTCGGTGGAAGCACAAATGGAAGCCCGCACGCTGATGCTGGCCTCCAACAACGTGCTGTTCCCGGCTTCGGGCGAACCGTCGATCGTTCCTTCGCAGGACGTGGTGCTGGGTCTGTACTACACGACCCGCGACCGCATCAACGGCAAGGGCGAGGGCCTGATCTTCTCCGACATCGGTGAAGTGCAGCGCGCGCTGGACGCCAACGAAGTCGAACTCACCGCCAAGGTCGCGGTGCGTATCACGGAGTACACCAAGGACAAGGAAACCGGCGTGTTCACGCCGTCGACCTCGCTCGTGGACACCACCGTGGGCCGTGCCCTGCTGTCCGAGATCCTGCCGAAGGGCCTGCCGTTCTCGAACATCAACAAGGCGCTGAAGAAGAAGGAAATCTCCAAGCTCATCAACGTCTCGTTCCGCAAGTGCGGCCTGAAAGAGACCGTCGTGTTCGCCGACAAGCTGCTGCAAAACGGCTTCCGCCTGGCGACCAAGGCCGGCATCTCGATCGCGATCGACGACATGCTGGTGCCCGCTGAAAAGCACGGCATCATCGAGCGCTCCGCCAAGGAAGTGAAGGAGATCGAACAGCAGTACGTCTCCGGTCTCGTGACCTCCGGCGAGCGCTACAACAAGGTGGTGGACATCTGGGGCAAGGCCGGCGACGAAGTGTCGAAGGTCATGATGGCCAAGCTGTCCAAGCAGAAGGTCATCGACCGCCACGGCAAGGAAGTCGAGCAGGAGTCCTTCAACTCCATCTACATGATGGCCGACTCCGGCGCCCGCGGTTCCGCAGCGCAGATTCGCCAGGTGGCCGGTATGCGGGGCCTGATGGCCAAGCCGGACGGCTCGATCATCGAGACGCCCATTACCGCGAACTTCCGCGAAGGCCTGAACGTGTTGGAGTACTTCATCTCCACCCACGGTGCCCGTAAGGGTCTGGCCGACACGGCGCTGAAGACGGCGAACTCGGGTTACCTGACCCGTCGTCTGGTCGACGTGACGCAAGACTTGGTGGTTACCGAGCAGGACTGCGGCACGCACGGCGGTTACCTGATGCGCGCGATCGTCGAAGGCGGTGAAGTGATCGAGTCGCTGCGCGACCGAATCCTGGGCCGCTCGGCTGCGGACGACGTGCTGCACCCGGAAAACCGTTCGGTGCTGCTCAAGGCCGGCGAGATGTTCGACGAAGACAACATCGAAGCACTGGAAGCCCAGGGCGTCGACGAAGTCAAGGTCCGCACCGCGCTGACCTGCGAAACGCGTTTCGGCATCTGCGCGACCTGCTACGGCCGCGACCTGGGCCGCGGCGGCCTGATCAACATCGGCGAAGCCGTCGGTGTGATCGCTGCCCAGTCCATCGGCGAACCCGGCACGCAGCTGACGATGCGTACCTTCCACATCGGTGGTGCCGCTTCGCGCGCTGCCATCGCCTCGAGCGTGGAAGCCAAGTCGAACGGCTCGATCGGCTTCAACGCCACGATGCGCTACGTGACCAACAGCAAGAGCGAGCTGGTCGTGATTTCGCGTTCGGGCGAGATCGTCATCCATGACGAGCACGGCCGTGAGCGCGAGCGTCACAAGGTGCCGTACGGCGCCACGTTGACGGTCAAGGCCGACCAGCAGATCAAGGCCGGCCACGTGCTCGCCAACTGGGACCCGCTGACCCGCCCGATCATTACCGAGTTCGCCGGCAAGGCGCAGTTCGAGAACGTCGAGGAAGGCCTCACGGTTGCCAAGCAGGTGGACGAAGTGACCGGTCTGTCGACCCTGGTCGTGATCGACCCGAAGCGCCGCGGCGCTGCCAAGGTCGTGCGTCCGCAGGTCAAGCTGATCGACGCCCAAGGCCTCGAAGTGAAGATCCCCGGTACCGACCACTCGGTGACGATCGGCTTCCCGATCGGCGCCCTGGTGCAGATCCGCGACGGTCAGGACGTGGGCCCCGGCGAAGTGCTGGCACGCATCCCGGTCGAAGGTCAGAAGACCCGAGACATCACCGGCGGTCTGCCGCGCGTGGCCGAGCTGTTCGAAGCCCGTTCGCCGAAGGACAAGGGCATGCTGGCCGAAATGACCGGTACCGTGTCGTTCGGTAAAGAGACCAAGGGCAAGATCCGCCTGCAGATCACCGATCCCGAAGGCGGCGTCTACGAAGACCTCGTGCCGAAGGAAAAGAACATCCTGGTGCACGAAGGCCAGGTGGTGAACAAGGGCGAAAGCGTGGTCGACGGTCCGGCGGACCCGCAGGACATCCTGCGCCTGCTGGGTTCGGAAGAACTCGCGCGCTACATCGTGGACGAAGTGCAGGACGTGTACCGTTTGCAGGGTGTGAAGATCAACGACAAGCACATCGAGGTGATCGTTCGCCAGATGCTGCGCCGCGTCGTGGTCGACAACATCGGCGACACGAGCTACATCTCCGGCGAACAGGTCGAACGCAGCGAAATGCTCAACACCAACGACGCCCTGCGCGCCGAAGGCAAGATCCCCGCGACGTTCACCAACCTGCTGCTGGGTATCACGAAGGCGTCGCTGTCGACCGACTCGTTCATCTCGGCGGCTTCGTTCCAGGAAACGACGCGCGTGCTGACCGAAGCCGCGATCATGGGCAAGCGCGACGAACTGCGCGGTCTGAAGGAAAACGTCATCGTCGGTCGCCTGATTCCCGCAGGCACCGGCATGGCTTACCACCAGGCCCGCAAGGTCAAGGACGCCATGGACGAAGCCGAGCGCCGCGCCATCGCCGAGTCGGAAGCCGCCGATCTGGCCGGCTCGAGCGACAGCGATGCGACGACCAGCACGGTGGACGCCAACGAAGGCGCCGCGACCGAATAACTGGTTAGCATCACCGGCATGACCGGTTGCCCACGCCCCCCGACCGCTCTGGTCGGGGGGCGTTTTTCTTTGTGTTTCCTGGGTTCCGACCGATGACCAAGAGGTTCTGTTTCCGATGAGCGTCCTGCCCGATTCGCTGGCCGGATGGCTCGTTGCCGCGCTGCTGCTGTTCTGGTTCGTGGGCGCCTACAACCGGCTCGTGCGTCTGCGCGCCGCCGTGCTGCAGGCCTACGCCGTGCTCGACGTGGCGCTGCGCAAGCAGCTCGATTTCGTCCAGGCCAGCATCACCGCTGCACCGCGGCCCGAGACGCCGCCCGAAGGCGCGCCCACCGTGGCGCCGCTGCAGGCCGCCACGACGCAGCTCGCGACCCTGCTCGGCGCGACGCGGGTGCGCCCGCTCGACCCGGGCAGCATGGCGGCGCTGGCCACCGCGCTGCAGGTGCTCATCGCCGCATGGCGGCGCCAGTACCCGGGCGCGGTCACCGTGTTCGACGCGGACGGCACGCTGTCGCGGCCCGCGCCGCTGATGCCCGGCCTCGGTGGCGCGTCCGATCCGGCCGCGCCCATCGCCTGGCCCGAGCCGTCGGCGGCGGCGGAAATCGCGCGCGGCCAGTTCAACCTGGCCGTGGCGCAGTACAACGCCGGCATCGCCCAGTTCCCGGCGCTGCTGGTGGCCTGGATCGTGCGGCTGCGGCCGGCGGCGCCCTTGCTCTGACCGGCCTCGACCTGACGACAGGCGGGTAACGCCTTCGTTCCCATTCCCACCGCGCGGCGTGCTGTCTTTCTCGCCCGTTACCATCGGCTCCAACTTGCCAGCAGATCTCTCCTCCGACCCCTCTTCGGGCAGCGCCTCCTCGGCGCCGCAACAACCGCCGCTCTGGCGCCAACTGCAACTGACCGCAGGGGCGCTGGCGTCGATTCGCGCCGGCACCTCGGGCACCGTCGCGTTCGAGGCCGTCGAGCCCGCGCTGCGCCCCGGCGTGCAGGCCCTGGGCTTCCAGGTGCTGCGCTGGCTCGGCCGCGCCGAGGCGCTGCGCCGCCACCTGGCCAAGCGCACGCCGCCACCGCTGCCCGACGCGTTGCTGTGCACCGCGCTCGCGCTGGCCTGGCACAGCGACCACGCCCCTTACGAACCCTTCACGCTGGTCGACCAGGCCGTGGAAGCCGCCAAGCGCAACCCGGCAACGCGGGCACAGGCCAGCTTCATCAACGCCTGCCTGCGCCGCTTCCTGCGCGAGCGCGACGAACTCGTGGCCGCCACCGACACAGAACCGGTTGCGCAGTGGAACCATCCGCGCTGGTGGATCGAGCGCCTCAAGCGCGACCACCCGCGCGACTGGCAGCGTGTGCTGTCGGCCGACAACGCCCAGGCGCCGATGACCTTGCGCGTCAACGCGCTGCAATCGACGCCAGCCGCCTACCTGCTGGAGTTGGAGGCCGTGGGCCTCGGCGCCACGCGCGTCGGCGTCGATGGCCTGCAGCTGACACGGGCCCGCCCGGTGCAGCAGCTGCCCGGTTTCGCCGACGGCGCCTGCTCCGTGCAGGACGCCGCCGCGCAGCTCGCGGCCCCCTTGCTGCTAGACGGCCTGCTGCCCGCCAAGCCCGGCGCCGCGCCGCTGCGCGTGCTCGACGCCTGCGCCGCCCCCGGCGGCAAGACCGCGCACCTGATCGAACGGGCCGGCGCCGACGCCGTCGAGGTGACCGCGCTGGAGGTCGATGCCGTGCGCAGCCGCCGCATCGACGAGACGCTCGCCCGCCTCGGCCTGAAGGCCAAGGTGGTGGTGGCCGATGCCGGCCGCACCGCCGACTGGTGGGACGGCGCCCTGTTCGACGCCATCCTGCTGGACGCGCCGTGCACCGCCTCGGGCATCGTGCGGCGCCATCCCGATGTGCGCTGGCTGCGCCGCGAGAGCGACACCGCCCAGCTGGCGACCCAGCAGGCGACGCTGCTGGCCGCGCTCTGGCCGCTCGTGCGGCCCGGCGGCCGGCTGCTTTACTGCACCTGTTCCGTGTTCCGTGAAGAAGGCTCGCAACAAATTGATGCGTTTCTTGTACGCAACACCGATGCCCGATTGCTGCCGTCCCCGGGACACTTGCTGCCTCAAAGTGGGGCGAATGCCCGTGGCGTCCCGGACAATCCCTCTGGTGACCACGACGGCTTCTTCTACGCCCTGCTTGAAAAACCCGCGCCGCACTGACGGCCGCCGGTCGATCCTGCTGGCCGGCCTGCTACTGGTCTGGGCCCTGTGGATGGCCCTGTTCCCGGCCGCCGCCACCGCCCAGGCCCGCGCCGGTGGCGCCACCATCACCCAGATGCGCCTGGAGCAGGCCGACGACGGCGTGTACCTCAGCGCCGCCGTGCAGTTCGAGCTGCCCACCTTGGTGGAAGACGTGCTCGACAAGGGCATCGCCATCTACTTCGTGGCCGAAGCCGAGGTCTTCCAGGAGCGCTGGTACTGGACCGACCGCAAGGTCGCCCAGGTGGCGCGCCACATGCGGCTGGCCTACCAGCCCCTCACGCGCCGCTGGCGGCTGAACGTGTCGCCGGTGCCGATCACCGGCGCCGCCGGCTTCGGCATCTCGCTGAACCAGAATTTCGACAGCCTCGGCGACGCGCTCGAGGCCATCAAGCGCATCGGCCGCCTGCGGCTGGGCGACGCCGCCGAGATCGGCGACGAACCGCTGCACCAGGTCACCTTCCGTTTCCGGCTCGACACCTCGCAGCTGCCGCGTCCCTTCCAGATCGGCATGGTCGGGCAGGCCGAATGGAACATCGCCGCCGAGCGCACCGCCCGGCTGCCGCTGGAGAAGCAGCGGTGAGCACCAAGCCGCGCAGCGGCGCCGCGGCCACGCCTGCCGCCCGCCGCTCGCGCGCGTTGCGCTGGGCCGTGGGCGTCGGCGCCGCGATGGTCACCGCCATCGGCCTGGTGCTGATGTTCCTGCTCGCGCAGGCCACCAACAACCGCGCGCTGTACGAGCGCTACTACGTGCGCCTGTTCGGCATCAACGTGGTGGTGGCCGTGCTGCTGGTGCTGGTGATCGGCTGGGTCGCGTTCCGGCTGCTGCGGCGGCTGCGGCAGGGCAAGTTCGGCAGCCGGCTGCTGATCAAGCTCGCCGCCATCTTCGCGCTCGTGGGGGTGGTGCCGGGGGCGCTGGTCTATGTGGTGTCCTACCAGTTCGTCGCGCGCTCGATCGAGAGCTGGTTCGACGTCAAGGTCGAAGGCGCGCTCGATGCCGGCTTGAACCTGGGCCGCGCCACTCTCGATTCGCTCTCCGACGACCTCGCTGCGAAAACCCGCACCGCCAGCGCCCAGCTGGCGCAGGTGCCCGACGCGAGCGCGGGGCTGCTGCTGGAGCGCATCCGCGACCAGCTCGAAGCCAGCGACGTGATCCTCTGGACCGGCTCGGGCCAGCTGGTGGCCAGCGCCGGGGCGTCGCGCTTCCAGCTCAACCCCGAGCGGCCGACGGCGCAGCAGTTCCGCCAGGTGCGGCCCGACCGCGCCGTCGCGCATGTCGAGGGCCTGGAAGAAACCGCCTTGCCCAGCGCCACGCCGCCGAGCGCCAGCGTGCGCGCGCTCGCCATGGTGCAGCGACCGGGCTTCGATTTCGACACTGCGCCGCGCTACCTGCAGGTCACGCGGCCACTGCCGCCGGCGGTGGTTGCCAACGCCCTGGCCGTGCAGGAAGCCAACCGCGAGTACCAGGAGCGGGCTCTCGCGCGCGAGGGCCTGCGCCGCATGTACATCGGCACGCTCACGCTGAGCCTGTTCCTCGCGGTGTTCGGCGCCGTGCTGCTGGCCGTGCTCTTCGGCAACCAGCTGGCGCGCCCGCTGCTCGTGCTGGCCGACGGCGTGCGCCAGGTGGCCGCCGGCGACCTGCGGCCCACTGCCGTGCTGCAGGGCAAGGACGAGCTGGGCGGCCTCACGCGTTCCTTCGCGGTCATGACCCAGCAGCTGGCCGATGCCCGCGGCGCGGTCGAGAAGACCATGGACCAGCTCGATGCCGCCCGCGGCAACCTGCAGACCATCCTCGACAACCTGACCTCGGGCGTGATCGTGCTCGACGCCAAGGGCACCGTGCTGTCCACCAACCCGGGCGCCACCCGCGTGCTGCGCGCGCCGCTCGCCGCCTACGAAGGCAAGGCGCTGGTCGAGGTGCCGGGGCTGGCCGACTTCGGCGCCAAGGTGCAACAGCAGTTCGACGAGTTCCTGGTAGAGCGCATGCAGCACGGCCTGGACCACTGGCAGCACGCCTTCGAGCTGCACGCCACAGGCCACGACCTGCCGCAGCAGGACGACGCCATCAACATCGTGGCGCGCGGTGCAGAGCTGCCGGGCGATGCGCGGCTGCTGGTGTTCGACGACATCTCGGAAATCGTCTCGGCCCAGCGCGCACAGGCCTGGGGTGAGGTGGCGCGGCGCCTGGCGCACGAGATCAAGAATCCGCTCACGCCGATCCAGCTGTCGGCCGAGCGGCTCGAGATGAAGCTCTCGGGCAAGGTGGCGGCCCCCGAGCAGGCCATCCTGATGAAGTCGGTCAAGACCATCGTCGACCAGGTCGATGCGATGAAGCGGCTGGTGAACGAATTCCGCGACTACGCACGGCTGCCCGCGGCCGACCTCAAGCCGGTCGACCTCAATGCGCTGCTGGCCGACGTGCTGCAGCTGTACCACGCCGAGAACCTGCCGATCACGCTGCGCTCGGAGCTCGACGAGCGCTGCCCGCCCGTGCGCGGCGACGAACAGCAGATCCGCCAGGTCGTGCACAACCTGCTGCAGAACGCACAGGACGCCGCCGAGGCCGCCGCCAGCGGCACGGGCCGGGTGGGCGAGGTCGTCATCCGCACCCGGCTGGGCGACTCGGGCCAGCGCGTGCGCCTCACCGTGCAGGACAGCGGGCCCGGCTTTGCCGAAAACATCCTCAAGCGCGCCTTCGAGCCCTACGTCACGACGAAAACAAAAGGTACCGGTTTGGGCCTGGCCGTCGTCAAGAAGATCGCCGACGAACACGGCGCGCGCATCGAGCTTTCCAACCGGGTCGTCGACGGGGCTGTGGCAGGGGCGCAAGTCTCGCTATCATTCGCGCTGGCAGGCGAACCGCGGGCAGCGGTCGCTCACACCGAAGATTCGAAATCTTCGTCCGCCTGAGTACCGGCGAATCCAGCGCATAGGGGCTGGATCGGGAGCGGATCAATACACACCAGCGCATACAACAAGCAGCACTCATGGCAAACATTCTCGTGGTCGATGACGAGCTGGGCATCAGGGACCTGCTCTTCGAAATTCTCAATGACGAAGGCCACAACGTGGAGCTCGCGGAAAACGCCGCCGAAGCCCGCGCGGCCCGACAACGCGCCCGGCCCGATCTCGTGCTGCTCGACATCTGGATGCCGGACACCGACGGCGTCACCTTGCTCAAGGAGTGGTCGACCGCGGGCCTGCTGAGCATGCCCGTCATCATGATGAGCGGGCACGCCACCATCGACACCGCGGTCGATGCCACGCGCATCGGCGCCTTCGCGTTCCTCGAAAAACCCATCACGCTGCAGAAGCTGCTCAAGGCGGTGGAGCAGGGGCTGGCACGCGAGAGCGCCCGCCGCACCGCCGCCGGCGTGGTGCCGCCGCCCACGGGTGCCCATCAGGCCGCCGCCATCACCACCACGGGCGACAGCCTGCTGATGGCGTCGCTCGCGGCTGTGCCGGTGGCCGACGCGGGCCCGCAGTCGACCCAGAGCTTCGACCTCGACAGACCGCTGCGCGATGCGCGCGATGGTTTCGAGAAGGCCTACTTCGAGTTCCACCTCGCGATGGAAAACGGTTCGATGACCCGTGTGGCCGAGAAAACCGGCCTCGAGCGCACCCATCTTTATAGAAAACTCAAACAACTTGGCGTGGACCTTTCGCGAGGCCGCAGAAGCGCTGTATAATTTGAGGCTGCACACCAAGGCCCGGTAGCTCAGTTGGTAGAGCAGCGGATTGAAAATCCGCGTGTCGGTGGTTCGATTCCGCCCCAGGCCACCACTCTTCGAAGCCCCTGATTCCGAATGGAATCAGGGGCTTTTCAGTTTGCGGCCCGCGTTCCTGCGCCGCCATCGCCCTCGGCGCACAAAGCGAAAGTGCTTCGCGAGAAGTCCTCCCATTGACCTCCCCGACAGAACGGCCATGTGCCGTGGGCAGATGCGACCCTTTCGGCCGTCCCGGCAAGTGGTCTCGCGGACAAGCGGCGGAACTACCCAACGCGGGTAGGGATTCCGGCCACCGTGCCCGATCTATTGCAGAGCATCGAACGGATGGAGCGGAAGGTGAAAGCACAGGTGGCAATCAAGCGCGTCGTCGACGCCAACGTGAAGGCGCAGGTCAAGTCGGGCGGTTTCGGCATCGAGTTGGCCAACGTCAAGATGAAGGTGATCCAGGGCGACGAATATCGGGGCGCCATCGGTTTCGCTGTCGCCGGTCGTTGGATCGGCAATGGAATCCCCAAAAAAAACGACCTTCGGAAGAGGTCGCTTTCGCTTGCCATGGCTGAAGGAGCAGGGCACCGTGGCCCCGGGTTCACATCCGGTAAGGCGGTGCGGGCGTGCTGACCGAGACCAGCTGGTAACCCTGCCCGTAGACCGCGCGCAGCACGAACCCATTCTCGCGCTGCAGCGACAGCTTGCGTCGCACGTTCGTGGCGCAGGCGTCGAGCGAGCGCGTGACGGGGCGTTCGGGCGGGAGCTTCCACACCGAACTCATGAGCCAGGAGCGCGTCAGCACGTTGCCGAGGTTGCGGAACAGCTCGAGCGCAAAGGAAAACTGCCGCGGCTGGAGTGCGATCTCGCGGTCGCGGTGCAGCACGGTGTTGTTGCCGTCGACGAAGCGGTACTCGCCCCAGGTCCAGCGGTCTGGCGTGGTCTGGCGCGGGGTGATGCCCGCGTCCTGCTCCGTGTAGAGCGTCTGCATGTGCTGCACCAGTGCGTCGTTCGAGATGCGGCGCAGGTCGAAGTTGGTACCACTGCCCAGCAGGGGCATGTCTTCGAAATAGGAAGGCAGTGCGACCACATCCGGTTCGCCCTGCGCGGTGATGGGGAGGGCCGGCATGCCCAGCACCCAGCACACGGTGAGCAGGCTCTCGCTGCCCATGGCATCCGGGGCGGCGAGCAGCAGGTCGAAACGGCTGCCGCGGCTCAGGGTGTTCAGCAGTTCTCCGATGCTGCTGAACATGACGGGCCGGTGGCCCATGGTGCGCAGGCGGTCCTGGAGCAAGTTGCTGCGCGAGCTGCGGTTGTCCAGCAGGGCCAGGGACAGTTTTCCCTCGAGTGTCATCTGGTTGGTCTATTTCAAAGGGCTGCGAGAACTCACTGCGGAGCGTGCCTGCGACCTTGGGTCTGCCGCAAGGCGCCGGGGCTGCTTCCGCAATGTGCGAGGAGTCTTGATTCTGGGCAGAGGGCGCTTCTTTATTGATCCGATCGCGTCGCTGGATGATGCTTCCTTGACCAGCTCCTGACATGCCAACGCATCGGCCTTCGCTCGCCTCTACTTGTAGTCGATGCTGAACGTGGCGGTGCCATCCGCCCGGCCCGGTGTCACCTGGTTGCCGGTCTGGAAATAGCGGGCCGTGTAGTTCAGCACGTAGTCGCCGTTGCGCGAGGTGCCGACCAGCGTCTCTTCCCCGAACTTCACGGGCACGTTCTTCTCGTCGATCACCTGAATGCCCACGCCGGTCGCCAGGTTCGGCGCGCCTCGCGTGGGTTGCAGCACGCCTTGTTCGTTCGACGGGTCCTGTGGCGCATCCATGCGCAGATACACCGTGTTCTGCGCGTTCTGCCCGGCCTTGCAGTTGAGCTTGATGCTGAACTTGCGTTCGGCCGTGGTGCTGCCGCGGCCCTTGAAGCCGTCCTTCGGCACCTTGCCGAACTGCACCAGGATGTTGCGCGAGCCCAGGTCGACCGAACACGAGGGCGTGATGATCGTGATGCCTTCGCCCAGCAGGTTTGTCGTGAGAACCGACTGCGTGTCGGCGACGCTGTAGTACCGGGTGTAGGTGCCCTGCGCGAGCGGGCCGTTGCCGGTGACGGGTGCGGTCTTGAACAGCTCCACTTGGAAGCGGGACGCTGCGTTGAAATCGCCGAAGTCGTCGTTGGTCGAGCGCTCGTGCGGGTAGAAGTTGACCGAGCTCTGGTCGAAGTAGCGCGACAGGCGGATGCCCACCCCGGGAACGCTGGTGGTGAACACGTGGTCGTAGCCCGGCACGGGGGTGCCCTGCAGCATCACGCCTTTCACGACGCCGCCTTTCGTGCACGTCCATGGCTTGTTGGTCGAGCCGGACAGCGGCAGGGGAAAGAGCTGCTGCTTGAACACCGTGCCCACGGTGGCGTCGTTGGGAATGACGACGCGGCCGATGTTCATGTTGACGATTTTTTCCACGTAGCCCTTGGTCACGTAGCACGCGGCCTGCGCCGGGAAGGCGCACAGCAGCAGGCCCAGGGCCGAGGCGGCGGTGCATGCATTCAACAGGATGGGTCTGCTCATTTCATTCCCTTCGGTGGCGCGCTGTCCGGCGTCCGGCATTGCGCGGTCAGTTCGCGGATGGGCGGGGGGCTGGGGTCGACCGGCAGGCGGTAGGGCACCTCGCACTGGTCCGCCGCGTCCTGGCCCCAGCGCACGGTGAGGCGGCCGCTGTCGCCTGCGCCCGTGACGAAGGCCTGGCCGTCTGGTCCGACGACGCCGACTTCCTGGCCGCTCTCGTTCTCGATCCGCGCGCCCAGCGGCAGTGCGCGTCCCTTGCCGTTGGTCAGCGTGATCAGCAGCCGGTAGCCCACCGAGGTCTCGAAGCGCGCGGCCACCACGGCGCCGCGCGTGGGCACCACGTGCATGGCGGCGTTCTTGACTTCCACGGTGTCCCCCAGGTCGCTTCGGGCGTTTTCACCGCGGTCAGCGGATAGCTGGCTTCGCCGAAGGGCGGCACCATGTCCGCGTTGATCTTCTGCTGGCCGTCGTTGATGTCCAGCGCCGTGAACGTCACGTGATAGGCCGACGGATTGGCGACCCGCAGCACCGCGCCGCGCCCCTCGGGGCCGGGGCTCACCACCCACTGCAATTGGGTGCGCGCTTCTTCCGGCTTGCCCGCCAGCCGCGCCGGCCGGTAGAACAGCTTGATGCGGCTGCGCACCGCGATCTGGAGCACGTTCTCCTCCTTCGACCGCTCGGGGATCTCCTTGACGTTGAGCCAGAACACCGACTCGCGGTCGGCCGGCAGATCGCCGGCCACGCGCATGATGCGCAGGATGTTTTCCGTGCCCGGATCGAGCCGCGACAACGGCGGCGTGACGAGCAGCGGGGTCTTGTTTTGGCCTTCGCCGGCGTCGATCCAGGTCTGGACCACGTAGGGCGAGGTGCTGGTGTTCTTTACCGGGATGGAGGCCTCGCGGTCCTTCTCGCCCAGGATCACGCGCGTGCCGCTGAGCGTGATGCCCGCGCCGGCCGGCCACGGAAGGCACAGCGCCAGCAGGACGGCAAGGGTCCATCGGAAGCGGTTCTTGCTGCACATAGAAGAAATTCCTCGGCGCGTTTCCGACACATGAACCGCGCGCACCCGACCGCGCCGACGCACCACGAGGTGCGCCCGGCGTGCGGGCAGAAAAGAAAACGGGAGGTGGCGCCTGCCGCCGTGTGTCGATCGGGCGGTGGTGCCGTGAGGCCTGGGCGGTATCGCGCCGACGCGATGCGAAGGGCGTCGGTCGGCGTGCGAAGACCGCGGGTGCGGCGATTACTTGTAGGCGATCGTGAACTGCGCGACTGAGTTGGCCGGGCCCGGAACGCGCGGTCGACGATCCGGCGCATGTCGGGCGACAGGTCGTCGCGCGCCTGCAGCAGCTGCAGGTTGCTGAAGACCGCCGCCAGCAGGTTGTTGAAGTCGTGCGCCACGCCGCCGGTGAGCTGGCCCAGCACTTCCATCTTCTGCGCCTGGCGCACCTGACGTTCGAGCGCGCGACTCTCGCTTTGGTCGCTGTACAGCGTGACGAAGCCGCCCGCCGGCATGGGGTGGTTGCGCACGGCCAGCACCTGCCCGTTGTCGAGCAGGTAGTCGCCGCGCCGCCGCTGCGCATCGGGCGGCCCCAGCAGGTCGACGCCGGGGCGGCCGTCGGCCAGCGCCGGCAGCGCCGCGCGCAGCGCGTCGAGCGTCGCGCCGGTATGGATCGCCTGCGCGGGCAGGCGCAGCAGCGCGGCGAAGCGCGGGTTCCAGGCCACCAGGCGGCCTTCGGCGTCGAACGCGCCCAGGCCGTCGTCGATGCTGTCGAGCACCGTGCGCAGCAGGCGCCGCTGCTCCGAAATGTCCGCGCCCATCCGCCGCATCGACAGCGTGTTGTCGCGGAACACGTTGAAGGCGCGGATGAGTGCGCCGACCTCGTCGTCGCGCCGCGGGACATCGGGCGGTGCGCCGGCGTTGCCGTGCGACAGCTCGGTGATGGCGGAGGTGACGCGCGTGAGGTCGCGCATCGAATCGCGCAGGCTCCAGAACCCGAGCATCAGCGCGGCGCCCGCCACCAGCAGCGCGAGCGTGACTGCGATGAGTCCCGAACGCACGATCAGGCCCACCGAATGCTCGCGCGACGACACCTCGGCGCTGAGCGCCGCCACATGGCGGTCGACCGAGCGCGTGAGGTCTTCCGAGAGCATGCGCGTGGAGGTGAGCAACAGGGTCTTGCGGTCGCGCAGCGCAAGGTGCTGCCTGCGCAGCGCGAAGATGCTGTCGGCCTGCGCGGCGATCTGCGCGCGGACCGCCGCATCGATGCGCAAGGCGTTGCCGGAAGCGGCGTGGGCGCGATAGACCCGCTCGGCCTCGTCCAGGTCGAGCGTGTTGTGGGCGTACAGGGCCACGCGCAGCAGCTGCAGCGCGTGGTCGGCCGCGTACCGGGTGCGCTCGGGCAGGTCCGCGATCCGGTGCTCCATCTGGCTCAGCGCGTGGATGCGCCCGCGGCCTTCTTCCCGCAGCGCGAGGTCGCGGCGCTTGAACTCGATCAGGTCTTCCAGCACCCCCTGCATCGCGCCGAGCACCTGCGGGATGCCGGTGGCCGATCCGCTGGCCGGCGGCAGCTGCGCCGCGAGCGCGCGCGCCTCGTCCTGCCGTTTCAGCAGCTCGGCCTTCTCCTGGTTGAGGCGCGCCGAGATCGAGACCTCCGCCACGTACGGCGCCGCCGCCGCCAGGTGCGTGACGCGCTCCGACAGCGCGAGCGACTTCGCCACCGACGGCAGGATGCGTTCGTCGAAGCCCTGGATCGCGGCCTTGGCGTTGAACAGCGCCACCATCGCCACGGCGGCCAGCACCAGCGTGGTGATGGCCAGCACGCCGAAGGTGAAGATCCACTGCCCGCGCAGGCTGCATGAGCGCGAGCGGGTGCGCGCAGGCGCGTGCGAGGGGGCGCGGGGGCCTTGCATGGTGCGGGCGGTGCCGACTCAGCAGCGCACCACGTTCGCGGCAAAGCGGTAGCCCGCGCCGCGTTCCGTGCAGATGAAGCGCGGATGGTCCGGGTCGTCCTCGATCTTGCGGCGCAGGCGCGACACCAGCACGTCGATCGTGCGGCTCACCGCATCCGACTGGGCGCTGCGCGTCTTGAGCAGCAGCTGCTCGCGGTCGATGACGCGGTTCGCATGCAGCACGAAGACCTCGAGCAGGGCGAACTCGCCGTGCGTCAGCTCGCAGGGCGTGCCGTCGCTGTGCAGCAGCTCGCGCGCGGTGATGTTGAGCGACCAGTCGCCGAACAGGTAGCGCTCGTGGCTCAGGCGGTCGGTGCGCAGCGAGCGCGGCATGCCGGTCTCGGCCGAACGACGCAGCAGGGCGCGGATGCGCGCGACCAGTTCGCGGTTGTCGAAGGGCTTGGCGATGAAATCGTCGACGGCCGTTTCGAGGCCCAGGATGCGATCGGCCGCCGTGCCCTGGCCGGTGAGGATGATGATCGGAATGCGCGAGCGTGTGCGCAGCTGGCGCGCGAGCTCGATGCCGTCTTCCTTCTTCAGCCGCAGGTCGATGATCACGAGCGAGAACGCGCGTTGGTCGAGCCGGGCTGCCATGGCCAGGCCGTCCGGCACGGCCTGTGCGCGAAAGCCCGACGACTCCAGCAGGTCGACCAGCGTCTCGCAGACTTCGGGATCGTCGTCGACCACCAGGATTTCGGGTTTCACTACGTCAAGCATGAAGGTTCCAGAAGGCCGGACTGTGTGCCCGGTCGTCCAAAATTCTTGCAGACAAAAGCACACCAATTGATACCTAAAGGTTAATCAACTCCCTCTCAGGCTGGCATTTCGCGACTTTTTTTCGTTCGATGCTTTACATATGCATCGAAGCATCCCTTTCGGGGACTTCAATGTGATCCGTTTGTCACGCGGAATGCGTCACTTCAGTACGGGCGGCTCGACCGGCAGTGCCCGCTTGTGGGCGCTCTTGCGGTGCGTCGACACAATCACCGCGCGCGCCGCGGCCGACACCGGCTTGCCTTCGAGGAAATCGTCGATCTGCTCGTAGCTCACGCCGAAGGCGTCTTCGTCGGGCTTGCCCGGCACCAGCGACTCCAGGTCGGCCGTGGGCACCTTGTAGACCAGCGCATCGGGCGCGCCCAGCAGCTGCGCCACCGCGCGCACGCGGCGCTTGTTGAGGCCGGTGAGCGGCGTGATGTCGGCCGCGCCGTCGCCGAACTTGGTGAAGAAGCCCATGAGCGCTTCGGCCGCGTGGTCGGTGCCGATCACGAGCCCGTCGTGCGCGCCGGCCACTGCGAACTGCGCAATCATGCGTTGGCGCGCCTTGATGTTGCCGAGCACGAAGTCCTCGTGCGCCGCGTCGCGAAACGCCAGCCCGCCGGCGCGCAGCGCGGCCAGCATCGCATCGGCGGCGGGGCGGATGTCCACCGTCAGCAGGCGGTCGGGGCGGATCACCGCCAGCCCCGCCTGCGCCTCGGCCTCGTCGCGCTGCACGCCGTAGGGCAGGCGCATCGCGATGAAGGTGGCGTCGCGGCCTTCGGCACGCAGCGTCTCGACCGCGCGCTGCGCGAGGCAGCCGGCGGTCAGTGAATCGACGCCGCCGCTGATGCCCAGCACCAGCGTCTTCAGGCCCGTGCTGCGCAGGTAGTCGGCAAGGAAGTCGGTGCGCCGCGCGAGTTCGGCGGCGGCATCGAAGACGGGCGCCACGTGCAGGGCCGCGATGATCTCGCGCTGCGTGGCATCGACGGGGGAGAGGTCTGCACTCATCTGTGGGGCTCGGGAAGTGAGGAAGATCAGAAATCGACGAGGCTGAGGCCGATGCTCAGCACCGTGCGCTTGCGGTTGTAGTCCACCAGCGTGTCGCCGTAGCCATGGAACAGCTGCGTATGGAAACGCAGGTTGCTCTTGGTCGGGTCGCCGATGGCCTTCAGCCATTCGAGGCGCACCGAGCCGCGGCCGCTGTCGCGCAGGTTGTTGCGCACCGTGAGGCCCAGCTGGTTGTCGCGGTTGAGGTTCCAGCGGCCCGTGACTTCGGCGCGGCCGATGTAGTCGGCAATGTCGGGGTTGTCGTCCTTCGCGGCGCTTTCGGACATGCGCTTCCAGACGCGGCCGGTGATGGTGAAGCGGTCGTCCAGCTCCACGCCGCCCATCAGGTACACGCGGTTCCAGCTGCGCGACAGCGGCAGGCTCTGGCCGTTCGACTGGTGCACGATGCCGACGCCCGCATAGCGCCAGCGCCAGCCGCCGGGCAGCTTGAAGTCGGTCGGGTAGACATACATCAGCTCGGGTTCGTGGTCGGTGGTGCGGAAGGGCCGCGAGATCGCGCCGTTGAACAGCTGCCAGGTCGACTGCTGCGAGTACGCGAACCACAGCGAGTCTTTCTTGACCGGGTCGTTCTGCGTGAGCATGCCCTGCGCGAGCTTGGTGCGCACCGACAGGCCGATGCGCATCTCGTTGGCCTGGTAGGCCACGGGCTCGGCCGTGTGGCCGGCCGACGGCGAGGTGGGCGGCTGGGGCCTGTCGGTGGCGGCCGAGGCCGACACGGTGAGCGGGCGGTAGCCGCGGAAGCCGAAGGTGCCGCAGTCGGTGGCGTTCTCGAGTTCCCAGAAGCGCGACAGCGTCGAGTACTGGCGGTCGCGGCAGCCTTCGGTGGTGGCGACCGAGACCACGCGCGTGGCCGGGATCGTGCCGTCCACCGGCGGCTGCGTGCTCGCGAGCACGGGCGGCGCCACGGGCACCGACACCGAGGGCAGTGTCTGTTGTTGCGACCAGCGGTCGTAGCAGGCCAGGCGTGCCTCGTTGTTCGCGCCGAGCGCGGCGCACTGTTGCCAGGTGAGCTGTGCATCGGCCAGCGGGCTGGCGGGCTTGTCGACGGCTTGTGCTTGTGCGACAGATGCGGCGCCGAGGCACGCGGCCACGGCGGCGACGGTGCGCAGATCGAACAAAGAAGCAGGGTGTCGTCGTGTCGTCTTCATGGCTTTCCTTCCTGTGCGACGGTCTTGCGCAGCACGAACGGGTGCGTGCGCTCGGTCGCGGCGTCGCGCCACGTGCCGCGAAACTCGCGGCCGCAGGCGCCGGGCTGCAGCGTGCCCGACCAGACGCCGCTGATCGCGCGGCCGTCCAGCGATTCGTCGATGGACAGCGCGCCCTCGTCGTCGACATCGCCCGCGAGCTGCGCGACGGTCGTCTTTGTGGAGGCATCGGCGTGGCGCGTGATGGTGCCGCGCACGCCGGCGTATTCGGGGTGCTTGCCCAGCTGCACGACGGCCGTGCCGGGCAGGTCGTCGAAGCGGGCGTCCCACTGGCCGTACAGCGCCTGCAGCGGCAGCTCGCGTGCGTCGGCGGGGCAGTTGGGGTCGCGGGGCGTTGCGCAACCGGCCGCGAGGGCGGTGGCGAGCAGCGCGACTGCGACCGTCGCCGTCGTCCTCATGGCGTGGCGGCGGCCTTGGCCGCGCTGTCTTGCGCCTTGCGTGCGAACTCGGCGCGCAGCGCCTTCAGTTTCTCGCGCGGGTCTTCCTTGGTCGTGGCCTTGTCCAGGCCCATCTCGGCGATGAAGCGGCTCGGCATGCAGGGCACCATGTCGCGGCCCTGCTTGCGTTTCTTGGTCCAGCTCACGGCCAGGCTGCGCTGGGCGCGCGTGATGCCCACGTACATGAGGCGGCGCTCTTCCTGCAGGCGCTGCGTGGTCTCGTCGCTCACCACCTTCTGGCGGCCGTTGTCGTCGTCGAGCTTGAAAGGCAGCAGGCCCTCGGTCACGCCGATGAGCATCACGTGCGGCCATTCGAGGCCCTTCGATGCATGCAACGTCGAAAGCGTGACCACGTTCTGGTCCTGCTCGCGCTCGCTGATGGTCGACAGCAGCGAGATGGTCTGCGCCACCTCGAGCAGGCTCTTGTGCTCGTTCGGGTTCGTGTCGTCGGCGCCCGAGGCGTCGTCGAGCGAACCGCCGGCGCGCTGCGACATCCAGTCGACGAACTCCAGCACGTTGGTCCAGCGCGTGGCGGCGGCGGCCTCGCTGTCTTCGCCTTCGTACAGATGGCGCTCGTAGTCGATCTCCTTGAGCCACTCGAGCATGAAGGCGCGCGAGGCTTCGGCGCCCATGGTGCGGCGCGCGCGGTACTCCAGGTCGTTGATGTAGCGGCCGAACTCGTGCACGCCGTCGAGCGTGCGCTTGGGAATCACGCTCGGCAGCGAGGGGCTGAACAGCGCCGCGAACAGGCTCAGCTTGTACTGGCTCGCGAAGCTGCCCAGGCTGGCCAGCGTGGTGTGGCCGATGCCGCGCTTGGGCGTGGTGATGGCGCGCAGGAACGCCGGGTCGTCGTCGTTGTTCACCCACAGGCGGAACCAGCCGCACAGGTCCTTGATTTCGGCGCGGTCGAAGAAGCTCTGGCCGCCCGACACCTTGTACGGGATCTGCGCCTTGCGCAGCGCCTGTTCGAAGATGCGCGCCTGGTGGTTGGCGCGGTACAGGATCGCGAAGTCGCGGAACTCCTTGTACTGCTTGCCCTGCGACACCGTGTCGCCCGCGCGCAGGCTGATGATGCGCGCCACCGTGCGCTCGGCCTCGTGCAGCTCGGTGTCGGCATCGACGATGCGCACCGGCTCGCCTTCGCCGAGTTCCGAGAACAGCGTCTTCGGAAACAGCTTGGGGTTGGGGCCGATCACGTTGTTCGCCGCGCGAAGAATGGCGCTGGTGGAGCGGTAGTTCTGCTCCAGCTTGATGACCTTGAGCGTCGGGTAGTCGACCGGCAGCTTCTTCAGGTTGTCCAGCGTGGCGCCGCGCCAGCCGTAGATCGACTGGTCGTCATCACCCACGGCCGTGAACTGGCCGCGCTCGCCGGCCAGTGCCTTGAGCACTTCGTACTGCGTGGCGTTGGTGTCCTGGTATTCGTCGACCAGGATGTGGCCCAGCATGGCCTGCCACTTGGCGCGCACCTCGGGGAACTCGTACAGCAGCTTCAGCGGCATGCCGATGAGGTCGTCGAAGTCCACGCTCTGGTAGGCCTGCAGCCGCTCTTCGTACTGGACCATGATCTCGGCCGTGATGCGCTCGTTGTCGTCCACCGCGGCGGCCGCGGCCTGCGCAGCGTTCAGGCCCATGTTCTTCCACTTGCTGATCGTCCACTGCCAGATGCGGGCGGTGGCGATGTCGACGGTGCCGCCGCAGTCTTTCAAGATCTTGGTGACGTCGTCGGCGTCCAGGATGCTGAAGGCCTTCTTCAGGCCCAGCACGTGGCCGTCTTCGCGCATCATGCGCACGCCCAGCGCGTGGAAGGTGCACACCACCACCTTGCGCGCATCGCGCCCGATCAGGTCCTTGGCGCGCTCGCGCATTTCGGCGGCCGCCTTGTTCGTGAAGGTGATGGCCGCGATGCGCTCGGGCTTCAGGCCCGACTGGATCAGCCGGCCGATCTTGTGCGTGATCACGCGCGTCTTGCCCGAGCCCGCGCCTGCGAGCACCAGACAGGGACCGTGCATGTAGTTGACCGCTTCTTGCTGGGCGAGATTGAGACCGTGGGACATGGGGGAGGGGAACCGGGAAAGCGGGAACGCGAAAACGCAGGAGGGGGCCGCAGGGCGCGGCCGTCGCAAAGCGGGCAATGATACGGGCCCGGCTGCGGCCGCCCGTGTCAGCGGGCATCGCGCGACGAAGGAGGACGACAATGCCGGCGTGCTGCCTGTTTTCCTTGTTACTTTTCCTTTCTTCGCCCTGATCGCGGCCGGTTACGTCGCCGCCCGCACCCGCATCCTGCCGCTGGAGGCGATTCCGGGGCTCAACACCTTCGTGCTGTATTTCGCGCTGCCCTGCATGCTGCTGCGCTTCGGTGCGGGCACGCCCATCGCGCAGCTGCTGGACGGCAGCGTTGCACTGATTTGGGGCATCTGCGCGCTGGCCGTGGTGGCGGGCGTGGTGCTGTTCACGCGCAATGCACGCATCGGCTGGAACGACGCGGCCTTCGGCGCGCTGGTGGCGGCTTTTCCGAACACCGGCTTCATGGGCGTGCCGCTGCTGGTGGCGCTGCTGGGCGCGCAGGCGGCCGGGCCGATCATCATCACCATCGCGTTCGACCTGGTCGTGACCTCGTCGCTGTGCATCGCGCTGTCGCGCCTCGACGGTGCCGGCAGCGCAGGCCGCCATGGCGCCACGCTGGCCGCGCGCAAGGCGCTGCGCGGCATCCTCGTGAACCCGATGCCGTGGTCGATCCTGCTGGGCGTGCTGCTGTCGGCGGTGCGCTGGCCGCTGCCCGGGCCGGTCGAACGCACGATCGCCATGCTGGCCGACGCGGCCTCGCCCGTGGCGCTCTTCACCATCGGCGCGGTGCTGGCGCGCTCGGCGCTGCTGGCGCGTGAGCACGGTGCCAGCGCCATGGTCGCGGCGGCGATGGGCACCGGCGCCGGGCCCGCGCCGAAGGCGCCGCTGGCCGACGTGCTGCCCGTGGTGCTCGTGAAGCTGGTGCTGCACCCGCTGGCGGTCTGGGCGCTGGGGCGCGGCGCGATCGCGCTGGGGCTGCCGCTGGCCCCGTCGGCGCTGGTGGTGATCGTGCTGGTCGCGGCGCTGCCGAGCGCGAGCAACGTGTCGATGCTGGCCGAGCGCTTCGGCGCCGACAACGGGCGCATCGCCCGCATCATCCTGTGGACGACGGTGGCGGCCTTCTTCACCTTCCCGGTGGCGGTCGGCGCGCTGCGCTGACCGGGGCCGCTACTCGGTCAGCACGCCCAGCTTGTACGGATCGGCATCCGACAGCCGCTCGCACTTCGAGAAGTCGCGGCCCTGCGTGCCGTCGCAGTAGTAGGTGTTGTAGACGCGGCCGAACAGTGTCGGGCTGGCCGTGAAGAGCACGCCGTGGTCGGGCTGCCAGTTGTCCTTGGGCGCGGGTGCCGCGGCGCTGGTTTCGATCGGGCGTGCCGCGTCGGTGGTGGCAGGGGCGGGCGTGAAGTCGGCCAGTGTCTTGCGGGCCTCCTCGCCGCGCCAGCGCACCGCCAGCTCGGCCGCAGTGGGACGGGTCGCCACGGGCACCAGGATGCCGTTGACCTGCAGGCCGCGTCCGAAGCGGTGCGTCTTGCCGGCCAGGAACGCATAGGCACAGGCCGCCATGCAATGGCCGCGCACCTCGGTCTGCACGCCGCTCTCGCGGATCGCGTCGGCATACGCACCGGCCGCTTCGGCGGTGCCGCCGAACGAGTCTTCGAAGACCACGGTGCGCACCGTGCCGCTGCCCAGGTGCTCGGTGAAGGCCTTGACCTTGCTGCCGTCGAGCGTGCCCGACACCACCAGCCGACGACCCTGCAGTTCGAGCTCCGCCGCGCCCGCGGACCCTGCAACAGCAAGGCACGACAGCGACACGGCGACAGCAACAACGACCCCAGCCAGAAGAGACGACGATTTCACGGCGACCTTTACATCAAGCGAACGGGCACGAAACACCGCGGACCCGGCGATGGAACCGCACAGGCACAGCTTGTGCAAGGCCGGGGGTACCGTCAACTCTTTTTGCAGATTATTTCGGGGTAATCCCAGGGCATGTCTTAAGGCATAGCGTGCGTTATCTCTTCAGATGAATGCTTGCGTATGCAGTTGCGCTGCTACAGTGGTTCCGAGTCCAAGGTGTGAATGGGGCGCTCGATGGCAATACTGGTTCGCATCCTGATGTGGTTGGCCTGGCTCGCTGCGGTGGGCTGGTTCTGGCATGCCGGCACGCTCGGCACCGCTGCCGCGCTCGCGCTCGCCGCGCTGAGCCTCGTCGTGTTCGCCTGGCCGATCAGCGTCGCGCGGCGACGCCACAACGAACTGCGCTACGTCGACATGGGCAAGGAGCCCACCGGCTACCACTGATGATCGGCACGACGCGTTCGTGCCGCGCATAGGACTTTGGTCCAATGCGCTGCAGCGCAGAGCTTCCTAGGATGGCGGCGCCTTACCGCCCTCCAGGAATCTCGCCGTGTCTCTTGTCTCCCCACGTTTTCGTTTCGCCCGTCTTCTGCTGCTGGCCGTTCCGACGGCCGTGCTCGTCGCCTGCGGCGGCGGGGGAGACGGGGGCTCTGGCGTCAGCTTCTGGCCGAACAGCGGCACGGCCACCCCGCCGCCTGCCACCACCCCACCCACGACGCCGCCCGACGTGCCCGACGAAGGCGATGCCTTGCGCAACGTGCCCTGGGTCGAGGGCGTGTTTCGGACCGCGAGCCTCTACAAGGACCGCTGCGCGGCGCCGCGCACCGGCACCGACTACGACGGCAAGCCCTTCGCCGACAAGGCCGGCCGCACGCTCGACGAGAACAACTGGCTGCGCGCATGGGTCAACGACACCTACCTCTGGTACGACGAGGTCCCGGACCTGGACCCCGCGCGCTACGCCACGGCCGACTATTTCGACCTGCTCAAGACCTACGCCGTGACGCCGTCAGGCAGGGACAAGGACCAGTTCCACTTCACCTACACCACCGAGGAGTGGAATGCGCTCTCGGGCGCCGGCTCGTCCGTCGGATACGGCGCGCAGTGGGCGATGCTCGACCCCTACCCGCCACGCGATCTGCGCGTGGCCTATGTGGAGCCCGGCTCGCCCGCGGCCATGCCGGGGGTCGATCTGCGGCGCGGCGCCCGGGTGCTCGAGGTCAACGGCGTCGATTTCGTGAACAACAACACGCAGGAAGGCATCGATGCCCTCAACGCGGCGCTCTTTGGCGCTGCACCGGGGACGTCCACGCGGTTCACCGTCGTCGACGCGGGCAGCAACACTCCGCGCGACATCACGCTGAGGGCCGTCCCGGTGGTCTCGACCCCTGTCCAGAATGTCAGGAGCTTCCCGAACAGCGCGGGCCACACGGTCGGCTACCTGCAGTTCAACGACCACATCGGGACGGCGGAACTGCAACTGAAGGCCGCCATCGAGCAACTGCGCGTGGTGCAGCCGACCGAACTGGTCGTCGACCTGCGCTACAACGGCGGCGGCTACCTGGCCCTGGCCAGTCAACTGGCCTTCATGGTCGCCGGCGAGGCGAAGACGCGCGGCAAGACCTTCGAATCTCTGCGCTACAACAACAAGCACACCGAACGCGATCCGGTGTTTGACGAGCCGATCCTGCCCACGCCGTTCTGGGCCACCACCCTGGGCTTTCTTTCTCCCATCGACCCGCCCCTTCCCCTGCCCAGCCTCGACCTGCGGCGCGTCTACGTGCTCACGGGCCCCGACACCTGCTCGGCCAGCGAGGCGTTCATCAACGGCCTGCGTGGCATCGACATCGATGTGATCCAGATCGGCGACACCACCTGCGGCAAGCCCTACGGCTTTTATCCCCAGGACAACTGCGGCACCACCTACTTCAGCGTGCAGTTCCAGGGTGTGAACGCCAAGGGCTTCGGCGACTACCCGGACGGCCTCGCGCCCACCTGCTTCGTCCCCGACGATTTCAGCCGTGCGCTCGGCGATCCGCAGGAGGCGCGCCTGGCCGCCGCACTGGCGCACCAGGTCTCGGGGGCCTGCCCCCCCGTGCCCCCCGGGCGCCTCGCCAAGCGTGCCATCGCCGGTCCCGCCGCGCCCCTGCTGCACAAGCCCGAAGGCCTGCGCAACCGCATCCTGCGCCCGCGCTGAGGCAGGCGTCCGCGCGCCTCGCTCAGATGCTGTGCGGGTCCACGTCCACCAGCCAGCGGATCACGCCCTTGCCCTCGGGCGTGCGCCGCAGTTCGTGCAGCAGCGGCTGCCAGGCGGCCAGCAGGCGTTGCAGCGCGGCGCGTGAGGGGCTTTCGATGAGCATCTGCGCGCGCTCCACGTTCGCCACGCGCTGGATCGCCAGCGGCACCGCCGGGTAGCGCGTGACCAGGTCGGCGCCGGGCAGCGCCTCGGCCTGGTCGGCCGCGAGGTTCAGGAAGCCTTGCGCGACGGATTGCTCGCGTGCGTCGGCGCGCACCAGCGCCTGGAACGCGAACGGCGGCATGGCGGCGGCCTGGCGCTCCTCCAGCTGCTGTTTGGCGAAGGCTTCGTAGTCATGCCGGCGCAGCGCCGCGAACAGCGGGTGCGGCGCATGGTGCGTCTGGATCCACATCTCGGCCTTGGCGCCCTGCGCCGCGAGGTAGGCGGCGTCGCGGCCCGCGCGGCCGGCCGACTGCATCAGCAGGCTGAACAAGCGCTCGGGCGCGCGGAAGTCGCTGGAGAACAGCGCGCCGTCGGGGTTCACGGCGGCCACCAGCGTGATGCGGCGGAAGTCGTGGCCCTTGGCGATCATCTGCGTGCCCACGAGCACGTCGACCTCGCCCGCGTGCACGGCGGCGAGCTGCGATTCGAGCGCGCCCTGTTTCTTGGTGCTGTCGGCGTCGATGCGCGCGATGCGCACCGCGCTGCCGTCCGCATGCTTCACGCCGGCGAACAGCTCGGCCAGGTGCTCCTCGAGCCGCTCGGTGCCGCGGCCCACGGGCGCGATGTCGGGATTGCCGCAGGCCGGGCAGGCGCGCGGCACGCGCTCGGTGAAGCCGCAGTGGTGGCAGCGCAGCGTGCGGTCGATCTTGTGGAACACGCGGTAGGCGCTGCAGTGCGGGCATTCGCTCTTCCAGCCGCAATCGCCGCAGGCCAGCACCGGCGCATAGCCGCGCCGGTTCAGGAAGATCATGCTCTGCTCGCCGCGCGCGATGCGCTGGCCGATGGCGTCGAGCAACGCGCCCGAGATCACCGTCTTCGGCGGCTGCAGGTTCATGTCCACCAGCCGCACCGCCGGCAGCGCGCCCGCGCCGATGCGCGACGGCATGGCCAGCCGCACATAGCGCCCGCCCGGGTCGTCGCCCTCGGGCGGGCGGCTCTGGTGCCAGCTCTCGAGCGAAGGCGTGGCCGAGCCCAGGATCACCTTGGCCTTTTCGCGCTGGCCGCGCCACACGGCGAGGTCGCGCGCCGAGTAGCGCGCGCCTTCCTGCTGCTTGTAGCTCGGGTCGTGCTCCTCGTCGACCACGATGAGCTTCAGCCCCGGGATCGACGCGAACACCGCCATGCGCGTGCCCAGCACGATGCGCGCGGCGCCGCTGTGCGCCGCCAGCCAGCTCGCCAGCCGCTGCGGGTTGGTCATGCCGCTGTGCAGCGACACCACGGCCTCGTCGCCGAAGCGCGCCTTGAAGCGGGCTTCGAGCTGCGGCGTGAGGTTGATCTCGGGCACCATCACCAGCGCCTGCGCCTCCGGGTCGCGCGCCAGCAGGTTGGCCACGCAGCGCAGGTAGACCTCGGTCTTGCCGCTGCCGGTGCTGCCCACCAGCAGGAAGGTGCCGGTCTCGGCCTCGATGCGGGCCAGCGCGGCCGTCTGCTCCTCGGAGAGGGCGATCAGGTTCGCGGATTCGGCCGTCTCGGCCACCGGCCCGGCCGTGGTCTTGCGCTTGAGCCGGCGCGCCAGCTGCGTCGTGCTCAGGTCGCGCAGCTGCGGCGGCAGGGCGGCCAGCGCGATCTCGCCGATCGAGCGCTGGTAGTAGCGCCCGGCAAACGCCACCAGGTCGCGCCAGGCCTCGCCCAGCGGCGCCAGCGCGTCGAGCGCCGCGCCCACGGGCTTGAGCGCCATGTCGGGCTCGGCACCCTCCAGCGAGGTCGGCTCGTTCCAGACCACGCCCAGCACCTCGCGCTTGCCCAGCGGCACCCGCACCAGCGTGCCCGGCACCAGCGGCTCGGCGCCGGCGTAGCTCAGCAGGTCACCGAGCGCCGCATGCGCGGGCGTCTGCACCGCGATGTCGAGTCGCCAGGGGCAGGAGACGTTTGTGGCGGATGTGACCGTTGGCGCGCCGGCTTCGGGCGGCGATTCGGCGGAGGGGCTGGGCGTCCTTTTTGGCAAGGTTTGTTAATGCGTTTTGGAGCAAGACCGCTTAAGTTGTTGATTTCACAGCGCTTTGGCGGTCATCCAGAGTTTCTGTGGATAACTTTGTTGACAAGACGGCTGGATAGTCGCCGAAGCCTTGATTTTCAAGGCTTCCGCTGGAATGCCTGCAAAAAAAGCAAAAATCAAACCCTATATAAATCAACCACTTAGCGTCGCTATTGGTTTAGGAGCAGAACCAACGGCCCCTCAGATAATCTTGCGCAGTGCAACACGCGTTTTGTGCATAAGTCGGGCGTCCGGGGCCGTTTTAGGGCTTGACAAACGCCGGGCGACTGGCTTTCAGGGGGGCGCTGAGCCTGCCAACCGGGCGGTCGGCAGTTCACATTTGTTAGCTCAAGTGCGCAGCGCGCGCGACTGGTCGTGCACCGCCTGGACCAGCGCCGCGACGTGGTCGGGCGGCGTGAACTGGCTGATGCCGTGGCCCAGGTTGAAGATGTGCGTCGGGCCCGCGGTGGTGCGGTCGGTGTGGGGCTTGCCGAAGGCCTGCAGCACCTTGCCGACCTCGGCCTCGATGGCCGCGGGCGGGGCGAACAGCACGTTCGGATCGATGTTGCCCTGGATCGCCTTGGCCTTGTCCTCGGCACCTTCGGCCACGAGGCGGCGCGCGGCGGCCAGGTTCACGGTCCAGTCGACGCCGAGCACTTCGCAGTCGAGCGCGCGCATGGCGCCCAGCCACAGGCCGCCGCCCTTGGTGAAGACGATGCGCGGCACCGGCTGGCCGTCGGGGCCGTGGCGCTTCAGGCCGGCGAGCACGCGCGCGGTGCAGGCCAGGCTGAATTCGTGGAACGCGCCGTCGGCGAGCACGCCGCCCCAGCTGTCGAAGATCATCACGGCCTGCGCGCCGGCGTCGATCTGCGCATTGAGGTAGGCGGCCACCGAGTCGGCATTGACCGCGAGGATGCGGTGCATCAGGTCGGGGCGGCCGTACAGCATGCTCTTCACGAGGCGGTAGTCGCTCGAACCCGCGCCTTCGACCATGTAGCAGGCCAGCGTCCACGGGCTGCCCGAGAAGCCGATGAGCGGCACGCGGCCGTTCAGCGCCTTGCGGATCGACCCCACGGCGTCGAACACATAGCGCAGCTTGTCCATGTCGGGCACTTCGAGCGCGGCCACGGCCGCTTCGTCGCGCACGGGGCGCGCAAAGCGCGGGCCTTCGCCGGCCTCGAACGACAGGCCCAGGCCCATCGCGTCGGGCACCGTGAGGATGTCCGAGAACAGGATGGCCGCGTCGAGCGGGTAGCGCGCCAGCGGCTGCAGCGTGACCTCGGTGGCGTAGTCGGTGTTGGTGGCCAGCCCCATGAAGCTGCCGGCCTTGGCGCGCGTGGCAACGTATTCAGGGAGGTAGCGGCCGGCCTGGCGCATGAGCCAGACGGGCGTGTGATCGGTGGCCTGGCGCCAGCAGGCCCGCAGGAAGGTGTCGTTTTGCAAAGGGGCGAAAGGCATGGCCCGATTGTCGCAGGGCCCCCGCATTGATCGTCTGTTGACCGACAGCGCACTTTGCGTTGCATCAACCCGCCCCGATGCGCCAGGGCGCGCGCCAGCCGCGAGCATCCGTTCCCGACAACAACTTCAGTCTGGAACGGACATGGCGCAGCAGGTTTTCGATGTGGTGGTGGTGGGCGCCGGCTCGGCCGGCTGCGTGCTGGCGCACCGGCTGGTGCGCGCCGGGCGCCGCGTGCTGCTGCTGGAGGCGGGCCCGCCCGACGACGACCGCTTCATCCACATGCCCGCCACCTTCGTGCGCGTGATCGGCACCGAGCGCACCTGGGCCTACGAGAGCGAGCCGCAGCCCGCCGCCGCCGGCCGCAAGATGTTCGTGCCGCAGGGCCGCACGCTGGGCGGCGGCAGCTCGGTCAACGCCATGGTCTACGTGCGCGGCACGCCGGCCGACTACGACGGCTGGGAGGCGCAGGGCTGCGAAGGCTGGGGTTGGCGCGACGTGCTGCCGTGGTTCCGCAAGGCCGAGGGCAACGCGCGCTTCGCCTGCGAGCTGCACGGCACGAACGGGCCGCTGAAGGTGAGCGACACGCGCTTTCGCCATCCGCTGAGCCTGGCCTTCCTGCGCGCCGCGCAGCAAAGCGGCCTGGCCTACAACGACGACTTCAACGGCGCCGCCCAGGCCGGCGTGGGCTTCTACCAGACCACCACCTTCGAAGGCCGCCGTGCGAGCACCGCTGCCACCTACCTCGCGGCCGTGCGCGACGACCCGAAGCTCACCGTGGTGACGGGCGCGCACGTGCTGCGCGTGCTCACGCAGGACGGCGCGGCCACCGGCGTGGTCTACCGCACGGGCCGCGACGGCAGCGGCGAAGAGGTGGTCGCCACCGCGCGCGACGAAGTGATCCTCTCGGCCGGCGCGCTCGCCTCGCCCAAGCTCTTGCTGCTGTCGGGCATCGGCCCTGGTGCGCAGCTGCAGGCGCTGGGCCTGCCGGTGGTGAAAGACCTGCCCGGCGTGGGCGAGAACTTCCAGGACCACCTGGAGGTGTCGGTCTACGGCCGCACGCGCGAGCCCGTGAGCCTGCTGGGCAACGACCGTGGCCTGGCGGCGCTGAAGCACGGCCTGCAATGGATGATGTTCGGCTCCGGCCTGCTCACGTCGAACGTGGTCGAGAGCGGCGGTTTCGTCGACACCACCGGCGAGGGCCGGCCCGACCTGCAGTTCCATGTGCTGCCCGTGCTCGTGGGCGACGTCGACCGCGAACCGCTGGCCGGCCACGGCCTGTCGATCAACCCCTGCTTCCTGCGCCCGCAGTCGCGCGGGCGCGTGGGGAGGGGGGGAGGGGAAAAGGCGGCGCTGCGCAGCGCCGACCCGATGGCGCCGATCCTGTTCGACGGCGGCTACCTGCAGGCGCAGGCCGACGTCGACACGCTGGTGCGCGGCGTGAAGCTGGCGCGCCGCATCCTGCGCGCGCCGGCGCTGCGCGAGGTGGTGTCCGAAGAGCTGGCGCCGTCGGCCGCCGACGAGATGTCCGACGAGGCCCTCGAGGCCTACGTGCGCGAGCGCGCCAAGACCGTCTACCACCCGAGCGGCACCTGCCGCATGGGCCGCGACGCCATGGCCGTGGTCGATGCGCGCATGCGCGTGCACGGCGTGGCCAGGCTGCGCGTGTGCGATGCCTCGGTGATGCCTTCGCTCGTCAGCGGCAACACCAACGCGCCCACCGTGATGCTGGCCGAACGCTGCGCGGACTTCGCGCTGTCGGGCAACTGAAGTTGCGCGCTCGGTCAATCGCCGAAGCGCACTGAAACCTAGAGTCCTTTCCAACAAGGAGACAGAGCGAATGCGTGCTACAGATTCCATGACCGGCAAGGTCGCCTTCATCACCGGCGGCGGTACCGGCATCGGTGCGGCGGTGGCCGCGCAGTTCGTCGCGGCGGGTGGCCGCGTGGTGCTGATGGGGCGTCGCCTCGCGCAACTCGAAGCGGTGGCGTCAAAGCTTGGCGGGCTCGCGGTGGCGGGCGATGCGGCGAACACTTCCGACGTGCAGCGCGCACTGGCCGCCGCGCGCGAACGCTTCGGCGGCGTCGATGTGCTGGTCGCCAACGCGGGCGGCCACGGCGTGGGCGATGCGCTTTCGACCGACGACGCCTCGTGGGCGCTGTCCACGCGCCTGAACCTCGACACCGCCTTCGTCTGCGCACGCGAGCTGCTGCCCGAGCTCATCGCGCGGCGCGGCAACATCGTCGTGCTCTCGTCGCTCGCGGGCCACTTCGCGGGGCCGGGCGTGGTCGGCTACGTGACCATGAAGCACGCGCTCATCGGCCTCGTGCGTTCGCTGGCGCGCGACTACGGACAGCAGGGCGTGCGCGTGAACGCCGTGTGCCCCGGCTGGGTGCGCACCGAGATGGCCGACGAGCAGATGCAGGTGCTCGTCGACAAGTACCGCCTGCCCGATGCCGACGCGGCCTACGCCCTCGTCACGCGCGACGTGCCCATGGGCCGCGCCGCCAGCCCCGACGACGTGGCGAACGCCGTGCTGTTCCTCGCCTCGCCGCTGGCCGCGATGGTCAGCGGCAGTTCGCTGATGGTCGATGGCGGCGCGTCCGCGGTCGACCTGCCCACCATCGCCTTCGCGCACGACGCTTGAAAGGGGCCGCACCATGAGCACCGACACCACCAAGCCCGCCGACTGGAAGACCTACGACCAGTTCGCGCTCGGCATCGCAACCAACCGCCTGCCCGCCACCGACGCGCTCGCCGGCCAGACGCTGCGGCTCGCGCTGCCCGGCTTCCAGCTCACGCTGCAGCCGCGCGCGCAGCACACGCTCGACTGGCACGAAGACGGCGCACGCGGGGGCGAAGGCCAGGGTGACTGGTACGAGGCCATCGAGGTCGCGCCCGACACCTTCTTCCTCGACATCACGCAGGCCAGCCGCCCGAGCGAGGCGCTGACCGTGGTCCTCAACACGCGCACGCGCCGCGTGCTCGCGATCCGCTGCCGCATCATCAACGCCGACGAGGCCGCGGGCCAGCCCCGCGTGCCGCAGGACTTCTGGCCCGGCACGCTCGAAGGCGGCACTGCAACGGGCAGCGCACCGCACGCCACGCGCGACCTCATCGGCCTGCGCACCTGGCAGACCTACAGCCCCAACCACACCTACGAACACACCTACCTGAGCGCCGAGCGCTACGCCTGGCAGTGCCTCGTGGGCGTGCAGCGCGGCCATGGCGACGTCGACCTGGCGAGCTACTGGAAGTTCGACGACGACCAGTACGTCTTCACCTTCCGCGAGTTCCTCATTCCGGTCGCGTCGGTGTTCTTCTTCGACTTCGCGAACGCCCGCTCGACCGGCAAGTTCCTCGGGCTCACCGGCACCGGCGCGATCGCCAACAACCCCGCCGGCGCCTTCATGCGCAAGGCCTCGCAGACCTTCTACCCGCCCGAGTTCGGGCCCGTCTGACTTCACCGTTGTCCAGGAGCTTTTTCATGCGCACCCCTTACCAGATCGTGGCCGACCACTACGCCGCCTCCGACCGCCACGACCTCGCCGCGATGTTCGCCGACGTGGCCAACGACGTGCAGTGGACCGAGATGGCCGGCTTTCCCTGCGCCGGCACGCACGTCGGCCCCGCGCAGGTGGTCGAGAAGGTCTTCCATGTGCTCGGCGCCGAGTGGGAGGGCTATCGCTTCGTGCTCGAGCGGCTGGTCGACGGCGGCGACACCGTGATCGGCATCGGCGACTACCACGCGCGCCACCGCAAGACGGGCAAGCCGATGCAGGCCCGCGTCACGCACGTGTGGCAGGTGCAGGGCGGCCAGGTGCGGCGCTTCGAGCAGTTCACCGACACGCTGCTCGTCGCACGCGCCATGCAGCCGTGACGCCGCTTTCTTTCGCATCCCTCGCATCCCTTCCCGGAGCCCACCCATGAATCTGCGCGACCTGTCGATCGAACACCTCGGCCAGGTGGGCCTGCTGGCGCAGCGCCGCCGCGGCAACCACATCGACGGCCACGAGGTCGTGCCCCGCAACGGGCAGTACCTGCCGGTGGTCGACCCGGCCACCGAGATGACCGTGGCCGAAGCGCCCGACAGCGACGCGGACGACGTGCACGCGGCCGTCGCCGGCGCGCGCCGCACCTTCGAGAGCGCTGCGTGGAAGTCGCTGCGCCCGGCCGACCGCGAGCGCATGCTGTACACGCTCTCGACGCTCATCGAATCGCACGCCGACGAACTCAGCGCGCTCGAAACCTTGCAAAGCGGCAAGCTGCGCGGCATCGCGCGCATGGTCGACGTGGGCGCGGGCGCGGAGTTCGTGCGCTACATGGCGGGCTGGGCCACCAAGCTAGAAGGCCAGACGCTCGACAACTCCATAGGCATTCCCGGCGCGCAGTGGGTCACGTACACGCGGCGCGAGCCGGTGGGCGTGGTCGCGGCCATCGTGCCGTGGAACTTTCCGCTCGCCATCGCGCTGTGGAAGGTGGCGCCCGCGCTCGCGGCCGGCTGCACCGTGGTGCTCAAGCCGTCGGAGGAAACGCCGCTCACCGCGCTGCGGCTGGCCGAGCTGGCGCTGGAGGCGGGCTTTCCGCCGGGCGCGCTCAACGTGGTGTGCGGGCGCGGCGCCACGGCCGGCGCGGCACTGGCGGCGCACCCGGACGTCCGCAAGATCAGCTTCACCGGCTCGACGGCGGTGGGCCGGTACATCGGCCACGCGGCCGTCGACAGCATGGCGCGCGTCACGCTGGAGCTGGGCGGCAAGTCGCCGCTCATCGTGCTCGGCGACGCCGACCCGGTGGCGGCGGCGCAGGGCGCGGCCAACGGCATCTTCTTTCACCAGGGCCAGGTGTGCACCGCGGGTTCGCGCGTGTACGTGCAGCGCAGCCTGTTCGACGAGGTGGTGCGCCGCCTCGCGCAGGCGGCCGAGGGCCTGCACATCGGCTCGGGCTTCGACCCGAAGGCGCAGTTCGGGCCGCTCGTGTCCAAACGCCACCTGGCGCGCGTGATGGCGCACATCGACGGCGCCGTGGCCGAGGGCGCGACGCTGGTCACGGGCGGGCGCCAGGCCTTCGACGGCGGCTGCTTCGTGCAGCCCACCGTGTTCGTCGACGCGCAGCCGTCGATGCGCATCGCGCGCGAAGAAGTGTTCGGCCCCGTCGCGACGGTTGTGCCCTTCGACGATGTCGACGACGCGGTGCGCCTGGCCAACGACAGCGCCTACGGCCTGGCGGCCAGTGTCTGGTCGAACGACCTTTCGGCTGTGCACCGCATCGTGCCGCGCCTGCAGGCGGGCGTGGTCTGGGTCAACGCGCACAACGTGCTCGACAACGCGCTGCCGCTGGGCGGCGTGAAGCAGTCGGGCAGCGGGCGCGACCTGGGGCGCGCGGCGGTGGAGAGCTTCACCGAACTCAAGAGCGTGTGCATGGCGGTGTAGCCCCGCCCCGGTTTCGATCACCCCCAAAGAAGGAGACACCTCATGCAAAGCAAAAGACGAATCGCGCTGTCGGCCGTTGCGGGCGCGCTGGGCCTGGCCGGTTTCAGCGGCGCCTGGGCGCAGACAGGCCCCGACTGCGGCCTCAACACCGGCAAGCCCGCCACGGGCGAGCCCATTCCCATCGGTGCCGTGGTCGGCAAGACCGGCCCCGACGACTTCAGCGCCTCGGGCCAGGCGGCGGCCGCGTACTTCAAGTGCGTCAACGCCAACGGTGGCATTAACGGCCGCCCGGTCGACTACCTCGTGCTCGACGACCAGTGGAACCCCGAGACGGCCGCGCAGGTGGCCTCCAAGCTCGTGAAGGACCGCAAGGTGGTCGCGCTCGTGGGCAGCACCAGCTTCGTGGAGTGCGGCGCGAACGCCAAGATGTACGCCGACGAGGGCGTGATGGTCATCGCCGGCACCGGCGTGCCGCGCGAGTGCTTCAACGCGCGCAACTACGTGCCGGTGAACGCCGGGCCGCGCGTGTCGGCCACCATCGCCGCGATGTACGCCGCGCAGAAGTACAAGGCCAAGAAGATGGTCTGCATCATTCCGAACATCCCGAGCCTGGGCAACTGGGCCTGCGAAGGGCCGAAGGAGTGGGGCAGGAAGAACGGCGTGACGGTCGAGACCCTCACCATCGACCCCGGCTCGGCCGACGCCACATCGACCATGCTGCAGGCCGCCGCGAAGAAGCCCGACACCATCATCATGAACGTGCCCAAGGGCATCCTCGTGCCGATGCTGGCCGCTGCCGAGCAGCAGAACCTGGGCAGGAAGATCCACTTCGTGTCGGCCGCGCCGGCCTACAACGTCGACGTGCCCAAGGCCATCGGGCCGTACTGGAAGGGCAACTTCGACGTCAACCTCGAGTTCAACCCGCTCGAATCGGCCGGGCCCGACAACAAGAACTGGCTCGCGGTGATGGACAAGCATGGCGCCAAGAGCGACCCGCGCGACACCTTCTCGCAGGCCGGCTACCTGGCCGCGCGCCTGGCCACGCAGGCGATGCTGAAGATGGACCCGAAGCAGATAACCCGCGCCAGCGTGACAGACGCGCTGCGCAAGGTGAGCGACTTCCGCAGCGACATCCTGTGCAAGCCCTTCTACGTGGGCAGCGGCAACCGCCACAACGCGAACAACAGCGGCCCCATGGCCAGCCCCGACGGCAACGGCTGGCGCTTTGCACCCGGCGGCTGCCTCACGGCGGACGACCCGGAACTGGTCGACATCCGTGCCGACGAGCAGAAGATGGGCCTGAAGTAAGCGCGCCGGGCCATGGAGGACTACCTGCCTTTCGTCATCTCGGGCCTGGGCCTGGGCGCGGTGTACGCGCTCTCTGGCGTGGGGCTGGTGGTGCTCTATCGCTCGTCGGGCGTGCTGAACTTCGCCTTCGGGGCCATCGGCGCGCTCGGCGCGTATGTGGCCTGGACGCTGCTCGAAGCCGACTGGCCGCAGGGCCTGGCGTGGTGCGCGGCGGTGCTCGCGGCCATGGCGCTGTCGCTGGCCTACGGACGGCTGCTGGCGCCGCGCCTGTCGCACCGCGACCCGACCATCCGCAGCATCGCCACGCTGGGCTTCGCGCTCGTGGTGGTGGGCTTCACCGAATGGACCTGGGGCGAGCAGCCGCGCCGCCTCGTGCTGCCGACCGACGGCGGCGCGCTCGAGTTCGTGCTGGGCGAGGTCGAGGTGCGGCTCACGCACACGCGCGCACTCGGCCTGGCGCTGGCGGTGCTGATGATGGGCGGCGTCGGCCTGCTGCTGTCGAAGACGCGCGTGGGGCTGAAGATGCGCGCGCTGGCCAACGACCGCGACCTGAGCGCGCTGCTCGGCATCCGCGTGCTCGGCGTCGACACGGTGGCGTGGATATTGAGCGGCGCCTTCGCGGGCGTGTGCGGACTGCTGCTGGCCAACATCGTGCGGCTGCAGGCCACGCTGCTGACCTTTCTCGTGATTCCGGCCTTTGCCGCCGCGATCATCGGCCGGCTGCATTCGCTGCCGGCGACCGTGGCGGGCGGCATCGCGATCGGCGTGCTGGAGGCGCTGGCGATCACGGTGCCGGGCTTCGCGGCCTTTCGCACGGCGACGCCGTTCCTCATCGCGCTGGCGATGATCGTCTTCTACCGCGCGGGGACGCGCTCGGCATGAACGCGTCGATCCTCGAAGGCGCCATGCCCGCGTCCGACGCCGCACCCGCCGCGCTCGCGCAGGCCACGCGCCGCGCCCGCCGTTCGCTCGTGCTCATGGTGGCCTGCGTGCTGCTGATCGGCTGGGCCGTGCCGTGGTTCGCGAACGCGTACTGGATCAAGACGCTGACCTCGTCGCTCGCGCTGTCGGTCGCGGCGGCCGGCGTGGCGCTGCTCTATGGCCAGCTCGGGCTGGTGTCGCTGTGCCAGTACGCGCTGCTCGGCGCGGGCGGCTGGGTCGCGCTGCGCGCGGGACACGGGCTGGGCTGGCCCTTCGAACTGTCGGTGCTCGCGGGCGGGCTGCTGTCGTGCGTCGTGGGCATGCTCGCGGGGCTGCCGGCGCTGCGGCTCAAGGGGCTGTACCTGGCGCTCGTCACGATGATGATGGCGGGCGGCTTCCAGGTGGTCGTCAACGTGACGGGCTTTCCCGATGGCGGCGCGGGCTGGCTGGGCCGCGTGTTCGGCAGCGAGCGGCTGATGATGCCGCGCCCCGCGCTGGCGCTGTCCGATGCGGCGTACTTCCGCTACGTCGCCGTGTGGCTGGCCGCGGTGCTGGCGCTGATCGAGCTGCACCGGCGCACGCGCGCGGGCCGCTCGTGGGCGCTGATCCGGCGCGGCGAGGCGGCGGCCGTGGCGGCCGGCGTGAACATCCTGCATTACCAGACCTGGGCCTTCGGGCTCGCGGGCTTCTGCGCGGGCGTGGCCGGCGCGCTGCTCGCAGGTGGCGTGGGGCAACTCGACGGGCGCGCCTTCACGGCCGGCGAATCGGTGATGCTGTTCGCGCTCACGGTGGTGGGCGGCGTGTACCACTGGGCCGGCGCGCTCATCGCCGGGCTGCTGCTGCGCGCGGTGCCGGCGCTGCTGACCGACTTCGGCGTCAACGGCTACCTCGCGATGATCTTCTTCGGCGTGGCGCTGCTGCATGCGCTCATCACGGCACCGAGCGGCATCGCGGGGCAACTGATGGGCGTGTTCGAGGCGATGCGCAAGCGGCTTTCTGCATCGAAGGACAAGGACGCCGCACCATGATCCGCATCGACGATCTCACCGTCGCCTTCGGCGGCGTCAAGGCCATCGACGCGCTCACGGCGCAGCTCGACGCGCCCGTGTGCGGCCTCATCGGGCCGAACGGCGCGGGCAAGACCACGCTGGTCAATGTGCTCAGCGGCCTCGTGTCGCCGAGTGCCGGCCGCGTGGCGGTGGACGGCGCCGACCTGCTGGGCCTGAAGCCCATCGCGCGCGTGCGCTTCGGCCTGCGCCGCTCGTTCCAGACCGAGCAGGTGGTGGAAGACCTGAGCGTGTGGGACAACGTGCGCGCGCTGCTCGACCACGTGCCGCATGCGCGCGGCGAAGCAACATCGCAGGTGGCGCGCGCGCTGTCGCACACGGGCCTGCTCGACGTGGCGACCGTCATGGGCCACCGCCTCAACCTGTTCCAGCGCCGCATGCTGGAGCTCGCGAAATCGCTGGTCGGCGCGCCCAAGCTGCTGCTGCTCGACGAGCCCGGCGCCGGCCTCACCGAGCAGGAGGCCGGCGTGCTGCGCCGCACGATCGGCGCGGTGCATGCGTTCTGCGGCGCGCAGGTGCTGCTCATCGACCACGACGTCGACCTGATCGCCGCGACCTGCACGCAGACCCTGGTGCTCGACTTCGGCCGCCGCCTCGCACTCGGCCCGACGCGCGAGGTTCTCGACGATCCGGCCGTGCGCAAGGCCTACCTGGGAACGGAGTGACCACCCCATGCTGAACGTGACCGATCTGCGCCTGCAGCGCGGCGGCAAGGCCGTGCTGCACGGCATCGACTTGCAGGTGCCGCCGGGCGAGGTGACGGCGCTGCTGGGCGCCAACGGCGCGGGCAAGTCGAGCACCGTGATGGCCATCGGCGGCGTGCTGCCGCTCGCGGGCGGGCGCATCGAGGTCGAGGGCCACGCGCTGCACGGCCAGCGGCCCGAGCGCGTGCGCGCGCTGGGCGTGGCGGTGGTGCCGGAAGGGCATCGCGTGCTCGGCGAGTTGTCGGTGCTCGACAACCTGCGCGCCGCCGCGACCGCGCTGCCCGCGGCCACGGTGGCCGATGCGGTCGAGCGCGTGCTCGGCGTGTTCCCCGAGCTGCGCGTGAAGCTCGCGCTGCCCGCGCGCTCGCTGTCGGGCGGACAGAAGCAGATGGTCTGCATCGCGCAGGCGCTCATCGGCAAACCGCGCTACCTCGCGATCGACGAACTCTCGCTGGGGCTCGCCCCCGCGGTGGTCAAGCGGCTGGTCGAGGTGGTGCAGCAGGTCGCGCGCGAGGGCGTGGGCGTGCTGCTGATCGAGCAGTTCACGACGGTGGCGCTGGCCGTGTCGAGCCGCGCCTATGTGCTGGAGCGCGGGCGCATGGCCTTTGCGGGCTCGTCGGAAGAACTGCGCAGTCGGCCGGAGATCCTGCACAGCAGCTATCTCGCGGCGGCCTGACGTAAGTCGAGGCGCCGCGATTGCGGTGGTGTCACGCCGCGCCGTCGAGCGAGGCCGAGAAAAGAATGCAGGCATCGCCCGCGATGGACACGGCCGCCGGCTCGCCGTTCGCGATCACGACCTCGACATGCACGACGCCGTCGCGCCGCAACGCGCGACCCTGGCGGCCCTGGAAGCGCAACGCCCGCCCGTCGTGGGCCATGAGCTTGTGGCGCACCAGGTAGGCGCCGAGCGGACCGTTGGCGTTGCCGGTCACGGGGTCTTCCATGATGCCGATGGCCGGCGCGAACATGCGCCCGTCGGTCACGGCGTCTTCCCCGGCCGGCTGCTGGAACACGAAGTAGCCGTTGCAGCCGATCTCCCGGCTCAGCCGCGAGAGCGCGGGCATGTCGGGCCGCAGCGCATCGAGGTCGACCCGCGGCGCCAGCGGCACGATGACCTTGCTGTGCCCGGTCGAAACGACCTGCACCGGAAGTGCGGCAGGCACATCGCCCGGCGCGAGCCCGAGGGCGGCCACGATGCGTTCGCGCAGCGCGCCTTCCAGCGGTGCTTCGAACACCGGCGCGCCCTGGTGCATGACGATCCGGTACCCGCCCGTGGCGCTTCGCGAGAGGCCCACGGTCTGGATGCCGGCGCCCGTCTTCTGCCGCAGCGTCACCTCGCCCAGCTGCAGCGCCGTGGCACGCGCGAAGTGCGCGGCAATGGTGGCGTGGCCGCACAGCGGGACCTCGGTGGTCGGCGTGAAGTAGCGGATGCGCAGGTCGTGGTCGTCCGCGTCGGCGCGCCACACGAAGGCGGTTTCGGAATGCTTGAGCTCGCGCGCCAGGTCCTGCATGGCTTCGTCGGACATGCCGTCCGCATTCAGCACGACGCCCGCGGGGTTGCCGCGAAACGGCGTGCGGGTGAATGCATCGACATGGAAAAGGGTGCGTGGGGTCATCGTCGTTTCAGCAGTGGGGGATGGGCTGGGGCTGCGCCGCGAGTGCGGCCACCATGGCGGCCTGCACCGCGTAGCCCTTGCGGATCGCGGCGACGCCGAGCACCGTGCGTGCGGGGCGATGCGCGCCGAAGAAGGTGGCGCACAGGCGGTCCGCCTCTTCCCAGTGGTCCAGGTCGGTGAGGTACAGCGTCAGTGAAAGCACCTGGGCCCGGCCGCTGCCTGCCGCCTCGAGAACCGCATCGCAGTTGGCGAGCAGCTGCTGCATCTGGTGGGCGAAGGCGCTGTGCGCACCGACACGCCCGGGTGCGCGCGGATCGACCGGCAGTTGGCCGGCGACATGCAGCACGCCCTGGTGCACGATGCCCTGCGCGTAGTGGCCCAGCGGGGCCGGTGCCGTCGAAGAGGTGACGGCCGTGATGGCCGCCTCGCTTGCTTGCGTTGTCATGGCGCCAAGCTTGACGGTGCCGCGGCGCCAAAGATCGGCATGAAAGAAATACACTCGTTCCCTGGAGGAATGAATGGCCGCAACATCCGATCTGCCGCTGGAACTGGTACGCGCCTTCGTGCGGGTGGCCGCGCACCAGAGCTTTGCGCGCGCCGCGCACGATCTGCGCATCACGCCTTCCGCCGTCAGCCGGCAGATCAAGCTGCTCGAGCAGACCCTCGGGGTGCAGCTGTTCTTGCGCACGACCCGCACGATGTCGCTCACCGAGGCGGGCACGACCTACCTTGCCGCGGCGCGCGAAGCCTTCGACCGGCTCGACGCCGCGGGCCAGGCGCTGGGCCGCATGCGCGACGAGGTGCGGGGCGAGTTGCGGATCAGCGCACCCGTGGCGTTCGGACGCCGCTACCTCGTGCCGGCGCTGCCGGCGTTCATGGACCGGCATCCGCAGCTGTCGCTGGACCTGGTGATGACGGACAGCTTCGTGGACCTGGCGGGCGAGGGCGTCGACGTGGCTGTTCGCATCGGCCGGCTCGAAGACTCGGCGCTGCGGGCGCGCAAGCTCGCGGCGAACCGCCGGGTGCTGGTGGCCAGCCCCGGCTACGTGCGGCGGCGCGGGTCGCCGAAGACGATCGAAGACCTGAAGCAGCACAGCTGCATCATCCTCACGGTCAACCGCGATGGCGAGCAATGGCGCTTCTCCGACGCCCAGGGCCAGGAGTTCTCCGTCAAGCCGAAGGGCGTCCTGCGGGCCAACAACGGCGACGCGGTGCTCGAGTTCGCCAAGGCGGGGCGCGGCATCGCGTTCCTTTCGCAGGTGCTGGTGCGCGATGCGCTGGCAGACAAATCGCTGGTGCGCGTGCTGCCGAAGCACGGTGGCGCGGACGCCGGCGTGCATGCGGTCTTCCGGGTCGACCCGCTGCTGAACCCGAAGGTGCGGGTGCTGGTCGACTTCCTGGTCGACCTGCTCGAGCCGCCGTCTGCGGCCTAGGCGCGCGCCTTCCGTGCGGTGGGCATCACGAAGCCCTGGAAGTAGTCGCGCAGCCGCGCGGTGAACTCCTCGGCGATGGCCGAAGGCGCCGACTGCGGCGAGAACGCCATCGACACCTCCACCGGGCAGCGCGGCGACAGCGGCAGGATCTTCAGGTCGCGCGCGAACACGGAAGCCACGTAGGGGTTGACGATGCCGACGCCGGTGCCCTGCGCCGCCATCATGCAGATGGTGACCGAGTAGGTGGTCTCGACCGTGGCGGCGCATTCGATGCGGTGCTGCTGCAGCGTGCGCTGGAACTGCTGGTGGATCTCGTCGTCGGCATTCAGCGTGAGCAGCACCTGCTGCTTCAGGTCGCGCACGTGGATGGCGTCGCGGTGCGCCAGCGCATGCCCGGGATGCACGACGCACACCGCGCTGGCCTTGTGCAGGCTGACCGCGTCGAGCTGCGGCTCGTGGAAGGCGGCGGTGCTGAGCGCGACGTCGTACAGGCCGTAGAGCAGGCCTTCGCGCAAGGCGTGCGTGCCGACGGTCTGCAGGTTGACGTGCACCTCGGGGTGCAGCCGCGAGAACGCATGGATCACCTGCGGCATCACACCGAGCCCGAGCGCCGGCGTGCAGCCCACGCGCAGCGAGCCCGCGCCCGACTTGCGCAGCACCGCCACGCTCTGCTCGATGCGGTCCAGGCCCAGGAAGTGGCGCTGCACCGTGTCGAACAGCTGGCGCGCCTCGTGCGTGGGGCGCAGCCGTCCCTTGTGGATGTCGAACAGCTTGAGCCCGGTGGCATGCTGGATCTGCGAGAGCAGGCGGCTCACGGAGGGCTGCGTGGTGTGCAGCAGCGCCGCCGCGGCGGTGGTGGTGCCGGTCTGCATCACGGCGCGGAAGGCCTCGATCTGGCGGAAGTTCAACGGTCGCGACATGCGGGGGCTCCTGGGGCTGCGCGGTGCAAAGCATGGCATATCTTTTCTGCATAGCCTGCGAATGAAAATGAATTTTTCAGAATGATGCTGCGTTCCTAGACTGCACCCTATCCACCTCTCTCCATCGCGCCGTCGCGGCGCACAGCAAGGAAGACGCATGACACAGCACTGGCCCCGCAGGGCCGCCGGCCTCGGCCTTCTCGCACTGGCCCTGGGCGTCGCCTCGACGTCGCAGGCATCGCCGCCGCAGGCCTACCCCGACCGGATGATCCGGCTCGTGGTGCCCTTCACCGCCGGCGGCAGTTCCGACGTGCAGGCCCGCATGCTGGCCGACCGGCTGGGCAAGCTGTACAAGCAGTCGGTGGTGGTCGACAACAAGCCCGGCGCCGGCGGGCACATCGGCGGCAAGTTCGTGGCCGATGCGCCGGCCGACGGCTACACGCTGCTGCTCGGCTCGATCGGACTGCACGCGACCTACGGCGTGTTCAAGAAGCTGAGCTACGACCCCGCGACCGACCTGAAGGTGGTCACGGTGCTGGCCGAGATGCCGCACGTCGTGGTCGCCAACCCCGCCTTGCCGGCCAACGACCTGAAGCAGCTGGTGGCGCTGGCGCGCAAGCAGCCGGACACCATCAACTTCGGCTCGGCCGGCGTGGGCTCGTCGGTGCACATGATCGGCGAGCTGTTCAAGCTCACGGCCAACGCACCGATCGTGCACGTGCCCTACAAGGGCAGCACAGCCGCACTGAACGACCTGCTGGCCGGGCAGATCCAGCTGATGTTCGAGAACCCGCCGACCACGCTGGCCCACATCCGCGGCGGCAAGCTCAAGGCGCTGGCCGTGACCGGCAAGGCCCGCCTGCCGGCACTGCCCGAGGTGCCGACCGCGATCGAGTCGGGCTTCCCGGCCTTCGAGGCCACCTCGTGGACCACGGTGGCGGTGAGCGCCAAGGTGCCCGACGCCATCGCCGACAAGCTCAATGCCGACATCCGCAAGATCGTCGCCGCGCCGGAGTTCCGCAAAGGGCTGTCGGAGCAGGGCATGACGCCGGTGGCGAACACGCGAGATGTCGCGACGAAGTTCATTGCGGCCGAGAAGCTGCGCTGGGACCAGGTGATCCAGCAAGGCCGCATTGCCGCGGAGTGAGCCCATGTCGACGAACCCACTTCCCGAGCAACTCCGCCTCGCGCCCGTGCCCTGCCGCCGTGTGGGCGATGGCGCGCAGCACCATTTCTTCGGCTACTACAACAAGAGCGCCTGGGACCGCAGCGGGCGCTACCTGCTGGCGCAGCAGGTGCCCTGGATGGACGCCGAACTCACGCCGACGGCGGCAGCACGCATCGGCTACTTCGACCTCCAGGACAACGACCGCTTCCACGCGGTGGGCGACACCACCGCATGGAACTGGCAGATGGGCAGCCAGTTGCAGTGGCTCGACGGTGCACCGGGTCGCCAGCTGATCTACAACAGCCGCACCGGCGATGCCGATGCGTTCTACCCCGGCTTCGGCGCCACGGTGCTCGACGTCGACACCGGCGCGAAACGCCTGCTGCCGTTGCCGATCTACGTGGTGGCGCCCGACAGCCGCTGGGCCTTGAGCGTGGACTACCGGCGCCTGTACATCACGCACCGCACCATCGGCTACAGCGAGGCCGGCGGGCCGTTCGAGCTGCCGCTGGCACCGGCCGACGACGGCATCCACGCGACCGACCTGGCCACCGGCACGGCGCGGCTGCTGCTGAGCTACCAGGACCTGCGCCGGTTTCATCCGCGCGCGTCGATGGACAAGGCGATCCACTGGGTGAGCCACATCGAGGTCAACCCGTCGTCGTCGCGCGTGCTGTTCCTGCACCGCTGGACCGAGCGCGTCGAGGACGAGACCTGCTTTCTGCACCGCCTGCTCACGATGAACCCCGACGGCTCCGACCTGCGCCTGCTGGAGTGCTCCGACCACCCGCTGCCGCAGCTGGCGGACGACTTCGATCCGGCGGCCGTGGGCACCTTCGACTACGAGAAGTCCGAGTACCAGATCTCGCACCCGCTGTGGCAGGACGACGAACACATCATCGTGTGGGGTCCGCACGCCGGAAAGATCCACTACCACCTGTACCACGACCGGGTGGGCGGCGAGGTCCGCGTGATCGGCGACGGCGTGCTGGTGGAAAACGGCCACATGACCTTCTCACCGGTGAACACGCGCTGGCTGCTGAGCGACACCTACCCCGACGCACAGACGCACGAGCGGGTGCTGTTCCTGTTCGACATGGAAACCGGCCGGCGCCACGACCTGGGCAGCTTCTACGCCTCGCCGGCGCTGAGCAAGGAGAACCGGTGCGACCTGCACCCGCGCTGGCGCCGCGACGGGCTGCAGGTGTGCATCGACTCCGTGCACGAATCGCAGCGGCAGATGTACATCGTCGACGTGTCCGACATCGTGCGATGAGACCCGGGGGCCACGGCCGGTTCAGCCGCCGCTGGCGCCCGGTGCGTCGAACGGAAGGTGCGATGAACTCTTGATCGTGTGCAGCACGAAGGCACTGCGCACCTCGCGCACATGCGGCAGGACCGCGAGCACCTTGCGTCCGAATTCCGCGAAGTCGTCGATGTCGCGGGCCACGACGCGCAAAAGGTAGTCGTCCTGCCCGGAAAGAATATGGCAGGAAAGAATATTCCTGACCGGTTTCAACGCCGTTTCGAATTGGACCGCCTGCTCTTCCGAATGCGAGGTGATCTTCACGAAGACAAAAGCCTCGATGCCGAAGCCCAGCGCTTTCCGGTTCAGTGAAATTCCATAGCCTTCAATGACCTTCGTCTCTTCCAGGCGTTTCACGCGCCGCCAGCAGGGAGAGACGGAGCTGTTCGTTTTTTCCGCCAGCTCGGCCATCGAGATGCGCGGGTTCTGCTGAAGCTGCGCCAGCAGGGCAAGGTCGACCGGTATCAGCGCTGTTTCGCTCATGTTTTGCTCCGTGATTCTCTGGATGGGGATATTTTTCCAGTTTATCAATCGCCGGAGAAAATTCATGCCTTTTTGAGGTCTTTGAGGTGGCCATACAGGCAAGAATTTCCAGAATGAATTAACCATAATTCATGCATTCAAAGAGCACCACGAATGCAGGATTCAATCAATTCAGAAGCAAGGGCGAAAGCGTATTCGCCAAGCTCCGTGGCGCCGGATTTTGCAAAAACAATTGCCGAATACGAAAGCCGCAGTGCGCTCGCATCCAAGCGGCATCCTTCACGTGAAATTGGCTATGGCGATTCGCCGGACGAAAAAGCCATTCTTTTCGAGGCGAAATCTGCATCGCCACCGCCATTGCTGGTATTCATTCACGGCGGTTATTGGCAGGAATTGTCCGCGCGGGTTTCATGTTTTCCCGCCCTGCAATGCGTGGACGAAGGCATCTCCTATGCCGCGATCGACTACACGCTGGCGCCGCACGCCTCGCTGGGGAGCATCGTGCGCCAGTGCATCCGGGCGGTGCGCACGCTGGGCGCCTTCTACCGGCGCCGGCATCCCGGTGCCCGCATCGTGATCGCCGGCAGCTCGGCCGGCGCGCACCTGGCGGCGATGCTGCTGGCGGCGCTGGACGACATCGACGCGCCGCTGCAGGGGGCCGTGCTGCTGTCGGGCGTGTACGACCTGCAGCCCCTGGTCGGCACCTACATCAACGACAAGCTGGGGCTCGATGCGCCCGCGGCGCTGCGCCTGAGCCCGTTGTTCCTGCCGGTGACGGCCCGGGTGCCCGCCGTCGTCTGCTGGGGAGAAAACGAGACCGACGCCTTCAAGCGCCAGAGCCGTGACTACGCCGCCCGCATCGGCGCGAACGGCCGCCCGGCGAGCGTCTACGAAGTCGCGGGCCGCAACCACTTCGACATTGTTTTCGACCTGTGCGATCCAGCCACCCGCCTGGGCCGCGACACCTTCCAACTGCTGCGAGGAACCCCATGAGAAAGCCAACACCCCGTGTCATCCCGACGGTGAGAGACCCGGCCCTGGAACTGTCGCTCGTCCGGGCGGTGGACATCTCCACCCACGACAGCCGCGACGAGGCCGTCAAGGCCACCGACGGCCAGCCGATGATCGAGTTCGCCGGCAAGAGCAATCCGTTCATCGACTACCACCGCAACGACCTGCTGCTCAGCACGCAGCACATGCGCAGCGAGGGCCACGACGAGATGGTGTTCATCCTGATGACGCAGTGCAAGGAGCTGATCTTCAAGGCCATTCACTACGAGGCCTTCAACATGCAGCTGCGCCTGCGCGACGACGACCTGGCGGGCGCGCTGGCGCTGGCGCCGCGCATCAAGCGCCTGTTCGAGTACCTCACCAAGACCTGGGACGTGCTGTCGACCATCACCACCAGCGGCTTCAACGAGTTCAGGGACTGCCTGGGCGTTTCATCGGGGCAGCAGTCGTACATGTACCGCCATGTCGAGTTCGTGCTGGGCAACAAGTCGCGCAGGCTGGCGCAGGCGCACGAGAACAATCCCGACGTCTATCCGTACCTGCTGCAGTCGCTCGAGTCCCCGAGCCTCTACGACGAGGCCCTGGCCTTGCTGCACCGGCGCGGTTTCGCGGTGCCCGAGCGCGCGCTGAAGCGCGACTGGAGCGAAACCTACCAGTCCAACCCCGCGGTCGAGCAGGCCTGGCTCGCGGTGTATGCGCAGCCCTGGCCGGAGAACCCGCTCTACCAATTGGGCGAAGCGCTGATCGAAATCGCCGACCTGTTCTCGCAGTTCCGCTTCAAGCATTTCACGTCGGTGGAGCGCATCCTGGGCTTCAAGCCCGGCACCGGCGGGTCGGCCGGCGTCGGCTGGCTCAAGCACGTGGTGGAGCACCGGTTCTTTCCCGAGTTGTGGTCCATCCGCACCGTGATGGGGGCCTGAGTCGTGAGCGTCATCGACATGCATCCGGGTTCTTCGGCAGACGCGGCGCCCGGCCGCTTCAGGCACCGCTTCCACATGCCGCCGGGGCTGCGCTACTTCGACGGCAATTCGCTGGGGCTGATGCCCAGCGCCGTCGCACAGGCGGTCTCCAACGCGGTGTCGCTCGAATGGGCGGACGGCCTCATCCGGTCGTGGAACGGCGCGGGCTGGCGCACGCTGGCGCAGCGCGCGGGCGACAAGATCGCCCGCCTGGTCGGTGCCGAGGCCGGACAGGTCATCGCCTGCGATTCGACGTCGGTCAACCTCTACAAGGTGCTCGTCAGCGCGGTGCGGCTGCGCGCCGGCCGCGCGCGCATCGTCACCGATGTGGACTCGTTCCCGACCGACCTGTACATCATCGACGAGGTCGCCCGGCAGTTCGGGCTGGGCGTGCAGCAGGTGCGCGCGGCGGACATTCCGTCCAGCCTGGATGCGGACGTCGCGGCGGTCGTGCTGACCCACGTGGACTACCGCACGGCGCAGGTTCACGACATGGGGCGATACAACGAGGCCGCCCACGCGGCGGGCGCCCTGATGGTCTGGGACCTCTCGCACACCGCGGGCGCGGTGCCCTGCGCACTGGACGCCAGCGGCGCGGACTTCGCCGTGGGCTGCGGCTACAAGTACCTGAACGGCGGGCCGGGCGCACCGGGCTACCTGTATGTGGCGCATCGCCACCAGGCGGCCTGCGACCAGCCGCTGGCGGGCTGGTTCGGCCACGCGCGGCCGTTCGAGTTCTCGCCTGGCTATGCCCCGGCGCCGGGCGTGGACCGGTTCCAGTGCGGCACCAGCCCGGTGCTGGCGTTGACGGCACTGCATGCGGCGCTCGATGCCTTCGAGGGCACGTCGATGGAGGCGCTGCAGGCGCAGAGCCTGGCGCTCACCGATGCCTTCATCCACGGCGTGGACACCCGGCTGGCCCGCCATGGCTTCACGCTTGCTTCGCCCCGCGACAGGCAGCAGCGCGGCAGCCATGTCTCGCTGCGGCATCCCGAGGGCTATGGCGTGATGCAGGCGCTCGCGCAGCGCCAGCTGATCGGCGACTTCCGCATGCCGGACTTCATGCGCTTCGGCTTCGCGCCGCTCTACAACACCTTCGACGACGTGCAGGCGTTGATCGATGCCATCGACCAGATCATGCGCGATGCCTCGTGGAACAGCGACGCACACCGGGTCCGGCACGCCTTCACCTGACGCCTTCCCTTCCCGTTGCCAGAACAAAGAGAGACACCCCATGGTCAAAGTTCATGATGCCTTTCGCGAAAGCGTGGCCGGCCGGGCCGACGTGGCCGACACACCGCAGCTGCTGGCGTACTACGACGAGCTGGAGCGGCTCGACACCGGCGCGCTGTGGACGGTGGCCAACAAGATCGAACCCTGGCAGCCGCAATCGGCTTCGGTGCCGGTGCTCTGGCGCTACCGCGACCTGCGTGCGCACGTGCTGCGTTCGATCGACCTGGTGACGCCGGAGAAGGCCGGCCGCCGCGTGATCTACCTGAACAACCCGGGCCGCCGCGACGTGGCGGCGGCCGTCGGCTGGCTCTATGCGGGCCTGCAGGTCATGCACCCGGGCGAAGCCGCCTCCGCGCACGCGCATTCCGCGTCGGCGCTGCGCTTCATCATGGAGGGCACGGGGGCCTACACCGTCGTCGACGGCCACAAGATGACGCTCGGCGCCAACGACTTCGTGCTCACGCCCAACGGCACCTGGCACGAACACGGTGTCGGCGCCGAAGGCACCACCTGCATCTGGCAGGACGGGCTCGACATTCCGCTGATCAACGCGCTGGAAGCGGGCTTCTACGTGGTGCATCCCGACCTGTCGCAGGCCGTGACGCACGCGGTCGACGACGCCACCGCCACCTGGGGCGGCGTGGCCCTGCGGCCGCACGACGTGGTCTGGCAGAAGAACTACTCGCCGCTGTTCAAGTACGAGTGGGGGCCCACCTATGAGGCGCTGCGCAAGCGCGCAAGCGTGAGCGACGGCAGCCCGTTCGACGGCATCCTCATGCACTACGTCAACCCCGTGACCGGCGGCCCGGTGATGCCCACCATCGGCGCGAGCATGCAGCTGCTGCGTCCCGGCGAACACACGAAAGCCCATCGCCACACCGGCAGCTTCCTCTACCAGGTGGCCAAGGGCCGCGGCTTCAGTGTCGTCAATGGCCGGCGCTTCGACTGGCAGGAGCGCGACATCTTCTGCGTGCCGTCGTGGATGTTCCATGAACATGCCAACCTTTCTGCGACCGAAGACGCCTGTCTGTTCTGCTTCAGCGACCTGCCGGTGATGCAGTCGCTGGGCCTGTATCGCGAAGAGGCGCTGGCCGAGAACGCAGGCCACCAGCCCGTGGGCTGACCGCGCGCCGCGCGCCCTTTTTTCTTTTCCCCACCGTCCCGCTTGCATGCGCGCCTCGCCGAGCGCGGGGAGGTGTCTTGCCGTCTTTTTTTCTCTCGGAGAACCGATCCATGCGTCTCGTCACCTACCGCGCCCATCCTGCCGCCGCCGCCCGACTGGGCGCACTGGTGGACGAACAGGTCGTCGACCTGGCCACCCTGGGCGCCGCCGCCGGCGTGGCCCTGCCCGACGACATGCTGGCCTTCATCGACCTGGGGCCGCAGGCCGTGCGCATCGCCGGCGACCTGTTGAAGGAACACGCCGGGCGCTGGCCCCTGGCGTCGGCGCTGCCGCTGGCCAACGTGCGGCTGCTGGCGCCGATTCCCAGGCCGCGCAAGAACATCTTCGGCATCGGGCTCAACTACGTGGAGCATGTGGCCGAATCGAGCCGCACGCTCGACACCGCCAAGGAGTTGCCCAGGCAACCGGTCATCTTCTCCAAGCCGCCGACCACGGTGATCGGCCCCGGCGAAGCGATTGCGCACAACGCCAGGCTGACGCAACAGCTCGACTGGGAGGTCGAGCTCGCGGTGGTCATGGGCACGCGCGCCAGCCGCGTGACCAAGGAGGCGGCGCTGTCGCACGTCTTCGGCTACAGCGTGATGATCGACGTGAGCGCCCGCGACTGCCGCCGCGCGGGGCAATGGATCTACTCGAAGGGGCAGGACACCTACGGCCCGTTCGGTCCCTGCATCGTCACCGCCGACGAGATCCCCGACCCGCACGGCCTGGACCTCTGGCTCACCGTCAACGGCCAGATGAAGCAGTCGTCCAACACGCGCCATCTGCTGTTCGATGTGCCGCACCTGATCGCGGACATCAGCGCGGGCATCTCGCTGGAGCCCGGCGACATCATCGCCACGGGCACGCCCGAAGGCGTGGGCGCGGGCCGCACGCCGCAGGAGTGGCTGTGGCCGGGCGATGTGGTGGAGGCCGGCGTCGAAGGCATCGGCACCTTGCGCCACCCCGTCGTCGCCGTCTGAGTCCGCCACGAGGCACGCCCCATGTTCAGCCACCTCGCGGCCAGTCCCGACGATCCGATCCTGGCGCTCAACGAGGCGTTCATGCGCGACGCCAGGGCGCACAAGGTCAACCTGTCGATCGGCATGTACTTCGACGCAACCGGCGCGCTGCCGGTGCCCGATGCCGTGCGTGAAGCCGAGCGAAGGCTGGCCGCGCGTGCCGGCGCGAAGCCCTACCAACCCATCGAGGGCCAGCCGGATTTCTCGCAGGCCGTGCGTGCGCTGCTGTTCGGCCCCGGCCACGAGGCCGTCGCCGCGGGCCGCATGGCCACGCTCCAGACGGTCGGCTCCTGTGGCGCGCTGCGCGTCGGCGCCGAGCTGCTTCGGCAGGCCTTTCCCGGCAGCGCCGTCTGGGTGAGCGACCCCACCTGGGAGAACCACCGCGCCATCTTCCACAGTGCCGGCATGGCCGTGCACGCGTACCCGTACTTCGACCACGGCACGGGGCGCCTGCGCTTCGACGCCCTGTGCGAGGCCATCGGCGCACTGCCCGCGCACAGCGTGGTGCTGCTGCATGCCTGCGGCCACAACCCGACCGGCGCGGACATGACGCACGCCGAATGGACGCAGCTCGCGGCGTTGATGGCCCGGCGCGCGTTGATTCCTTTCGTCGACCTGGCCTACCAGGGGTTCTGCGAAGGGATGGAGGCCGACGCGGCACCCGTGCGCCTGCTGGCGGATGCAGGGCTCGGCCTGCTGGTCGCGAACTCCTTTTCCAAGAACATGGGTGTGTACGGCGAACGCTGCGGTGCGCTCAGCGTGGTCTGTCCCGATGCCGCGCAGGCGGCGCTCGTCCTGGGGCAACTGAAGGCGATCGTTCGACAGAACTATTCCAGCCCGCCGATGCACGCCGGACGGCTGGTGGCCGAGGTGCTGAACGACGCCGCCTTGCGCGAGGCATGGGCGCGCGAGGTCGAGGGCATGCGCCTTCGCACGAACGCCATGCGCGCCGCGCTGCATGAGGCGCTGCGCCAGCGTCTTCCCGGGTACGACGCCGGCTACCTGCTGCGCCAACGCGGCATGTTCAGTTTCACGGGCCTCTCGCCTGCGCAGGTGGATGTGTTGCGGGCGTCGCACGCGGTCTACCTGGTGCGCTCCGGGCGCATGTGCCTGTCGGGTCTGAACGGCGGCAACGTGGATCGCGTGGCCGATGCGATCGCACGCGTCATCGGCTGAGGTCGTGCCGTTCGACGCGCTTGCTCTTTCCTTTCTTCCACGCTTCATCCCCTTCGAAGGAGTCTTCATCATGAGATCCAGGCAGATCGTTCTCGGTTTCCTCCACACGGTGCTGCTGATCGGCAGCGCGTGCACGGCCCAGCCGTCGGCTGCGGAGGAGGGGCCGATCCGGATGTTGGTCGGCTATGCCGCCGGCGGCAGCACCGACGCCATCGCCCGCGTCCTGGCGGAGGGAATGCAGCGCGAACTGGGGCGCAACGTGATCGTGGAGAACCGTGCGGGGGCCGGTGGGCAGGTCGCGGCGCTGGCGCTGAAGGCTGCCGCGGCGGACGGGGCCACGCTCTACCTGGCCAACAGCAACACCGTGTCGATGATTCCGCTGACCATGCGCAAGCCGGGCTTCGACCCGGTCAAGGACTTCGCGCCGGTGGGGCTGGTCGCGATCAACCCCGACGTCTTCGCCATCAGCACGACGGCGGTGGACGTTGCGAATGCCGGCCTGCGCGAATACGCCCAGTGGGCGAAGGCGCACCCGGGCCAGGGCAATGTCGGTGTGCCGGCACAGGCCAGCGCCCCCGACTTCGCGGTGGGCCTCGTCGGCCGGGCCTTGGGTGCCCCTTTGCAGTCGGTGCCTTACCGCGGCGACAGTCCCATCGCGCTGGACCTGGTCGGCGCGCAACTGTCCGGCGGCATCGGCTCGGTCGGGACCATGCTGCAGCACGCGAAGACCGGAAAGATCCGGATCGTCGCCGTCAACGGCACGAAGCGGCTTCCCCTGCTGCCGGAGGTGCCGACCTATGCCGAGCTGGGCATCGAGGGCTACGAGGAGGTGATCTTCACCGCCATGTTCGCGCCGGCGGGCACGCCGCGCGAACTGGTGCAGCGCTACAACGCGGCCATCGTGCGCATCGTCGATTCCGCGAGCTTTGCCGACAAGCTCAACAAGCTGGGCATCGTTCCCAGCGCCAGCACGCCGACCGAGCTGGCGCAGCGGATGGCCGCGACGACCCGGTCGTGGTCGGTGATGGTTCGCAACGCCGGCTACGTTCCGCAATGACGACAGGCGCATCAGGATCGCAGGCGGCGCCAGGCGCGCTGCTGCAAGCGCTGCGCGCGGTGACGGGCGAGGCCGGTGTGCTGACGGGCGTCGATGTCGCGGCCCTGGCCATCGTCCGCCCTCGCAGCACGCAGGAGGTCTCGGCCGTGCTGGCCCTGTGCAAGGACGCGCGGCAACCCGTCGTCACCCAGGGCGGGCGCACCGGGCTGGTCCGCGGCTGCGAGGCCGGGCCGGGCGAGCTGGTGCTCTCGACCGAACGCATGAACCGCATCGAAGGGATCGATGCCGTCGGGCACACCGTCACCGTGCAGGCGGGCGTGGTGCTGCAGGCGCTGCAGGAGGCCGTGCAAGAAGAAGGCCTGTGCTACGGGGTCGATTTCGGCGCGCGCGGCAGCGCGACCGTTGGCGGGAGCATCGCCACCAACGCCGGAGGCAACCGCGTCATCCGCTACGGCATGACGCGCGCTTCGGTGCTCGGGCTCGAGGCGGTGCTGGCCGACGGCACGGTGATCTCGTCGATGAACGCCATGCTGAAGAACAACACCGGCTATGACCTGAAGCAGTTGTTCATCGGCAGCGAAGGAACACTGGGCGTCGTCACGCGCGCCGTGCTGCGTCTGCACGAAATGCCGACCCGCCAATGCACGGCCCTGGTCGCGTGCGACGACTTCGACAGCGTGCAGCGCCTGCTCCAGCACATGGGACGCCATCTGGCCGGGGACCTGGCGGCTTTCGAGGTGATGTGGCAAGACTACTTCCACCTGGCCACGACCTCGCCGGCAAAAGGGCGCTCGCCCTTCGCGCGCGAGCCTGCGCTGTGCGTGCTGGTCGAGTGCGAAGGGTCTGCGGGCGAATCGGACGCCGCGCGCTTCGCCGATGCACTGGAGGCCGCCATGGCAGCGGGCTGGGCGGTCGATGCCGCCATGGCCCAGAGCGTCGAACACCGCGATGCGTTCTGGCGCATCCGCGACAGCGTCGAGGCGCTGCACGCTTTTTCTCCGGCCTTTCACTTCGACGTGTCGCTGCCCATCGTGGAGATGGATGCCTACGTCCGTCAGCTGCAGGCCGAGGTGCGGCGGCGCTGGGCGGGTGGACGCTGCTGGGTCTTCGGGCACATCGGGGACGGCAACCTGCATGTCTCCGTGGCACCCGCTTCGCACGAACCCGGCATCCAGCGGATCGTCGAAGCGCTCGTCTACGAACCGCTGGCGCGCTGCCGCGGCGCGGTGTCCGCCGAACACGGCATCGGCATGGCGAAGCGGCCGTGGCTGTCCGTCACACGAACGGCGCAGGAGATCGAGCTGATGCGGCGGCTCAAGCAGTCGCTCGACCCCCTGGGGCTTCTCAATCCCGGGCGGGTCGTGGGCGCGACGGTCGATGCCGCGCACTGACGGTCCGCCGCATCGGCGCACTTTTTCTTTTTTTCTTTTCATTGCAATCCCGAACCACAGGAAACAGACACATGCTTGATCTGCCCACGTTCAAGGCCGCGGCCGTGCAGGCCGCGCCGGTGTACCTCGATACCGATGCGACCCTCGACAAGGCCTGCGCGCTCATCGCCGAAGCCGCGTCGCACGGGGCCACCCTCATCGCCTTTCCCGAAGTCTTCGTGGCCGGCTATCCGTACTGGAACTGGGTCATGAACCCGATCGAGGGCAGCCCGTGGTTCGAACGGCTGTGCCGCTCGGCCATCGAGGTGCCCGGGCCGCAGGTGCAGCGCCTGCAGCAGGCCGCGCGCAGCCACGGCGTTCATGTCGTGATCGGCGTCAACGAGCGCAGCCCGACCGGCGTCGGCACCCTCTACAACACCCTGCTGACCATCGGCCCCGATGGCGCCTTGCTGGGCCGCCACCGCAAGCTGGTGCCGACCTGGGCCGAGAAGCTCACCTGGGCGAACGGCGATGCCTCGTCGCTGCGCGTGCACCAGACTGCGGTGGGGCCGCTGGGGTCGCTGGCCTGCGGCGAGAACACCAACACGTTGGCCCGGTTCAGCCTGCTCGCCCAGGGCGAGCTCGTGCACGTGGCCAGCTACATCTCGCTGCCGGTCGCGCCGCCGGACTACGACATGGCCGAGGCCATCCGCCTTCGGGCCGCCGCGCATTCCTTCGAAGGCAAGGTGTTCACCGTGGTCTCGTGCTCGACGGTCTCCGAAGACATCATCGAGGCCATGGCCGCCACGCATCCGGCGTCGCGCGCGTTGCTGTCGCGGCGCAGCAGCGCCTTCTCGGGCATCCTGGGGCCCGACGGCCGCGTGATCGGCAAGCCGCTGATCGACGAAGAAGGCATCGTCTATGCCGACATCGACCTGTCGCGTTGCATCCAGCCGCGGCAGATGCACGACATCACGGGGCACTACAACCGTTTCGACATCTTCGACCTGCGCGTCGATCGCCGGGCACGGGCACCGGCGCGGTTCCGCGACGAGGACGCTCCCGACCCGGGCGATGGCGGCGGTGCGGTGTTTCCGATGGCGCTCGCCGCAGGCCAGGCCGGGGAGGGCGCGCCATGACGCAGGGCCGTGTGTTTCGCATCGGGCAGATCGTGCCGTCGTCCAACACGACCATGGAAACCGAGATCCCCGCGATCCTGCGGGCGCGCGAAGCGGTGGCGCCCGAGCGCTTCAGCTTCCACGCGAGCCGCATGCGCATGAAGAAGGTCACGCGCGAAGAGCTGGCCGCGATGGACGGCGACAGCGACCGCTGCGCGCTGGAGCTGTCCGATGCGCGCGTGGACGTGCTCGGCTACGCCTGCCTGGTGGCCATCATGAGCATGGGCAAGGGGTATCACCGCATCTCCGAGCAACGGCTGCATCAGCGGACCGTGGACAACGCGGCGCCCGCGCCTGTCGTGACCAGCGCGGGCGCGCTGGTCGACGGCCTGCATGCGATCGGTGCGAAGAAGGTCTCGATCCTGGCGCCGTACATGAAGCCGCTGACGCAGCTGGTGATCGACTACATCGAGCACGAAGGCATCGAGGTCGTCGACAGCATCTCGCTGGAGATTCCCGACAACCTGGAAGTGGGGCGCCAGGACCCCCTGGCCCCGGCGCAGATCACGAAGCGCCTGAAGACCGCGGGTGTGGATGCCATCGTGGCATCGGCCTGCGTGCAGATGCCGTCGCTGGCATCGGTCGATCTCATCGAGCAGCGGACCGGGCTGCCGGTGGTGTCGTCGGCGGTGTCGACGACTTTCATGATGCTCAAGCGCCTGGGCCTGCGCACCCATGCACCCGGGGCTGGATCGTTGCTCGGCGGCAGCTACTAGCAGAGGCCCCGAAGCGCCACCGGCGCGCGCGCTCAAGAAAACCAGGCCCATCGGCCACAAGAAAAAAGGAAGACAAACCCATGCAAGCCAACGAGTCCCCCGCGGGCCATCTGCAGCGCCGGCTGAGCAACCGGCATATCCAAATGATCGCCCTGGGCGGCACGATCGGCACGGGCCTGTTCCTGGGCTCGGCGGGCGTGCTCGAGCTGGCCGGCCCCTCGATGATCCTCGGCTACGGCATCGGCGGCATCGTGGCCTTCATGATCATGCGATTTCTCGGCGAGATGCTGGTCGAGACGCCGACGTCGTCGTCGTTCAGCCATTTCGCGAGCGAGCACTGGGGCGATTTCGCGGGCTTCTTCGCGGGCTGGAACTGCGTCGTGATGTACGTGCTTGTCGGCATGCTGGAGCTGACGGCGGCGGGAAAGTTCGTGCAGTTCTGGTGGCCCGGGGTTCCGACCTGGGTCACGGCCGCGGTCTGCTTCGTTCTCATCAACGCCATGAACTTCGTCAGCGTGCGGGTCTATGGCGAGACGGAGTTCTGGTTCGCCATGGTCAAGGTCGCGGCGGTGGTCGGCATGATCGCGCTGGGTGGCTACCTGCTGATCTCCGGGGACGGCGGGCCGCAGGCCGGCGTCGGCAACCTGTGGCGCCACGGCGGGTTCTTTGCGAACGGCGTGCACGGCCTGGTGATGGCGATGGCCCTGATCCTCTTTTCGTTCGGCGGCCTGGAGATGCTGGGCTTCACTGCCGCGGAGGCGGCCGAGCCGGGGCGGACGATTCCGAAGGCCATCAACCAGGTCATCTTGCGGGTGCTGATCTTCTACATCGGCTCGATGCTGGTGCTGCTGAGCCTGGCGCCCTGGACCCAGTTGCTGGCGTCGTTGCAGGCGGGCGGCGACACCTACGGCAGCAGCCCCTTCGTCAGGATCTTTTCCGCGCTGGGCAACCGCTTCACGGCCGATGCCCTGAACTTCATCATCCTGACGGCGGCGCTGTCGGTCTACAACGGCATGGTGTACGGCAACAGCCGGTTGCTGTACGGCATGGCACAGCGGGGGCATGCGCCGAAGGGGCTGGCGAAGGTCAGCCGGCGCGGCGTGCCTTCGGCCGCCATCCTGCTGCCGGCGTTCTTCACGGGCTCGTGCGTGGTGCTGAACTACGTCATGCCGAACGGGGCCGTCGAGCTGCTGATCTCGCTGGCCGTGGCGTGCCTGGTGCTGACCTGGTTCGTCATCGTGCTGACGCACCTGAAGTTCCGGCGAAGGATGCGCGCGCGGGGCATCGCCACGGGTTTCCCGGCACCGGGCAGCCCCGTGAGCAACGGGTTGTGCCTCGGGTTCCTCGTGTTGGTCGTCGCCGTGATGCTTCTGACACCGGCGATTCGTGCCTCGGCACTTGCGATGCCGATCTGGGTGGGAACCGTGTGGGCCGCCTACCGGTGTGCACGGTGGCGACGCCCGGAAATGCCGAAGCAGTGCGCGAACTGACGGGATGCGCCACCTCCTGTTTCAACACCAACCAACCAGGAATCCTGACATGTCTGATTTCAAGCGAAATGCGTGGGCTCTGTCGCTGGCGGCAGCCGCTTCTCTTCTGGCAGTGGACGTCGGCGCCGACATCGGGGGCGGCCAGGCGATGCCGCCCGCGAAGCGCGGCCTCGTGAGTGACGGCGACCAGGCCTCTTCCGGAGGAACGCATGCCGCATCGCTGGTCGCCCTGGTGGCGCAGATGTACCCGCAACTGGATGTGCTGTACAAGGACTTGCATGCGCACCCGGAACTGAGTTTTGCGGAAGTCCGCACGGCGGCGCGCCTGGCCGCCGAGATGCGGGCCCTTGGCTTCGAGGTGACGGAAGGCGTTGGAAAGACCGGTTTGGTCGCGCTGTACCGCAACGGTGCAGGACCGACGGTCATGGTCCGCACCGACCTCGATGGCCTTCCCATGGAGGAGAAAACGGGCCTGCCCTATGCCAGCAAGACCCAGGCAATCTGGCAGGGCCGCGAGACGTTCGTTGCGCACAGCTGCGGCCACGACGTGCACATGGCGAGCTGGGTGGGCACGGCGCGCGCGCTGGTGGCGATGAAGGGCCAATGGCAGGGCACGCTGATGTTCGTGGCCCAGCCGGCCGAGGAAATCGGCGCGGGCGCCAAGGCCATGCTGGCGGACGGCCTGTTCAAGCGTTTTCCGAAGCCCGACACGGTGCTGGCGCTGCACACCGATCCGCGTCCCTACGGAACGGTCAGCTACAGCGTGGGCCCGATGACCTCGGCGGCCAACTCGCTCGAGATCGTCTTCAATGGCCGTGGCGGCCACGGTTCGGCGCCCCACAAGGCGCTCGACCCGGTCATGATCGCCGCGCGCTTCATCGTGGACGTGCAGGCCGTGGTGAGCCGGGAGAAAGACCCGATGGCGTTCGGCGTGGTCACGATCGGCGCCTTGCAGGCGGGGACCTCGGGCAACATCATCCCCGACGCCGCCCTCGTGCGGGGCACCATTCGTTCGTACGATCCCGCGGTGCGGGCGCAGTTGCTGGAGGGCGTGCGCCGCGTCGCGCTCGCTTCGGCCGCCGCGGCCGGCGCGCCGGAGCCGGAGGTGAAGTTCCCCGACGCCGGCGCCGGCGTGGTCAACGACGAAGCCCTGGTCCTGCGCGTCGAGGCGGCACTGCAGGCCGGCCTCGGCGCGGACAAGGTCGAACGCACGCGACCGCTGACGACCAGCGAGGACTTTGCCGAGTACGGCAACGACGGCGTGCCCTCGATGTTCTTCCTGGTCGGTGTGCTCGACCCGAAGGAGGTCGCCGAGTCGCACAGGCCTGGCGGCAAGCCGCTGGTGTTCAATCACTCGCCGTACTTCGCGCCGGTTCCCGAGCCTTCGATCACCACGGGCGTGAAAGCCATGAGCCTTGCGGCGCTCAGTGTGCTGGGTGCGCGGTAGGCGCGGGTGAGGGGCGTGGCGGCGCCCCCGGCGCGGCGTTCGTGAAGACGTCTTCGACCTGCTCAGTGCGTCAGCGCCGGCGACGCCGCCCGCTGCGCCTCGCGCCGCTGGAACTCGCGCGGCGACACGCCGTACTGCGCCTTGAACACGCGGCAGAAATGCGCGCTGCTGTTGAAGCCCCAGGCGAAGGCGATCTCCGACACCGAGGTGCGCCCGCCCGCGGCCTGGCGCAGCGCTTCGCTGCAGCGCTCCAGCCGCATCTGCCAGATGAAGCGGTCGAGCGTCTGGTCTTCGTCCTCGAACACGCGGTGCAGGTAGCGCTTGGAGCAGCGCAGCTGCTGCGCGATGAGGTCGAGCGACAAAGCCGGGTCGGCCAGGTGCGCGTGCACGAACTGCTTCACGCGCGCCTTCAGCACGCCCGGCAGCGGCTGCGCGCCGAACTGCTCGTCGGCGTGCGTGGCGAGCGTGGAGGCCAGCAGGCCCAGCACGGTGTCGCTGACCGAGCGGCCGACAGCATTGGGCAGCGAGGGCAGCTGGTCGGCCAGCGAGGTGAGGAACGAACCGAGCACCGCGTACAGCCCCTGCATGGCCGGCGTGTGGGCTTCGCAGGTGTGCAGGTCGGGCATCTTCATGCCCTTGAACTGCTGGCGCGGGATCGTGATGGCCAGCAGGCGCGAGCGCTCGGGGTTGGTGATGGCGTAGGGCACGCGCGGGTCGTACAGGCTCCAGTCGCCCGGGTGCAGGTGGAACTCGCGGTCGCGCTGCGAGATGTGGCCGTGGCCTTCGAGCTGCAGCACCAGCTTGTAGTGCTCGTCGAGCGCGATCTCGCGGTGCGTGTCGGGCCGCGCCACGCGGTGCGAAGGCGCCTCGATCATGAACATGCCCAGCGGCCCGAGTTCGTAGGCGTCCATGCGCGCGTCGAACGGGCCGGGGTCGAGGCACTGCACGCGCAGCGCGCCGAAGTACGACTCGTTGATGCGGCCCCAGCAGGCCTGCCGGTCGGCCGGGTGTTCGAGCCGGGTGCTGAAGTGGTGTGCGTTCATGCCGTGGTTCCCTGGGGGCGCCGGAAGCGCTGGTGCAGGATAGGCAGGTCGGCGCGCGCCATCATCGGTACTTCCACCCGGGGCGGCAGGGGCGGTGCGCTCCCGGTCAACGGCCGGTGCGCGCTGGGTCAATGCAAGGGCCGTGGTTCAGACGACGGGCACGCGGCCCGCGTCGGCCGGGTCGACGTTGCGCCGGTACAGCACGAGCGTCGCGATCAGCCCGCAGGCCGCGGCGGCCGTCATCCACAGGCCGGGCGCGCCCTTGTCGCCGGTCATCTCGATCAGCCCCGTGGCAATCGCCGGCGTGAAACCGCCGAACAGGGCCGTGGCGAGGCTGTAGGCCAGCGAGAAGCCCGCGGTGCGCACGCTGACCGGCATCACCTCGGTGAGCGCCACCACCATCGCGCCGTTGTAGCTGGCGTACAGGAACGACAGCCACAGCTCCACCTCGAGCATGCGCGCGAAGCTCGGCGCACCGACCAGCCACTTGAGCGACGGGTAGGCCGTGAGGATGGTCAGCAGGGTGAACAGCACGAGCAGCGGCTTGCGCCCCACGCGGTCCGACAGCGAGCCCATGATCGGCAGCCAGATGAAGTTGGAAATGGCCACGCACAGCGTGACGATGAGCGCGTCGGTCGTGCTCAGGTGCAGCACGGCCTTGCCGAAGGTGGGCGTGTAGACGGTGATCAGGTAGAACGACACGGTGGTCATCGACACCAGCATCATCCCGGCGACCACGAGGCCCCAGTTGGCCACCATCGAGCGGAAGATCTCGCGCGCGTCGGGGCGGTGCTTGCGCGCCATGAACTCCTCGGTCTCCTGCAGCGAGCGGCGGATGATGAACAGCACCGGCACGATCAGGCAGCCGACGAAGAAGGGAATGCGCCAGTAGAAGTCGCCGATCTCCTGGGGCGTGAAGGTCACGTTGAGCCAGTAGCCGAGCGCAGCGGCGACGACGATGGCCACCTGCTGGCTGGCCGACTGCCAGCTCACGTAGAAGCCCTTGCGGCCGGGCGTGGCCATCTCCGACAGGTACACCGACACGCCGCCCAGCTCCACGCCGGCCGAGAAGCCCTGCAGCAGCCGCCCGACCAGCACCAGCAGCGGCGCGATGACGCCGATGGTCGCGTAGCTCGGCACGCAGGCGATGAGCAGGGTGCCGACGGCCATCAGCGCGAGCGTGACGATCAGCCCCTGGCGGCGGCCCACGCGGTCGACGTACGCACCGAGAAAGATCGCGCCCAGCGGCCGCATCAGGAAGCCTGCGCCGAAGGTCATGAAGGTCAGCATCAGCGACGCGAACTCGTTGCCCGCGGGGAAGAAGGCCTTCGAGATCTGCGTGGCGTAGAAGCCGAACAGGAAGAAGTCGAACATCTCCATGAAGTTGCCGCCGGTCACGCGCAGGACGGTGGCGAATTTCGAGGAGGAATGCGCGTTGGCAGGCGCGGAAGTCATGGTGTGTCCCCTGGGGCGGTGTTGTGGGCCCAAGGGTAGGTCGGGGTTCCCGACCTGCACCTGACGAGGGGAGTCAGGTAGCTGTCAATGCGGCGCGCCGCGCAGCGGGCGGCGCGTGCACACGCATCAACTCTTGTACTTGATCGAACACCCGTACGGCCGCGTGCTCGCCATCGACACCGGTTTTCCGCCGGTCACTTCGCCCAGCGCCTGGTTCACGTAGTTGGTGGCGGTCTTGATGTCGTCCACGCGGGCCGAGGCGATGCTGTCGATGCCGCCGGCATACACCAGCGTGCCCTTGGGATCGATGATGAAGATGTGGGGCGTGGTGCGCGCGCCGTAGACCTGGCCGATCACGCCGTCTTCGTCCATCAGCACGGCGGTGGGCGCGGCCTTTTGCGACTTCATCCAGGCGTCGAGCGCGTCGGCCTTCAGGTAGTCGCTGGCGGCGCGCTCGGTGGAGTTGATGGCGAGCCAGACCACGCCCTTGTCGGTGGCCGCCTTCTGCGTGGCCGGCATGTTGCCGCTGCCGTAGTGTTTGCGCACGAAGGGGCAGCCGGGGTTGGTCCATTCGAGCACCACGAACTTGCCCGCGAAATCAGACAGCTTGTGCTTGGCGCCGGTGGTGTCGACGGCGACGAAATCGGGCGCCTGCTGGCCCACGGCGGGCGCGGCGAAGGCGTTGGTGCCCATGAGGAAGGTGGCGCCCAGCGCGACGGCGGCGGCCACGACGGCGCGGCGGGACGCGCGGCTGAGGGCGGCGCGTGCCTGGCGCGCGGCGCGAAGGGAGCGTGAGTCGACAGTGGGCGAGAGCGTCATGGCCAGCTTGAACTCCAAAAAACAAAATTCCAAACAACAACTGCAGCTTAGAACGGTTTCTTCAAGTGCGTGTGACAACCCATGACAGCGGCGTTGTCATCTCGTTTCAATTCACCGCATCGGCGCTCAAAGCGCTGCCAACGCGGCGCGCACCTCGTCTTTGCTGAGGATTTCGGTCAGCACCACCGGCGCCTTGCCCGGTGCCTGCAAGACGTACACCGGCACGCCGCTGCGGCCCAGTGCGGTGAGCGCAGCGGTGATGGCGGGGTCGCGGCGGGTCCAGTCGGCGCGCAGCATGGCGACCTGCTTGGTGTCGAAGTCGGCGAGCACCTCGGCGTCGGCCAGCGTGCTCTTCTTGTTGTACTGGCAGGTCACGCACCAGGCGGCGGTGAAGTCGATGAACACGGGCCGGCCCGCGGCCGCCATGTCGCTCACGCGCTGGGCCGACCACGGCTGCCAGCGCTCGCCGTCGTTCGGTGCTGAAGCCAGCTTGGCCGTCGGCTCGGGCACCTGCACGATGTTGCGGCCGATGGTGCCGGCCAGCACGGCGGTGAAGGCGATCATCAGGGTGGCGATGACGACGCGCGTGCGGCCGGTCAGCGTGAGCGCCCAGACCACGGCGGCCAGGCACACCAGCAGCGCGAGCAGCGTGCCCGCGCCGTCGATGCCGCTTTGCTGGCCCAGCACCCAGACCAGCCAGGCCACAGTCGCGAACATCGGGAAGGCCAGCAGGCGGCGCAGCGTGTGCATCCACGGGCCCGGCTTGGGCAGCAGGCGCGCCACGGCCGGCACGAAGCCCGCCACCAGGTAGGGCAGGGCGAGGCCCAGGCCCAGCGCGGCGAACAGCAGCAGCGCCTGGGCCGCCGGCAGGCCGATGGCAAAGCCCAGCGAGGCGCCCATGAACGGCGCGGTGCAGGGCGAGGCGATCACCACGGCGAGCACGCCGGACAGGAAGTCGTTGGCCAGCGGATGCTTGGCCTGCGCGCTGCACACCGACTGCGGCGCGGCGCGGCCGAACTCGAACACGCCGGCCAGGTTCAGGCCGAGCAAGGTGAAGAGCGCCGCCAGCGCCGCCACCACGCCGGGCGACTGCAGCTGGAAACCCCAGCCGAGCTGCGCGCCCGCCGCGCGCAGCGCCAGCATGGCGCCGCCCAGCGCGAGGAACGACAGCATCACGCCGCCCGTGTAGGCCAGCCCGGCCTTGCGGTGCGCGCTGGCGTTACCCGCCTGCCGCGCGAAGCCCAGCACCTTGATCGCGAGGATCGGGAACACGCAGGGCATGAGGTTGAGCAGCAGGCCGCCGAGCAGCGCGCCGAGCAGGGCGACCATGAAGGTGCCGGCGGGCTGGGCCTGCGCAGCGGCAGCAGGGGCCGCCTGGGCCGCGTTGGCCGCCAGCGCCGCCTGCAGCGCGGGCGACACCTCGGCGGCGCGCGGTGCGGCGGTGGCGGCGGGCCAGGTGCCCGACACCGGCGCCTCGGCGCGCCAGGCCACGGGCTGGCCGGCCCGGCGATCGGCTTCGGCCAGCGCCACCACCACCGGCATGGCGGTGGGGCTTTCGCTGCGCTGGTCGGCCAGCGGCATCGTGGCGGTCCAGGTCGCGCCGTCCCAGGCTTGCGTCCAGTCCTTGCCCGACACGGCGGCGGTGCGGATCACCTCGGGCGTTTCGGGGAAGAACTCGAGCGTCTTGCCGCGCACGGTGGCGGGCAGGCCCTCGAGGCGCACCTTCAGCTGCTGGCCCTCGACGGCGATGGTGCCGGGCGCGCCCAGCGGCTGCGGCTGCGCGGCCTGCGCGGTGTCGAAGGCCGCCTTGTTCAGCGCGGTCGAGCCGCGCGTGGGCAGCGAGAGCGTGAACTCGCCCTCTTCGGGAATGCATTCCTTGCGGCAGACCAGCCAGGAGGCCTGCAGCTTGATGTCCAGGGCCGGCGAGCCGCCGGTGAGCGCCACGTCGGGCTTGTAGAGCGTGGAGACCTCGAGCGGCACCGGCAGCAGCACGGTGTTCTCGTAGCCGTAGTTGGCGAGCGTGCCGACCGGGATCTTCTTGGGCACCGGCCAGGCGATCTCGCCGGTCGAGACGCCGGCGGGCAGCGTCCACTTCAATTCCGTCGGAAGGCCGGAGTCGCCGGCGTTCTTCCAGTAGGTGTGCCACTCGGGCTGGTGGGTGATCTGCAGCCCGACCCAGACCGGCGCGCCGGGCGCCACGCCCTCGGGCGCATGGGCGACCAGTTCGGCGCGCACGTGGGGGGTGGTGACCACCGCCCCGGTCTTCGGGGCCAGCTGGGCCGCAGCCGGCATGCAGGCTGCGGCGGTAGCTATCAGAAAAGTAGCGAAAGAGATGCGCGAAAAGGTCATGCCGGTCAGTCGGAGCCAGAGGGCGGGGCGAAGTTCCTGGGGGCCGGGTCTTTCCCGAGGCTCAGGCTGCGGAGGCCGAGGGCCAGCCCAGGACCACGCGCCGGGTGGTCGCGCTCTTCTTCTCGATCTTGGTGACGACCATGGCGCCGATTTCCGCCGTGTTGGCCACGTGCGTGCCACCGCAGGGCTGGAAGTCGATCGACGGCGCGCCGCCGTCTTCTCCCGTGCCGCCGATGCGGATGGTGCGCACCGTGCCCGTGCCGCGCGGCGGTTGCACGCTCATGCTCTTGACCAGCGCGGGGTTGGCGTCGAGCTCGGCGTCGCTGATGGCGCCCACGGTCAGCGGGTGGGCGGCCTCGACCAGCCTGGCGAGGCCCGCGGTGAGCGTTTCCTTGTCGAGCGGGTCGGTGATGTGGAAGTCGATGCGCGCGTACTCGGGCGTGATCGAGCAGCCGTTCACCGGCACCGGCACGAGGTGGCACAGCAGGTGGCTGGCGGTGTGAAAGCGCATCAGCCGGTGGCGGCGCTCCCAGTCGAGGCGCGCGGTGACGGTGTCGCCGGGCGCCAGCGCGGCCAGCAGCTCGGCCTGGTCGGGCGCGGGCACATGGACGAATTCGGCGGTCGGCTGGCCCTCGGCGTCCTTGGCCTTGCGGGTGTCGATGATGGCGATTTCGCGGCCGTCGGCGAGCGCCAGCACGCCGGCGTCGCCGGCCTGTCCGCCGCCCAGCGGATAGAACACGGTGCGGTCCAGCACGATGCCGGTGTCGTCGAGGCGCAGGATGCGGGCTTCACAGGTGCGCAGGTAGGCGTCGGCGCGGAACAGGTCGTCGGTCATGCGGCGATGGTAGCGACGATGCGCGAAGGAGGTGTGCGCACGCCGGAAAGCGCCCACGACCGACACGCCCGCGTCGTGCGATTGCGCATGATCCGGCGGTCTGCGGCCGCCTGCCGCGCAAGGAATCTGCATGAACGCATCGCCGCACCTTCCCGTCCGCCTCGCCCTGTCTGCCGCGGCCGTGGCCGCCGTGCTGCTCGTCGCCGGCTGCGGTGAGGCCGCCAAGCTCGCGCCCGAACTCACGACCGGCCCCCGGCCGCAGCTGGCCGATCCGAACAAGACGCTGATCCCCACCGTCAACGTGGCGCCCGCCGTCGGCTGGACCGACACCGCCGCGCCCACGCCCGCAGAAGGCCTGCGCGTGACGGCGCTGGCGCGCGGGCTGGACCACCCGCGCTGGGTCTACACCCTGCCCAACGGCGACGTGCTGGTGGCCGAGAGCAACAAGCCGCCCCAACCTGAAGGCAGCGGCGCCAGCGGCCCGGTCGCCACGGTGCGCAACTGGGTCATGGGCAAGGTCATGGGCCGCGCGGGCGCGGGCGTGCCCAGCGCCAACCGCATCACCCTGCTGCGCGACGCCGACGGCGATGGCCTGGCCGAGGTGAAGCAGGTGTTCCTGGCGAACCTGACATCGCCTTACGGCATGGCGCTGGTCGGCAACGAGCTCTTCATCGCCAACGCCGACGCGCTCGTGAAGGTGCCCTACACCGAGGGTCAGACCTCGGTCAGCGCCACGCCCACCGTGGTGACGGCGCTGCCCGCCGGTATCAACCACCACTGGACCAAGAACGTCATCGCCAGCGCCGACGGCAGCAAGCTGTACGTCACGGTCGGCTCCAACAGCAACATCGGCGAGAACGGCATGGCGGCCGAAGAGGGCCGCGCCGCGATCTGGGAGGTCGACGCGAAGAGCGGCGAGAAACGCCTGTTCGCCAGCGGCCTGCGCAACCCCAACGGCCTGGGCTGGGAGCCCGAGACGAACGTGCTGTGGACCGTGGTGAACGAGCGCGACGAGATCGGCAGCGACCTCGTGCCCGACTACCTCACCTCGGTGAAAGAGGGCGCCTTCTACGGCTGGCCCTGGAGCTACTGGGGTGGCGTGGTCGATGCGCGCGTCACGCCGCAACAGCCCGAGCGGGTGGCCAAGGCGCTGGCGCCCGACTACGCGCTGGGCGCGCACGTCGCGCCGCTGGGGCTGGTGTTCTCGCACGCGCGCGGCATGCCGCCCGAGTTCGCGAGCGGCGCCTTCATCGGCGAGCACGGCTCGTGGAACCGCAAGCCCAAGTCGGGCTACAAGGTGGTGTTCGTGCCCTTCATCGGCGGCAAGCCGAGCGGGCCGCCGGTCGACGTTCTCACGGGCTTTTTGAGCGCCGACGAAAAGGCGCACGGCCGGCCGGTCGGCGTGGCGCTCGACAAGAACGGCGCGCTGCTGGTGGCGGACGACGTGGGCAACGCGGTGTGGCGCGTGTCGCGCAGCAAACCCAACTGACGCGCGATCAGCCCCGGCGTGCCGACGACAGCCGCGGCACCAACTGGGCCGCCGGCCCGTCGACGCGGCGCCGGCTCGTGTCGCCGCGCAGGTGGTCGAACAGCAGCGCAATCGCCTGCTGCGCCACCTCGTCCAGGTGCAGATCGACGGCCGTGAGCGGCGGCACGCAGGTGCGCGCGCGCAGGCCGTCGTAGCGCGTGGCGACCATCACGTCCTCGGGAATGCGCCGGCCCGATTCGCGCACGGCCGTCACCGCGCCGGAGGCGAACGCGTCCACCGGCACGCAGAAGGCGTCGATGTCGGGGTGCGCCGCCAGCAGCGCCAGCGCGGCCTGCCGCCCGCCGTTCTCGCCCTCGGCTTCGTCGACCAGCGACAGCAGCGGTGCCTGCCCGCGCGCGGCGGCGAAGGCCTGGTAGGCCGCCTGGCCTTCCACATAGGAATTGCGCGCGGCCGAGCCGAGGATCATCGCGACCTTGCGCGCGCCCTGGTCGTGCAGGTGCTCGAGCAGCAGGCGCGTCGTCTGGCCCGAGTGGATGTCGACATAGGGCGGCATCGCCGGCCCGTCGGCCGCTTCCTCGGCCGGCTTGCCGATGGCCACCACCGGCAGGCCGCGCCGCAGCAGGTACGCCAGGTTGGGGTCGCCCGCCGAAGGCTCGATGACCAGCGCACCGTCCACGTCGAGCAGCTCCATCGGCACGCGGCCGGTTTCCATCGGCGGCGCCAGCACCAGCGCCAGCCGGCGGTCCAGCGCCGCGGCGGCCGCCACGGCCGCCACTTCCATCAGGAAGCCCAGGCGCGACGGGCCGCCGGCCACCGCGAACGGCATCGACGACAGCAGCACGATCATGTGCGCCTCGCCCGTTCGCAGCCGCTGCGCATTGCGGTTGGGCCGGTAGCCCAGCTTCAGCGCCGCCTGCTCGACGCGCGCGCGCGTTTCCGCGTCGACCTGGCCCCGGGCGTTGAGCGCGTGCGAGACCGTGGTCGGCGACACGCCCGCTTCGCGCGCCACGTCCTTGATGTTTGCCCGCGGCGATGGGTTGGTGCTCATCCCGTTGACCTTTTCGAAAAGCGGTGATTCAATTCCCAAATCGTTTTGGGGCGCCATGCCTCGGAATGTACTTCACCCGCTTCGGCGGCTTTTTTTGCCAGTGCGCCCAAATCGATTTGGGCGCGGTCCCGGTTCAAGGATTCCATGATGTCCCGTGTGCCCGATGCCTCTGCTGTGCCCCCGGTCGTGCCTGTCGGCGCGCCTTCCGCCATCGCCCCGGTCGATGCGGTGCTGCCCCTGTCGCAACTGCTGCTGTTCGGCCTGCAGCACGTGCTGGTGATGGCGGCCGTGCCCATCACCTCGGTGTTCCTCGTGGCCAAGGCGCTGGGGCTGGAGTCCGCGCTCACGGTCAACCTGATCAGCGCCACCTTCCTGCTGTGCGGCGTGGGCACCCTGCTGCAGTCGTTCGGGCCGTGGAAGTTCGGCGCGCGCCTGCCCTTCGTGATGGTGCCGGGCGGCGCGCCCATCGTGATGTTCGTGACCATCGCCCAGCAGCGCGACCTGCAGACGGCCTCGGGCGCGGTGATCCTCACGGCGCTGTTCTACTTCCTGGTGCTGCCGGTGTTCGCGCGCTGCCTGCGCTACTTTCCGAAGATCGTCATCGGCACCTTGCTGCTGCTGGTGTCGATCAACCTCGTGAAGGTGTACGGCGGCATCATCGCGGGCAAGGCCGGCACGTCCACCTTTGCCGACCCGGTGAACATCGGGCTGGCGCTGGCGACCATCGGTTTCACGGTGCTGTTCGCGCGCGTGTTCAAGGGCACGCTCGGCCAGCTCGCCGTGCTGCTGGGCCTGCTGGCCGGCACGGTGCTGGCCGCGGCCTGCGGGCTGATGGACTTCGGCAGCGTGGCCGCCGGGCCCTTCTGGAGCGCGCCGACGCTGCTGCCCTTCGGCATGCCGCGCTTCGACCTGGTGGCGGCCGTGCCGCTCCTGATCTTCAGCATCATCTCGATGGTCGAGGCCACGGGGCAGACCGTGGCGGTGGCCGAGGTGGTGGGCCGCAGGATCGATCCGCGCGACGTGGTGCCGCGCACCATCCGCGGCGACGCGCTGGTGTCGCTGGCGGGGGGCCTGTTCGGCACCTCGATGATCATCACCAGCGGCGAGAACATCGGCATCGTGCGCGCCACCAACGTGCGCTCGCGCTACGTGACGGCCGCGGCCGGCGTGATCCTGATCCTCATCGCGCTGTCGGCGCCGCTGGGCCGGCTGGCCAGCGCCATTCCGTCGGCCGTGGTCGGCGGCACCGCGATGGTGGTGTTCGCGATCATCGGCACCATGGGCATCGACATGCTGCGCAAGGTCGACCTGCACGAGCGCGGCAACATGTTCGTGCTGGCCGGCGCGCTGACCATGGGCCTGCTGCCCATCGTCGTGCCGGGCCTGTACAGCCGCTTTCCCGACACGCTGCAGCTGGTGCTGGGCAACGGCCTGGCCATGGGCTCGCTCACGGCGGTGGTGCTCAACCTGGTGTTCAACCGCGTGCCGGCCGACAGCCCGGCCATCGCACCGGCGCCGCAATGAGCGCCTCCTCATTTCTTTTCCCGCTCTCTCCTTTCACCATGTCTCCTGAACTCGATGCCGCGCACTTCGCGGCCGACGAGCTGCTGCTCGTTCCCGACCACCTGATACTGCGCGACGGCCCCGCCACCGGCCATGCCGTGCGCATCGCAGGTGGGCGTTTCCGCGAGGTCGGCCCCGCCGACGCGCTCATCGCCCGCCACCCGCAGCTCACGCCGCTGCACCTGCCCGGCAAGCTGCTGATGCCGGGCATGATCGACGCGCACCACCACCTCACGCAGTCCTTCGGCAAGTCGCTGGCCTACGGCGAGCCGTCCGAGATCTTCCGGCGCGTGTGGGTGCCGCTCGAGTCGAGCCTGGACGACGAGTTCGTCTACATGGCCTCCAAGCTCGCGGCGCTCGAATCGCTGCGCGGCGGCTTCACCACCGTGTGCGACGCGGGCACGCGCGCGCCGGGCGACATCGGCGCCGTGGCCGCCGCCGTGCAGGAGGCCGGGCTGCGCTGCGTGCTGGGCCTGATCTGCAACGACGGCGGCAACGACAGCAGCGCCGCCGATCGACAGGCCATCCAGTCACATGCCGCGCAGTTCCTGCAGCAGTGGTCGGGTGCGGACCTGGTGCATCCCTCGCTCGCCATCTCGGTGCCCGAAGCGGCGTCCGACGAGATGCTGGTCGCCGTGTCGGCCCTGTGCGCCGAGGCGCGCACCGTGTTCCAGACGCACGTCAACGAGCACCTGGCCTCGGTCGAGCGCTCGGTCGTGCAGCGCGGCAGGCGGCCGCTGGAGCTGCTGGCGCACCTGGGCGCGCTCGGCCCGCAGGTGCTCATCGCGCACGGCACGCTGGTCACGCCCTCGGAACTCATGGTGCTGCGCGACACCGACACCGCCGTGAGCTACAACCCCGTCGCCAGCCAGTGGAAGGGCAATGCCGTGGCGCCCGCGAACCTGATGGCCGCGCTGGGCATCCGCTTCGGCCTGGGCACCGACGCCACGCGCAGCGACGCCTTCCGCCTGATGGACGCGGCCGAGGCCGCGCAGAAGCTGGCCTTCGGCATGGCCATCGGCGATGCCTCCAGCGGCGGCGGCTGGACCTGGTTCGACCACGCCACGCACGAAGGCGCGCGCGCCGTGGGCCTGGGCCATCTCACGGGCGAGATCGCCGTGGGCAAGGCGGCCGACTTCCTCATCGTCGATGTCGACACGCCCGAGATGTGCACCTCCGTCGACCTCACGTGGGACCTCGTGCGCCTGGGCAACCGCGACCAGATCGTGGCCGTGTTCGTCGACGGGCGCCTGCGCCTGTGGGAAGGCTGGCCGCCCGACTGGGATGCGCGCGCGCTGCAGCGGCAGCTGGCGCGCGTCGCCCACGCGGCCATGGACCGCGCGCCCATCGTGCGCCTGCATCCGCCGGCAGCCGCGCACCGCCGCCTGGCCTCGGAGCGGCACTCGCAGTGAGCGCGCAACACCTGGTCCTCGTCTCGCTCGCCGTGCTGTTCGCCGCCTTCGTGCAGGGCGCGACCGGCGTCGGCTTTGCGCTCATCGCCGCGCCGGTGATCGGCATCGTGCGCCCCGACCTGCTGCCCGTGTGCGTGCTGGTGCTGATGCTGCCGCTGAACTTCTACGTGATGTGGCGCGAGCGCGGCGCCATCGACCGCACCGGCGCCAGCTGGATCACCGGCGGGCGCTTGCTCGGCACCGTCGGCGGCCTGTGGGTGCTGGCGGCGCTGAGCGCGAGCCACCTGTCGCTGTTCGTCGGCGCCTCGACCATCGCGGCGGCCGGGGTCACGTTGATGATGCCGGCCTTCTCGCCGGGCCGCACCGCGTTCGTGGCGGCGGGGCTCGTGACCGGCGTCACCGAAACCGCGACCGGCATCGGCGGGCCGCCGCTGGCGCTGGTCTACCAGCACCAGCCGGCGCCCACCATGCGCTCGACCATCGCGCTGTGCTTCCTGGTCGGCGAGCTGGTGTCGCTGGCCACGCTGATGGCGGCGGGGCGCATCGACGGCTCACAGCTCTACGCCGCGGCCCTGCTGTTGCCCGCGCTCGTCGTGGGCGCGGTGCTCAGCCGCGTGGTGCATCGGCGCATCAACGGCCGCGTGCTGCGCATCTTCGTGCAGGTCTTCGCGATCGTGTCGGGCGCCGCCCTGCTGCTGCATTCATTCTGAGGTGCGCTGCGCGGCCCGCCATGCCGCGCGGTCGATGCGGAACAGTCGGTGGCCGCGCAGCGCATCGCCTTCGGGCACTGCCGGATGCTCGAAGGCGCCGGCCACGTCTTCGTGCATGCCCAGGCGTGCCATCACGGCGGCCGAGCGCAGGTTGCCATGGGCGGTGAATGCCACGATTTCTTCGAGCCCGAGCCGTTCGAAGCCGACCTGCAGCGCGCCGCGCGCGGCCTCGGTCGCGAAGCCCTGGCCCCAGCTGGCGCGTGACAGGCGCCAGCCGATCTCGACGCAGGGCGAGAAGGGCAGCGCGGCCATCGGCACGTTCAGTCCGGTGAATCCGATGAACTCGCCTGTGTCCTTGCGCTCGACGGCCCAGAAGCCCCAGCCCTTCTGTGCGATGAGCGCCTGGGTACGGTGGGCCGCGGCGTCGCTCTCGGCGCGCGTGGGCAAGGGCAGCAGGAACTCCATCACCTGCGGGTCGCAGGCCAGCGCGAAAAATGGCGCGAGATCGCTCTCGCGCCATTGGCGCACCCGCAGGCGCGGGGTCTCGAATTCGATGAGGTGGGACGGGGTGGGTGTGCTTTCGTCGGTCATGCGACCGATTGTGCGCAAATCAGAACCCGGCCAGCACCACCTTGCCCTGCGCCTTGCCGCTCTCGATGAGCGCATGTGCCTTGCGCAGGTTCGCGGCGTTGATGGTGCCGAAGCTCGCATTCGCCGTGGTGCGGATGCGGCCCGCGTCGACCAGCGCGGCCACTTCGGCGAGCAGCTTGCCTTGCTCGGCGATGTCGGGCGTGGTGAAGCGCGAGCGCGTGAACATCATTTCCCAGTGCAGCGAGATGCACTTGGTCTTCAGCGGCATCGCGTCGAGCACCTTCATGTCGTCGATCACCGCGAGCTGGCCCTGGGGCTTGAGGCTCTCGATGAGCTGCGCGTAGTGCTGGTCGGTCTGCGTGAGGCTGGCGACCATGTCGACCTCGTCGATGCCGGCTGCCTTGAGTTCGGCGGCGAGCGGCTTCGAATGGTCGATGACAGCGTGCGCGCCCAGTGCCAGGCACCAGGCGCGCGTTTCGGCGCGCGAGGCGGTGGCGACCACGCGCAGCTTCGTGAGCTGGCGTGCGAGCTGGATGAGGATGGAGCCCACGCCGCCCGCGCCGCCGGTGATCAGCAGCGTCTGGCCGTCGCCGCCGTCCTTGGGCACCTGGAGGCGGTCGAACAGCAGTTCGTAGGCGGTGATGGTGGTCAGCGGCAAGGCGGCGGCCTGCGCATCGTCGAGGCTCTTCGGGGCGAGGGCGGCGATGCGCTCGTCGACCGCATGCAGCTCCGAATTGGCGCCGGGGCGAATGATCGAGCCGGCGTAGTAGACGCGGTCGCCGACCTTGAAGCTTTGCACGCCGCTGCCGATGGCTTCGACGGTGCCGACTGCGTCCCAGCCCAGCACCTTGGCTTGGCCGGCTTCGGGGGCGGCGTTCTTGCGGACCTTGGTGTCGACCGGGTTGACCGACACGGCCTTCACGCGCACCAGCAGGTCGCGCGCGCCGGGGACGGGGGCGGGGAGCTCGATGTCCTGCAGCGATTCGGGGTGGTCGATGGGGAGGGGCTGGTGGTAGCCGACGGCTTTCATGGGAAGAAACCTTCTTTCTGGAACGATGGCTGGACTGTAGGATGACAACGGCTGTTTGATAAGGCGGCCTGAATCACCAACACTTTCAAATGAAGATTGAAAATATATCGGACCTGCAGGTGCTCGTGCAGACGGCGCGTGGCGGCACGTTGACGGCGGCGGGGCATGCGCTGGGGATCACGCCCGCGGCGGCCAGTGCGACCTTGAAGCGGCTGGAGGCGCAGTTGGGGGCGCGGCTGTTCGAACGCTCCACCCGGGCGATGCGGCTGACGCCGCAGGGGCAGACGCTGCTCGACTATGCGGTGCGTGCTTTTGAGCTGCTGGACGAGGGGGAGTCGCTGGTCACTGCGGACCGGGGGGAACTCGTCGGGACCTTGCGGGTGGCCTCGCCGTCGGACCTCACCCGCAGCACCTTGCTGCCCTGGTTCGACGAGTTCCTGGCGTTGCATCCGGGGGTACAGTTGTCGCTCTCTGTCGGGGATCGGCCGCTGGACGTGATGCGCGACGAAGTGGACGTGGCGCTGCGCTACGGGGCGCTGGCCGATTCGCGGCTGGTGGCGCGGGCGTTTGCGCTGACGAATCCGGTGCTGACGGCTTCACCGGACTATCTGCGTCGGCATCCCTTGCCTCGGGTTCCGCAGGATCTGCTGCAGCACAACTGCCTGACGTTCAACCGGAGTGGGCGACGGCACCGGGTGTGGCGGTTTGCGCAGTTGGGGCAGTGGACGGAGGTGCGGGTGAATGGGGATCGGAGTGTGGATGATGCTTCGCTGGCGCGAGAGTGGACTGTGGCGGGGTATGGGATTTCGCTGAAGTCTGCTTTGGATGTGCGTAATGACATTCGGGAAGGTCGTCTTGTGCGGCTGCTGCCGGATTGGGAGACGGAGCCTTATCCGTTGCATGCGCTGTTGCCTAGTGGGAGGTTTGTGCCGGCTCGGGTTCGGGGTTTTGTCGACTTCCTGGCGTTGAAGTTCGAGGGGTTGTTGGCTTTGGGCTGAGGGTTTGCTTTCGGGGGCCGGGTCTCGCCCCGGCGGGCGACTCACTTTCTTTTGCTTCGCCAAAAGAAAGTAAGCAAAGAAAAGGCGACCCCACTGTCCGCGTCCCTCCGCTTCGCTGCGGGCAACCTGCGGTGCTCGCGTTTCGCGGGGTCTCGCCCAAACTCGCTTCGCTCAAACAAGGGCGAGCCCTGATCCGCGAAACGCTGCGCTCCTCGGCGCGGCCAGAGGGGAGGGGGAGCACTCGGGCCATCGCTTCGCTCGGCCTGGGGGATCGCATCACTGCGTTCGCTCCTGGATTCGTTCCCCGGGCTTACTCCCTCTCCCTCTGGGAGAGGGTTGGGGGGAGGGCAGCGGCCTTTGAACCCGCCCTGTCCATCCTCAAATCATCGGCGTCACCGCCCCATCCATCGCCACGATCGCCCCCGTCACATAGCTTGCCTTCGACGACGCCAGGAACAGCACGGTGTTGGCGACTTCCTCGGGCGTCGCGATGCGGCCCAGCGGCAAGCGTGCGGTGGCGCGCTCCAGCGCTTCGTCGGTGTCGATGCCCTGCAACTTGGCGTCGGCCTTCATGCCTTCCTGCAGCCGCGCGGTCAGCGTGAGGCCGGGGTTCACGGCGTTCACGCGCACGCCCTTGGCCGCATAGGCCGCGGCCATGCCGGCACTCACCAGCATCAGCGCGGCGTTGGCGGCACCGCCGGCCATGTGCACGGGGCTGGCGACCTTGCCGCCCTGGCCGATCACATTGACGATCGCGCCGCGACCGCGCGTGCCCATGCGCTTCACGACCGGGTCGATCATGTGGATGTAGGTGAAGTACTTGGCGTCCATCGCGTCGTGCCACGCGGCAGGCGTGAGCTCGTCGGGCGGGGTGCGGCGCGCGGCGCCTGCCGAGTTGACGAGCACGTCGACGGGGCCGAATGTCTGTTCTGCGGCGTCGAGTGCGGCCACGGCACTGGCGGGGTTCTTGAGGTCGGCGGCGTGCAGGCTGACGCGGCCTTCGGCTTGCGGGAACGCGGCGAGCAGCGACTGCTGGCCCTGCTGCAGGTTCTGCAGGTCGCGCGAGACCAGGCTCACGCGCGCGCCTTCGCGCAGGAAACCCAGCGCGCAGGCCAGGCCGATGCCCTTGCTGCCGCCGGTGATGAGAACGTGCTGGTCCTGGAGCTGGAGGTCCATGTCGGGGGTCCTTGGAAGAAGGTGGGTCTGTCTGCGGCGCTGCCGCCGCGCGATTGAATCACCGCCCCGAAATCCCTGCAGCGACGCGGCCGAAAGGCCGCGCCGGTTGCTCCTGCGCGTCAGGCCTTGCGGCGCTTCGCTGGTGCTTCTTCTTCCAGCGCGGCCGGCGCGGTGTCGGTGGCGTCGCGCAGATGGCCCTGGTTGTCGTGGTGCGCCAGCAGCTGGCGCGTGCGTTGCCAGGTCGACAGGCGCGCGGGCGCGACCTCGATGTACGACGCCAGCGCGAACAGCGAGGACTGCTCTTTTTCCGGCGGCGTTTCGCGCCGGTGCTGGCGTCGGCGCAGCGGGCCCATGACCAGCATCGAGGCGAGGATCACGCCGATGACGATGGCGTACAGGCCCAGCAGCTGAAGCACCTCGGGCTGGGAGCGCGCGCCCATCACGTAGGGCCAGGCGTACCAGATGGCGCAGAACCAGATCGCGACGGTGATGGCCGGGCGCAGCACGCGCAGCCACAGGTACATGGCCAGGGTGCGCGCCGGCGAACGGCCGTTGCCGAAGGCGTGCAGCGGGATGCGCGCGGCGTCGATGATGGGTTCGTCGACCGCGGGCTGGCCCCACGAACGGGTGCGGGGCGGCGGGGCTTCGTGCAGCGCCGGCGAAGAGGGCGGGTTCTCAGGATGCATCGGAAGAAACTCCTCGGTCAGGGCTCGTCCACACCGCGCGCTTGCCGCGACGACGCATCAGAGCGTTGGGAAGGGCGACCACCGTGGTGGCCATCGTGATCGTCCAGAACGCGATCGGGTACCAGATCGTTCCGGCGAAATAGCGCATGAGGTCGCGGTCGTAGCGACGGTCGATCCACAGGCTCAGCAGCATCTGCAGGATGCAGGTCATGGCCAGCAGCGTGCCCTGCCAGTGCGGCAGCAGCGCGGAGTGCCAGGCCGACTCGTGCGGCAGGAAGGGGCGGATGAAGCTGATCACCAGCACCAGCGCCATCGCATAGGCCCACACCACGCTCACCATGTACTCGCTGTAGATGAGCCACAGGCGCCAGCTGCGCAGGCGCAGGATGGACGGCGTGATGCGCAGCATGGTCTGGATGCCGCCGACGGCCCAGCGCAGGCGCTGCTTCCACAGGCCGCGCAGGGTCTCGGGCATGAGGATCCAGCACAGCGCGCGCGGCTCGAAGCGCAGGCGCCAGCCGGCGAGCTGGAGCTTCCAGCTCATGTCGATGTCCTCGGTGAGCACGTCGGGGCTCCAGAAGCCCACTTCGAGCACGGCGCGGCGGCGGAACATGGCGAGCACGCCCGACACCGTGAAGAGCGTGCCGATGAGCTGCTGCGAGCGCTTGATGAGGCCGATGATCGACGAGAACTCGCCCACCTGCATGCGCCCCAGCAGCGTGGTGCGCGTGCGGATGCGCGGGTTGCCGGTGACGGCGCCGATGCGATCCGAGGCCAGCATGCGCTTGAGCATCCAGGCGATGGCGTTGGGGTCGACCAGCGCGTCGCCGTCGATGCCCAGGATGTACTCGCCGCGCGCCAGCTGGCAGGCGGTGTTCAGGCCCACGGCCTTGCCCTGGTTGCTGGCGTTGTGGATCACGCGCAGGCGGCTGAACTCCTGCGTCATCTCGTCGAGCAGCTCGCCGGTGCCGTCGGTGCTGCCGTCGTTGACGGCAATCACCTCGTAGTTCGGGTAGCGCGTGCGCATGAGCTGCTCGATCACTTCGCGCAGGTGCGGCGCCTCGTTGAAGCAGGGCACGACCACGGTCACGAGCGGCTGCGAGGGCAGGGCCTCGAGCGGGTCGGCCTCGACGTCGCGCTTGCGCTCGAACGACCACGCGTGCGAGAGGCCGCCCGCGATCCACACCCACGCCATGAAGAACGGGTAGTAGAAGACGAAGCCGAAGAGCACCGGCGGAATCAGGTCCACCAGCATCTGGAGCGTGTTCATCGGGGCTTCCCTCCTTCAGGCGGCAGCGTGGCGGCGTCGTGGTTGCGCCGCGGGGCGCGCGACAGCAGCGAACGCACCGAGATCGCGCGGCGCACGGTCTCCAGCGAGGGCTGGTTGTTCAGGAAGTCGTCGGGGTAGTAGCCCAGGTGGCGCACGCCGGCGCGCTGCAGCAGGGTCCACTGGCGCGTGAGCTCGGCATCGGCCACGGGTTTCCCGGTGCGCCAGTCGCGCGCCTGCAGCTCGAACACGGTGCGGTCCAGGCCGTGCGGCGCGGCGGCCGCGCGCTGCGCGAGGCGGCCCAGCCAGGCGTCGCTGTCGGCCGGGGTGCGGGCCTCCTGCTCCATGCGCGGCATGGCCATCAGGCCGACGTAGTCGTAGGCGGCCAGCGAGGCTTCGTAGTTCTGTGCGAACCACTGCTCGGCCTGCGGCTCCAGCACCGGGCGCGCGTAGAGGTTGCGCGCCGTTTCCAGCGCGGGGCGCCAGGTGCCCACGCGCGCCGCGAGTTCGTGCGTGAAGTCGATCAGGTAGCGGGTCTTGGCCGCGGTCCAGCGCGCCATGAGCGCGGGGTCGGCGCGCAGCGCGGCCACGTCGGCCGGCAGGCCCCAGCGGCGGTAGGTGTCGAGCGCGGCGGGGCTTGCGTCCTCGTCGTCCGAGAGCATGGCGTCGTCGTGGAACAGCAGGCCCTCGAAGAAGGTGTGGCGACCCAGGTCTTCGTACAGGTCGCCGACCAGCGTGCGCACGGCCGGGTCGAAGGGTGAGAGCCGGTGGTAGCGGTCGGCCGGCGCGTCGCCCTTGAGCGTGCGCACCGTGTGCGTGGCCAGCGGGTTCGACGCGGGCAGCCGGTAGGCGGTGACGGGCATCCACGCGTAGACCTTCACGCCGGTGCGGCTGCGCAGCTGCCAGGCGGCGCGGGCGAACAGGTCGGCGCGCATCGGCAGGTGGCGGTTGGGAAAGTACAGCGCGTCGGCCACGCCGTCGCCGTCGGGGTCGGCATAGGCCTGCAGGAACACCGAGCGCGGGCGCACGGCGGCCACGCGCTCGATCAGCGCCGAGAGGTTGCGCTCCTGCTGGGCCGGGTCGGCGTCGTACACGTAGTCCAGGTCGACGTGCATCACGCGGTTGATCGGGCGCACCTCGCCGCCCACCGGGCTGCGCAGCATCTGCACGTAGTCGGGCGCCTCGTTGTCGTAGGCGGCCAGTGCGCGGCGGATGCGGCTGAGCGGAATCTCCTTCGTGTTCGCGCCGTCGTCGAGCGTGAAGGTGATCGGCATGCCCACGCGCGCCGAGGCTTCCAGCGCAGGCGTGTTGTAGGCGCCGTAGGGCCACACGGTGGCGCGCACCTTGGCGCCGGTGCGCTTCTCGATCAGCTCACGGCTGCGGCGCAGGTCGGTCTCGATGCGGCGCAGGTAGGCGGCGTCGTCCTCGTAGCGGCCGGTGGTCGGGTCGTAGCGGTGCGTGGCCGCGGCGGGCAGCATGTTGCCCTGCGGGTTGGCCTGGATGCCGGTGTGCATCGCGTCGGTGTGGCTGGCGAACTCGACCAGCGGCGAGCGCGCCATCTCGGCGGCTTCGCGCCACAGCAGGAAGTTCTCGCGCGGCGCGGGCTTGTCGCCCCAGTGCACGGGCTGGCCTTCGGGCACCTCGAGCCAGCTCGTCACGAGCGCGAACAGCGCGGGGTAGTTGAAGCGCTGCAGCAGCGGGAACACGTGCGTGTAGGCGCTGCGGTAGCCGTCGTCGAAGGTCAGCAGCACGGGCTGCGAGGGCAGCGGCTTGCCGCCGCTGCGCGCATCGATGATCTGCTGCAGGCTGACCGGGTGGTAGCCGTTGTGGCGCAGCCAGGCGAACACTTCGGCGAGCGTGCGCTCGTCGATGGCGGTTTCGTCGGGCGAGGTCTCGAAGCTGGCGCGCACGTTGGGGCGCACGTCGTGGAACGAGATCACGCGGAAGTCGACGCCGTTGTCGGGGTCGGCGGGCAGCACCGGCGCCGCCAGCGCAGGCAAGGCCGCCGCCAGCAGCAGCCCGAGCAGGGCCGCGCGCAGCCGGAGGAAGAAGGTGGGGGCTTGCATCACGGACATCACTGCAGGGGCATCGAAAGGTTCAGGAACACGCCGCGCTGTTTTTCGCGCACGCCGTCGTAGGGGTGGCTGCCGAAGGCCAGGCCGTAGCGCAGCGTGAGCTTCTGGCCCAGGGCCCAGCGGTGCTCGTAGCGCAGGTTCCACAGCGGGCCGCTGCCGAAGCCGGCCTGCTGGTAGCTGCCGCCGCCGAGTTCCAGCACCTGGAAGAACTGGCGGTCGTCGCTTTTCCAGGTGAGCCACTGGCCGCGCACCGACAGCTGCGCGCTGGCGTCGCGCGAGGGGCTGAAGTAGCGCACGTCCTGCAGGCGGCTGCGGCTGGCATCGACGCCCAGCCGCGTCTCGACCTGGAAGCGCGGCGTGCTGACCCAGCGCTCGCGCCAGCCGAAGTCGAGGCCGTCGCGCAGGTTGCCGTCGCTGAAGTCGAGCCGGCGCCATTGCAGGTCGAAGCGGCGCGATTCGTTGACGACGTAGGCCGCGCTGGCGCCGAACTCGCGCGCGCCGATGGCCTGCGCGCCGAAGGGCACGGCGCGGGCCTTCCAGGGCAGCTCCTTGCTGTCGCCGTCGTAGGTGGCCGACAGGCGCCAGGCATCGCTGGCGCGGTAGTCGACGCGGCCGGCCACGCTGTTGCGGTAGCGGCCGCTGTTCGCATGCTGCAGCACGCCTTCGGCCAGCCAGCGGCCTTGTTGCCAGCTCGCGCCGAGGCCGCCGCGCGCCCACTGGGCCGTGCCTTCGGAGGTGTAGCCGCGGCCCAGCGTCTGCGCGTAGAACACGCGCCATGCGTCGCCGATGAGGCCGGAGCTGAGCCGGCTGTCGACGCGCCATTCGCGGCTGGCCAGCGTGCCGCCGCCGCGCGAACCCTCTGCATCGATCTCGAGCTGCGGGCCGACCAGCGAGCGGCGCTTGCGCGCCATCTCGCGCACTTCGGCGGCGTCGGGCGCATCGGCCTCGAGCGCTTCGGCGCGCAGCCGCGCGGCGCGGAATTCGTCGGCGTCGAGCAGCGCCTCGACATGGCCGGTGCGCACGCTCAGGTCGTCGGGGTGGTCGGCGCTCAGTGCCTCGAAGCGCGCCACGGCCGCCTCGGGGTGCTCGCGCAGCCGCTCGGTGAGCGCGGCGCCGTAGGCGTAGCCCGCGTTGAGCGGGGCTTCCTGCGTGAGTGCGTCGAAGCGCGGCTGCGCGATCTTCGGGCGGTCGCCGTAGAGCTGCAGCAATGCGCCCAGGCCGCTGACTTCGGAGAACTGGTCGTTGGGGCGGCCGGCTTCGGGTGCCAGCCGCATCAGCACGGGCGTGGCGCTTTCGATGCGCTGGAGCAGCGCCTCGGCGTCGTCGAAGCGGCCGGTGTCGAGGTAGGCGTAGACCAGGCCGAAGTGCAGGCTGTCGGGCATCGGCAGGTCGACGACCGCCTTTTCGAACAGCGGCACGGCATCGGCCGAGCGGCGCTCCTGCGCCAGCGCGCGGGCGGCGGTGCCCAGCGCGTAGGGCGGCAGCACGGTGCCGTCGGCACGCAGGCTGTCGTACAGCGCGATGGTGTCGGCGGGACGGCCACGCTCCAGCAGCGCCGCCATGCGGTCCGACTGCAGCCGCATGCGCAGCGTGCGCCAGGTGTCGGCGTCGGGCGGGGCGGGCTGCGCGAGCGCGGCGTCGACGCGGGCCAGCGCGCCACTCTGGGCGGCCAGCACCTTGTCGAGGTCGGCGACGCGCGCCGCGCCCAGGCGCTGGTCGCGCGCCTTCACGGCCCAGCGCAGCTGCTGCGCCAGCGCCTGCTGTTCGAGCAGCGCGAGCGTCAGCGGCGCAAGGCTGCCGGGCTGCTTGCGTTCGGCCGCCTGCGCGTCCTCGAACGCAGCGGTGGCGCCACCGTACTCGGCCAGCAGGAAGTCGGCATCGCGCTGCGCATCGCGGCGCGCGGGCTGCAGCGCGGTGATCTCGCTGTAGGCCGTGAGCGCCTGGAAGGGCTGGCCCTGGGCGCGCGCCAGCGCGGCGCGCAGGTCGAGCAGCGCGACGCGGTCGGCGACTTCGGTGGGCGCGGGCTGTGCGAGTGCGCGGTAGAGGGTTTGCGCGCCCGCCGTGTCGCCGCTGGCCAGTCGCCAGAAGGCTTCGTGGATGCGCGGTTCGCGGGCCGCCGGCTGGCGCGCGCGCCAGACCTTGACGGTGTCGCCTTGCAGGGCGATGTCGCCCGTGCGCCGCGCGGCGCCGGCCAGCGGGCCGAGCGCGTAATCGCCCAGCTCGCTCGGCGGCACCTGGTGGCCCACGGCCACTGCATCGGCGAACTGGCCCTCGGCCACCGCGATCGCGATGGCGTCGGACGCCACGCGACGGCGCTGCTCGTCGGCCAGCGGGGCGGCCAGCCATTGGCGCAGCTGTTGCAGGGCGTGGGCCGGCGTGATGCGACCGGCGCGGCGCGCGACGATCAGGGCGTCGTGCTGCGAGGCGTCATATGCCACCGCGCCGCCAAGGGTGGCGACAAGCGAGGGCGCGACAGTGGAATCCGCGTAGGCGGCGCTGCTTCCGAAGACCAGCACGCACACGATCGGCGGCAAACCTCGCACGGCACGTGCGAGATGGTGAGGCAATGCCTTGAAGGGCGCGACTTTGCGCCCGGCAACGACGGTGCCTCCATTTTTTTGTGGATGGATGGACACGCTACTCCCTTTTGCGTGAACTCTCCTGGGCCGTGACAAGCCGTGGCGGAAAGTTCGTGAAAAGTGACTCTAGGTCAATTTGTAAACAATAGGACCGAATATCGGGAAAGATGAGAACTAATCGTGAACAGATTCGCGATCAATTCATCCGATGTTGGCAAGTTGTATGCAAGTGTTGCCCCATGCGTCGCCCATGGCCCCGTCCTAAGATCGCGGCATGAACGCACTTCCGGTTTCTTTGCCCCGTTTCTGGTCCCAATTGACGACGCGCGACTTCGCCGCGCTCGACGCGGCGACCACCGTGGCGGTGCTGCCGCTGGGCGCCACCGAGCAGCACGGCCCGCACCTGCCGCTGGGCGTGGACACCGTGCTGGCCGACGGCATCGTGGCCGCGGCGCTGCCGCTGCTGCCGCCGGAACTGCCGGCGCTGTTCCTGCCGACCCAGCAGATCGGCCTGAGCCCCGAGCACGCGCGCTTCGCGGGCACGCTCACCTTCTCGGCCGAGACGCTGATCCGCATGTGGAACGAGATCGGCGCGGGCGTGGCGCGCGCCGGCGTGAAGAAGCTGGTGCTGTTCAACGCCCACGGCGGCCATGTGGGCGCGATGGACATCGTGGCGCGCGAACTGCGCGCCGCGCACGGCCTGATCGTCTACAGCGTGAGCTGGTTCAACCTGCCGCTGGGCGATGCGAACGCGCAGTTCAGCGCGCAGGAGCACCGCTTCGGCGTGCACGCAGGAGAGGTCGAGACCTCGATGATGCTGGCGCTGACGCCCGCGTTCGTGCGCATGGGCGAGGCGAAGGATTTCGGTTCCACTTCGCAGCAGCGCGCGGCGGACTACGCCATCCTCGGCAACGGCAAGAGCGCCAAGCTCGGCTGGGCGATGGAGGACTACAACGCGCAGGGTGCAGCGGGCAATGCCGCGGCGGCCACGGCCGCGAAGGGGCAGGCGGTGATCGATGCGGCCGCGCAGCAGTTGGCACTGCTGCTGGCCGAGGTGTCGCGGCTGCCGTTGAGCACGGCGAATACCCAACCGCTGCCCTGAGATCGAATCAGGCGCTGCGTCCCAGCACGCCGGCGAACATGTCGGCATCGACATTGCCGCCGCTCAGCGCGATGCCCACCGTCTGCCCGCGCCAGCGTTCCTTCTGCTGAAGCGCGCCCGCCAGCGCGGCAGCCCCCGCGCCTTCGGCCACGTTGTGCGTGTCGCTGAAGAGCACGCGCATGGCTTCGGCCACCTCGTCGTCGGTGACGGTGATCACGTCATCGGCTTCCTGCAGGATCACGTCCAGCGACGCAGGCACCGGCGTGCGACAGGCCATGCCGTCGGCCAGCCATGTCGTGACGGGCGATTCGATGGCGCGGCGCGCGCGGAAGGAATCGCGGTAGGCCGTGGCATGCGCCGACACCACGCCGATGAGCTTCGTCGACACGCCGCAATGCGCACGCGCCGCCGCCGCGCCGGCAAAGCCGGAGCCCAGGCCGATGGGCACGAACAGCACGTCGGGCGGTGAAGCTTTCAGTGCACTGAAGAACTCGACGTACGCGGTCGACACGCCGCGCACCAGCTCGCGATGGAACGAGGGCACGCGGTGCAGTGCGTCGCGCTCGGCCAGCACCGCCGCGTGTTCGGAGGCCGCCTGGAAGTCGTCGCCATGCTCGACCAGCGTCACGCCGAGCGCGCGCATCGCGGCATTCTTCTCGCGCGAATTGCCGTGGGGCACCACGATGGTCGCGGCCAGTCCGTGGCGCTGCGCCGCGAAGCCGACCGACTGGCCGTGGTTGCCGCGCGTGGCGCTGATCACGTGGCGCACGGCGGGCTGCTCGCGCGCGAGGGTCTCGAAGTAGGTCAGGCCGCCGCGGATCTTGAAGGCGCCGACCGGCGTGTGGTTCTCGTGCTTGGCCCAGACCGTGGCGCCCAGGCGCTGCGACAGCTGCGGCCAGGTGTACTGGGGCGTGGGCGGCATGGCCGCATGCACGGTGCGCTGCGCGGCTTCGATCTCTTCGCGGGTGAATCGCATCGACGTCCTTCTTGTTGCTTACTTGCGTTCGGTGAGCGCCACGCGCACGGCCAGCGCGGCCAGCACGCTGCCCATGATGTAGCGCTGCGCGCGCAGCCAGCCCGCGCTTTGCGACAGCACGGCCGTGATGCTCGCGGCACCGACGATCATCACGGTGTTGACCAGCGCGCTGCTCGCCATCTGCGCCATGCCCAGCTGCAGGCTCTGCAGCAGCACCGAGCCACGCTCGGGATGGATGAACTGCGGGAAGAACGACAGGTAGAACATCGCCACCTTCGGGTTCAGCAGGTTCGTGAGAAAGCCCATGCGAAACAGCTTGGCCGGCGGGTCGGCCGGCAGCGCGCGGGCCTCGAAGGGCGCGTTGCCGCCGGGCTTGACCGCCTGCCACGCGAGCCACATCAGGTAGGCCGCGCCGGCGAAGCGGATCGCGTCGAACGCGACCGGCACCGCCAGCAGGAGCGCCGTGAGGCCCAGCGCCGCGGCGAACAGGTGCACCAGGAACGCCATCAGCACGCCGCCCAGCGAGATGAGCCCCGCGCGGCGGCCCTGGATCAGCGTGCGCGACACGCAATAGATCATGTTCGGCCCCGGCGTGAGCGCCAGCAGCAGCGAGGCGAGGGCGAACCAGGCGATTTCTGTCAGGGTGAGCATGGGGTCAGAGTCCTTGCGATTCGAGGGTGACGGGGCCGCGCGGCGTGTCGAGCACGGCGACGAGGTTGGGCGGCCCGGCATCGACCGGCAGGCTGCCCATGCCGATGGCCGTGAGCGCGGCCGACAGCGCCGGCGCGCGCGGATGCGCCACGCGCAGCGAACGCAGCGCCAGGCCCGAGGCGGGCATGGCGTCGGTGGGGTGCACCGCGCCCCACTGGATCAGCGTGGGCAGTGCGCCGTAGAACAGGCGCTGGCCGTCGTCGCGCACCGTGATCTGCCATTCGAGCCGGCCGGCCGGCGTGTCGCGCGAGGCTTCGAGCAGATGGCCGCGGTCGATGTGCGCATGCTCCTCGCGCGCGAGCGCCTGCGTGGCGGCATGCGCATCGGGCACGCGCGCCACGAAGTGGATGAGCCGCGGGCCGCGCTGCGCGAGCGCGGCCTGCAGCGCGGCGTCGTCCAGGTCGAACCAGCGGCGCGTCTTCGGCCGCGACGGCGCCTTGCCGGGCTCGATCGCGATGATCTCGGCATAGGCGCGCGGGAACGCGGCGCTCGCGATGTTCAGCAGCCGGTTGTGCGTGCCCATGAGTGGGTGCACGCCGCCCGGCGCGGGCGTGACGCCGAGCGTGGCCTCGCACCATGCCACGCCCTCGGCCAGCGAGGCGGCGGCGATCACCAGGTGGTCGACTTCGGCGGGGTGCATGGTGTGGCTTTCGTTCAGAGCGTGACGTGGCCGTCGACGCAGGTCACGGCATCGCCGCCGACCCAGATCGTGCCGTCGCTGTCGCGCTCGATGTGCACGCGGCCGGCGCGGCCCAGGCACTGGCCTTGCGCGGCCAGGTAGCGCTCGGGCATGTGGCCGTCGGCGATCAGCCATTCAGCCAGGCTGGCGTTGAGGCTGCCGGTGACCGGGTCTTCCTGCACGCCGATGGGCTCGGCGAAGGCGCGCACCTCGAGGTCGATCTTGGCGCCGTCGTCGTTCGGCGTGGCGGGGCGGTTGCCGAAGGCGCGCGCCTCGCGGTTCGAACGGCCGATGAGCAGCGAGGTGTCGTGCGCCGAGGGCACGCCGGCCACGCCGGCCTTCACGCCCAGTTCCTTCAGCGCGCGGTGGTCGGGCTGCAGCGCCAGCACGGCATCGGCGTCGTTCAGCAACAGGCCGAACCAGACCGGGCCGTTGTCGAGCACCTGCGCCGCGATGACCTGCTGCGCCTTCAGGCCCAGCGCGCCGGCCACCTTGGCCAGCAGCGCGGGGCTCGGGGCGCTGCGCTTGAGCGGCGGCGCAGCAAAGGCCAGGCGCTCGCCGTCGCGCCGCAGCGGCACGAGGCCGGCGCCGCACTGCTGGACCACGCGGCCCGCCACCTTGGGCTTGCCGCCGGCCTGCAGCCACGCATGGCAGCTGCCGATGGTCGGGTGGCCGGCAAAGGGCAGCTCGCCGCCGGGCGTGAAGATGCGCACGCGGTAGTCGGCGCCCGGGTCGGTCGGCGGCAGCAGGAAGGTGGTCTCCGACAGGTTGGTCCACTGCGCGAAGCGCTGCATGGCGGCGTCGTCCAGGTCCTGGCCGTCGATCACCACCGCGAGCGGGTTGCCGTAGTAGGCGGTGGCGGTGAAGACGTCGACTTGCTTGAAGGGGCGGGATTTCATCAGGGTCATTCGAGGGATAAATCAAGCACGCCACGCGTGCCCGGGCGGGAAAGCAGTTCCGAATACCAGCGCTCGACGTTCGGCCAGGTCGGCCGGCGGTACTCGGCGCCGGGCAGGCCGAACCAGCGGTGCGCCTCGCAGCCGATCGGGATGTCGGCCATGGTGAAGCGCTCGCCGGCCATGTAGGGGCGCTGCGCGAGGTGCGCGTCGAGCATCGCGAACAGCGCCTCGCTCTCGCGCACCGACGCGGCGATCAGCGCGGGCTGGCGCTCCGAGGGCGGCGTGCGCACCCATTGCACGAAGGCGTCGCGGCTGGCGCGGTTGAGCGTGGTCTGCTGCCAGTCCATCCAGCGCTCGGCGTCGAAGCGCGCGGGCAGCTCGCTCGGGTAGAGCGTGCCGTGCGAGTAGCGGGCGCACAGGTAGCGCACGATGACGTTCGACTCCCACAGCGTGACGCGCTCGGCGCCTTCGCCGTCGTCGATGGTGGGCACCATGGCGTTCGGGTTGAGCGCGCGGTATTCGGGCGTCTGCACCACGCCGAACTTGCCGCCGGCCTCGGTGCGCTGGAAGTCGAGCCCGAGTTCCTGCGCGCACCACACGACCTTGCGCACGTTGATCGAACTGATGCGGCCCCAGATGTTGAGCATGGTGTTCAGTGTCCTTGTGCGCAGAGGGCGTCGGCCGTGGCCTGCAGGTACGGTTCGATGTTGCGCATCGCGCGCGCCACGTAGTCGTCTTTCTCGCCGACCGGCGCGACGTAGTGCAGCGCGCTCTTCGCGGCCTCCAGGCCTTCGGTGCGCGCGATGAGCCACGCCGCGAGGTAGGGCGCCGAGAAGCAGCCGCCCGCGGTGGCCACGTTGCCCTGCGCGAAGAAGGGCTGGTTGAGCACCTCGATGCCGGCTTCCTGCACCCAGGGCTTGGTCGTGAGGTCGGTGCAGGCCGGCACCGTGCCCAGCAGGCCGAGCTTGGCCAGCAGCAGCGTGCCCGAGCATTGCGCGCCGATGAGCTGGCGCGACGGGTCGAGCCCGCGCAGCACGCCCATCAGGCCCGCGTCGGCGGCGATCTCGCGCGTGCGGATGCCGCTGCCGACGATCACCGCACCCGCCTCGCAGGCCGATTCGAGCGTCGCGGTGGCGTGCACCGTGACGCCGTTCATCGAGGTCACGGTGGCGCTGGGCGAGGCCAGCGTCACGCGCCAGCCGGGCTTCTTCACGCGGTTGAGCACACCGAGCGCGACCAGCGAGTCGAGCTCGTTGAAGCCGTCGAAGGTGAGGATGGCGATGTGCATCGTCGTCGGCCTTGTCAGGCGTGGGCGGGGGCCAGCAGCGCCAGCTCTTCGCGCAGCGTGACGGCGAGCGCGGCGATGGCGGTGTCGATCTCTTCGACGCTGGCGGTCACGAAGGAAAGGCGCAGCGTGCGCGGATCGCCTTCGCCCGCATAGAACGGCGCGCCGGGCACGAAGGCCACGTTGCGTTCGACCGCTTTGGGCAGCAGGGTCACGGTGTCGATGCCCTCGGGCAGGCGCGCCCACAGGAACATGCCGCCCTTGGGGGCGTTGAACTTCACATCCAGGCCGGCCATCTCGCGCGTGAGCGCGGCCATCATGGCGTCGCGCTGGCGCTTGTACAGGGCGCGGATGGTGGGCACGTGGCGGTCGAGGAAGCCGTCCTTCATCACGGCCGAGACCATGCGCTGCGTGAAGATCGGCGTGTGCAGGTCGACCGCCTGCTTGGCCTGCAGCAGCTTGGGGAAGATGGCCTTCGGCGCCACCAGGAAGCCCAGGCGCAGGCCCGGGGCCAGCACCTTGGAGAACGAGCCCAGGTAGATCACGCCCTCGGGGTTGCGCGCGGCCAGCGGCAGCGGCGGGGCTTCGTCGAACCAGAGTTCGCCGTAGGGGTTGTCCTCGACGATCGGCAGGTTGGCGGCGGCTGCGGCGGCCGACACGGCGGCGCGGCGCGCCTCGGTCATGGTGCGGCCGGTGGGGTTCTGGAAGTTGGGCAGCAGGTAGACGAAGCGCGCGTCGGCCGCCTTGGCCACGAGGTCCTCGACGATCACGCCGTCGTCGTCGCTGGCCACGCCCACGGGGTGCGGCTCCATCGGGCCGAAGGCCTGCAGCGCGCCCAGGTAGGTGGGCGTCTCGACCAGCACCTTGCTGCCCGGATCGATCAGCACCTTGGCCACGAGGTCGAGGCCCTGCTGAGAGCCGGTGGTGATGAGCACCTGCGACGCGTCGACGTCCCAGGGCAGCATGTCGGCCACGGCCTGGCGCAGCGGCGCATAGCCTTCGCTGGCGGCGTACTGCAGCGCGGCGGCGCCGTCGCTGTGCAGCACTTCGGCGCAGGCGTCGGCGAATTCCTGGATCGGGAAGGTCTTGGGCGAAGGCAGGCCGCCGGCCAGGCTGATGATGCCGGGGCGCTCGGTGACCTTGAGGATTTCACGCAGCACCGAAGGATTCATCTTGGCGGCGCGGGCGGCGAGTTTCCAGTTCATGGGAGGCTTTCTTCTTTCTGGCGGATGAGAGGTGAGGTGAGTCTGAGTGTGGGGTCAGGGCGGCGGGATGTCGCCACGGTGCACGACATGGATTTTGTTGCCGTCCGGGTCGCGCAGGTAGGCGCCGTAATAGCCCTGCCCGTAACGGGGGCGGGGACCGGGCGCGCCTTCGTCGCGGCCACCGTGGCGCAGGGCCGCCTCGTGGGCGGCGTGAACGGCCTGCGGCGAGGGCGCGCAGAACGCGACCATGCTGCCGTTGCCGGCGCTGGCGGGTTCGCCGTCCAGCGGGATGTACACGTAAAAGCGCGGCAGCGTCTGGCCCGGCACGATCCAGCAGGCGGCGTCGGGGCCGCCGTCGGGCGTCACGGGGCGGCGGATCAGGCCGAGCGGCGCCAGCACCGCGTCGTAGAAGGCGGCGGCGCGCGACAGGTCGGTGCAGCCGACGGTGACATGGCTGAACAGCGTCATGGTCGTCAGCTCCTGGCCTGCGGCTCGACGCCGCGCGGAACGGTGGGGGTGGCCGGTTGCGACAGCCGCTTGCCCACGACCACCGTGGCGACCACGGCGGCGGCGAAGCCCAGCGTCACGAGGTCGAGCGGCTCGCCCAGCAGCGGGATCGACGCGAGGATCGACAGGAAGGGCTGCAGCAGCTGCGTCTGGCTCACGCGCAGCGCGCCGCCCAGGGCCAGGCCGCGGTACCAGGCGAAGAAGCCGATCCACATCGAGAACATGCCCACGTAGGTGAAGCCGACCCAGGCCGAGGCGGCCACGGGTTGCTGCGGCCACAGGGCGATCGTGGCGGGCAGCGTCACGGGCAGCGCCATCACGCAGACCCAGCAGATCACGCGCTCGGCGCCCAGCGACGGCGTGACCTGCGCGCCGTAGATGTAGCCGACCGAGGCCGCGACGACCGCGCCGACCAGCAGCAGGTCGGCCCATTCGAAACCGAAGCCGTGGCCGCTCTGCTGCGCGCGCAGCACCGAGAACACCACCACCAGCAGGCTGCCCGCGACGGCGCAGAGCCAGAAGCCCAGCCGCGCGCGCTGGTGCAGCACCCAGGCCGCGACCGCGGCCGTGACCAGCGGCAGCAGCGCCGTCACCACCGCCGCGTGGCTGGCCGTGACCACGCGCAGCGCAAAGGCCAGCAAGAGCGGAAAGCCGATCGCGTTGCCCAGCACCGCCATGCCCAGCGGCTTCCACTGGTGCGGCGCCGGGCGTGGCGAACGCGTGACCAGCAGGAAGATGGCCGACAGCACGCCTGCCAGCGCTGCGCGCCCGACCGTGACGAACCACGGCGACAGCTGCGGCGCGTCCTGCGTGCCCGTGGCCAGACGCGTCATCGGCAGCGTGATGGCGAACAGCGCCACACCGACCATGCCGAGCCACATGCCCAGCGTTTCGTCCTTGAGGGCGAGCTTCATACGCCCACCATCCACCAGGCCGTCAGGACCAGGATGAGGCCCATCACGCGGTTGAACCACAGCAGGCGCGTGCCCTTGGCCAGCCACTCGCGCAGCAGCGCACCGACCAGCGCATAGGCGAAGTTGCTGGTGAAGGCGTAGGTCAGCATCACGGGCGCGACGATGGCGAAGCGCGCGAGCGCGTCGGGCTGGCCGGCGATCCAGCCGGCCACCAGCGTGAGCGCCAGCAGCCAGGCCTTGATGTTCACGAACTGCAGCATCACGCCCTGCCCGAAGCCGACCGAGAGGCTGGCGTTGTCGGCCTTGCCGAGCTGGGCGCTGCCGCTGAGCTTGTAGGCCAGCCACAGCAGGTAGGCGATGCCCAGGCCCTTGATCGCCAGGCGCAGCGGCGGCATCGCCACCACCAGCGCGCCGAGGCCGGCCGCGCAGATCGCCAGCAGCAAGGTCCAGCCCACGGGCACCGCGACCACGAAACGCATCGCACGCGGCAGGCCGCCGTTGGCCGCCAGGGCGGTGGAGAGCGTGGTGTTGGGGCCGGGCGAGAAGCTCATCGCCGTGGCCAGCACCAGCAGCGCGGTGAATTCTTGCCAGTTCATGTCACAGACTCTAAACTTTGGACCATTACAGTTCCAGTACAGATGATCGAACAAATCTGAAATCTGTATTGGTCATTCCTTCGACACACGCCGCCCTTTTCTTGCTCTCTGTGCGATGCAGCCCGATCCGATGCTGACCCGAACCTCCACCCAGTCCCTGACCGGGCAGCTGGCCGACCGCCTCGCCGAGCGCATCCGCAACCGGCTGCTGGCCCCCGGCGCGCGCCTGCCCTCGGTGCGCGAATGCGCGCGCCAGCAGGGCGTGAGCCCGTACACCGTGGTCGCCGCGTACGACCAGTTGCTCGCGCAAGGGCTGGTCGAGGCGCGCCGCCAGCGCGGCTTCTATGTGCGCGACGCGGCGCCCGTGCCCGAGAGTTCGCGCAACCCGGCGCATGCCGCACCCGAGGTCCCGCCGATGATGGCCTCGCGCGTGCCGGCCGATGCCAGCTCGCTGATCCGCAGCATGTTTCACCGCCCGAGCGACAAGCCGCAGCCGGGCATGGGCGTGTTCCCGCCCGACTGGATGGCCTCGACCTTCCTGGCGACCGCGGTGCGCCGCGTGACCACCACGTCGGCGCTGCAGGAACTGTCGCTGCAGTACGGCGAGCCCTCGGGCGACCTTGCGCTGCGCCGCAGCCTGTCGCAGAAGCTGGTGCGCATCAACGTGCCGGCTGGGCCGGACCAGATCGTGACCACCATCGGCGCCACGCATGCCCTGGACATCGTGAGCCGCACGCTGCTGCGCGCGGGCGATCCGGTGATGGTCGAGGAGCCCGGCTGGGCGCTGGAGTTCGCCCGGCTCGAAGCGCTGGGCATGCGCATCCTGCCGGTGCCGCGCCGCGCCGACGGGCCCGACCTCGACGTGATGGCGCAGTACTGCAAGCTGCACAGCCCCAAGCTGTTCGTGAGCGTGAGCGTGCTGCACAACCCGACCGGCTACAGCCTCACGCCGGGCAGCGCGCACCGCGTGCTCAAGCTGGCCAACGAACACGACTTCCACATCGTCGAGGACGACACCTACAGCCACCTCGCGCCCGAGCACGCCACGCGCCTGAGTGCGCTCGACGGGCTGCAGCGCACCATCTACGTCAGCGGCTTCGCGAAGATTCTGGCGCCCAACTGGCGCATCGGCTTCCTGGCCGCCTCGCCCGCGCTCAAAGAGCGGCTGCTCGAGACCAAGCTGCTGGCCACGCTGACCTCGCCCACGCTGTTCGAGCGGGCGCTGTCGTGGTGCATCGACCAGGGCCAACTGCGCCGCCATTCGGAGCGCGTGCGCATCCGCCTGGACGGCGCGCGCGGCCGCGCGGTGAAGCTCGCCATGTCGCACGGCTGCACCTTCGCCTCGGAGCCGGCCGGGCTGTTCGGCTGGGTCGACACGGGCGTGGACACCGACGCGCTCACGCAACGCATGCTCGACCAAGGCTACCTGCTGGCGCCGGGCTCGCTGTTCCATGCGCGCCGGCCGCCGAGCACGATGATGCGGATCAACTTCGCGACCTCGCAGGACGCGAATTTCTGGAAGGTTTTCAGCCGGGTCAGGGACGAGCTCTGATTCGCTTGCAAAGGGCTTGGAGTAAGCTGGCAGCACAAGAAAACCCAGCCAGGAGACCTCCCGCATGAGCAACGCCAGCAAACCCTTCGACTTCAGCCAGTTCGTCCCCGGATTCGACTTCCTGAAGAACCTCGCCGGCGGTGCCGCCGCGGGCTCCGGCTCGGTGCCCGGCATCCCCAGCCTCGCGAGTTGGGTCGCGCCCACCATGAGCGTCGAAGAGGTCGACAAGCGCATCCAGGAATTGAAGACGGTCCAGTACTGGCTCGAACAGAACGGCCACGCGCTCAAGGCGACCATCCAGGCGCTCGAGGTGCAGAAGATGACGCTGTCGACCCTGCGCGGCATGAACGTGCGGATGGAAGACATCGCCAGCGCGTTCACCAAGCAGGCCGCGGCCATGGCGCCGGCACCTGCACCGGCTTCTGCACCGGCCCCCGCACCGCGGCCCGAACCGGAAGCTGTCGAGGAAGAGGAAGAAGAGTTCGACGAGGCCGAGGAAGAAGCGGAAGAGGTGGAAGAGGAAACCCCGGCGCCGAAGAAGACGTCGCGCGCCAAACCCGCAGCGTCCAACGGCGCCGCCGGCGTGGTCGACCCGATGCAATGGTGGGGCTCGCTCACCGAGCAGTTCCAGCAGATCGCGAGCACGGCGCTGCAGGACGCGGCGCAACTCAAGGTGCCGGCCATGGCGCAGCCGCTGGCCGACGCCGTGGGGCAGGTCATTGGCAAGGCAACGGCGGCGCGCAAGCCGGCCGCCAAGACCGCGGCGAAGAAGGCCGCCGCCAAGAAAGCCGCGCCGGCACCCGCCGCGCGCAAGAAAACCACGTCCACCGCCGCGCGCAAGCGAACCTCCGGCCGGCGCTGACGTCTCACAGTCACCTTTCCAGACGACGACGCACGGGTCGGTACGCACCATGAAACTGTTTCCCACCGGCCATGCCACCCACCCGCAATGGCGCATGGCCGCCGGCCTCGTGCTGGCCCAGTTGCGCGCGCAGATGGCGCTGCCCGATTACGCGTCGAACCCGACGCTCGGGCTGCTCTACATCACCGACCACTACGCGAGCGAGGCGCAGGAGATCCTCGATCACCTGAGCGCCGAACTGCCCGAGGTCACCGACTGGTCGGGCACGGTCGGCATCGGCGTGTCGGCCAACAACGCCGAGTACTTCGACGAGCCCGGCCTGAGCCTGATGCTGTGCGCGCTGCCCAGCGACCAGTACCGCGTGTTCTCGGGCGTGGCGCCGCTGGGCAGCTCCGAAATGAGCGGCTTCGAGGCGCACACCGCGCTCGTGCACGCCGACCCCGCCACGCCCGACCTGGGCGAGCTCATCGGCGAGATGGCGGGCCGCACCGACACCGGCTACCTGTTCGGCGGGCTCTCGTCCGGCCGCGGCGGGGCGCTGCAGTTCGCGGTCGGCGGCAACGGCAACATCCGCGGCCACGGTGCGGCGGGCGGTGTGTTTTCGGGCGGCTTGTCGGGCGTGGTGTTCGGCGAGGGCGTGCGGCTGGTGTCGCGCGTCACGCAGGGCTGCCAGCCGCTGCGCACGGGCGGCGCGCGCGAGCGCGAGATCACCGAGGCCGACGGCAACCTGCTGCTCTCGCTCGACGGCGAGCCGGCGCTCGACGTGCTGCTGGCCGACCTGCAGGTGTCGCTCGACCGGCCGCAGGAGGCCATCGACGCCGTGCGCAACACGCTGGTCGGCCTGGCCGACGCGGGCAGCGACGGCATCCGCCGCACCGGCGACCTGGGCGCTGACGTGCTGGTGCGCCACATCATCGGCCTCGATCCGACGCGGCGCGGCATCGCCATTGCCGACAACGCCGAGGCCGGCATGCGGCTGAGCTTCTGCCGCCGCAACGCGCAGGCGGCGCGCGCCGACCTGATGCGCATCTGCGCCGAGATCCGCGAAGAGCTCGAGCCCGAAGAACAGACGCTGGCCACCGCGCGCGCCGTGGCGGCCGGCGAGGCCGAGGCCGCGCCGCATCCCGCGCGGCGCATCGCGGGCGCGGTGTACGTGAGCTGCTCGGGACGCGGCGGCCCGCACTTCGGTGCGCCGGGCGCTGAGCTGCAGATCGTGCGGCATGCGCTGGGCGACGTGCCGCTGGTCGGCTTCTTCGCCGCCGGCGAAATCGCACGCCACCACCTGTACGGCTACACCGGCGTGCTGACGGTGTTCACCGCGCCGGACTGACTGGCTGACTGACGGGAAAAAACGACGCGTGCGCCTGCGCGTTGTTTTCGCAGGCGGTTCGCGTCGCTAGAATCCGCCCGCTTTCTTGAATCTCTGCTGCTGCAAGAAGGAGTGATCCGCGCGCCCCGAGGCACGCGGTCGATCTCTTTCGCCCCGCCATGCGATGTGACGGGGCCCGGAAACCGACACGGTTTCCCCGAATGGAATTGCAGCCATGGGCAGCCCCAACCACAGTCATTTTTCGAGACTCCAGCGCGCCTTTTCGCGCGCGAACATCGCCGTCGATTACCGCGACGGCATCTATCACCTTCGCAACGAAGCCGCGCAGGCGACCGTTCTTCTGCCGCAGAGCCTGCCGCTGGAAGAAAAAGCCGTGAACCAGCTGCTGGCCTTCGCCAGCGTGCGCTCGCCCGACGGCGCGCATGGCGTGTGCAAGGCCTGCGCGACGCCGGACTTTCATCCGGGCTCGGTCGCGCCGGTGGGCAGCGTCGTCGCCACCGATGGCGACTTCGTGATTCCCGCCGCGGTCGGCACCGACATCAACTGCGGCATGCGCCTGCTGACCACCGGCCTCACGCTGGACCAGGTGGCGCCGCACAAGACGCAGTTGCTCGCGCGGCTCACGCGCAGCTTGCTCGACAACGGGCGCGACGTGCCGGTGCACACGGCGGCGTTTCGCGCGCTGTTCGACGAAGGGCCGGCCGCGTTCCTGGACGCCGTGCGCAATGACGGGCTCTGGGCGGCCTGCGACCGCGACCGGCTGCAGGCCGAGATCGGCGCGTGCATCGGCCTGGCGAGCTTCGGCGGGCAATCGCGGCACGCACCGCCGGCCTACACCGGCGCGCGCCACGAGGTGTTCCGCGATCCGTGCCTGGGCACGCCGGGCAGCGGCAACCACTTCGTCGAGCTGCAGGTGGTCGACCAGGTGATGGACCGACACGCGGCGTACCGCGCAGGGCTCAAGGCGGGCGAGGTCGTCGTGATGATCCACAGCGGCTCGCGCGACATCGGGTTCCATGTCGGCGGCCGATGGATGGACCGCGCACGGGCCGAGTGGCCGCAGGGCCTGCGCCATCCGAAGAGCGGGCTGTACGGCCTGGCCGGGCCGCAGGCGCAGGAGTACCTCGAAGCCATGGGCGTGGCCGCGCGCTACGCGTGGGCCAACCGCGTCGTGCTGGCCGAGCTGGTGCGCAAGGACTTCGCCGAGCTGCTGGGCGCCACGGCGTCGACGCTGGTGGTCGACGTGCCGCACAACGTGGTGCTGCGCGAGCACGGTATGAACATCCATCGCAAGGGCGCGACGCCGGCGCACGCGGGCGACCTGGCGCTGATTCCCGGGTCGATGGGCGATCACTCGTACCTCGCGACCGGGCTGGGGCATGAGGACTGGCTGTGGTCGTGCAGCCATGGCGCCGGCCGGCGCATGCGTCGGCAGGAAGTGCGCGCGATGCGGCCCGCGCCCGGCGACGCCGATGCCAGCTGGCAGTGTGTGACCTTGCGCGAAGAGCGCCGCATCGAAGAGGCGCCGCAGGCCTACAAGCCGATCGGCGCGGTGATCGAGGCGCAGGAAAGTGCAGGGCTCATCCGCTGCGCCGTGCGGCTCAAGCCCTGGGTCACGTTCAAGGCGTGACCCAGGGGCGCGTGTCGTGTCAGCCCAGTGCGGGTTGCACGGCACGCGGCGCGTTCGCCGGCATGCCGGCGAACGCGAAGTCGACCTCGGGCGCCAGCCCGCTCACGATGCGCGCGATCGACTTGCCCGAGCCGCAGGCGTGCGTCCAGCCGAGCGTGCCGTGGCCGGTGTTGAGGAACAGATTCGGCAGCTTGGTCTTGCCGATCAGCGGCACGTTGCTCGGCGTGGCCGGGCGCAGGCCGGTCCAGAACTGCGCGCGCTCGGTGTCGCCGGCGCCGGGGAAGAGTTCTTCGACGCGCCGCACGATGGCTTCGCAGCGCACCCGGTTCAGGTCGCGGTCGTAGCCGTTGAGCTCGGCCGTGCCGGCAATGCGCAGGCGGTCGCCCGACTCCGACGTGTAGCGCGAGAACACCAGCTTGTATTCGTCGTCGGTGAGCGAGACCTGGTGCGCCTTCGATGCGTCCTTCACGGGCAGCGTCACCGAGTAGCCCTTGGCCGGGTAGATCGGCAGGCGGATGCCCAGCGGCGCGGCGTACAGCGGGCTCAGCGAACCCATCGCAAGCACGAAGGCATCGCCGCGGATGCGCTGGAAGCGGCCTTCGTTGTCGGTCGCCTCGACGTGGTCGATGCTGCCGCCGGCTTCGCGCAGCGCGGTCACCGTGTGGCTCATGAGGAACTTCACGCCGGCCGCCTCGGCCAGCTTCACGAGCTCGCGTGCGAAGCGGTTGGCGTCGCCCGATTCGTCTTCGGCGGTGTACGTGGCGCCGGCGAGTTGGGGGCGGATGTGGGCGAGGGCGGGTTCGATCTTGATGGCCTCGTCGGCCGAGATGACCAGCCGCTCGCAGCCCAGGGCACGCATCTGCTCGGCGGGCGCGAGGGCGCCGTCGAATTCTTTTTGCGTCGTGTAGAAGTGCAGGATGCCTTGCGTGCGCTGGTCATAGTTCAGGCCGGTGTCTCGACGCAATTGCTGCAACATTTCCCGGCTGTATGTACCGAGACGAACGATCTGTTCGATGTTGTGGCGGGTGCGCGCGGGGGTGCATTCGCGCAGGAACTGCAGGCCCCAGAGCCACTGGCGCATGTCGGCGCGGATGCGAAACAGCAGCGGCGCATCTTCCTTGCCAAGCCACTGCAGCACCTTCAGCGGCGCGCTCGGATTGGCCCAGGGTTCGGCATGGCTGACCGAGATCTGGCCTCCGTTGGCGAAGCTGGTTTCGGCGGCCGGGGTGGCCTGCCGGTCGATCACGGTCACCTCGTGGCCGAGTTGCTGGAGGTAGTAGGCCGAAGTCACGCCGAGCAGGCCGGCGCCAAGAACGATCACACGCATTGCAAGTACCTTTGAGTTTGCAGCGCTTGAACGGCGGGCGTGGAGCGCTATTGAAAAAATAGCAAGCAACCGGACGACCGTTGTCCAAGTTGCCGCTCCCCCTGTCCTCGGTACCTGAGAGATTCACCCTGCTGCACCCGCAGCGGGTTTGCTCCTTCGGTGCGCCACATGGCGTGGCGGCTCTCCAGACGGCTGTATCGATGAGTGCAGTACTGACCCCTTGCCGAAATTCCGTGGCGTTGCCTGGAATGTCGTCGGGCCGACCTGAGCGTTTATGGGAGTTTGCGCCTTCGGTAGGGCCTCCGTGGAGGCCCGCTCTCCTGCAATTGTTGGCGATTGTAGGCGGGCCCCGCAAGCCGGCCAAGCCCTGTACATCGGCACTTCACACCGATGGGATAATTGAATGTTGATTTTCGGTAAAGCAAACTTTTTTCTACAGGTGGGGACTCCATGATCCTGGTTACCGGCGGCGCAGGCTTCATTGGCGCCAATTTCGTACTCGACTGGATCGCGCAGGGCGACGAGCCCGTCGTGAACCTCGACAAGCTGACCTACGCAGGCAACCTCGAGACCCTCGCATCGCTCAAGGGCAACGCGAACCACGTCTTCGTGCAAGGCGACATCGGCGACAGCGCACTGCTCGACCGCCTGCTGGCCGAGCACAAACCGCGTGCCGTCGTGAACTTTGCCGCGGAATCGCACGTCGATCGCTCGATCCACGGCCCGGAAGACTTCGTGCAGACCAACGTGCTCGGCACCTTCCGCCTGCTCGAATCGGTGCGCGGTTACTGGAACGCCCTGCCGGCCGACCAGAAGGCGCCCTTCCGCTTCCTGCATGTGTCGACCGACGAGGTCTACGGCTCGCTCTCCAAGACCGACCCGGCGTTCACCGAAGAGAACAAGTACGAGCCCAACAGCCCGTACTCGGCCAGCAAGGCCGCCAGCGACCACCTCGTGCGCGCCTGGCACCACACCTACGGCCTGCCGGTGGTCACCACCAACTGCTCGAACAACTACGGCCCGTTCCACTTCCCCGAGAAGCTGATCCCGCTGATGATCGTCAACGCACTGGCCGGCAAGAACCTGCCCGTGTACGGCGACGGCATGCAGGTGCGCGACTGGCTTTACGTGAAGGACCACTGCAGCGCCATCCGCCGCGTGCTCGAGGCCGGCAAGCTCGGCGAGACCTACAACGTCGGCGGCTGGAACGAGAAGCCCAACATCGAGATCGTCAACACCGTGTGCGCGTTGCTCGACGAGCTGAGCCCTCGCGCCGACGGCAAACCGTACAAGGAACAGATCACCTACGTCACGGACCGCCCGGGCCACGACCGCCGCTACGCCATCGATGCACGCAAGCTCGAGGCCGAGCTTGGCTGGAAGCCTGCCGAGACCTTCGACACCGGCATCCGCAAGACCGTCGAGTGGTACCTCGCGAACGGCGAGTGGGTGCGCAACGTGCAAAGCGGCGCGTACCGCGAGTGGGTCGAGAAGCAGTACGACGCCACGACGGCGAAGGCCGGCGCATGAAGCTGCTGCTGCTTGGCAAGGGTGGGCAGGTCGGCTGGGAGCTGCAACGCAGCCTCGCGCCGCTCGGCGAACTGGTCGCGCTGGATTTCGACAGCACCGACTTCCATGCCGACTTCAGCCGTCCCGAGCAGCTGGCCGCCACGGTGCTGGCCGTGCGCCCTGACGTCATCGTCAATGCCGCCGCGCACACCGCCGTCGACAAGGCCGAGAGCGAGCCCGACTTCGCGCGCAAGCTCAACGCCACCTCGCCTGGCGTGGTGGCCGAGGCCGCGCAGCAGATCGGCGCGCTGATGGTGCATTACTCCACCGACTACGTCTTCGACGGCAGCGGCACCGAGCCCTGGAAAGAAGACGACGCGACCGGTCCGCTCAGCGTGTACGGCCAGACCAAGCTCGAAGGCGAACAGTTGGTGGCGAAGCATTGCGCGAAGCACCTGATCTTTCGCACCAGCTGGGTGTACGCCGCGCGCGGCGGCAACTTCGCCAAGACCATGCTGCGGCTGGCCAAGGAGCGCGACAAGCTCACGGTCATCGACGACCAGTTCGGCGCGCCAACCGGCGCCGAGCTGCTGGCCGACATCACCGCGCATGCCATCCGCGCCACGTTGCAAGACCCGGCCAAGGCCGGGCTGTACCACGCCATCGCCGGCGGCGAGACCACGTGGCACGGCTACGCGCGCTTCGTGCTCGAGATGGCGCAGCAGGCCGGCGTCGAACTCAAGGCCGGCCCGCAGGCGGTGGAGGCCGTGCCCACCAGCGCCTTCCCGACGCCCGCGACGCGGCCGCACAACTCGCGGCTCGACACCACCAAGCTGCAGACCACCTTCGGCCTGCGCCTGCCGCCCTGGCAGGAAGGCGTGGCGCGCATGCTGCGCGAGACGCTCTGACCGACTGATTTTTCCTGCCCCTCACAGAAGAAGACTCCCATGACGCAACGCAAAGGCATCATCCTCGCCGGTGGCTCCGGCACCCGCCTGCACCCGGCCACGCTCGCCATGAGCAAGCAGCTCTTGCCGGTGTACGACAAGCCGATGATCTACTACCCGCTGAGCACGCTGATGCTCGGCGGCATGCGCGACATCCTGATCATCAGCACGCCGCAGGACACGCCGCGCTTCCAGCAATTGCTGGGCGATGGCAGCCAGTGGGGCATGAACCTGCAGTACGCGGTGCAACCGAGTCCCGATGGCCTGGCGCAAGCCTTCATCATCGGCGAGAAGTTCGTGGGCAATTCGCCGAGCGCGCTGGTGCTGGGGGACAACATCTTCTATGGGCATGACTTCGTGCACCTGCTGTCGGATGCCGATGCGAAGCAGGGCGGTGCGACCGTGTTCGCGTACCACGTGCACGACCCGGAGCGCTATGGTGTGGTGGCCTTCGATGCCAACGGCAAGGCCAGCAGCATTGAAGAGAAGCCTGTCAAGCCCAAGAGCAGCTACGCGGTGACCGGCCTGTACTTCTACGACAACCAGGTCGTCGACATTGCCAAGGCCGTGAAACCCAGCGAGCGCGGCGAGCTGGAAATCACGGCCGTCAACCAAGCCTATCTGGACCTCAACCAGCTGAATGTGCAGATCATGCAGCGCGGCTATGCGTGGCTGGATACCGGCACGCACGAGAGCCTGCTAGAAGCCGGCCAGTTCATTGCGACGCTGGAGCATCGACAGGGGCTGAAGATCGCGTGTCCTGAAGAGATCGCGTGGCGCAATGGCTTCATCGATCGCGAGCAACTCGAAAAGCTGGCTGCACCGCTGCAGAAGAACGGCTACGGAAAGTACCTGAAGCACCTGCTGGCCGAAGAGGTGCGTTCGTGAAGGTCATCCAAACCGAGATTCCCGACGTCTTGATCATCGAGCCGAAGGTCTTCGGCGATGCCAGAGGGTTTTTCTACGAGAGCTTCAATCAGCGTGCCTTCGAAGATGCGGTCGGATCGAAGGTCGACTTCGTGCAGGACAACCATTCAAGGTCGTCCAAGGGCGTGCTTCGAGGCCTGCACTATCAGGTCCAGCAAGCGCAAGGAAAGCTGGTGCGTGCGGTGCGCGGTGCGGTCTTTGATGTGGCTGTCGATATCCGGCGTTCTTCGCCCACGTTCGGGCGGTGGGTGGGTACGGAGTTGAGCGAAGGCAATCACCGGCAGTTGTGGGTTCCGGCGGGCTTCGCGCATGGATTCTTCGTTCTCACGGATTCCGCGGATTTCTTGTACAAGACGACGAACTACTACGCGCCGGAGCACGAGCGATGCATCGCCTGGAACGACGCGAGCCTGCAGATCGCGTGGCCGGACATCGGCATGGCGCCGCAGTTGTCCAAGAAGGACGTCGAAGGCAAATCGCTTCAAGCGGCGGATGTCTTCGAGTAATCAGAGTTTTTTGGACAAGGCACCTGAGTGCCAGCCGGATTCGGTGCTTCGTTTCTTGATCGCACAGCAATGAGCGAATGCCGAAAGTGAGATTCTTGTCTTCTTGCTGTATTTGAAATATTCCCGCTGCCTGTGAATGCGAGTTGCTTCTGATGGAGTGAACCGAACGACTCCGGCCTCATGCGCATTCGATCGACGGACAAAGGCCTGAGCGTGTGAGCGCAAGGAAGCGCATCAATTTTCATGAAACCCGGAATGAATTTCAAAAAACTACTGAAGCGAAGCGCTCAGGTTGTGAGCGAGTATCGCGATGCTGGTCTGCTCCGGCAGTCGGATCTGTTCGATAAAAAATGGTATCGGGAGCGCAATCCGGATGTGCCGGAAGGCGCTGAGATCCAGCATTTCCTTCGGTTCGGCGGCAGGGAAGGGCGTGCACCAAGCGAAAAGTTCGATGCAGCAGGGTATCTGGAGGCCAACAAGGACGTGGCGTACCGAGGCCTGAATCCTTTGGTGCACTACCTCAAGTGGGGCAAAGAGGAGGGGCGGAAGATCGCAGTTGCCCGCCTGCCAATGCGCGCGTCCATCTCCGAGAAGCGACGTTCGGCGCCAACCATCGATCTCAGTCGCTACTCAAGAAACGGCACTCTGCTCGTGACAGAGCAGGAGATTCGCGATCTCGAATTGCTCCATGAAACGGACCTCTTCGATGCCGAGTGGTATCTCGAAAACTACCCGCATCTGAAGAATCAGGATCCTTACCTTCATTTCCTGCGGCATGGCGGTTTTGAGGGATTGAAGGCCAGCGAGAACTTCGATTGCGAGTGGTATTGCGACATCTATCCGGATGTTGTCTTGCACGGCGTGCACCCACTGCTTCACTACCTGAAGCATGGAATGAAGGAAGGTCGCTTCAAGGGCATGCCGCCCAAGATCGCATCGGCCGTCAGGCGGACCGTTGCAGACCTGATGACGCTCGACCCCGAAATCGAATCGTGCCATCCGTTGCACGGCAAGCACTTGAGGCTGCGCCCGAATTTCAGCATCCCGACCGATGAGCTTGGTGCCGTCTGGACTGAAATTTTTCATGACCTGCCTGCTGGAGTCCGGCACGTCGTTTTCATGCCTTGGCTTGTCAAAGGCGGGGCCGATCTCGCTGGGGTCAACATCCTGCGTGCAGCGCAGGAGGCGGTCGGTGTTTCTGCCACGCTGCTCGTCTTGACTGATCATGACAAGGTGGATGCCTTCGACTGGCTGCCCTCGGGGTCGCAAGTGCTGGTTTTGTCCGATTACGACCCCGATCTCAATCAGCGGAACAGGCAACGCATCGTCGAGGCGCTGATCTTCGCGCTTCAGCCCGAGTCGATCACGAACGTAAACAGCCTGGCGTGCTGGACGGCCCTTGTTGAAAAGGGCAAGGCTTTCCAGTCGATATGCAAGGTCTACACGACGCTGTTCTGCCGCGATTTCACGGAAGATGGCCGCGGGGCGGGGTATGCGGATACGCACCTTCGGGCCGCGATCCACAACGTCGACAAGATCTATTTCGATACCAACGTCTTCCTTGAAGAAGTGGTGGCGAGGTATGGGTTTACACATGCATTGACGCAGAAGCTCCAGTTTCTTCCTCAGCCGGCATTGGACGATCTGCGAGAGATTTCCAAGAGATCCGCATCCGACGAACAACGGCCGGCCGTCTTCTGGGCGGGCCGGTTCTGCTACCAAAAAAATACGGAGTTGTTGGGGCGGATCATCCGGTCTCTGCCGGAGGTCGCACTGGACGTCTACGGCGGCGGTGAGCCTCAGCGCGAAGCTGAACTGGCGGCGCTCGCAGGCACGCAGCCCAAGCTGCGTCTGTTGGGGATGTTCGCCTCGTTCAGCAAGCTTCCCCTGGAGCGGTATGCCGCCTTCCTCTTCACGTCACGTTTCGAGGGTATGCCGACTGTCCTGATCAATGCCGCCGCCGCAGGCGTCCCCATCATCGCGAGCAATGTTGGAGGCGTCTGCGAACTGGTGACCAACGAAACCGGATGGCTGATCGATGCTCTGGACGACGAGCGCGCTTATTGCGCGGCCATCCAGGAAATTCTCGACAACCCGCAAGAGGTGGAGCGCCGCCTGCAAGCCATGAGGAAAAAGCTGGGTCTCGAGCGTTCCTGGTCCGCATTCAAGGCGGGGCTTCCTTTCTCATCCATGTCCTCCAGTGAGGCCGAGCATGTCTAAGTTTCACATCACGGCGATCGTCAATGCGCACAAGGAAGGCCTGTGGCTCAAGCCGGCATTGGACAGTGTCTGGGCGTGCTTCGAGGCGGCCCGGGAACGGGGCTTGACCACTGAACTGCTCGTCGCGATGGACCGCGCGGACGCACTGTCTGTCGAGATCGTCAACAACAGCGTCGCAAGATTTCCCCAGGTGCGTGTGGTCCCCATGAACCATGGTGATGTCGGGCATGCTCGGAATCAGGCGGCATTGCTGGCCGAGGGCGACTATGTGGCGTTTCTCGACGGCGACGATCTTTGGGGTCCTGCCTGGCTTTCGGACGCCTATGCCATGGCGAGCGCGGACGAGCGGGAACTCGTGCTTCATCCCGAGGTGAATGTCTATTTCGGGCACGACCCTCATGTTTTTGTGCATATCGATGCCGAAAGCAAGAATTTCGACGCAGCAGCACTTGCGTTGGTGAACTATTGGACGTCACTTTGTTTTGTGCGCAGAGAGTTTCTTGTGAAAAATCCCTACCCAGAAACAGACTTGGCAGCACAAATAGGCTACGAAGATTGGGCCTGGAATCTCAAGGTGATGTCAGCGGGTGCCGTGCACAAATGCGTTCCGGGAACCGGCCATGCCATCCGCATGAAGAGAATTTCTTTGGTTCGTCAAACAAGTTCGGCGGGTTGCATCGCGGCACCCAGTGATATTTTCAAGAAGATCCTGAAAAACCAGGCAAGAAGGCCCGATTCGAAGCTTCGCGTCGCAGTTTAGTTCGCGCTTCCTGAGAAGCTTTTCAATTCGGCTTCAATGTGTGATGGAAAAAACAAAATTCAAAATCCTTGACGGGTGGGAGAGCACCCATGTCAAGTTGCTGCTGATCGTATTTGGTACGGCGCTGATTGCAAAGGGTGGAGTTCTGGCGCGTGGTTTTGCCGTGGATGATTACGCGTTCGGGCAGGGGTTCACAAAGGGCGAGCTGAGCGTATTCCTGACACAGGGCCGGTTCCTGCTTGGGGGCATTGACAGCTTCATCGACTCCCTTGGGGTGAACATCAATGACTTGTACGTGTCGCTCGGCGTCTGTGCGCTGCTCCTTCAGGCCGCGCTGGTCGTTTCCATCTTGCGATTCGTGGGCGTCGCGAATGCGCGGGGTGCGGCGCTGGTGGGCGCTGTCATGGTGGCCCATCCATATCTGGCGGAAATCCTCACTTTCCGCATGGTGCTGCCCGGGTACTGCGTGGCGGCGGCATTTTCCATCGTGTCGTTGGAGATGATTTCGCGAAAGCCGTTGAGGTGGCCGCACATCGCGATTGCACTGGCCGCCATGGTCGGCATGTTGTTCATCTACCAAGGGTTTTTGAACTATTTTTCCACAGCCGTCATTTTTGCTTACCTGTTTGGAGCGATTTCCTGGAAGCAGATCGATTTTGAAGTGACTGACGGACAGGATCTCAAACGACGCGCCATGATGCTGATGTTCGTTTGCCTTGCTTCCGCGGTCATTTTCTTGATCATTCTCAGCGTATCGAAAAGCATGGGATGGATCGAGTTGACGGGAAGAGCGAACCTGATTGAGCGCGGGTTCTTTGCGGAGAGAATCGGACAGATCAAGGATCTTCTGCTTCGGACCTACTGGTTGGGTGAGCCGGTGTCCCCTCGGTGGTTGAAGGTTCTTGTTGCCGCGATGATTTTTATCGCCGTGATGTTGACCGCGAAGATTTTCTGGTCTCAAGAGCGAAATTCAAAGAAATCGCTTGATCTTTTTTGCATCGCATTGGGTTTGCTTTTGCTGATCCCCGTGACTGTGGGGGTGATTGCCCCATTCAAGGACTGGCATCCGGTGCCGAGAGTGCTTCCCCAGGTTGCATTGATTGTTGGGTTGCCGTTGCTCGTCGGTTATTCGGCGGTGCGAGGATTTTTCGGAAAGACTTCTGGGAATATTTTTTCAGGCTTGTTGATCTTCTTGCTGGTGTCTTTTGTTTTTATAAACAACCAGGTGTTTGCAGATCAAAAAAGAATAAATTCGTGGGACAGAGCTGAGGCGAACCGGATAATTGCTCGTCTTGAGCAACAAGAAGATTTTTTGAAGGTTGAGTACGTCTTTGTAAGCGATGGTGGTTGGCATCATTCCTCTCGGTTGAGTACGATTCAAGGAGATATGAACATCTCCGCATTTTCTCCAGAGTACTCAAGGGTGCCATTGCTGGTTGAAGTTTCTGGTTATGCCTTCAAAAAATCCTCCGGCGATCAGAGCCTGATTGGCGAAAGGTATTGCGAAAAATCCGAACCCTGGCCAAGTCGGAAGTCTGTCTTTATTGTTGAAAATCTGGCCATTGTTTGCTTGAAGAAATGAGCTTTTGATTCCGAGGGGAATTTCGGGTTTGAGTTTTGTTTCAATGGTGGCAAATTAAATTTTTAGAATTATTAAAATGAACAGGCTAGAACGAGTTTCCATAGTGATCCCGGTTTATTCGGGGGAAAAAACGCTGCCAATTCTCGTGGCCGAAATCGAGAAATTGACACACCCGCAAGTCACCGCGGCCGGGAACTCGTTCGTCGTCAGCGAAGTCGTGCTGGTCCACGATTGCGGCCCGGACCGGTCGGACCTCACCATGACCGCTCTCGCGGAGAGCCATACCTTCGTTCAGCCGGTCTGGCTGTCTCGAAACTATGGACAGCACGCCGCCACCATGGCCGGCATGGCCAGCGCCACAGGAGACTGGGTTGTGACCATGGATGAAGACGGCCAGCAGGACCCCACAAGCATCGGTGCGATGCTGGACCTGGCGCTCAGCGCTTCGCTCCAGCTCGTCTACGCGCAACCTACGAACCCGCCGCCGCATGGCTGGCTGCGCAACCTGATGAGCCGAACGGCCAAGGGCATCAGCACGCGCCTTCTCGGCAACAAGACCATCGGCCGCTTCAACAGCTTCCGATTCATCGATGGCGAGATTGCCAGGACGTTGTCCGCCTATTGCGGCAACGGTGTCTATCTGGATGTCGGGCTGTTCTGGATCACGGGCCGTGTAGGGCACTGCCCCTTGCGTCTCAGGGAAGAACTGGGCCGACCCTCGGGCTATTCCTTCCTGTCGCTGGTCCGGCATTTCTGGAGCCTGGTTCTCACGACCGGCACCCGACCGCTGCGTCTGATCACCATCATGGGATTCTTCTCGATCCTGTTGGCGATGGGATTTGCGATCTACGCCATCTACGAGAAGTACACCGGGCAGGTGCCTGTCGAAGGGTGGACGTCGCTCGCCGTCGTGGTGGCATTTTTCTCCGGGGTCATCTTGACAGCGCTTGGCGTGATCGCGGAGTACTTGGCGGTGACGATGGGCATTGCGATGGGCAAGCCACTCTATGTCGTGAGTTCGAAGCCGACCCGGCCAAACCGTCCATGACGCTGACCTGGGTGCTCGGCGGCCGGGGGTTGCTGGGTTCTGCTTTTTGCCGTGCGCTCCGACTTGATGGGGCCACGGCATTCACTCCCGTCGAGCATTTCAGCTGGACGGATGAGGCTCGGCTCGCGACACAGATCGAAGCCGCGGTTGACGCTTTTTCTCTCCAGGCACGGCAGGCGTCGCGATGGGAAATCTACTGGGCTGCCGGCATCGGAACAATGGGCAGTGCTGAAGAGTCGCTTGAGCCGGAAGTCCGGGCGCTCGCGTTGCTCACTCGGCTGATCGAGTCGAATGGAACGCTGATATCGATGCCCGGTGCGCTGGTGCTCTCGAGTTCGGCCGGGGCGATCTATGCGTCGTCCAAAGATGAAATCATCACCGAGAACTCTCTGCCTGCGCCTAACAGCGCCTATGCGCGAGCCAAGTTGCGTCAGGAGGACATTCTGCGCAGCTTCGGGGCTGCGCATCCGCAGGTTTCAGTGCTGCTGGCCCGAATATCGACGCTCTATGGTGCGGGGCAGGCCGTTGGGAAGGCGCAAGGGCTCTTGACGCACATGGCTCGCAGCATCGTGCGCAATCGACCGGTTGGCATCTATGTCCCGATCGACACCATCCGCGACTACATCTCGGTAGACGATGCGGCAGTCGAAATCATCGGGACCCTGCGGGAACCGGATCTGTGGCCGGGGGTGCTGTTGAAGATCGTGGCATCGGGGCGGCCAACGACGATCGCCGAGATCATTTCCATATTCAAGAGAATTTCCAGAAAGCCACCAAAAATCACTACAGGCGTCAGCAAGGCTTCCAGCCTTTATCAAAGAAAAATCCAATTCCAATCCGTCGTGGGAAATGAAAAGCGCATGTTGCAGGTGCGCAGTCTGGGGGTGGGAATACATCAGGTCCTCAGCGCCGAGCGGGCTGCATATGCCTGTGGTGAGGGAAATTCTCGATGACAACGATATTTCCCTGCGCTCCCCTTCAATTCTTTGGCTGATTTTAAATGAAGCGGTCAAAAATATTTTCCTTTCAATTCGTGCGCTTCCTTGTGGTCGGGGTCGCCAACACGATGGTTGGCCTGTCGGTCATCTATTCCGCCAAATATTTCTTCCATGCCGGTGATGTCGTGGCCAATGCCATCGGCTATGGCGTCGGAATTTGTGTCAGTTTCATCCTGAACAGCCGCTGGACGTTCGCTTACCGCGGTCTCATGGCGTCGGCGGCGGTGAAGTTTTTTCTGGCCACCGCAGTGGCGTACGCCGCCAACCTGTTGACGGTGATGGCTGCAATCGATGGGTTTGGTATAAATACCTATCTGGCTCAGGCGCTCGGCATGCCGGTCTATACGGTCGTTGCGTACCTCGCCAGCAAGTACGTGGTGTTTCGCTTGAAAATGGAATAAAACACTTTGCTTCCTGGCTGTATGAAATGGAAAATAACGTATTTATTTGTGGATGCTTAAAGCGGGTCAGCCATCTCGAGCATATTGCGTTTCATAGACGGTGTTGATTTTTTCCCTCACGATGCTGCATATCCCGACAGTCGCTTGTGTCGGTGCTTGATAAAGAAAAACAGGAAACAAGAATGAGTGTGCGAGGTCGACGCTTCGTGGAGTTCTGGAGGGAGCACGGAACCCGAGCTGCCGCAAGATTGATTCGCGAGAAGCTGGGGGATGCCGTTGCCGGGCGTGGCGTATTCACCAAAGCGGAGGTTGCGTCCGTCGTCGTCGAACGCTCCGGGACGGTGCCGCAAATCTGTGGGCAGCGCTTCCTTTCGCAGCAGCCTCTGCAAACCTACGTCATTCCGCAACCTTCGCTGCCGCGTGTCAGCCTGGTGACGGACAGCATCGGTTCGGACAGCCTGTTCGGGGGCGTGGGCACGGCCTTGCTGTTCTCGGCCCAGCTGGCCAACCGGATGAACGCAACCCTGCGGGTCGTGACCCGGACCGAAGCCCCCATTCCCGGCAATGCCTGGCAGATCCTGAACGCCTACGGCATCGAGCTTCGGCACGAAATCCAGTTCGCGTTCGCGCCGCTCTTGGACGAGAACCCGGCGGCGGACCAGCCTGGGGCGACCGTTTCGCCCGGATTGGATATCCATCCGGACGAGACCTTCGTCACGACTTCCTGGTGGACAACGGCCGCCGCGTTGCCGAGCGTTCCGCATGCATCGATCATCTACCTTCTCCAGGAAGACGAGCGCATGTTCTATCCATTCGGAGAGGAGCGGGTGCATTGTGAGCAGGTGCTGCGCACCGAGGACATCCGGTTCGTCATCAATACCCGGTTGCTTTACGACCACCTGATCGCTACCGGTCTCACGCACCTGAACCGCACCGGATGCTGGTTCGAGCCGGCCTTTCCGACATCGCTGTTCCATGTGCGCGACCGCGAATCAGGGGATAAGAAGCGCTTCTTTTTCTACGCCCGGCCCAACAACCCGCGCAATCTTTTCCACGTCGGCCTGGCGCTCATTGATCGCGCGATCAACGAAGGCATCCTCGATCTTCGGCAGTGGGACGTGTACTTCGTCGGCAAGGACATTCCGAATGTGACGTTCGGCGACGGCAGCAGGCCTCAGCGATGCGAAGGGCTCGGGTGGAGGGCTTATGCCGATCTCGTGGGCACCATCGATCTGGGGCTCAGCCTCATGTATACCCCGCATCCGAGCTATCCGCCGTTCGATCTGGCGGCCAGCGGTGCGGTGGTGGTTACCAACAGGTTCGCCAACAAGCAGGACCTCTCGCCCTACTCGATGAATATTCTTTGTGCGGAGCTGGACACGGAGGCCTTGCTGAACGCCCTGCGGGAAGGAGTGGCACTTGCAGGAGACGCGCAAGCGCGCAGTCGCAACTACGCCGCGAACGGATTGGGCGCGGACTGGGCGCAGGCGTTCGAAGATGTCCTTCGGTCGCTCACGACAGCACGCTGATGTTTGCGCTGAACACGCCCAGCGTTCCTTATGCGGACCCCTGGCTTCTGCCGGTTTCCGCGCGTCTGGCCATGCTGCATCGGCGTTCGATGCGGGTGGCGTACTTCTATGAAGAGCCGAACAACAGCACGTTTCGCTACCGAGCCTACAACATGGCTCAGGTGCTCAACGAACTCGATACCGCCAGCCAGGTTTCGGCCAGCTATTTTTTCCTGTCCGATAGCGCGCGCTTCGACGAGATCGCCGACGCCTCGGATGTGCTGGTCATCTGTCGCTCGCGCTATTGCCATCAGGTCAACGGGCTGATCACAAAGTTCCGTGCGCGCCGCAAGCGGGTACTGTTCGACGTCGACGATCTGGTGTTCGACACGGACTATGCGCACCTGGTGGTGGCGACCCTGGGGCTCGATGTCACGCAGAAGGGGCTGTGGGACGACTGGTTCGCCATGATCTCTCGCATGGGGCAGACGTTGAGGCTGTGCGACGGCGCGATCACGACCAACGATTTCCTGGCCCAGAAGCTGGCGGATTACTCGGGCCTTCCCGTGTCCGTGGTTCCAAACTTCATGAACAGGGAACAACTCCAGCTCGCGGAGAAAGTCTTTGCCGAGAAGCAGCGCATGCGTTTCTCGGGCGACGGCAAGGTCAGTCTGGGCTACTTCAGCGGTTCGCCTTCGCACCGCCTGGACTATGCCATCGTGGAGCCGGCACTGGCCGAGGTGCTGGCCCAGCGACCGAATGTCGAGGTCATGGTGGTGGGGTACATCGACCACGGACCCGCGATGCGGGCATTTTCGGACCGCGTCAGTCGGCAGCCGTTCCACGATTACGTGAACCTGCAGCGGCTGCTTGGAACGGTCGAGTTCAATCTCATGCCGCTGCAATCGAACGCTTTCACCGACTGCAAGTCCGAACTGAAGTACTTCGAGGCGGCGAGTGTGGGCACCTTGAGCATCGCTTCGCCGAGCTTCACCTATCGTCGCGCCATTCGTCACGGCGAAAACGGCTATATCGCGAAAGCCCATGAGTGGGCCTCGGCGATCCTGCAGGCGGTGGACCGCAGTGCCGAGAGCTATGAGGCGATGGCGACAGAGGCCCGGCGCGATGCGCTGCAGAAGTTCGGCTGGCAGCACCAGACCGATGCGATCCTCAACGCATTGCAGATCGCCTGACCGGCCGGGCGCTTCTCGGGGCGCGCTTCTTCAGCTTTCGACGATCCGCCCGTGTTCCATATGGATCACGCGATTGCACTCCTTGGCAATCAGCTCGGGCGAGTGCGAGGCCAGCACCAGGATGCCCGACTTGGAGACCACGTCGCGCATCCGCTTCTCGGCCTTCTCGGTGAAGGCAGCGTCGCCCACCGACAGCCATTCGTCCATCAGCAGGATGTCGGCCTCGACGCTGGTCGAGATGGAGAACGCCAGTCGCATCATCATGCCGGTCGAGTAGGTGCGAACAGGCATGTTGACGTACTCGCCCAGGCCGCTGAACTCGCAGATGTCGGGCGTGAGCCGGTCGACCTCTTTCTTGCTCATGCCCATCACGAGGCCGCGCAGCATGATGTTCTCGATGCCAGTGGCGTCCATTTCGATGCCCAGTGCGGGATCGATCAGGCTGGCCACCGAACCCTGGCGCGTGAATTCACCCGAGGAGGGCTCATAGACGCCCGCCAGCGTGCGCAGCAGCGTGGATTTACCCGCGCCGTTGTGGCCGATCAGCCCCAGCCGGTCGCCGCTCTTGAGCTCGAGGTTCAGGCCGCTGAGCGCCTGCACCACGGTGACCCCGGTCTCTTTGCCGAAGCGCCCGCCGGTGACGGAGGCCGCGAGCGTCTTCTTGAGCGACACCGAGCCTGCCCCGTAAATGGGGAAACTGACCGAAACGTTTTTGAGTGAAATGGATGCCATGGATCAGAGCCAGTAAACGACGCGGCGACGGTATTTGACGAACATCACGCTCGCGGCGGTCAGACACAGTACGGTCCACACGCCAATGCCGATCCAGCTGTGGAGATGGGCCTCGCCGCCCATCAGCGGGGTGCGCAACAGGTCGAGCATCTGCGCAAAGGGGTTCCACAGCACGTATTTGGCGCGGCCCGGGAGGTTCTCGGGAAGCCAGAAAACAGGGGTAAGGAACATCAGCATCTGCATGATGCTGGTGATGATCTGCGTCACGTCGCGATAGCGGGTGCAGATGAGGCCCAGCAGCAGGCCGAGCGCATGGGCGTTGACGACGAGGATCAGGAAGGCCGGAATGACCATGAGCGCCGACCACGACAGCGAGACGCCGGCCCAAATGGCGACGGGGATGTACAGCACGATCTGGTGGGCGAACTGGATCAGGTTGCGCCCCAGGCCTCGCCACACGAAGAGGCTGATGGGAAAGTAGCCTTGCTTCAGGTAGTTGGAGGCGCCGACGAAGGCGTTGCAGGCATCGGTGACCACCGCGGAGAAGAACCCCCAGAAGATCACGCCGAGTGCCAGGTGTGGGAAGAACTTGTCCAGATGGGTGCCGAAGAGCGAGGCATACAGTGGCCCCATGCCGCCGATCATGACGCCCATGCTCAGCGTGAGCCACAGGGGGCCCAGCATGGAGCGGCGATAACGCAGCACCACGTCGAACCATGCCAGCGTCCACCAGATGTCGGTGCGGCGGGTGCCTTCCCACCAGTCGGCCAGGGCGCTTCGGTGGAGATTGGAATGAACTTGGCTCATGCGTGTGCGTCAGTGTCTTTGTCTGCCATGCGGGTGCTGATGTGCAGGGTCAGGTTCCCACCACCGCATGACACCGCGATGAGCAAAAGCGCTTCGTGGCCGAGGGGGTCAAGCGGGATTTCTTGGAGGGCTATGGCCGGATGGGCCGGAACGGTGCTCGTGCGAGCCCGCGCATTTTATTCGGAGTATCAACTGAGAGATAATTTTACCGGCTCCGGTTCCGCTGCAATTCGTAACCATCGAAGAGCCCACCGCTCCCCCGATCGGACGGGCTGCGGCTGCCCTCGGCAGCATGCCCGACAGAAAATCGATCAACCCATGCGTATGTCCCGTCCCCTCGAAGTCTCCGTCGCCCTGTGCACCTACAACGGCGCCCGCTTCCTGCGCGAACAGGTGCGCAGCATCTGCCTGCAAACCCGGCCACCGATCGAGATCGTGCTGTCCGACGATGCCTCGCGCGACGGCTCGGTCGACGTCGTGCGTGCCACGGTGGCCGAATGCGCGGCGGAGCGTGCCGGGCTGGCCATCGCCCTGCGGGTCTTCGAGAACCCGGTGGCCCTGAGGGTCGTCAAAAACTTTGAGCAGGCCATCTCCGCCTGCACCGGCGACCTGATCGCGCTGAGCGACCAGGACGACGTGTGGGTACCCGACCGGCTCGAGCGGATGGTGGCGCCCTTCGTGCAGGACGACAACCTCTGGCTGCTGCACACCGACGCGCGCCTCGTGGATTCGCAGGGCCACGATCTGGGCAACACGCTGTTCCATGCGCTCGAGGTCACACCGTCCGAAATCGAGCGGATCCACACCGGCCGGGCCTTCGACGTGTTCCTGCGCCGCAACCTCGTGACCGGCGCCACCACGGTTTTCCGTCGTGTGCTGCTCGCCGATGCGCTGCCGTTGCCCGTCGAATGGGTGCACGATGAATGGCTGGCCATCATCGCGTCGACCACGTCGCGGGTCGATCTGCTGGAAGAGTCCCTCATCGACTACCGCCAGCACGAATCCAACCAGATCGGCGCCCGCCGCGACACCTTCAAGGAAAAGGTGCGCAAGGCGCTCGCCTCGCGCGGTAACACGCACGTCGAGCGCGCGATCAAGGCCGAGCTGTTGCTGGAGCGCCTGCTGAAATTGGGCGATCGCGTGCCCCCCGAGATCATCGACAAGGTGCGCAGCAAGATCGTGCACCAGCGCTTCCGCGCCGCCTTGCCCGCCTCGCGCCTGGCCCGGTGCGTGCCGATCCTGCGCGAGGCCATGACCGGTCGCTACGACAAGTTCGGCCGCGGGGTGCGCGGCGTGGTCCGCGATCTTTTCGAATCTGTCTGACACAACAACAATGAACCCAATCAACGTCCCCGCGAACCCTTCCCGGCCCGGCGAGCCGACGGCCTGGCCGAACGTCGTGGTCATCATCCCGTTCTACAACGGCGCCGATTTCATCGAGCGCTCGGTGAAGAGCGTGTTCGAGCAGTCGGTGCCCGCGCACGAGGTGATCGTGGTCAACGACGGCTCCCGCCCGGAGGAGCGCGCCGCGCTCGACGGGCTGGCGGCCCGCTACCCGTTTCGCATCCTCGACAAGGAGAACGGCGGCCAGGGCTCGGCGCGCAATGCGGGCGTGGCGGCGTCGACTTCCGAGTACATCTGCTTCCTGGACCAGGACGACTTCTACCTGCCGAACCACATCGAGACGCTGGTGTCGTCGATCCCGGCAGACGACCGCCTGTTCGGCTACATCTACGCCGACCTGTACGAGGCGGACGGCGACGGCAACGTGATCCGCACGGGCGTCATCAAGGACCACGCACAGCACCCGAAGCGCAGCATCTTCGACCTGCTGCGTTACGACATGTTCGTGCTGCCCTCGGCCGCGCTGGTGAGCCGCAAGGCCTTCGACGCGGTGGGCGGCTTCGACTCGCAGTTCATGGGCTACGAGGACGACGACCTGTTCCTGCGCATCTTCCGCAAGGGTTACAGCAATCACTTCGTGGACAAGGCGGTGACGGTCTGGTGCATCCACACGGCGAGTACCTCGTTCGGCATCCGCATGGTGCGCAGCCGCTTCAAGTACTTCAAGAAGCTGCTGCAGATGTTCCCCGACGAGCACCAGCGCGGCCGCTACTACCTGCGCGAATACCTGATGCCGCGCTTCCAGCTGTTCTTCGTGAACGAGGCGATCGAGGCCATCAAGAAGGACGACCAGTACCGCGGCGAGATGACGGCGGTGCTGGACGACTACGCGGCCATCGTCTTCGCGAACCCGTATGTGGGCCGCAAAAAGAAGCTGCGGTTGTGGATCACGCTGTTCCTGCTGCGCCGGAGCACGCCGGGCATGGTGCGCTTCATCGGTGCGCTGACGAAGCTGCCGATCATCCGCAGCCTGCGCAAGGTCTACAAGTCCTGATGTGCGCCGCGGCGGCCCGCAGGCCGCCGCAGCCTGGTCCTCAGCGGGCCGGCGCCGACGTCATCGCCGGGTCCATGTAGGTGGCGTGCGAGCGCACGTACTCGGCGCGCAGGTGACCCGCGTCCTTGTAGATCGGCGTGGCGTCGGCGTCGGCGCGGGTGCACCAGTCTTTCTGGCACAGGGTCGGGATCGGGTCGATCACGATGGCGCCGCTGCGCTGCGCGATCTGCCGCATGCGCTCGTGCAGCGCCTTCTGCCTCGGGTCCCAGGGGGCGGTGGGCGACATCTTGCCCACTTGCATGTCGCCCAGGCGGCCGCCCTTGATGAACTCCTCGGGGCCGAAGCCCTCGCCGACCGGGTTGTCCAGCAGCAGGTAGACCTGCTTGTGCTTGGCCAGCGTGGTCAGCACGGTCTCGAGCATGTTGAGCGAGAAGTCCACGCCGCCGCCGCCCATGAAGCGCCGCTTGTCCTTGCCGTCGAAGAAGTAGTAGCGGTCGGCCGCTGCGTTCTCGGCGTTGGGCTTGCCGGTCTCGGTGAAGTAGCAATTCCAGCAGCCGCCGAAGACGACGGCGTCGAACCGGTCGCTCATGGCCAGCCGCATGCCGCCGTCGCGGCGTTCGCCGCAGAGGTTGTTCTGCTCGTCGACCACGTTGGGAATCGGCGGGCAGGCGCCCCAGGTCACGAAGGAGAGCGAATCGAGCGTGCCCGGCGAGGTCTTGGCGAGCTCGACGGCGCGCGGCCCGTACTGCTCGACGTGGCTGTCGCCGAAGAACAGCACCCGCCGCTTGCCCTGCCCGATCTGCTGCAGCACCTCGCCGTCGACCTTGATCGGGCTCAGGCCGTCCGGGTAGGCCCAGTCCTTGGCGGCGGCGGCGGTCTTGTTGAAGTAGGGATCGCTGTGGCGGCCCACGTAGTAGCGCGTGGTCGCCAGCAGGCCGAGCACGACGAAGCCGACCATCACGGCCACCAGCCCCGCCGTCACTGTCGGGTTCTCGCTGCGGCGCGTGTAGCGCTCGACGAACCGGTAGGTGAGCCAGGCCAGAACGAACGACGCCACCAGCATCAGCGCGCGGATGCCGTCGGAAGGCAGCTTGCCTTCCAGGATGCGCGCATAGGCCAGCAGCGGCCAGTGCCAGAGGTAGAGCGGGTAGCTGATGAGACCCACCCACACCATCGGCTTGGAGGCCAGCACGTAGCGGTTGAGTACGCCGGTCGGCCCGGCGGCGATGCAGAAGAAGGCGCCCACCGACGGCAGGATGGCCCAGAACCCGGGGAAGGCCTTGCCGCCGCGGATGTAGCACAGGCCCAGCACGATCAGCACGAGGCCGGCGATCGACTGTGCGTGGCGGCTCCAGCCCGGCTGCGGCGGCGGGCGGTGCAGCCGCGCATAGGCCAGCATGCCGCCGATCATCAGTTCCCAGAAGCGCGACAGCGGCGAATAGAACGCGGCCGTGCGGTGGCTGTGGATGGTCGTCACGTTGAGCAGGAACGACATCGCCGCCACCGTGCCGAGCACCGTGAGCATGCGCCACTTGCGCTTCCAGGCCAGGCCCAGCAGCACGGGCCAGAAGATGTAGAACTGCTCCTCGATGGCCAGCGACCACAGGTGCAGCAGCGGCTTGGTCTCGGCGGCGTTGTCGAAGTAGCCGGCCTCGCTCCAGAAGGCGAAGTTCGAGACAAAGCCCGCGCCCGCGGCCACGTGCTTGCCCAGCTGTTCCCATTCGTGCGGCAGCAGGGCGAACCAGCCGAAGGCCATGGTGGCCAGCAGCACCAGTGCCAGCGCCGGGAAGATGCGCTTCACGCGGCGCGCATAGAACTCGCGGTAGCTGAAGCCGTCGCCCTGGAAGCTGCCCAGGATGATGGTGGTGATCAGGAAGCCCGAGATGACGAAGAAGATGTCGACGCCGATGAAGCCGCCCTTGATCCACTGCGGGAACGCGTGGTAGCCGAGCACCGAGAGCACCGCGACGGCGCGCAGCCCGTCGATGTCCGGGCGGTATTTCGGGTGAACCAGGTGGGCGTGTTCGGGGAGGGAGGTCGGGCTGCTCGTGGTCGTCATCGTCGGTGCTGAAAGCGGCGCTAGCGGGCTTTTTGTGCGGGCTTTTCGGCCCCGATTGTCCTCGCAAACGCCGCCGCGCCTTTTTCAGGCGGCGGTGCGCTGCAGCCGCCAGTAGCGCCAGAACGCCCCCGACAGCCACACCTTGAGCAGGCTGGTCACGTGCCAGTAGAGGTACTTCTTGCTGCGGTGGCTGGCGCGCTGGGCGTCGTGGCGCGCGCGCAGGTCTTCGGTCACCTGGAGCTTCCAGCCCGCCAGCCGGGTGCGGGCGCAGATGTCGAAGTCTTCCCCGTACATGAAGAAGCGCTCGTCGAAGCCGCCGATGCGGCGGTAGGCCTCGCTGCGAAACAGCATGAACAGCCCGGGAATCCAGGCCGGCACGGCCGGCGGCTGGTAGCCGGGCTTCTTGCGGCCCAGGATCTCGAAGGGGGTCAGCAGCGCGCGGTGCGGCTCGGGCTCGGGCCGGCCCGACTCCAGGATGCGCGGCGTCATCAGGCCGGCGTCGGGCGCGGCCTGGGCGAGCATCGGGGCGAGCACGTCGGCGTCGAAGCGGATGTCGGGGTTGAGCACCAGGAACCAGGGCGTGTCGCAGCGCGCGAAGGCCTGGTTGTGGTTGGCGCCGAAGCCCAGGGGCGCCGGGTTCTCGATCCGTTCGATGGCGAATCCCCACTGGCGTCCTGCGAGCAGGTCGGCCTCGGGAATGTTCAGCGTGAGCACGACCTTGGCGATCGCGTCCCGGCTGTACTGGTCGAGCTGCTCGAGCAGCGGCAGCACCAGCGCGAGCTGGCCGTGGCTCACGATCGACAGGGTGACCGGGGCTTGGGGTGAAGAAGGGGGCGTGGGCATGGTCTAATTTCGCTCGGGAATTCTAGGGTTCCCCTAACCCCACACATGATTGCCCTGATCATCCTCAGTTTCTTCGTCTCCGCCATCGCGGTGCAGCTGTTCATGCGCCGCGCGCGCAGACACGCGCGCCGCTATGGCGCCGACATGCCCCAGCGTTTCCACAAGGGCCACGTGCCGCGCCTGGGCGGGGCCGGCATCATGCTCGGCATGAGCGCGGCCTGGCTGGGCGCCGGCCTGATCGAACCGCTGAACATCGCCTGGCCGCTCAAGACCTCGATGCTGACGCTGGTGTGCATCCTGCCCGCCGTGCTCGGCGGCATCGTCGAGGACGTGACCCAGCAGGTCAAGGTGCGCTACCGGCTGGGCCTGACCATCGGCTCGGCGCTGCTGGTGTGCTGGGTGCAGGGGCTGGGCGTGGCACGCACCGGCTTCGAGACGCTCGACGGCTGGCTCGCGCTGCTGCCGTACGCCTCGCTGGTCTTCGCGGCCCTGGCCATCGGCGGCCTGCCGCATGCCTTCAACATCATCGACGGCTACAACGGGCTGGCCGGTACCGTGGCCGTGCTCGTGTGCCTGGCGATCTCGCACGTCGCGCTGCAGCTGGGCGACCGGCAGCTGGCCGCGATGGTGATCTGCCTGGTCGGCGCCACCTTCGGTTTCCTGGTCTGGAACTACCCGCGCGGCAAGATCTTCGCCGGCGACGGCGGCGCCTACGTCTGGGGCATGGTGATCGCCGTGGCCTGCGTGACGCTGGTGCAGCGCCACCGCGTGGTGTCGCCGTGGTTCCCGATGCTGCTGCTGATCTACCCGGTGTGGGAGACGCTGTTCTCCATCTACCGCAAGCTGGCCCGGGGCCAGTCGCCGGGCACGGCCGACGCGCTGCACTTCCACCAGCTGATCTTCCGGCGCATCGTGCGCGTGGCCTTCGCGGACGACGAGGCGCGCCAGCTGCTGGCGCGCAACAACCGCACCTCGCCCTACCTGTGGATGTTCGCCGCGCTGTCGGTGGTGCCCGCGGTGCTGTTCTGGAACAACACCTTCGTGCTGATGCTGTTCTGCCTTCTGTTCGTCACGACCTACGTCGGGGCGTACCTGATGATCGTGCGCTTCAAGGTCCCCCGCTGGCTGCGGCCCTGACCGCCGGCGCCACCTTGTTGCGAGAATTCTTCCCATCGTCCACCGCTTTGGAGCCTGACTGTCCATGACCGATCCCGTCCTCAACATCCCTCCGCGCGACAAGGCCGAGATCCTGGCCCAGGCGCTGCCGTACATCCGCAAGTTTCACGGCAAGACCATCGTCATCAAGTACGGCGGCAACGCCATGACCGACCCGGCGCTGCAGGCCGACTTCGCCGAAGACGTGGTGCTGCTCAAGCTGGTCGGCATGAACCCGGTGGTGGTGCACGGCGGCGGCCCGCAGATCGAGGCCGCGCTGAACAAGCTGGGCAAGAAGGGCAGCTTCGTGCAGGGCATGCGCGTGACCGACGCCGAGACCATGGAAGTCGTCGAATGGGTGCTGGCCGGCGAGGTGCAGCAGGACATCGTGGGCCTGATCAACCAGGCCGGCGGCAAGGCCGTGGGCCTCACGGGGCGCGACGGCGGCCTCATTCGCGCGCAAAAGCTCAAGCTGGCCGACCGCACCGACCCGAATGTGCACCACGACGTGGGCCAGGTCGGCGACATCGTCTCCATCGACCCCAGCGTGGTCAAGGCGCTGCAGGACGACGCCTTCATTCCCGTGGTCAGCCCGATCGGTTTCGGTGAAGAGAACGAGAGCTACAACATCAACGCCGACGTCGTCGCCGGCAAGCTCGCCACGGTGCTCAAGGCCGAGAAGCTCATGCTCCTGACCAACACGCCCGGCGTGCTCGACAAGAACGGCAACCTGCTCACCAACCTCAGCGCGCGCGAAATCGACGAGCTGTTCGCCGACGGCACCATCTCGGGCGGCATGCTGCCCAAGATCGAAGGTGCGCTCGACGCGGCCAAGAGCGGCGTGAATGCGGTGCACATCATCGACGGCCGCGTGCCGCACGCGATGCTGCTCGAGATCCTGACCGACCAGGCCTACGGCACGATGATCCGGGCGCGCTGAGCGCCCTGTGCGTGCCTTCCTGCGGCGGAAGGCGCGCGCTCACTGCGCTGTGCGAGAATCAATTGATTACATCTTTGCACGCGCTCCCATGCAGAACGAAGAGACAGCTGCCCCCGGCGTAGAGACCCCGGCCGACACGCCCGCCGCCGCACCGACGCGCAAGCGCCCCAAGCCGGGCGAGCGGCGCGTGCAGATCCTGCAGGCGCTGGCCGCCATGCTGGAGCAGCCCGGTGCCGAGCGGGTCACCACCGCCGCACTCGCTGCGCGGCTCGAGGTGAGCGAGGCGGCCCTGTACCGCCACTTCGCGAGCAAGGCCCAGATGTTCGAGGGCCTCATCGATTTCATCGAGCAGAGCGTCTTCACGCTGGTCAACCAGATCCTCGAGCGCGAAGGTGCCACCGGCAGCCAGCAGGCCGCCCGCATCCTCACGCTGCTCGTGCAGTTCGCCGAGCGCAACCCCGGCATGACGCGCGTCATGGTCGGTGATGCGCTGGTCTATGAGAACGAGCGCCTGCAGCAGCGCATGAACCAGTTCTTCGACAAGATCGAGGCCACGCTGCGCCAGGTGCTGCGCGGCGCGGCCGCCGCCGACGGCTCGGCCACGCCCAGCGTCGACGCCCAGGTGCGCGCCGCGGCGCTCACGGCCTTCGTGGTCGGACAGTTGCAGCGCTTTGCGCGCTCGGGTTTCCGCCGGGCACCGTCGGAACACCTGGAAGCCACGATCGCCCTGATCGTCTGAAGGCCAGGCCGGCAGGTCCGGCGCCGCACCGCTGAACTCGACGCGGCCCCTGGCGACGCGTACGATCAATTTCCTCCCTTGCCGCCACGCGGTGCCGCGGTGACAAGCCCGTTTCGCATGACCTCTGGATCGGAGGCTCGCATGAGTGCTTGTCCTTCCCGCCTTCGCTGGCCTTCCGGGGCGCGCCATGCCTGACGCCGCCGCTGCCCGCCCGGCCCTTCTCCTGCACGTCGCCGCGCTCACCGCGGTCGCCATGGTCGCGTTCGCGGCCAACTCGCTGCTGTGCCGGCTCGCGCTGCAGCACGGCGGCATCGACCCCGCCAGCTTCGGCAGCATCCGGCTCGCGTCCGGCGCGCTCACGCTCGCACTCGTCGTGCGCTTCCGGGCGCAGCCGTCCGCCCTTGGGCGCACCGGCTGGCTCCCGGCCGTCATGCTGTTCGCGTACGTCGCGTTCTTCTCCTTCGCCTACCTCAGCCTCCCGGCGGGCACGGGCGCGCTGATCCTCTTCGGCGCGGTGCAGCTCACGATGCTGGGCGCGGGCCTGGGCGGCGGCGAGCGCTTCGGGGTGCTGGCGTGGTGCGGTTTTGTCCTTGCGGCGGCCGGGCTCGTCTACCTGGTGTCGCCGGGCGTCGCCGCGCCGCCGCTGCTGGGCGCCGTGCTGATGGCGGTGGCGGGCGTGGCGTGGGGCGTGTATTCGCTGCGCGGCCGGGGCGTGGCCGACCCGCTGGCCGCGACCGCGCGCAACTTCCTGCGCGCCGTGCCGCTGGCCCTGGCACTGAGCCTGGTGTTCATCGCGCATGCGCACGCCGATGTGCGTGGCGTCGCGCTGGCCGTGGCCTCCGGCGCGCTGACCTCGGGGCTCGGCTACGTGGTCTGGTACGCGGCGCTGGGCCGGCTGTCGGCCTTGCGGGCGGCGACCGTGCAGTTGTCGGTGCCGCTGCTGGCAGCGTTCGGCGGCGTGCTGTTCCTGTCGGAAGCGATCACGCCGCGGCTGGCGCTCGCCTCGGTGGCGATCCTCGGCGGCATCGCGCTCGTGCTGAGCCAGAAGTCGCGCCAGGCGGCGCGACGCTAGGCGACGGCCACGCCCACCTTCGCGCCGGCGGCGATGATCTCGCCCCAGGTCGCGTCATCGACCCACACCCCGTCGCGCCGGCGTGCCGCGCGCGCCCGGCGCTCCGGTTCGCCCGCGATCTGCACGGCCTCGAAGCCCTGGCCCGGCGGGCTTTGCCGCAGCCAGCCGATGAACTCGCGCGCCTCTTCGTCGAAGGCCTTCTGCGTGCCGAGCTTCGCGGGGTCGATCAGCACCGTCAGCATGCCGTTGAGCACCGTGCGCGCCGTGTCCGCCGGCCGGTGCCAGGTGCCGCCGCCGGTGAGCGCGCCGCCCAGCAACTCGCACGCCACGGCCATGCCGTAGCCCTTGTGTTCGCCGAAGGTCATGAGCGCGCCGAACAGGCCGTTGCCCTGCGGCACCACGACCACGCCGGGGTCGTTGGTGGGCGCGCCGTTCTCGTCGATGAGGTAGCCGTCGGGCACCTGTTCGCCCTTGTTGTGGGCCACGCGCATCTTGCCCTGCGCCACACGGCTGGTCGCGTAGTCGAGCACGAAGGGCTCGGCGCCCGCGAGCGGAATGCCGATGCAGCACGGGTTGGTGCCGAAGCGCCCGTCGCCGCCGCCCCAGGGCGCCACCACGGGCCGCGAGAGCACGTTGACGAAGTGCATCGCCACCAGCCCCTGCGCCGTCGCCATCTCCGCGAAATGGCCGATGCGCCCCAGGTGGTGCGCGTTCGCGAGCGTGAAGATGCAGCTGCCGTGCTGCTTCGCGCGCGCGATGCCGAGTTCCATCGCCTGCACGCCGACGATCTGCCCGTAGCCGTGCTGGCCGTCCAGGCCCATCAGCGTGCCGATGTCGAGGTTGACCTTCACGGCCGCGTTCGGCACGAGGCCGCCCTCGGCCACGGCGTCGACATAGCGCGGCAGCATGCCCACGCCGTGCGAGTCGTGGCCGCTGAGGTTGGCCAGCACGAGGTTGGCCGCCACCTGCTGTGCTTCGGCAGGCTGGCTGCCCGCCGCTTCGAGGATGCGGGTGACGGTCGCTTGCAGCGCATCCGCCGGCAGGGTGTGAGACATGGATCAGGCTCCCTTCGCGTTCAGTGTGATGGCATAGAGCGACGTCGTCGCGCAGATGAAAAGCCGGTTGCGCTTGGGCCCGCCGAAGCAGACGTTCGCCACCCGCTCGGGCAGGAGGACCTTGCCCAGCAGCGTGCCGTCCGGGTGGTAGGCGTGCACGCCGTCGAGCGCGCTGGTCCAGAGGCGGCCTTCGGTGTCGAGGCGAAAGCCGTCGAACATGCCGCTCGTGCATTCAGCGAACACCTCGCCGCCGCTCAGGCTGCGGCCGTCGGCGCCCACCTTGAAGCGGCGGATGTGCCTCGGCCCGTCCTGCAGGTGGCTCGCGCCGGTGTCGGCGACGTAGAGCAGCGATGCGTCGGGCGAGAACGCGAGGCCGTTGGGCTTCACGAAGTCGTCCGCCATGCGCTCGACGTCGCCGCTCGCGGGGTCGATGCGATAGACATGGCACGCGCCGATCTCGCTGTCCGCGCGCAGTCCTTCGTAGTCCGAGAGGATGCCGTAGCTCGGGTCGGTGAACCACACGCCACCGTCCGGATGCACCACCACGTCGTTGGGTGAGTTCAGGCGCTTGCCCTGCCAGTGCGAGGCCAGCACGGTGATCGATCCGTCGTGCTCGGTGCGCGTCACGCGTCGCGTGAGGTGCTCGCAGCTCACGAGCCGGCCTTCGCGGTCGACCGTGTGCCCGTTCGTGTTGTTCGACGGCTCGCGGAACACGCCGACCGTGCCGTTCACCTCGTCGTAACGCAGCATGCGGTTGTTCGGAATGTCCGACCACAGGAGCGTGCGGTGCGCACCGAACCACACCGGCCCTTCGCACCAGCGCGCGCCGGTCCACAGCCGCTCGACGCGCTCGGGGCCGGGGATGCAGGTGTTGAAGCGCGCGTCCAGCCGCTCGAAGCCGGTGCCTTCCAGGAAACCGAAGGGAAGGGTGCTCATGCCGGCGCTCACATCACCGCACCGACTTGCCAGGGCACGAACTCGTTCTGCCCGTAGCCGTGCTGCTCGCTCTTCGACTGCGCGCCGGATGCGGTGGCCAGCACCAACTCGAAGATGCGCTGGCCCATCTCCGCAATCGAGGCCGTGCCGTCGACGATCTCGCCGCAGTTGATGTCCATGTCCTCTTCCTGCCGCTGCCACAGCGCCGAGTTGGTCGCCAGCTTGAGAGAAGGCGAGGGCGCACAGCCATACGCCGAGCCGCGACCGGTCGTGAAGCAGATCAGGTTCGCGCCGCCGGCCACCTGGCCCGTGGCGCTCACCGGGTCGTAGCCCGGCGTGTCCATGTAGACGAAGCCGTGCGCGGTGACGGGCTCGGCGTATTCGTACACCGCCTCGAGATTGCTGGTGCCGCCCTTGGCGACCGCGCCCAGCGACTTCTCGAGGATGGTCGTGAGTCCGCCCGCCTTGTTGCCCGGCGAGGGGTTGTTGTTCATCTCGCCTTCGTTGATTTCGGTGTAGTGCTCCCACCACTTGATGCGGTCCACCAGCTTCTGGCCCACCTCGCGCTTCACCGCGCGGCGCGTGAGCAGGTGCTCGGCGCCGTACACCTCGGGCGTCTCGCTGAGGATGGCCGTGCCGCCGTGCGCCACCAGCAGGTCGACCGCCGCGCCCAGCGCCGGGTTGGCGCTGATGCCCGAGTAGCCGTCGGAGCCGCCGCACTGCAGACCGATCGTGATGTGCGCCGCGCTGCACGGCTCGCGCTTCACCGCGTTGGCGCGCGGCAGCATCTCGTTGATGAGCGCCACGCCTTTTTCGACCGTCTTGCGCGTGCCGCCCGTGTCCTGGATGTTGAAGGTGCGGAAGTTCTCGCCCTCGGCCAGGTGGCCGGTGGCGAGCCACGCGTTGATCTGGTTGGCCTCGCAGCCGAGGCCGACGACCAGCACGCCCGCGAAGTTCGGGTGCGTGGCGTAGCCCGTGAGCGTGCGTTCCAAAATCTGCATGCCCATGCCCTGCGTGTCCATGCCGCAGCCCGTGCCGTGCGTCAGCGCGACCACGCCATCGACATTCGGAAACGCCGCGAGCGCCTGCGGATTCGTCTTGCGCGAGAAGTGGTCGGCAATCGCGCGCGCCGCCGTGGCCGAGCAGTTCACGCTGGTCAGCACGCCGATGTAGTTGCGCGTGGCCACGCGGCCGTCGGCGCGCTTGATGCCCATGAAGGTGGCTTCGCGTTTCGCGGGCGCGGGCTTCACGTCGGCGCCGAAGGCGTAGTCGCGTTCGAAGTCACCCTTGTCGGGGCCCATGTCCAGGTTCTGCGTGTGCACGTGCTCGCCGGCCGCGATGGGCCGGCTCGCGAAGCCGATGATCTGGTTGTAGCGGCGCACCGGTTCGCCCGGCGCGATGTCGCGCATGGCGATCTTGTGGCCCGGCGGAATGAGGCCGCGCACGGTCACGTGCTCGACGGCGGTGCCGCCGAGCAGCTGGGCGCGCGCGATGACGACGTCGTCGGCGGCGTGGAGCCTGATGTAGGGGGTCATGGGTGCGTCTGCTGGCTGTGGGAGGGGCTGGCGTGCATGTCAGGAGGCCTTCGTGCGGCGCCAGCTGGCGCTGAATCGCTGGTGGAACTTGTCCATGTGCTGGTGCATGGCCTCGCGCGCCGCGGCGGGGTCGCGCGCGGCGATGGCGTCCAGGATGATCTGGTGCTCGCCGATGGCGGCCTGCCACGACGCCATGGTCTCGAAGTAATCGATCATCCGCGCGAAGATCGGGCCCTGCCGCGACTCCCAGAAGCCCTGCACCGTCTCGGTCAGCACCACGTTGCCGCAGGCGTTGACGATGGCCAGGTGGAAGGCGCGGTCGCCCTCGTGCGGCACCTCGTTGCGCGCCGCCATCTCGCGCATCCTCTGGATCGCGCGGCGCATGGCGTCGATGTCCTTGCGCTTGCCGTGCTGCGCGGCCGTGGCGGCGGTTTCGCCTTCCACCAGGCGGCGCGCCCGGATGATCTCGAGCGGGCCCCACTCGGCGCCGGTGCCGCCCGCGGGCGTGCTGCTGCGGTGCGAGCGATCGAGCACGTACACGCCCGAGCCGGTGCGGATCTCGACCCAGCCTTCCACCTCCAGCGCGATCAGCGCCTCGCGCACCGACGGCCGGCTCACGCCCAGCTGCTTGGCGAGGTCGCGTTCGGCGGGAATGCGCGCGCCGACATCGAACTCGCCCTTGCCGATGAGCCCGCGCAGCTGGTCGGCAATCTGGCGGTACAGGCGCTGGGGTTCTACGGTCTGGAGCGGCACGGGATCGAAGGGGGTTAAGGGTTGTCCTGAATTGGACAAGTGGTAAGGCCAATTCAGAATACGGCGCTTCGCCGATGCCACCCATCGGGCCTAACCCGAATCCACCCCGCACCCACAGACCATCCCCAGGAGACACCGACCATGAGACTGAAGGGAAAGACCGTGCTCGTCACCGCCGCCGGCCAGGGCATCGGCCGCGCCAGCGTGCTCGCGCTCGCGGCCGAGGGCGCCCGCGTGTGGGCCACCGACGTCAACGAGCAGCTGCTGGCGGCCTACGACGGCGTGGCGAACGTCACGGCCCTGAAGCTCGACGTGCTCGACAAGGCCGCCATCGGCGCGGTGGTGGCGCAGTTGCCCGCGCTCGACGTGCTGTTCAACTGCGCGGGTGTGGTGCACAACGGCACCATCGAGCAGGCCGGCGACGACGACCTCGACTTTGCCTTCCGCCTCAACGTGCGCGCCCAGATGTGGACCATCCAGGCCGTGCTGCCCGGCATGCTCGCGGCCGGGCGCGGCAGCATCATCAACATGGCCAGCGTGTGCTCCAGCATCAAGGGCCTGCCCAACCGCTTCGTCTACGGCACCACCAAGGCGGCCGTGCTCGGCCTCACCAAGAGCGTGGCGGCCGACTACGTGGCCCGCGGCATCCGCTGCAATGCCGTGTGCCCGGGCACGGTCGACACGCCTTCGCTGGGCGATCGCATCAACGCCAACGCCGACCCGGAGGCTGCGCGCAAGGCCTTCGTGGCGCGCCAGCCCATGGGCCGGCTCGCGCAGGCCGAGGAGATCGCGCCGGTGGTGGTGTTCCTGGCCAGCGACGAATCCATCTTCGCCACTGGCCAGTACTTCACCGTCGACGGCGGCATCACGATATGAACCGGCTCGATTTCGAAGGCCGCCATGCGGTGGTCACCGGCGGTGCCACGGGGCTGGGCTTCGGCATCGCGCAGCGGCTCGTCGCCTCGGGTGGCAGCGTCACGCTGTGGGACCGTGACGAGGCCGCCGCGGTGCGCGCGGCCGAAGCGCTGGGCGCCAAGGCCTTCGCACTGAAGGTCGACGTGACGCAGCAGCCCTCGGTGGCAAAAGCCGTGGCCGCCACGCTCGCCCACGCGCCGCGCATCGACGCACTGGTCAACAGCGCCGGCATCACGGGGCCCAACGTCAAGCTGTGGGACTACCCGGTGGACGAGTGGCGCCAGGTGATGGAGGTCAACGTCAACGGCGTGTTCCTGTGCTGCCGCGAGGTGGTGGCGCAGATGCGCAGGCAGGGCACGAAGGGCGAGGGCCGCATCGTCAACATCGCCTCGGTCGCCGGCAAGGAAGGCAACCCCAACGCCAGCGCCTACAGCGCGAGCAAGGCGGCGGTGATCGGTCTCACCAAGTCGCTCGGCAAGGAGCTGGCCGACACCGGCATCCGCGTGAACTGCGTGACGCCCGCGGCAGTGAAGACTGCCATCTTCGACCAGATGACGCCCGACCACATCGCGTTCATGCTGTCGAAAATTCCGATGGGCCGTTTCGGCACGGTGGAAGAAGTGGCTGCGCTGGTCGGCTGGCTTTGCACCGAAGATTGTTCGTTCTCCACCGGCGCGGTCTTCGACCTGTCCGGTGGCCGCTCCACCTATTGATTTTTCAATGCACTGAAAGGAACGCATGAAACTCGTCCGCTACGGCAACCCCGGCAAAGAGAAGTCCGGTCTCATCGACAACGAAGGCAAGCTGCGCGACCTGAGCGCCGTCGTCAAGGACATCGGTCCCGACCAGCTCGGCGATGCCGCCCTTGCCAAGCTGCGCAAGACCAAGGTCGACAAGCTGCCGCTGGTCAAGGGCAAGCCGCGCCTGGGCAGCCCCGTGGCCAACGTCGGCAAGTTCATCGCCATCGGCCTGAACTACGCCGACCACGCGGCCGAATCGGGCCTGCCGGTGCCCAAGGAACCCATCGTCTTCATGAAGGCCACCAGCTGCATCCAGGGCCCGAACGACCCGGTGATGCTGCCCAAGGGCTCGGTCAAGTCCGACTGGGAGGTCGAACTCGGCGTGGTCATCGGCACGAAGGCGCGCTACGTGTCGCAAAAGAGCGCACTCGATTACGTGGCCGGCTACTGCACCGTCAACGACGTGAGCGAGCGTGAATACCAGATCGAGCGCGGCGGCACCTGGGACAAGGGCAAGGGCTGCGACACCTTCGGCCCCATCGGCCCCTGGCTCGTCACGCGCGACGAGATCGAGAACCCGCAGAAGCTCGCGATGTGGCTCGACCTGAACGGCCAGCGCGTGCAGACCGGCAGCACCAAGACCATGATCTTCAGCGTGGCCAAGCTCGTGAGCTACGTGAGCCAGTTCATGACGCTGATGCCCGGCGACGTGATCACCACCGGCACGCCGCCCGGCGTCGGCATGGGCATGAAGCCGCCGCTGTTCCTGAAGAAGGGCGACGTGATGACGCTGGGCATCGAAGGCCTGGGCGAGCAGCGCCAGGAAGTGGTGCCCTTCAAGCTCTGAGCACGCGGACCAGTTCGTCGTACACCAGCCGCACGCGCGCCGGCACCGGCGCGCGCTGCGGGCGGTAGACGTGGATCGGCCAGGGCTCGGGCGCCTCGGCCGCCAGCACCTCCACCAGCGCACCCGACTGCAGCCACGGCTGCGCCAGCGGCCCGATGAGCTGGCCGAAGCCGATGCCCGCCAGCACCGCGGCGCTTTCGGCGTCGATGTTGTCCGTCACGAACGCGGGCGACGACACGGTGAACACCCGCTTCTTGCTGAAGGCCCACGGCCAGGGCCGGCCCGAGCTGTGGTCGATCAGCGCCGTCACCGGCAGCCCGGACAGCGCATCGACGGTGCGCGGCGCACCGACCCGCTCGATGAGTGCGGGTGAGCCCACCACGCACAGCGACATCTTTCCCACACCCCGGGCCACGAAGCGCGCGTCGCGCATCGGGCCGACGCGCACGCCGAGGTCGATCTGCTGGTCGACCACGTCGGCATGCTGCTCCGACAGCCGCAGGTCGAGCACCAGCCCGGGATGCTGCGCCAGCAGCGGCGCCAGCGCCTGCGGAATCAGCCGGGCGTACACATGCGGCGCCGTGACCCGCACCGTGCCCGTGTGCTGCGACAGCGCGCGCCGGTCGATGCGGTGGAAAAGTTCGTCCACGCCGCCCACGGCCACGCGGGCGCGCTCGGCGAGCTGGCGCCCGAAATCGGTGAGCTGCACGCCGCGCGTGCTGCGGTGAAAGAGCGGCTCGCCCAGTTCTTCCTCGAGTTCGCGCACGGCGCGCGTCACCACCTGTGGCGACACCGACAGGCGCACGGCCGCCTCGCGGAAGTTGGCGGCATCGGCGGCGGTGAAGAACACGCGCAGGGCTTCGAGGCGGTTGGACATGAGACGTTCCTTTTTTGGGAATTCTGAAGTCGCCAGAGTTTCATTTACTGGAACGCGTGGATTTTCCACACTGCATGCACTTCTTCAATACACCCCCAAGGAAATTCCATGACCTCCATTCAAGACAACATCCAGGGCAAGGTCGCCATCGTCACCGGCGCCAGCAGCGGCCTGGGTGAATCGACGGCGCGCCACCTGGCCGCACGCGGCGCCAAGGTGGTGCTCGCGGCCCGACGCACCGACCGGCTCGACCAGGTCGTCGCCGAGATCCGCGAGGCCGGCGGCGACGCCATCGCCGTGGCCACCGACGTGGCGAAGCGCGCCGACCTGGAAAGGCTCGCGGCCGCCACCGTCGAGGCCTTCGGCCGCATCGACGTGCTGGTCAACAACGCGGGCGTGATGCCGCTGTCGCCGCTCGAAAAACTCAAGGTCGACGAATGGGACCGCACCATCGACGTCAACATCAAGGGCGTGCTCTACGGCATCGCCGCCGTGCTGCCGCGCATGCAGGCGCAGGGCAGCGGCCACATCGTCAACGTCGCGTCGATTGCCGGGCTGAAGGTGTTCACGCCCATCGGCACGGTCTACAGCGCGACCAAGCACGCGGTGCGCGCCATCTCCGAAGGCCTGCGCGTGGAGGTGGGCAACAGTGGTGTGCGCGTGACCATCGTGTCGCCCGGCGCGGTGGACTCGGAACTCAAGTTCGGCAGCAGCGACGCCGAGAGCGCCGCCGGCGTGAAGGCCTTCTACGACGCCAACCAGATTCCGGCCGACTCGGTGGCGCGCGCCATCGTCTACGCGGTGGAGCAGCCGGCCAACGTGGACATCAACGAGGTCGTACTGCGGCCCGTGTCGCAGGACTTCTGATCCCGCGGGGCAAGGGTGCGGCCCCCTGGCGGTCGCCCCTTGCTTTGGCTAACCTTTATTAACCCAGCGCCGCCCAAGGTCATTTGCGGTCAAAAGTGCAAAGCCCCTGCAAAATAGAACGACCGTTCGTTTTATTCGGAGCTTTCACGATGTCTGCCACCGCCGTTCCCGCCAAGCCGGCCCGCGCCGCCCCCAAAGGCCAGCAGACCAAGGCCATCATCGTCGACGCCGCACTGGCGCTGGCCGCGCAGATCGGGCTCGAGGGCCTGTCGATCGGCGCCGTGGCCGAGATCACCAAGATGAGCAAGTCGGGCGTCTTCGCCCACTTCGGCTCGCGTGAAGAGCTGCAGATTTCCGTGGTGCGCGAGTACCACGCCCGCTTCGAGCAGGAGGTGTTCTTCCCCGCCCTGCAGGCCCCGCGCGGCCTGCCGCGCCTGCGCGCCATGTTCGCCAACTGGATGAAGCGCACCTCGACCGAGATCGACTCGGGCTGCATCTACATCAGCGGCGCCTCCGAATTCGACGACCGTCCGGGCCCGGTGCGCGATGCGCTGGTCGAGTCGGTCAGCATCTGGCAGGCCGCCGTGTTGCGCGCCATCGTGCAGTCCAAGACCGAAGGCCACCTGCGCGCCGACGCCGACGAGCGCCAGGTCGGGTTCGAGATTCACGGCCTGATCCTTGCGCTGCACTACGAAGCCCGCTTCCTGCAGGTGCCCGGCTCCATCGGCCGCGCCAACGTCGGCTTCGACAACATCCTTGCGCGCGCCGCCACGCCGGACGCGCCGCCTGCCTCCAACGCCGCCGAGTCCGCGCCCGCCGCGCGCGGCACGCGCCGGCTCAAGACCGTGCGCTGAGCGCCACGGCCGCCCGTTTCGTTTTTCCGTTTTCGTTTTTTCCAATCTATCTAGCTTCGACCAGGAGAGTCCCGGATGCCTACCTACAACCCCCCCGTGCGTGACATGCAGTTCGTGCTGCACGAAGTGCTCAACGTCGCCGAGGAACTCAAGGCACTGCCGGCCCACGCCGAGACCGATGCCGACACCATCAACGCGGTGATCGAAGAGGCCGGCAAGTTCGCGGCCGAAGTCACCTTCCCGCTGAACATCAGCGGCGACGAAGAAGGCTGCGTGCTCGACAAGGCCACGCACGAAGTCAAGACGCCCACCGGCTTCAAGGACGCCTACGCCAAGTACGTCGAAGGCGGCTGGCCCGCGCTGTCGTGCGATCCGGCCTTCGGCGGCCAGGGCCTGCCTTTCGTGGTGAACCAGTGCCTGTTCGAAATGCTCAACAGCGCCAACCAGGCCTGGACCATGTACCCGGGCCTCTCGCACGGCGCCTACGAGGCCCTGGCCGCGCACGGCACCGACGACCAGAAGAAGACCTACCTGCCCAAGCTCACGAGCGGCGAGTGGACCGGCACCATGTGCCTGACCGAACCCCATTGCGGCACCGACCTGGGCCTGCTGCGCACCAAGGCCGAGCCGCAGGCGGACGGCACCTACCGCATCACCGGCAGCAAGATCTTCATCTCGGCCGGCGAGCACGACATGACGGACAACATCATTCACCTGGTGCTGGCCCGCCTGCCGGACGCGCCCAAGGGCAGCAAGGGCATCAGCCTGTTCGTGGTGCCGAAGTTCCACGTCAAGGCCGACGGCTCGCTGGGCGAGCGCAACCCGATCTTCTGCGCCGGCCTGGAGCACAAGATGGGCATCCACGGCAACGCCACCGCGCAGATCGTGATCGAAGGCGCCACCGGCACGCTGGTGGGCGAGCCCAACAAGGGCCTGGCCGCCATGTTCGTGATGATGAATGCCGCCCGCCTGGGCGTGGGCAACCAGTCGCTCGGCCTGACCGAAGTGGCTTACCAAAATGCGCTGGCCTACGCCAAGGACCGCATCCAGATGCGTTCGCTGTCGGGCGTGAAGGCCAAGGACAAGGAAGCCGATCCCATCATCGTGCACCCCGACGTGCGCAAGATGCTGCTCACGGCCAAGGCCTATGCCGAAGGCGGCCGCGCGCTGCAGATCTTCTGCACGCTGCTGCTCGACAAGGAACACAACCACCCCGACGAGAAGGTGCGCAAGGACAGCGGCGAGCTGGTCGCGCTGCTCACGCCCATCGTCAAGGCCTTCATCACCGACAACGGCCACATCGCGACGAACTCGTGCATGCAGGTCTTCGGCGGCCACGGCTTCATCAAGGAATGGGGCATGGAGCAGTTCGTGCGCGACAACCGCATCAACATGATCTATGAAGGCACCAACACCATCCAGTCGCTGGACCTGCTGGGCCGCAAGATCCTGGGCAACAACGGCGCGTCGCTCAAGAAGTTCGGCAAGCTCGTGGCCAAGCTGGTGGAAGAAGAAGGCGTGAACGAGAAGATGGCCGAGTTCATCAACCCGATCGCGATGCTGGGCGACCAGCTCACCAAGTTCACCACCGAGATCGGCTTCAAGGGTTTCCAGAACCCCGACGAAGTGGGCGCTGCCGCCGTCGATTACCTGCGCGTGGCCGGCCACTTCGTGTTCGGCTACCTGTTCGCCCGCATGGCCCAGGTGGCCCTGCGCGAAATCGCCGCCGGCAACAACGATCCGTTCTACGTCGCCAAGCTGCAGACCGCGCGCTTCTACTTCGCCAAGCTGTTCCCCGAGACCGTGATGCTGATGCGCACCGCGCGCGCCGGCAGCAAGGTGTTGATGGACACCGACGCCGCACTCGCTTAAGCGACACACAGCCTTTCTTCATCGACCCACCGGGAGCCCGCTCATGAAAGCAACGCTTGCAGCTGTCTTGTTCACCGTCACCGCCGTCTCGGCCATGGCCCAGAGCACGCCGGTGGGCCTGTGGCGCAACGTCGACGACAAGACCGGCGAAGCCAAGGCCGAGATCCGCATCGCCGACGCCAACGGCGCGCTGCTCGGGCGCATCGAGAAGTCGTTGAAGAAAGACACCAAGCCCGACGCCACCTGCGACGAATGCGCCGACGACCGCAAGGGCAAGCCCATCGCGGGCCTGGAGATCATTCGTGGCGGCAAGAAGGCCGAGGGCAAGGACGTCTGGGAAGGCGGAAAGATCCTCGACCCCGAGAACGGCAAGGAATACCGCGCGAGCTTCACGCCCATCGACGGCGGCAAGAAGCTCGAAGTCCGTGGTTACCTCGGCCCCTTCTGGCGCACCCAAACCTGGAACCGTGTGCAGTAACTCCGCGCACAACCTATCCAAGAAATACCAAGCAACATGTCCCGATTTCAAGTGAAGAAGGTCGCCGTGCTCGGCGCCGGCGTGATGGGCGCGCAGATTGCCGCCCACCTCGTCAACGTGCGCGTGCCCGTCGTGCTGTTCGACCTGGCCGCCAAGGAAGGCCCGAAGAACGGCATCGTCACGCGCGCCATCGACAACCTCAAGAAGCTCAAGCCCGCGCCGCTCGGCGACGTGGCCGACGCGGGCCTGATCGAGCAGGCCAACTACGAGGATGACCTGGCCAAGCTCGGCGAATGCGACCTCATCATCGAGGCCATTGCAGAGCGCATGGACTGGAAGCTCGATCTGTACAAGAAGATCGCGCCGCACGTGGCCAAGCATTCGATCCTGGCCTCGAACACCTCGGGCCTGTCGATCACCAAGCTCAGCGAAGCACTGCCTGAAGCCCTGAAGCCGCGTTTCTGCGGCATTCACTTCTTCAACCCGCCGCGCTACATGTTCCTGGTGGAGCTGATCAACACGCCCACCACGCAACCCCAGGTGCTCGACGACCTCGAGGCCTTCGTCACCAGCACGCTCGGCAAGGGTGTGGTGCGTGCGCACGACACGCCCAACTTCATCGCCAACCGCGTCGGCATCGCCGGCATGCTGGCCACGCTGAAGGAAGTCGAGAAGTTCGGCCTCACGCCCGACGTGGTGGACGACCTCACCGGCAAGAAGCTGGGCCGCGCGAGCTCGGGCACCTTCCGCACCGCCGACGTGGTGGGCCTGGACACCATGGCCCACGTCGTGAAGACGCTGCAGGACAACCTCAACGCCGAGACCGATCCGTTCTACGCCAACTTCGCGACGCCGCCGGTGCTCGCCAAGCTGCTGGAGCTGGGCAACCTGGGCCAGAAGACCAAGGCGGGCTTCTTCAAGAAGGCCGGCCGCGACATCCTGCGCTTCGACCTGAAGAGCGGCGAGTACGTGCCCGCCGGCGCCAAGGCCGACGAGGTGTACGGCCGCATGCTCAAGAAGCCCGCGGGCGAGCGCCTGAAGCTGCTGCGCGAGAGCGAAGGACCGCAGGGCCAGTTCCTCTGGGCCATCCTGCGCGACGGTTTCCACTACGCCGCCGTGCACCTGGCCGATATCGCCGAGAGCGCGCGCGACATCGACTTCGCGATGCGCTGGGGTTTCGGCATGAAGCAGGGCCCGTTCGAGCTCTGGCAGGAAGCCGGCTGGGCGCAGGTCGCCAAGTGGGTGCAGGAAGACATCGACGCGGGCAAGGCACTCAGCACTGCACCGCTGCCGAAGTGGGTGTTTGAAGGCCCAGTGGCCGAAGCTGGCGGCGTGCACACGCCCGAAGGCTCGTGGAGCGCTTCGCAGAACAAGTTCGTGCCGCAGCGCAAGCTGCCCGTGCACGACCGCCAGCTGTTCCCCGAGAGCGTGCTCGGCGCGAACGCGGCCGATGCCAACACGGCCGGAACCACGATCAGCGACGAAGGCGATGTGCGCGTGTGGACGCTCGACGGTGAAGTGCTCATCGCGAGCATCCAGTCGAAGATGCACGCCATCAGCCCCGACGTGGCCGAAGCACTCGGTGCTGCGGTCGACCTGGCCGAAGCCGAATACAAGGGCCTGGTGATCTGGTCGCCCGACGAGGTGTTCTCGGTCGGCGCCGACCTGCAGGCGATGCTGCCGGCCTTCGTGGTCGCGGGCATCGGCGCGGTCGAAGGCGCGGAAGAAGAGCTGCAGAACGTCATGCTCAAGATCCGCTACGCCAACGTGCCGGTGATCTCCGCCGTGCGCGGCATGGCGCTGGGCGGCGGCTGCGAGCTGGCCATCCACTCGGCCAAGCGTGTCGTCGCGATGGAAAGCTACATCGGCCTGGTCGAAGTCGGCGTGGGCCTGATCCCCGGCGCGGGCGGCCTGACCTACATCGCACGCCGTGCGGCGGAGAACGCCTCGGCGTCCACGGGTACCGACCTGCTGCCCTTCCTCACAGAAGGCTTCACCGCCGCGGCGATGGCCAAGGTGGGCACCGGCGCGCTCGATTCGAAGAAGCTGGGCTACCTGCTCGACAGCGACGTGATCGTGCCGAACAAGGACGAGCTGCTGTACGTGGCACTGCAGCAGGCCAAGGCCATGGCCGACGCCGGCTACCGCCCGCCGCTTCGCCGCACCTTCCGCGTGGCGGGCCGCAGCGGCGCCGCGACGATCAAGGGCCAGCTGGTGAACATGCGCGACGGCGGCTTCATCAGCGCGCACGACTTCCACATTGCCAGCCTGATCGCCAACGTGGTCACCGGCGGCGACGTGGACGCGGGCTCGCTCGTGACCGAGGAATACCTGATGACGCTGGAACGCAAGGCGTTCTGCTCGCTCATCGTGCATCCCAAGACGCAGGAGCGGATCATGGGGATGTTGAGCACGGGGAAGCCGGTGCGTAACTGACCCGCGCACGCAACTGACCTCGCAAGGACCATGAGCGACGACCTCGACACGTCCGGTCCCCTCTCCCGCTTGCGGGAGAGGGCTAGGGTGAGGGCACGCAGCCTTCGCGAAACCCCGACCGATGCTGAGGCCCTGCTCTGGTTTCACCTGCGGGATCGCCGCCTCGGCAACCACAAGTTTCGTCGCCAGCGTCCGATCGGTCCGTATTTCGCGGACTTCGCTTGCCTCGAAGCCAGGCTGATCGTCGAACTGGATGGCGGTCAGCATGTGGAAGCCGCCGCCTGCGACGAGAGTCGCACGCGCTTCATCGAGGCCCAGGGCTATCGCGTACTTCGCTTCTGGAACCACGAAGTGCTGACGCAGACGGACGCGGTGCGGGAACGCATCCTGCAAGCGCTGCAGGAAGACAGCCCTCACCCCAGCCCTCTCCCGCAAGCGGGAGAGGGAGCAAGACAGCCAACTGCCGTCCCATCGGACGAGTGAGCAAGACAAGACACAAGGACTGAAAAGCCATGAAACAGATTCAAGACGCCTACATCGTCTCCGCCACCCGCACCCCCATCGGCAAATCCCACCGCGGCTACTTCCGCAACTACCGTCCCGACGACCTGCTCGCGACCACGCTGAAGGCAGCACTCGCGGCAGTTCCTGGCCTCGACCCCAAGGCCATCGAAGACATCATCTGCGGCTGCGCCATCCCCGAATCCCAGCAGGGCCTGAACGTCGCGCGCATCGGCGCGGTGCTGGCGGGCCTGCCGACCAGCATCGGCGGCATCACCGTGAACCGCTTCTGCGCCTCGGGCCTGTCGGCCGTGCAGATGGCGGCGGACCGCATCCGCGTCGGCGAGGCCGACGTGATGATCGCGGCCGGCGTCGAGAGCATGAGCATGGTGCCGATGATGGGCAACTCGCCCTCGCTGTCGCCCTCGATCTTCGAGCGCGAAGGCGACGTGGGCATCGCCTACGGCATGGGCCTCACGGCCGAGAAGGTCGCGCAGCAGTGGAAGGTGAGCCGCGAGGCGCAGGACGCGTTCGCGCTGGCCTCGCACCAGAAGGCACTGGCCGCGCAGGCCGCCGGCAAGTTCGCCGACGAGATCACGCCGATCGAAGTGACCGACCGCACGCCGAACCTGGAAACCGGCGAGTCGATCGCCAAGACCCGCACGGTGAGCCTCGACGAAGGCGCGCGCCCCGACACCAGCATCGAAGGCCTGGCCAAGCTGCGCACCGTGTTCGCCGCGCGCGGCACGGTGACGGCCGGCAACAGCTCGCAGACCTCGGACGGCGCAGGCGCGCTGATCCTGGCGAGCGAAAAGGCCATCAAGCAGTACGGCCTCACGCCGCTCGCGCGTTTCGTGAGCTTCGCCAGCAAGGGCGTGCCGCCGCACATCATGGGCATCGGCCCCATCGAGGCGATTCCGGCCGCGCTGCGCTATGCGGGCCTGAAGCACGAAGACATCGACTGGTTCGAACTCAACGAGGCCTTCGCCGCGCAATCGCTCGCGGTGATGAACACGCTGGGGCTCGATCCGTCCAAGGTCAACCCGATGGGCGGCGCCATTGCACTGGGCCACCCGCTGGGCGCGACCGGCGCGATCCGCGCGGCCACCGTGGTGCACGCACTGCGCCGCGAGAAGCTGAAGTACGGCATGGTCACGATGTGCGTGGGCATGGGACAAGGCGCAGCAGGCATCTTCGAAAGGGTTTGAGCTAACCCCCCAGTCTTCGCGCACTTCGTGTCGCTTCGCCAACCCCCTTGCAGGGGGCGACACCAGCGGCCCGGCAAAGCCGGTTCCGCGGTGTCTCGCGAAGGGACCGTGTCTGTTTTGAGGAGAAGGGCATGCAACAGCAGGTTCTGCCGGTCGACGCCGGCGCCCACGTGGCGGTGCGCCGCTACGACCCCGCCGGCGCACCGCGCGCCAGCATCGTCATCGGCGGTGCGATGGGCGTGCGCCAGTCGTTCTACGAGCCTTTCGCGCACTGGCTCGCGGGGCAAGGCCTGCGGGTCTGGACCTTCGACTACCGCGGCAGCGGCGACTCGCTCGGCGATGCGCCGCTGCGTGGTTTCCAGGCCGACCTGTTCGACTGGGCGCGCGACTACGAAGCGGTGATCGACGCCGCTAAGGCCGTGCTGCCCGACGAGCCGCTGTACCTGCTGGGCCACAGCCTCGGCGCGCAGTTGCCGGGCTTCCTGCAGCGGCCCGGGCAGGTCGACGGCCTCGTGAGCATCGCGGCCGGCAGCGGTTACTGGCGCGAGAACGCGCCGAAGCTGCGGCGCAGCGTCCTGTATTTCTGGTTCGTGCTGGTGCCGCTGGCGACGCGCCGGTGGGGCTACTTTCCGGGCCGCAAGCTGAAGAAGGTCGGTGACCTGCCGCGCGGCGTGATCCTGCAATGGCGCCGCTGGTGCCTGAACCCGCGCTACAGCGTGGGCGCCGAAGGCGAGCCCGCGCTGCAAAGCTATGCGCGCGTGCGCTTCCCGGTGCTCGCGCTCTCGATGACCGACGATGAGCTCATGACGCACGCCGGCACGCGCAGCCTCGTGAGTTTTTATGCAGGCGCACCGAGCGCGGTCGAGCGCATCGCGCCGGCCGACGTGCAGGCGCGGCGCATCGGTCACTTCGGCTTCTTCCGCGAGCAGTTCAGCCAGAGCCTGTGGCCGAGCACGCTCGACAAGCTGCACCGGCTCGCCGCGCTGACTGCGCCTGCCGCAGTGCAGCACGCCAACGTCCCGCACACGACTGCGTGACGTCATCCTCCGCAGGCACACTGGCGATCACCATGAGCAGCACGACCCCACACCCCCTCGACAAAGCCCTGGCCCTGCACCACAGCGACATCCGCGTGGGGCACTTCACAGGCACCACGAGTCCCGACTACTGGAATATGGTCGGCCCGTTCGGCGGCACCACCGCGGCGCTGGCGTTGCAGGCGGTGCTCCGGCACCCCGACCTGCTCGGCGCGCCCATCGCGCTGACCGTCAACTACGCGGCCGCGCTCGGCGAAGGCGCGTTCGACATCCAGGCCACCGCCGTGCGCACCAACCGCTCGACGCAGCACTGGACGGTGACGATCACGCAGCCCGGCGCCGACGGCACCGCGAACATGACGACCACCGCCACCGTGGTCACGGCCGCGCGCCGCGACACCTGGAGCCAGGCCGACCTCACCATGCCCGAGGCGCCGAAGCCCGAGGCGGTCGATCGCATCCGCATCGGCCCGTCGGGCGTGGCCTGGCTCGAGCAGTACGAGATGCGCCCCTTCAGCGGCGGCATTCCCGCCAAGTGGGACGGCAGCCTGCAGCACAGCGAAACGCGCCTGTGGGTGCGCGACGCGCAGGCCCGCCCGCTCGATTTCGCCTCGCTCGCCGCGTTGAGCGACGTGTTCTACCCGCGCGTGTGGCTGCGCCGCGCCACGCACGTGCCTGCGGGCACGGTGTCGATCACCACGTACTTCCATGTCGGCGCCGCCGAGCTGGCCGAGGTCGGCACGGGCTACCTGCTGGGCTGCGCGGCGGGGCAGCAGTTCTTCAACGGCTTCTTCGACCAGAAGGCGCAGCTGTGGAGCGAGAAGGGTGCGTTGCTGGCCACGTCGAACCAGATCGTCTACTACAAGGAATGACTGTCATGGCGCTCACCAAGGCTGCATTGATCGTCGGCGCGGGCGACGCCACCGGCGGCGCCATCGCCCGCCGCTTCGCGCGCGAAGGCTACGCCACCTGCGTCACGCGGCGCAGCCTCGACAAGCTGCAGCCGCTGGTGGCGCAGATCGAGGCCGACGGCGGCCGGGCCCACGCCTTCGCCTGCGATGCACGCAAGGAAGAGGAAGTGGTGGCGCTCATCGAGCAGATCGAATCGACCGTCGGGCCGATCGAGGTGATGGTGTTCAACATCGGCGCGAACGTGCCAGAGAGCATCCTCACCGAGTCCGCGCGCAAGTACTTCAAGGTGTGGGAGATGGCCTGCTTCTCGGGCTTCCTCAACGGCCGTGAAGTCGCGAAGCGCATGGTGGCGCGCGAGATGCCGACGGGCGGTCATCGCGGCACGATCATCTTCACGGGCGCGACGGCGTCGCTGCGCGGCGCGGCCAACTTCGGTGCCTTCTCGGGCGCCAAGATGGCCCTGCGCGCGTTGGCGCAGTCGATGGCGCGCGAGCTGGGGCCGCAGGGCATCCACGTCGCGCATGTCGTGGTCGACGGCGCCATCGACACCGAGTTCATCCGCAGCAACTTCCCCGAGCGCTATGCGCTGAAGGACAGCGACGGCATCCTGAACCCGGACCACATCGCCGACAGCTACTGGATGCTGCATGCGCAGCCGCGCGATGCGTGGACGCACGAGCTGGACCTGCGCCCCTGGTCCGAGAAGTTCTGACCGGCGCCGCGCTACGCATCGCGGCGCGACGCACAGCCCCAAGGAGACGACACCCATGACGAAATCCGTCGCGTTCTATTTCGACGTCGGCAGCCCCGCCGCCTACCTGGCCGCCACACAGCTGCCGCACGTGTGCGCCGACACCGGCGCCGAGCTGGTCTGGAAGCCCATGCTGCTGGGCGGCGTGTTCCAGGCCACGGGCAACCATTCGCCCGCCGAGATCAAGGCCAAGGGCCCGTACCTCACGACCGACCTGCAACGCTTCGCCAAGCGCTACGGCGTGCCCTTCGTGCACAACCCGCACTTCCCGATCAACACGCTGCTGCTGATGCGAGGCGCCACCGGCGTGCAGATGAAGATGCCCGAACGTTTCGGTGCCTACATCGACGCGGTGTTCCATGCGATGTGGGTCGAGCCGAAGAACCTGAACGACCCCGCGACCGTCGGCGCCGTCTTGCAAAATGCAGGCTTCGACGCCGCAGGCCTGCTCGCGCTGGCCGGCGCGCAGGAAGTGAAAGACCGCCTCAAGGCGGTCACGCAGGAGGCGGTGGAGCGCGGCGTGTTCGGCGCCCCCACCATGTTCGTCGGCGACCAGATGTTCTGGGGCCAGGACCGCCTCGATTTCGTTCGCGAAGCTATCGACGCTTGAGAAGGTGTGAACGAACCCGCCATGTCCGCTCATCCCGCCCAGACGCGCCCCCTCTGCGTTGCAAATGCTCGCCATAGCCCGAGCTATGGCTGCGCTTTGCGCCTTGAGGGCGCGCGCCTGCGCGGGCTGCTCGGCCACGCCGGATTCATTCACACCTTCTGAGCGCGTCGCCCCCCGTTTTACCTACCCAAGGATCTTTCCATGAGCGACATCCTCGTCCACACCGAAGCCGGCGTGATGACCATCACCTTCAACCGCGTCGACAAGAAGAACTCGATCACCAGCAGCATGTACGCCGCGCTGGCCGACGCGCTCGCCACGGCCGAGAGCGAAGCGGCCGTGCGCTGCGTGCTGATCCAGGGTGACCCGACGATCTTCAGCGCCGGCAACGACATCGGCGACTTCCTCAACGGCCCGGCCTCCACGCAGGAATCGCCGGTGTTCCGCTTCCTGCGCGGCATCGCCACCTTCCCCAAGCCCATCGTCGCCGCCGTGTGCGGCCCGGCCGTGGGCATCGGCACCACGATGCTGTTCCACTGCGACCTCGTCTACGCGGGCGACAACGCGGCCTTCTCGATGCCCTTCGTCAACCTGGGCCTGTGCCCCGAGGCCGCGTCGAGCCTGCTGGTGCCGCAGATGCTGGGCTACCACCGCGCTGCCGAAGCCCTGCTGCTGGGCGAGCCCTTCATGGCCGAGGCCGCGCTCGAAGTGGGCCTGGTCAACCGCGTGGTGCCGCCGACCGAAGCCAACGGCATCGCGCAGACGCAGGCCCGCAAGCTCGCCGCCAAGCCGCTGAGCGCGCTGATCGAGACCAAGCGCCTGCTGAAGAAGGCGCAGATGCCCGCCGTGCTCGAGCGCATGGGCGAAGAAGGCGCGAGCTTCGGCCGCATGCTGCGCGAGCCGGCCGCGAAGGAAGCTTTCGGTGCCTTCATGGAGAAGCGCAAGCCCGATTTCTCGAAGGTCTAAGCCTTCCGTGGACTTGCCTGCGGACGGTGCCTGCGTACACTGTTCCTCGTGCCTGCTCCCGACGTCAACCCGCCCACAACGCCCGCCATGCGGGCGATGCGTGCTACTGAAAAAGTAGCATTTGGGCCCACGCGCCGGCATGCTTTGGGCTTACTCGCGGGCACGCTCGCGGCGCCCTCGCTGGTGCTGGCGCGCGTGCGGCCGTTGCGCATCGGGGTCATCGGCTCGTGGTCGGGCCCCTATGCGGGCGGCGGGCGCCAGTTCGACGCCGGCATGGCGGTCTGGCTGGCCGACCACAAGCAGCAGATCGCGGGCCGGCCGGTGGAGCTGCTGCGCCGCGACGTGCCCGGCAGCGCGCCCGAACAGGCGCGGCGCCAGGCGCAGGACCTCATCGAGAGCGAGCGCGTCGACCTGCTCACGGGGCTGGACTTCAGCTCCAACGCCTACGCCGTCGGCACCGTCGCCACGCAGGCGCGCGTGCCGACCGTCATCATGAACGCCGCCTCCTCGGGCATCCCCGGGCGCTCGCCGTTCATGGTGCGGGTGTCATTCACCATCGCGCAGGTCACGGCGCCGCTGGCGCGCTGGGCGCTGCAGCAGGGGCTGCGCGACGTGTGCACCGTGGTGGCCGACTACGCCTCGGGCGTGGACGCCGAGAGCGCCTTCGTCTCCGGCATCACCGCGGGCGGCGGGCGCGTGGGCGCGATGCTGCGCGTGCCGCTGAACACGCTCGACTATTCGGCCTACATGCTGCGCCTGCGCGAGCTGAAGCCGCAGGCCGTGTTCTTCTTCCTGCCCTCGGGCCAGATGCCGGCCATCTTCCTGAAGTTCTGGCGCGACCGCGGCATGGCCGACACCGGCATCCGCCTGCTCGCCACGGGCGACGCCACCGACGACCACTACCTGGACGGCATCGGCGAACTGGCCGAGGGGCTGGTCACCAGCCACCACTATTCCTTCGCCCACGAGTCGCCGGCCAACCGGCGTTTCGCGGGCGCCTTCGAGACCGAGTACGGCAGCCACCTGCGCCCGGGCTACTTCGCCGTGGCGGCGCACGACGGGCTCGCGGCCATCGACGCCGCGTTGAGCGCGCCGGGCGCGCGCGGCGGCAAGGCGGGCGCCGAGCGGCTGGTGGATGCGTTCCGCGGCCTGCGGCTGGACAGCCCGCGCGGGCCGGTCGAGATCGACGCCCACACGCGCGACGTGGTGCAGTCGGTCTACATCCGCCGCGTGGAGCGGCGCGACGCGCGCTGGATCAACCGCGAGTTCGAATGCTTCGAGCGCGTGCGCGACGCCGGCATGGGCGTCGCCTGAAGGCGGCTCAGGCCGCCGGCTGTTCGATGGGGCGCGGGCGGCCGTTGTCGTCGATGGCCACGTAGGTGAACGTGGCCTGCGTCACCTTGATGTACTCGCCCTGCGCCCGGAAGCGCTCGGCGAACACCTCGACCGTCACGGTGATCGAGGTGCGGCCCACGCGCACCAGCTTCGAATAGAACGAGAGGATGTCGCCCAGCCGCACCGGCTGCTTGAAGATGAACTCGTTGACCGCCACCGTGGCCTGGCGGCCCTTGGCGTAGCGCGCCGGGATCACCGAGCCGGCCAGGTCGCACTGCGCCATCACCCAGCCGCCGAAGATGTCGCCGTTGGCGTTGCAGTCGGCCGGCATCGGGATGACCTTGAGCACCAGCTCCATGTCGGTGGGCAGGCTCTTGAGGGTGGCGGCGGCCGCCGCTGCGGCGGAAGCGGCACTGGAAGGGGTGGACATGGGCACAATCTGAAGCAACAACAACACCCACGATTGTCCCCCATGCGCCGAAGCGGCGAAGCTCTTTCCTCCTCTCCCCATGCGCCCGGCGGCCACCCGCCCGCGCGCTCCGACCGTTCCGACTGGGCGACCCTGCGCCGCCTCTTTCCCTATCTCTGGCAGTACAAATGGCGCGTGATGGCCGCGCTGGCCTTCATGGTGGGCGCCAAGGTGGCCAACGTGGGCGTGCCGGTGCTGCTGAAGAACCTCATCGACACGATGACGCCCAAGCCCGACATGGCGCAGGCGCTGCTCATCGTGCCGATCGGGCTGTTGCTGGCCTACGGGCTGCTGCGCTTTTCCACGGCGCTCTTCGGCGAGCTGCGCGAGCTGATCTTCGCCAAGGCCACCGAAGGCACGGCGCGACAGATCGCGCTGGAGGTGTTCGGCCACCTGCACTCGCTGAGCCTGCGCTTTCACCTGGAGCGCCAGACCGGCGGCATGACGCGCGACATCGAGCGCGGCACGCGCGGCGTGCACTCGCTCATCTCGATGTCGCTGTACAGCATCGTGCCGACCATCATCGAGCTGGCGCTGGTGCTCACCATATTGGGTGTGAAGTTCGACGCGCTGTTCGTGTGGATCACGGGCGTGGCGCTGGTGCTGTACATCACCTTCACCGTGACGGTGACCGAGTGGCGCACGCAGTTTCGCAAGACCATGAACGAGCTCGACTCGATGGCGCAAAGCCGCGCGGTCGATTCGCTCCTGAACTACGAAACGGTCAAGTACTTCAACAACGAAGACTTCGAGGCGAAGCGCTACGACGCCAGCCTCGACCGCTACCGCAAGGCCGCCATCAAGAGCCAGCGCACGCTGAGCATGCTCAACACCGGCCAGCAGCTGTTGATTGCCGTGAGCCTGGTGCTGATGCTGTGGCGCGCCACCTCGGGCGTGGTCGAAGGACGCATGACGCTGGGCGACCTGGTGATGGTCAACGCCTTCATGATCCAGCTCTACATTCCGCTCAACTTTTTGGGCGTGATCTACCGCGAGATCAAGCAGAGCCTGACCGACCTGGACAAGATGTTCGTGCTGATGGAAAAAGAGCGCGAGGTGCGCGACGCGCCCGGTGCGCAGCCGCTGGCGGGCGTCGACTCGACCATCCGCTTCGAGGACGTGAGCTTCGCCTACGAGCCCGACCGCCCGATCCTCAAGCACGTGAGCTTCGAGATTCCTTCCGGCAAGACGGTGGCCGTGGTCGGCCCCTCGGGCTCGGGCAAGTCGACGCTGGCGCGCCTCCTGTACCGCTTCTACGACGTGCAGCAGGGCCGCATCACCATCGGCGGCGAAGACATCCGCGCCGTGCAGCAGTCCAGCGTGCGCCGCGCCATCGGCATCGTGCCGCAGGACACGGTGCTGTTCAACGACACGGTCGAATACAACATCGCCTACGGCCGCCCCGGCGCGACGCGCGAAGAGGTGGAGGGCGCCGCACGCGCTGCGCGCATCCACGACTTCATCTCGGCCACGCCCAAGGGCTACGAGACGACGGTGGGCGAGCGCGGCCTGAAGCTGTCGGGCGGCGAGAAGCAGCGCGTGGCCATCGCGCGCACGCTCTTGAAGAATCCGCCGATCGTGATCTTCGACGAGGCCACCTCGGCACTCGACTCGGCCAACGAGCGCGCGATCCAGTCCGAGCTGCGCAGCGCCGCGCAGGGCAAGACCACGCTGGTCATCGCGCACCGCCTCTCGACCGTGGTCGAGGCGCACGAGATCCTGGTGCTCGAATCGGGCGTGATCGTCGAGCGCGGCACGCACGCCGATCTGCTCGCGCAGCAGGGGCGCTATGCGCAGATGTGGGCTTTGCAGAAGAGCGAAGCGGTCCCGATGCTCTAGCCCGATCATTCACCCCTTCTTTCCTTTCACCGACCCCAGGAGTTCAGACGTGTCGACCAAGATTCCCCTGCTGGTGCTCAACAGCCTCTCGAGCGCCCACCAGGCCCAGATTGCCGAGGTCTACGACATGACCTACGCCTTCGGCGACGCGCAGCGCGCCGCCGCCATCGCCGAGCACGGCCCCAAATTCCGCGCGGTGCTGACCATCGGCGTCATCGGCCTCACGCCCGCCGAGATCGACGCCATGCCGGCGCTCGAGCTGGTCTGCTGCATGGGCGCGGGCTACGAAGGCGTGCCGCTTGAGGTCACGCGCGCACGCGGCATCGCCACTGCCAACGGCGCCGGCACCAACGACGACTGCGTGGCCGACCACGCCTTCGGCCTGCTCATCAGCATCGTGCGCGAGTTCCGCACGCTCGACCGGCTGTGCCGCGAAGGCGTGTGGCGCGAAGCCATTCCGCAGCCGCCGAACGTGTCGGGCAAGAAGCTCGGCATCCTGGGGCTGGGCACCATCGGCCAGAAGATCGCCAAGCGCGCCGCCGCCTTCGACATGGCCATCGGCTATCACAACCGCAAGCCGCGCGAAGGTGCCACGCACCGCTACTTCGACGACCTGAAGTCGCTCGCCACCTGGGCCGATTTCCTGGTGCTGGCCGCGCCGGGCGGGCCGGCCACGAAGCACCTGGTCAACGCCGAAGTGCTCGACGCGCTCGGGCCGCAGGGCTATCTCGTGAGCATCGGCCGCGGCAGCGTGGTCGACACCGAGGCGCTGGCGACGGCGCTGCGCGAACACCGCATCGCGGGCGCGGGCCTGGACGTGTACGAGAGCGAGCCCAAGCGCCCCGAGCCGCTCATCGGCCTGGACAACGTGCTGCTCACGCCGCACATGGCGGGCTGGTCGCCCGAGGCCACGCAGAAGTCGGTGGACCACTTCCTCGCGAACGCCGAAGGGCACTTCGCGGGGCGCGGTGTCGTGACGCCGATCTGAGTGTTTTGCTCCTTCCCCCTCTGGGGGAAGGTTGGGATGGGGGCGGGCAGGGCGCCCGATGGATGCGCCGCGTGCCCCCACCCCCGCCCTCCCCCGGAAGGGGAGGGAGTCAAGCCAATGCAGAGGGGCGGTGCGCCGCCCAGCCGCAGGCCTGGTCGTAGGCATGCCCCAGCCGCAGCACGTCGAGGTCCGCATGGATCGGCCCGGCCAGCTGCAGCCCCATCGGCAGCCCGCCGTCGCCGAAGCCCGCGCGCACATTGAGCGTGGGCAGGCCCGCCAGCGTGAAGGGCGTGACGATCTCCATCCAGCGGTGGTAGGTGTCGCTCTTCACGCCGTTCACCTCGGCCGGCCAGTGCAGTTCGGCATCGAACGGGAACACCTGCGCCGTCGGCGCGACCACGAAGTCGAAGCGCTCGAAGAGCTTCAGGAACGCGCGGTACACGTTCGATCGGTAGTGCGAGGCCTGGTACAGCGAGGCGGCGTCCAGGTGCCGGCTTTGCTCGATCTCCCATTGCGCCTCGGGCTTGAGCTGCGCGAACAGCTTCGGGTCGCTCAGGTAGGCGCCGAGCTTGCCGCCCACCAGCAGTTGCCTCAATCGCAGCCACGCGCTCCAGTTGTGCTCGCGCGGCACGTCGAGCGTGCAGGGTTCGACCTCACAGCCGATGGTGCGGAAGGTGTCGAGCGCCTGTTCGCCGAGTTCGCGCACGCCCGGCGCCAGCGGCAGTTCGGGCCAGAGGCTGCCGAGCCAGCCGACGCGCAGGCCGCGGCCGTCGCCGTCCAGCTGCAGGTCGTCGGGCGAGGGCAGGGCGTGCGGCGACGACAGCGGCACGCGCGTGTCGAAACCCGCCTGCACGGCCAGCAGCCGGGCCGCGTCTTCCACGGTGCGGCCCATCGGGCCTTCGCAGCCCAGCTGCTGGAAGAACAGCTCCTGCTCAGGGTCACCGGGCACGCGCCCGCGTGAAGGCCGTAGGCCGATCACGTTGTTGAAGGCGGCGGGGTTGCGCAGCGATCCCATCATGTCGCTGCCGTCGGCCACGGGCAGCATGCCCAGGGCCAGCGCCACGGCCGCGCCGCCGCTGCTGCCGCCCGCGCTGCGATCGGGCGCGTAGGCGTTGCGCGTGATGCCGAACACCGTGTTGTAGGTGTGCGAGCCGAGGCCGAACTCGGGCGTGTTGGTCTTGCCGATGACCACGGCGCCGGCCGCGCGCATGCGCGCCACATGCAGGCTGTCGGTGCGCGCGGGCGAGCGCGGCGACAGCGGCGAGCCCATCGAGGTCGGCAGGCCGGCGGCGTGGCTCAGGTCTTTCACGGCCAGCGGAAAGCCGTGCATCCAGCCGCGCCGTTCGCCGCGCGCCAGTTCGGCGTCGCGTTCGTCGGCCTCGGCCAGCAGCTGGGCGGGGTCGCGCAGGGAGACGATGGCGTTGAACCGCGGGTTGAGCGCATCGATGCGGGCGAGCGACGCCTGCATCACCTCGCGGCAGGACACGTCGCGGGCCGCGATCTTGCGCGAAAGTTCGGTGGCGCTGAGGTCAGGCAGGTCGTCGAAAGGCATGGCGCATGCGGGAAAAGGAGGGGGCGCCCAGTATGGCGCGGCGCTCGCATAATCGCCGCGTATGGAAACAAAGTGGCTCGAAGACTTCATCAGCTTGGCGGAAACCCGCAGCTTCAGCCGCTCGGCCCAGTTGAGGCACGTGACGCAGCCGGCGTTCTCGCGGCGCATCCAGGCGCTCGAGGGGTGGGCCGGCACCGACCTGGTCGACCGCAGCTCCTACCCCACGCGCCTCACGCCCGCGGGCCAGACGCTGTACAGCCAGGCCATCGAGATGCTGCAGTCGCTGCAGAGCACGCGCGCCATGCTGCGCGGCCATTCGGCCGCCGGCCAGGACGTGATCGAGATCGCCGTGCCGCACACGCTGGCCTTCACCTTCTTTCCCTCGTGGGTCACCAGCCTGCGCGAGCACTTCGGGCCGATCAAGAGCCGGCTCATTGCGCTCAACGTGCATGACGCGGTGCTGCGCCTGGTCGAGGGCAGCTGCGACCTGCTGATCGCCTACCACCACCCCTCGCAGCCGCTGCAGCTCGATGCCAACAAGTACGAGATGGTCAGCCTGGGCGAGGAAACCGTGGCCCCCTGGGTCAAGGCCGATGCCGAAGGTGCACCGCGCTACCGGCTGCCGGGCCGCCCGGGCCAGCCGCTGCCCTACCTGGGCTATGCGCCGGGCGCCTACCTCGGGCGCGTGGTCGACCAGCTGTTGAAAGAGTCGGGCACCGCCATCCACCTCGACCGCGTCTACGAGACCGACATGGCCGAAGGCCTGAAGGTGATGGCGCTCGAAGGCCACGGCATCGCCTTCCTGCCACAGAGCGCGGTGCGCAAGGAGATCAAGGCGCGCAAGCTCGTGAGCGCGCTGCCGCCCGAGATCGACAGCCTCGAGGCCAAGATGGAGATCCGTGCCTACCGCGAGCGGCCCAGCGCGCCGGTTCCGGTGAAGGCCGGCGCCAGCCGCTCGGCGGCACGGGCCGGGTTGTCGGAAAGCATGCAGCCCAAGCGCACGGCCGACGCGCTCTGGTCGTACCTGGTCGGGACCCAGCCGCCGCACTGAACGAGCGTGAACGGCGGGCAGATTTGTGCACTGCACAATCTATAAGCACCACGCATACGGCCCCCCGCAATCAGCATTGGCGGCCGGGCCGCGCCGCCACTACAGTCGCGGCAGTTTTTTTCGGCCGTTGCACGCCGGGGATCGCCGGTCGCTGCTTGCGCCACGCACACAGCCGCCCCAACGCGGGCACAAAGGCTGCTTAGTGAAAGTCGGACAATGCGAAATGTCTGGATTGCACCAGGCTGGCGCCCCGATGGGCGCGGCCGGTGCGAGGCGGGCGGCGATGCCCGTGGAATGCACCGGGTTGGTCCGGGTATCCCGCAAAATGCGAGTGTCTAGAATTTCGTTCTATTTGTTTCAGTCACCCTCAGGAGCTTTTCGTATGAAAAAACAAGTATTGGCATTGGCTGTCGCAGCGCTCGCCACCAGCGGCGCCTTCGCGCAGGCCAATGACACCCTGGCCAAGATCAAGGCCTCGGGCACCATCACCGAAGGCGTGCGTGAGTCCTCCGGCCTTTCGTACACGCTCGGCAATGGCCAGTACACCGGCTTCCATTACGACGTCTGCGCCAACATCATCAAGGACCTGGAGAAGGCCGCCGGCAAGAAGCTCGAAGTCAAGTACCAGCCCGTGACTTCGCAGAACCGCATCCCCCTCGTGCAGAACGGCACCGTGGACATCGAGTGCGGCTCCACCACCAACAACGCCACCCGCCAGAAGGACGTGGCTTTCGGCGTGACCACCTACGTCGAAGAAACCAAGATCGTCGTCAAGGCCAACTCGGGCATCAACTCGCTGGCCGACCTGAAGGACAAGACGGTCGCCACCACCACCGGCACCACGCCGCTGCAGACCGTGCGCAAGCAAAAGCGCGCCGAGAACCTGACCTTCAAGGAGGTCTACGGCAAGGACCACTCCGACAGCTTCCTGCTGCTGGAAACCGGCCGTGCCGACGCCTTCGTGATGGACGGCTCGATCCTGGCTGCCCTGGCCGCCAAGTCGAAGTCGCCCAAGGACTACAAGATCCTGAACGACGTGCTGGCCGTGGAACCCATCGCCATCATGATCCGCAAGGACGACCCGGCTTTCAAGAAGGCCGTGGACGACAGCATCAAGGCACAGGCCAAGTCGGGCGAACTCGCCAAGCTGTATGACAAGTGGTTCCTCAAGCCGATTCCCCCGGCCAACGTGACCATCAACCTGCCGCTGGGCGAAGCCACCAAGAACGCGTGGGCCAACCCGAACGACAAGCCTGCCGAAGACTACGTCACCAAGGAATAAGCGCGCGTCGCTGCGTGAATGGACGCCCACCTTTCACGGTGGGCGTTTCTTTTCAAGGGACGGTTTTTCGAAAAGAAGCTGAAGGAGTAAACACACATGGGAAACTGGGATTGGCAGGTCTTCCTGCAAGACCCCGGGGGGGAATATCCGAGCTACCTGCAATGGATGCTCTCGGCCTGGGGCTGGACGGTGTCGGTCGCGCTGCTGGCGTTGATCGTCGCGCTGGTGCTGGGCTCGCTGATCGGCATCATCCGCACGCTGCCCGACAGCCCGTGGCTCGTGCGCTTCGGCAATGCATGGGTGGAGCTCTTTCGCAACATCCCGCTGCTGGTTCAGATCTTCCTCTGGTATCACGTGATTCCGGCGCTCATCCCCGTGATGAAGGGCGTGCCGAGTTTCATCCTCGTGGTGCTGGCGCTGGGCTTCTTCACCTCGGCGCGTATCGCCGAGCAGGTGCGCTCCGGCATCCAGGCGCTGCCCAAGGGCCAGCGTTATGCGGGCATGGCGGTGGGTTTCACCACGCCGCAGTACTACCGCTACGTGATCCTGCCGATGGCCTACCGCATCATCATCCCGCCGCTCACGAGCGAGACGATGAACATCTTCAAGAATTCGTCCGTCGCGTTCGCCGTGTCGGTCACAGAACTCACCATGTTCGCCATGCAGGCGCAGGAAGAAACCTCGCGCGGCATCGAGGTCTACCTCGCGGTGACGGCGTGCTACGTGGTGTCGGCGCTCATCATCAACCGCCTCATGGCGTTCATCGAGAAGAAGACCCGCGTGCCGGGCTTCATCGTCTCGGCCAGCGGCGGCGGAGGACACTGACATGATGAATCTCGACCTGTCCTTCTACAACTGGGACGTCATCAGCAACTTCGTCATCAAGGGCTTCTACTTCAGCATCATGCTGACGGTGGTGGCCACGATCGGCGGCGTGATCTTCGGCACGATCCTGGCGCTCATGCGCCTGTCGGGCAAGAAGTGGCTCGATACGCCCGCGGCCATCTACGTCAACGGCATGCGAAGCATCCCGCTGGTGATGGTGATCCTGTGGTTCTTCCTGCTGGTGCCGGCGTCGTTCTATTCGCTGTTCGGTTCGCTCGGCTCGAACTACCGCTCGGAAATCTCGGCGGTGATCACCTTCGTCGCGTTCGAGGCGGCCTACTTCTCCGAGATCATGCGCGCGGGCATCCAGTCGATCCCGCGCGGCCAGGTGAACGCGGGCCAGGCGGTGGGCATGACCTACGGCCAGAACATGCGTCTCGTGGTGCTGCCGCAGGCCTTCCGCAACATGCTGCCGGTGCTGCTCACGCAGACCATCATCCTGTTCCAGGACACCTCGCTGGTCTACGCCATCGGCGCCTACGACATGCTCAAGGGCTTTGAAACGGCGGGCAAGAACTTCGGCCGTCCGATCGAGGCCTACCTGCTCGCAGCCGTCGTGTACTTCGTCATGTGCTACGCCCTTTCCTGGCTGGTGAAACGCCTGCACAAGAAAATCGCCATCATTCGCTGATCGAGTTGGCTGAACTGAACCGGAGAGAAACAAATGTCCGAAAAAATGATTGAAATCAAGAACGTCTCCAAGTGGTACGGCCCGGTGCAGGTGCTCAACGATTGCTCGGTGAACATCTCCAAGGGCGACGTGGTCGTGGTGTGCGGCCCGTCGGGTTCCGGCAAGTCCACGCTCATCAAGACCGTGAACGCGCTCGAGCCCTTCCAGAAGGGCGAGATCACCGTCAACGGCATCCCGCTGCACGACCCCAAGACCAACCTGCCCAAGCTGCGCTCCAAGGTCGGCATGGTGTTCCAGCACTTCGAGCTGTTCCCGCACCTGTCGGTGACCGAGAACCTCACGATCGCGCAGATCAAGGTGCTGGGCCGCACGCCCGACGAAGCGAAGACCCGCGGCCTGAAGATGCTCGACCGCGTGGGCCTGATGGCGCACAAGGACAAGTTCCCAGGCCAGCTGTCGGGCGGCCAGCAGCAGCGCGTGGCGATCGCCCGTGCGCTGTCGATGGACCCGATCGTGATGCTGTTCGACGAACCCACCTCGGCGCTCGACCCCGAGATGGTCGGCGAAGTGCTCGACGTGATGGTGAGCCTGGCCAAGGAAGGCATGACCATGATGGTGGTCACGCACGAAATGGCCTTCGCCCGCAAGGTCGCGAGCCGCGTGATCTTCATCGACGTGGGCGGCAAGATCCTCGAAGACTGCCCGAAGGACGAGTTCTTCAACCACCCGGAAAACCGTCAGCCGCGCACGAAGGATTTCTTGAACAAGATCCTGCAGCACTGATCCGCTGCGCGCCCCAAGCAAAAAGCCACGCTGTCCGCAGCGTGGCTTTTTTCATGGGGTTCGGGTTGAGGCTCAGGGCAGCCGCACGATGTGCTCCGTCAGCAGGTCGAAGAAGCCCTGCGCATCGCCATCGACGACCCACTGCACGTTGGCCGGCCGCTTCAGGCTGCCGTGCCAGTCGGCCACGGTCTGGCCAAAGCCCATGCCTTCGCGGCTGTCGATCTCGACGTGGATGCGGCGGCCCTGGAACAGGTCGGGGCGCAGCAGGTAGGCCGTCACGGTGGCGTCGTGCACCGGGCCGCCGGGCATGCCGTAGTGGGCCATCTCCTGCGGCGCGTAGGCGTCGAGGATGTCGGCAACGATCGCGCCCGCGCGGTTGCCCAGCTGGCGCAGCCGCGCGATGCGCGCGTCGCTCGTGAGGATCTTGTGCGTCACGTCCAGCGGCAGCATCGTGATCGGCACGCCGCTCTTGAGCACCGCCTCGGCCGCATGCGGGTCGGCGAACACGTTGAACTCCGCCACCGGCGTGATGTTGCCGCCGTTGAAGTGCGCGCCGGCCATGAGCACCAGCTCGCGCAGGCCGCGCACGATGTCGGGCGCCTGTTCGAGCGCGAGTGCGAGGTTGGTCTGCGGGCCGAGCATGGCGAGCGTCACGCTGTGCTCAGGTGCGGCGCGCAGCGTACGAACGAGATAGTCGACGGCGCTGCCCTCGGCCAGTGGCACGGCGGGCTCGTGCACGGCCACGCCCGTGAGGCCTTCGCGGCCGTGGATGTTGGCGGCGTAGATCGGTGTGCGCTGCAGGGGCCGCTCGGCGCCCGCGTAGACCGGAAGCTCCGGTCGTCCGGCCCATTCGCAGGCCAGGCGCGCGTTGCGCGAGGTCTTGGCCAGGGGAACATTGCCTGCCACCGTGGTCAGCGCCTGAATCGCCAGAGATTCGGGCGCCGCCAGGGCGAACAGCAGCGCGATCACGTCGTCCGCGCCGGGGTCCGTGTCGATGATCAGGGTGTGCATGGCGACATTGTCATGCCGCCCCGATCCACCGACGGCGATGCGCGGCTGCTTACTTCGCGCGTGCGGCGATGGCCTTCTCGGCCTTGGCCACCAGGTCGACGCCGACGGTCGACTTCCACTTGTCGTACACCGGGCGCGTGGCCTTCACGAAGGCGTCGCGCTCGGCCGGCGTGAGGTTGGTCACCGTCACGCCCATGGCCGCGATGTCCTTCAGCACGGGCTTGTCGGCTTCGACCAGGCCCTTGCGCGCGATGGCGATTTCCTGCTTGCCGGCATCGAGCGCGGCCTGGCGCACGATGGCCTGGTCGGCCGGCGTCCACGAGGCCCAGATTTCCTTGTTCACGACGAACACCAGCGGGTCGGCCACGTAGCCCCAGGTGGTGACGAACTTCTGGCCCACCGTGTGCATCTTGAGCACGGTGAACAGGAACAGCGGGTTCTCCTGGCCGTCGACCGCGCCGCTGGCGAGCGCGGGCTGCGCGTCGGCCCAGCTCATCTGCGTGGGGTTGGCGCCCAGCGCGGTGAGCATGTCGGAGTAGATGGGCGAGCCCACCACGCGGATCTTCATGCCCTTGATGTCGGCCGGTGACTTGATCGGCTTCTTCGAGTTGGTGATCTCGCGGAAGCCGTTCTCGCCCCAGGCGAGCGGCACCACGCCGGCCTTGTCGAGCGTCTTGAACATGTCCTTGCCCACCTCGCCCTGCGTGAGCGCGTCGATGGCCGCGTAGTCGGGCATCAGGAAGGGCATGGAGAACAGGTTGAGCTGCTTCACTTGCGGCGACCAGTTGATGGTCGAGCCCACGGCCATGTCGATCACGCCCTGGCGCAGCGCGCTGAACTCGCGCGTCTGGTCGCCCTGGATCAGCGACACGCCCGGGTACAGCTTGATGTTGATGCGGCCCTGGGTGCGCTCCTTCACGAGGTCCGCCCAGATCTTGCCGGCCTGGCCCCACGGCGTGGGCGGGCCCAGCACCAGCGACATCTTGTACTCGGGCTTGTAGGTGGCCTGCGCCATCGCGCCGGTCGAGAACAGGCCGAGCGTGGCGGCGACGGCGGCAAGGCCCAGCAGGGTGCGGCGGAATTTCATGAGAGCGGTCTCCTCTTTGTCTGTCGATGGATCGAAAAAATCAGTAGCCCAGCTTGCGCGGCAGCCAGAGCGCGAGTTCGGGAAAGGCGATTACCAGCACCATCACCACGAACATCGAGAACAGCATCCAGCCCACCCACTGCACGGTTTCTTCCATGCGCACCTTGGCGATGCGGCACGAGACCATGAGGTTGACCGCCAGCGGCGGCGTGAACTGGCCCAGCGCCACCTTCAGCGTGAGGATCACGCCGAACCACACCGGGTCCCACTTGTAGTGCTGCACGATGGGCAACAACAGCGGCACGAAGATCAGGAAGATCGACACGCCGTCCAGGAACATGCCCACCGTGATCAGCAGCAGGATCAGGAGCGCCAGGATGCCGTACTCGCCCAGCCCCGAATTCACGATGGCGCGCGTGACCGGATCGATGACGCCCAGCGTCGACAGCGAGTACGCGAAGATGCCCGCCAGCGACACCACCAGCAGGATCACCGCCGACAGCTCGCCCGACTCGCGCAGGATCACGAACAGGTCGCGCACCTTGATCGTCCGGTGGATGCACATGCCCACGAACAGGCCGTAGAACACGGCGACCACGGCCGCCTCGGTGGGCGTGAACCAGCCCGCGCGCATGCCGCCCAGAATGAGCACCGGCGCCGCCAGGCCCCAGATCGCTTCGCGAAAGCTCTTCCAGAACGGCGGGCGCGGCAGCGTCGATTCGAGCGCGCCCATCTTGTGCTTGCGCGCCAGCCACACGGCCGGAATCATCAGCGCCAGGCCGGCCATGATGCCGGGGATCATGCCGGCCGCGAACAGCGCCGGCACCGAGGCGCCGGGCACCAGCACCGAGTACACGATGAACGCGACCGACGGCGGAATCAAAATGTCGGTGGCCGCCGCGGCGCCCACCACGCTGGCCGAGAAGGCCGGCGGGTAGCCGGCGAGGCTCATGGCCGCGATCATCACCGCGCCCACGGCGGCGGCGTTGGCCGGGCCCGAGCCCGAGATGCCGCCCAGGAACATCGCCACCGCAATCGCCACCAGCGGCAGCATGCCGGGGCCGCGGCCCACGATGGCGATGGCGAAGTTGACCAGCCTCAGCGCCACGCCCGAGCGGTCGAAGATGGAGCCGACCAGCACGAACATCGGGATCGCCAGCAGCGGGTACTTGCCCAGACCGGCGTAGAAGTTCTGCGGCACGGCCAGCAGGCCGAACCACTGGGCGTCGGCGTTGGCCAGCGCAATGCAGGCGGCGCCCGCCAGGCCGAGCGCGGCGCCGATGGGCACGCCCACCAGCATCATCACGACGAAGGCGACGAAGAGCAGGGTGGCGATCACTTGGCGTCGCCCTTCTTGCTGTCGTCAGACTTGTAGTTCGTCTTGCGCCCACGGCGGACCATCAGGCCGATGGCGCGCCCCGCGATCGCGAACGACACGATGGGCAGCCAGATCGAATACCACCAGGCCGGCAGGCCGATGCCGGGCGTGGTTTCCTCGAAGCGGTAGTCGTCCCACACCATGCGGATGCTGAGCGCGCCGATCAGCGCGAACAGGATGGCGATCATCAGCGCGCCGAACTGGGCCAGGCGCTTGCGCCGCGCCATGGAGCCGCTTTCCGAGAAGTACTCGATGCGGATGTGCCGGTCGCGCGCCACGGCGGCCGAGCCGGCCACCAGCGCCAGCATGATCATGAGGAACACCGAGAACTCCTCCGTCCACGCGAAGGACGAGTCGGTGAAGTAGCGCACGATGACGTTGGCAAACGTGATGAGCGCCAGCGCGCCCATGATGAGAACCGTGAGCCAGTCTTCGATGGCGAGGGGAACCTTGGTGGGTTCGTCGGCGGCTTCGATGTCGGGGGGGAGGGGACTGGCGGCGTCCAGCGTGGGGCCGGACTCGGGAGGAGTTGTCATCGCAGGAAAGGGCAGCTGAGGCAGGCGCCAAGTCACCGGGCGGACGCCGGGACGCGATCCGTACACCTTGACAGGCGAGCAGCGCTCGATGCTAGGGGGTCAATGACCATTCATATATCGGGGGTTTCCTTAGCTGTGGCGGTGCGTGGACGGCCTCGGCTTCGGGGCGCGTGCACAGGACACCGGGTACTCCCCTCCGCGAATGTCCCCCGCCCTTCGGGCTCCTCCTTGATTTCGCTGCGGGGAGCACCCGATGCCCTGCGCACGATGAGTGCGGCTGTGGCGTTGGTGGGTCGACCGCTGCGGCGGATTGCAGATGGATGTGCGGGGCGTACCACTGAGCTTTCGTGAGCGACAGGCACTGGCGAAGCAGAAGCCCGAAGGGCTGGTGCCGGATGCGGTCGACATGGACAGGGCTGCGTTCAATGTTCGCTTCAGACTGGTTGTTGTCGTTCGATCGGGCGGACCGGAGGGGTACTATCGGCCAGAACCAACCATTCGCTGCGTCGGGAAAATTCGAATAGAAGCGGGCATCGCAGAAAGACAAGGGACCTACATGCCAACGTTCTCGATCTATGCGAACGAGGTGCTGGTTGGGTACTCCAGCTTGGAGTTGGGCGACCCTCCTATGGGCGTAGCGTTTGGCATATTTCGACCGGTTCCGGGGTACTCGAATATCCGCGCCGAATGCATTTCAAATCACGCTCATCAGGCCCACCTTGCCCTAACAGTGCGAACAGAAGACCAAACGGTCCTCGCCTGTGCTGGCGTGTGCATCATGGACTGCGACGATGGCCCCGATAGCATCGAGGTGAACGTCTTGGGCATTTCCTACCCGGCCTATGAGACGTTGTTTCCCGAGCACGTCGCAGCCTATGAGCGACAGTGGAGCTGATCACGTCGGCTTTCCGCTGCGAACTCGGTCACGACGGCGGCGCGACTGGCTGCAGTCGGCCAGAAGCAGATGTAGGAGTCGCCGCAGCCAATGTCCGCTTCAGGCTCTCGCGATCAGTCGCCAGAGACTGCTTTGTGGAAATCCGGTAGCGGCCCGCCCACCCGCTCAGAGTTGTCTGAGGATTTTGCGTCGAATAGTTGGGTTCTGACTGCCGCTACAGTCATGCCAGCGTAATGCAACAGTAGGCTTGCATGCGTTCACAAGAAATTTCGCCGCCTGGACGCGGTGCTTTGGAGGAAATCTTGATGCCGCAGTTCGACGGCCGCTGGCTGAGCTTGAGTCCCGACGCTGAGCTCGCTGGGGCTAAGGGCCCCGCATGCAGAGGAAGCCAGCGACAGGTACTACGCGCAGTCACTGGTGCTTCTCCGCCTGGGAGCAACGAATGAACCAGATTCAGTTTCATGTGGTCAAGCCGCGCACGCGCATAGATGCGAAGACAGCTCCGGACCTTGTCCTTGCCCAGGACAACTGGAACGATTTCTCTTTCCAGACGCTGTACCACCTTTCCTACTTCTCAACCGCTGACGGTGTGCGGGAGGAGACTCTTATCGGGTCCGTCAAGATTCTTCGGCGAGGACAGACGGTCAGCGACGGCATCCTCGTTCAGAATGATTTCAGCCAGCTCGGCGAGGAGTTCTGCTCCGCAGGGGAGTCACTCGACTACTACTTGCGGCTACGCGCGTTGGGCGACTTGGGCGCCGAGATTCTCTTGAGGCTTCGCGATGTCGTCCAGTCGCCCGAGCTGGTCGAGCAGTTCTCAAGCGAACCGGGTTGGTCGAAGTCGCTTTACCGGGACCAAGTCGACAGCGGGGCGAACTTCCGGTATTTGGCAGGGGGAGTTGTTCAAGGGCACTATTCGGCCGAACCGGTTGACCAACAGCCGTTTAGCTTCCAGATGCCAGGCTGGCAGAACGGTGTGAACATCGACACACGGTCAGAGACACTGGACATCTTCAGCCCTCCGAATCTGCCTGAGCGTGTGAATGTCCTAGTCGGGCGAAACGGTTCAGGCAAGAGCACGCTTCTGTCTCGGTTGGCGCGTGTGGCATTCGCCTCCACCACCGAGCGCTTGGCGACACCTTTAAGCGACCTTGGCACCTTGCTCCCCGGCGGGGTCGGATTCCCGCGCATCGTCACGATTGCCTTCAGTCCATTCGATAACTTCAAGCTGCCCGGCTCTGACGCGCGAAACGTTGCCCAGGTCGCTAAGGACATGCAGCGCGGGATAGGACGGTTCGCGTTCATCGGTCTGCGGGATTTCGAGGCCGAAGCCAATGTGTCGCTTTCCGACCTGCCGAGCTCAGCGCTCGGCCAACTGATTCCCGATGCAGACCGCGTCAACCAGACCCGGCTGAAATCTATTGCGGACCTTGTGAACGACTTCGAGCAATACCGTTCCAGGATTGATGAGTACCCAGACAGACAACTCGTTCTTCGGCAGGCACTCAACAAGCTGCGTGTCGGGCTTGTCTCCGAGGAATGGAACGGCGGCCCGGCAACGGGAACGCCAGCGGAGGCGGTGACGTGGTTCCGGCAGTGCAGCACTGGGCACAAGATTGCAGTGCTAGTAATCTTCGGACTGGTCGCGCGCCTTGAGACGCGGTCGTTGGTGCTCATCGACGAGCCCGAGACACACCTTCATCCGCCGCTGCTGTCGGCCATGATGCATGCCCTTCGGCTCGTATTGCGGAAGTTCGAGTCCGCAGCACTGGTTGCGACCCATTCGCCCGTGGTGGTGCAAGAGTGCCTTGCCAAACACGTTCACGTCGTACGACGTGAAGGCGACAGCCTCGCTGTGCGGGCAGTGAGCGCTGAGACCTTTGGCGAAAGCATTGGGTTAATCACCGCGCAGGTGTTCGGGATGGAGAGCAACGCCACAGACTTTCACGAGGTCCTCGATAAGCTGATTGAGAAGCACAAGTCGGCGGAAGCGATTGAGAGGTTGTTCCTCGACGGGGTGATGAGCAACCAGGCCCGAGCATATGTAATCTCCAAGCTGGCGAGCGGAGCCGAAGCAGGTGGAGTCGAACAGTGACGATGTGGAACTTGCAGCGCCTCGTTGGTTTTGATGCTAGAGCACATCTAGACACGGCATTTGGGGAAGAAGCAGTTACTGAGGACGAGAAGGCTTTCCTGATGGGCCTCTACCAGCAATACGAGGCAGGCTTGGGCAGGCCGTCTGACGCAATGCTCGCGGTTGGTCAGCGGCCTGAGCTGTTTACCTTGGTACACGATGCCTACGGACTAGTTCAGGATGGCCGCAGACTGAAGCAACTGCGCGCAGACTTGAAACTTTTGGCTGACTACTGCCCTTACTGCGGCTTTGCACCAATATCTGACCTCGACCACCACCTTCAGCGTGGTCGGTTCAAGCTGCTGAGCATCTTCGCGTTGAACCTAGTCCCCTGTTGCAGTCCGTGCAATACAGGGAAGCGACGCACCCCTTCGGAGAATCCCGCCGAGCACCAGCTACATACATATCTTGAGTCTGTCGCTCAGTTCGATTTTCTCCGTGCGGCTGTCGCGCTTCATGCAGGAACCGGCGCCCTTGAAGTGACGTATTCGGTGGCGCAATGCGCGGGCATGTCTGCTGAACTGCATGGTCGCCTCCAGCACCATCTCACCGAGTTCGACCTGCAAAAGAAGTACGCGAAGCAGGTGAATATCCATCTCAGCGAACACGAGTTTGGGCTGTCGATGGCCTTTGACACGGGGCCTGCTACGCTCCAACGATACCTCGCTGGGACAGCTGCTGGACACATGAAAAACTTTGGGGTTAACGACTGGCGCACCGCGCTATTCCGTGGCCTGTCGCAATGCAATGCATTTTGGAATGGCGGGTTCAAGAAGGCCCTTGGCATCGTCGATGCCGCGGCGCCCGCAGTACTACCGGATCTAGAAAACTTGGCCTAGCTCGTCGCAGCTTCTACCCACCCGAGTTGCCGGTTAAGCGGTACATGCAGGCTTAGCGATGCCTCCCCGTAGCTAGATCGTCAAATGGCAGCTATCAGGCGACGAGCTCGATGAGTTGAAGAGCGGAAATTGCTGCCAAGCGGACGGATGCAGGATTCGGACAAAGGTCGGCTTAGGGCTCATAGCTGAAGTTAACGCGTAGCCAACAGAAGCGTCGAAGGCTTCTGGAGCCCTTCATAATCAAAACCCGCCCCCGCTTGTTCGAGATACCAACCTTTCGTCATGGATAAATTCTTGCTGCAACAGCAGGTGCTGGAACGGCTCGCCGAAGACCTGCTGCAAGCCGAACAGGCAGTGCGGGCAGCCCATGAAACGGCGACTCACGAAGAGAACATCGCCGAAAACAAATACGACACATTGGGACTCGAAGCCGCCTACCTGGCCACCGGCCAAGCTCGGCGCGCCGAAGCCATACGCCAGGCGATGGCCAACTGGCGCCAATTCCGCCCGCGTCCCTACGACGCCAGCATAGGAATACGGCTCGGCGCGTTGGTCTGCCTGGTCGATTCCGACGACAAGCAGCAACAGCTCTTTCTCGGCCCGGATGGGGGCAGCATGACGTTGGTCAGCGGCACTCAGCTGGTTCAGGTCATCAGCAGCGAAGCCCCTTTGGGTCGGGCAATGCTGGGCAAATGCGTGGGTGATGAGGTGTCGATACAGGTCGCTCCAATCCGACAGCAGTTTGAGGTGCTGCGGGTTCTTTAAGCCGCGACTGGACAGAAGCGGCACGCGCGACGTTGAGAGTCAGTCGAAGGCGGCGGACCTCGACCTGCATTGACGCCAACTAGGGTCTCGACGAACGTTCCTCGAAGATGGGCCCCGAATTTCCAGTTGTAGATTTGAGCTGCGCGTTGGCGAGATCTCCAAGACTCCTGATAGCCCCTTCCAAGCGCGGGTCGCCGAGATACCCGTAGTTGATGCGCAGGTGCCGGGTGTATCGGCGGTCGGCTGAAAACAAATGGCCCGGCGCTACGCCTATGCCGAGCCGAAGAGCGTCCTGGTGCAGTGCGAGCGAGTCGACTCCTTCTGGCAGCGCGAGCCACAGGAAATAGCCACCCTCGGGGCGCGTGACCCGCGTTCCAGTTGGAAAGTATCGATCGATAAATCGCAAGCATGCAGCCTGCTGGCGGCTGAGCGAATGCCGCAGGGCGCGCAGGTGACGATCGAAACTCTTGTGTTGCAGGTACTCCTGCAACGCCAGTTGCGAGGGGAGTGCCGTCGCCAGCGAGCTCATCAACTTGTTGCGACCCAAAGTGGCTGCAAAGCGACCGCCCGCTACCCAACCGATGCGATATCCGGGTGCCAGGGATTTCGAGAAAGAACTGCAGTGCAGCACCCAGCCATCCCGGTCCCAGGCCTTGGCTGGTGGCGGTCTTCGAGCCCCATGCGCGAGCTCGCCGTACACGTCGTCTTCGATCAGCGGTATGGCGCGGGTGGTGAGCATGCTGACCAGTTGCTCTTTGGCTGCGTCGCTCATGGTGCAGCCCATTGGATTCTGGAAGGTCGGCATGAACCAGCAGGCCTTCACCGGATGCTGGTCGATCACGCGAGCAAGAGAGTCGAGATCTACGCCTGTACGCGGGTGGGTCTCAACCTCGACCGCGCGAAGTCCGCGCCGCTCCAGTGCCTGCAACGCACCATAGAAGGTTGGCGTTTCGATCGCCACGAGGTCGCCTGGCTGCGTCACCGATTCGAGCGCAAGATTGAGTGCTTCCATCGCCCCGCTGGTAATGACCAGTTCAGACGCAGGAACATCCATCCCGACGCTGCCGTAACGCAGGGAGATCTGATGGCGCAATTGGGCGTTTCCTGGTGACAAATCCTCGACGGTCTGCCAAGGATCCATCCGCTTGAGCGCTCGCGTCAGGCCGGCGGCAAGTTGCTCGAAGGGAAACAGCTCTGGCGACGGAAAGGCCGAGCCGAGCGGGACCATATCGCGTTCGCGAGCCTGTGCAAGGACCTGAAAGACAAGCGACGAGACGTCGACCGACATGGACCGCAGGACAGGCTCGCTGGCGGCGAGTTCGTTGGTCGGCATTTCCGCGCCCGCTCGAACGAAGTATCCCGACCGCTGCCGAGCTTCGACAAGCCCTTGCGCTTCCAGCAGGTAGTAAGCAGAGAACACGGTGGACGCACTGATGCCCATTTGCGACTTCAGTTCGCGCACGGAGGGAAGGCGATCGTTCGCCTTCAGGCTACCCGCGCGAATACGCTGAGCGATGTTGTCGGCAAGCTTCTCGTAGCGGTTCATGGGCATCTCGTTCTGATACGGTCGTTCTGGACCGCTCCAGAGATTGTCATATCAGACGTCGGCCTGCCCCGGCGCGACTACCGGCCTCCTTTCATCTGATACGGAAATTTTCAGCTGATCTGGTTCTGTACGTATCAGCCTGGAAGATGAACACTCGACAGCACGATGAGAGTGCTTCTGTGGTGCAGGCAGACTGCTCCGCCTTTCGACGCGTCTTGCGGACGCCCATTTAGCTGACCGCTACCGTTTCGTTAGATTGATTGATTGACCGTTTCTTCATTGGTCTATTGAGCTAATCGCCGCACTCGAGCACTTCGCCGTCTGTCACCATTGATATCCCTTCAATCATGAATTCAATCCCTATCTCTTTTGTTATTTTCAAGGTTCTCGTGCTCAGCGTGGGCATGTATTTAGCCGTCAAGTGGCATTACGAACGGGGACAGAAGGACAAAAATCAGAAGACAGCTGCAGTGGTGCTGACATCCATCAAGGTGGGCGGGGCGTTCGTCGCTTCTGCGTTCCTCGTGCTCTTCCTCACCTTTGAATTTTGCAATTGGATGGGTCTGGACCTGGCCATGCAGTGATTGGAAGTTTTCGGTCGATAGCCCGGATACGACGCGACTGACGGCACGACCCTTTCAGAGACGGACATCGCACGATGGCGCGGTATTTGGCTGGCATGCCGACGTGCGAGGCGAGCTCGCCGATGGCAAAGTTCTCGCCCAGAATTCATGTCAAGTGATCGCCCGGCTGCATCGTCTCGCTGTGATTTGTCAGTGCGCCGAGAGCAGATACTTCAGGCCCTGCGTAAAGCCACGCGGCGCGACGGTGAGATGGTCCTCGTCGTTCAGGACCGCTGACTTCAGCTTCAAGCTTGGGTACTTTCTGCTCTGTAGCGCCGTCTCCAGCGCCTGGTTGTCGGCAACCATGTCTACCGTCTGGTTGTAGCGCCGAACACCTTTGCGCAGCGCCTCATAGGCGCCGACATAGAGATAGACATTCGCCTTCAGGTCCCGATTCTGTTTGGCGTAGCTCGCTTCGAGCTTCAAGGCATGTCGCTTGTCGTACCAGAGAGATGGGCTGCCGAGGATATAGCCGTTGAACAAGCCGGGCTCGGTGAAAAGGATCTGCATCCCAAGCAGGGCGCCGTAGGAGTGACCGAGAAAGATTGCTCTGGCCGGGGCGGCCCGGTAGCGAGCGGCGATGAACGGCTTGACCTGGTTGCGCAGATATTCTTGATAGGCGCGCGCCTGACCGTGGACCGCATTGGCAGGCGCGGTGCTGGGGCCGTTCGGTGTCGGTGTGTAGTCGCGCTGGCGGCTGACCGCGCCGTCCTCGCCCTTTGCGTAAGACAGACCGACGAGGATGAATTCCTCGATCTGAGGCCCTTCAACGTTCAGGCGGCGCCCCAATTGCCGGACGATCGGGAAAGCGTAGTCGGCGTCAGTCACATACAGCACGGGGTAGCGCTGCCGCGGCTGCTTCGCATAGGACGGCGGCAAAGCAATGAAGACTTGGTAGCCGCGGCCTGAAACCGGATCGGGCACGTCCCATACCTCGCTGTCGACAATCTCGTAAGGCCGCCCCTCGCCGGGCTGCACCTTGGGCGTCGTTTGGGCCTGGGCGCGTGCCGGATCGCCAGAGATGCCGAAGCTGGCGATGAGGGCAACCAGCAAGGCATTCAGAAAACGTTGTTGCATGTGATGAGGTCTTCGCAGATCGGGGGAAATTCTGGTGCAGACCGAGAGGATGGCTTTCGTTCGACACCTGTCCCATGTTGAGTGTCTGCTTGTGACCGAATCGTTCCGGCGCAAAAAACGGACGGTTGTTGGCCCCTGGTGACCTTAGGGTGTTCGCGAACTGGGCGGCGTGAGCCAAGGTCCGGTTCTGGCCGATAGCACTCATTCGCGCGAGGCCAGAAGATGTCGGCAACTGCTGCATCGCCGTCCTTCGTGTGCGCCCGCTTCAGACTGTTGCGAGACAGGCCCGCACGCCTGGCTATCTCGCAAATGCACAACCATTCATTTCATTTGCATCTTTTACTCAGAGCAAATCAGCCGGCGCATCATGCCTTGTGCATGTCGTACTGATGCACTTTGGGTCTCGGCTCGACCCCCCGGCCGCTCCGGTATCCAACTACTTCAATTGGAGACCCAAATGAAAAAATTCATTCCCAACGCCATCGCCAGCCTCCTGATCGCAGGGGCAATCTTGCCGGTCGCCGCCAAGGAGAAAGTCGTCGACCGGAGCATCACGGAAGCGGAAGTCCTGGGGGCCCAGCAGGCCTGGTGCAAGGCGCTGGTCGACATCAGCGCTGCGAATTCCAGCGGAGGGCAGCCGGCCGCCAGGGCGCTGGCCGAGAAGGTCATCGACAGCGCCTACGCCTACCAGTTGGGTGCAGTGCTGTTCAAGCCGACGCTCACGACATCGCCGCAGACCTTCCGCACCGCTCGCGAGGGCGCGCTGGCGTACTTCGTGGGCGGCAACCCTGCCTTTCCCAACGACACCGGCTTCGCCCTGAAGGGCTGGACGAAATGCGAGATTGCCAACAGTGCCTTGTTCATCCACGGCGACGTGGCCAGCACGCTGGGCAACGTGCTGTTCACTGACCCGGACGGCAAGGTCACCACGGTCGACAAGACCTGGACTTTCGTGAAGGACGGTGCCGGCAAGCTGCGCATCGTCGTGCATCACTCGTCGCTGCCGTACGCTGGCCGTTGAACACCGCGTTCGAGTGCTGGCAGGCCCAGGCTCTGGTGCGGCGCCTTCAAGGGGCCTTCATCGGGTGATGAAGGCCCCTCGGAAGACCGTCGTTGGTGGCTCAAAGGCGCGAATCGGTGGCAGCACGCCGTCGTAGCGCTCGACCTGCACCGTAGTGAGTTGCCCCGCGCAACCCTGCGCCAGTGATGAGGTGCCGATGTCGCGCGTCAACACATTGGGCTTGCCGTGCACGCTTGCACTTCGAGCGGCAGTGGCCAGAGTGGCCGAACGCCTGTCCGTCTTGGGTCAGTAGGCACCCATGTAGTCGCGCTTGCCGATCTCCATACCGTTGTGGCGCAAGATGGCATAGGTGGTGGTCACGTGGAAGAAAAACTGCGGCAGTCCATAGTGCAGAAGGTATGCGCTTGCGGTCAGCTTCTTTTCCTTGGGGGTGCCGGGGCGCAACACGATCTCGCGGCTCTCGCTTGAATCAAATTGCTCGGGCTTGAAGGAGCCGATATGGGCCAAAGCTTTGGCGATCAACGCTTGCAGGTCGGCGAAGCTGACCTCGGTGTCGGGCCAGGACGGCACCTCGGCACCCGCCAGGCGGGAGGCAATGCCCTTGGAGAAGTCTGCGGCGATCTGTACCTGACGTACCAGCGGAAACATGTCGGGGAACAGCCGCGCCTGCAGCAGCGCATTGGGATCGATATTTTTCTGCGTCGCCTGGTCTTCGGCCTTCTTGAGCACGTCGGACAGGGCGCGCAGCATCTGCTGCATGACGGGAACGGAGGCGTTGTACAGCGGGCTGGTCATGGTGAGTTCACTTCTAAAAAATTGGGCGCGATGGCCGGAGTTGGCGTGGCAGAGGCCCTGCCTACCATGCAAGGCTAACAGCACAGGGTGAACTGAATCGCCCCGGCTTTTGTGGCCAGCTTTTCTTCCCGCTGGTAGTCGGAGCAGCCGCGTTGAAGGGCAGTTCACTGGCAGGAAGCGGACGTCAATTGCAGACGCACGACAGACCGCGATCGCTGCAAAGCAGTCGGTCGACCTCTCGCATCGAAGGACCGCATCGGGCCCTAAGCCGACTTCTAAATTTCTCTAAAGCAGTCGTTCTTTCCAATCGCGCAGAAGCTCCGCGTCGATGCGAAGCATCTCCAAGCCACCCCCATTAGGGTTGCTCACGCGCCACCAAGAACCGTCAGGTTCCTCGTAGTAGCCCATCAGGTGCTCGCCGTCTCGCTGACCAAGGTAAGGCGAGGGATGGCGCGCGGAAACTTGAAACGAGTCAATCTGTCGCATGCGATGACGAATCAGCCACTGCACTCTGTAGTAATCGAGGATGCTTCTCTCGTCAGGCGACGGCGGTCGCTGCGGCTCCTCTAGCTGAGCGTGACGCTCTACAACAGACGGCGGGAGGGTTCCATCATCGACATAGGCAAAGAACCCTGCCCAATCTCGCGACTCTCGCCATGAAGTCTGATAGACCCGTCGTTCATCCGCTGAACGTGCTTGATACCAAACGGTCCAGCGTTGCATATACGACTCACCGTGGCCCATTCGCCAGCCGGCGCTGCCCATCGGAATGTCGGGAAACTCAACCCAAGGTGGATTCATGGCGCGCAATGAAGGTCTGGTTGTGGCCGAAAGCGATTCATTCGGTTTGCCAGTCTTTCTCGCTGGTTTTTACCCAGATCAGACCGCCCAACACAGTTCCAATCGGAAAGCCGATGAGGAGCAAGGTGCCCAATACCCGCGACAGGGTTTTCCCCCAACCAGACCCAGCCTTCGCGCCTTGTGCCGCCCAAAGATGAAGACCAATGGGAATAGCGGCAATAAATCCCAATGTCCAAAGACCGGCCAGGCTAGCCGTTGACCTGCTCACCACCGCGTAGACGATGAAAAGAAAGACGGCCAGATAGAAAGCTGCGATTCCTCGGTGCAAGCGCACCAACGATGTGTTCCGCATACGTGTCCTCGCCCCGATCAAGCTGTAACTGGAATGTAGCAGACAGCTTGTGAGCTGCGGAGCCGAGCGTCGGCTCGTGGCCGGTGTGGTCGCTGGGATTCTCCATAGCAGTCACTAAATAAAGGGGAGCCGATCTATTCCCGAGACTGGTTAACGTGCTCGCACGCGGGTACAGCCCCTGCCTTTGGGCTTGTCTTGCAAAACGTCGCAAAGGCGCGCTGCGAGTCACTTTTCGCCTGTGCTCGCACCCTTTGAGCTTCCTCGACTCTTGCATTCATTTGATGCTTTTCCACGTTGTCCCAAACGAAAAGTACAACGGGCGCTGCAAGGTAAAGAGTCAACGTCAACTTCAGCTTGCCAGTCGGGCGTCTGAAGGCAACGACAAACAGGAAGATGAGGCCAATGAGATACGAACCAACGATACCTATGGCGCCGACAAGATCGAAATAGACGGGGCCCGCCGCCAGCGCTGTGATCGGTGCGGCCAGGAGTACTAAGGCAGGAGATGCGAGCTTCATCAGAGATTGTTCATAAGCAGCCAATGACCGGTCCTGGCCGACTGTAGTCAAGGCGGAAGCGAGGTGCTGCTGGAGGAAAACTGGAGAGGCGTGACGAACTTCCGTTATTGGCCGAACGCGGTCGGACCGGTCTGAACCACGGCCTAACGCGGAGGACGCCGATACAGCACGTGCTGATACCAGACCTTGGACAACCAGGCAGCGGCCGCCGCCAACAGGAACAGGACGATACCCAATATGAGGAAAAGACCGCCGTCTTCACCACCATCACCCACTGCGCTCACCTGCATCCGGTAAACCCCGAAAGCGCACATCAAGAATGCTATGGCGAAGAGGAATTTTGTTCTCCACCCCGCAATTCTTGTTTGTCGCGAGATTTGCGCTTGTCGATACGACTCTTCCGCGGCAACTTCGGTCTCCCGAACCGCACGATGACCTTCTAAATCGCCTATCCCTCGGTGAGCAAGTTCCACGGTAAGTGCTTCGCGCGCCTCGGGGACCAGTTCGCGAGTTGTGGCGAGCTCTATGAGCTCATCATCGTGCAACTGCTGATAGTGCGATCGGAACTGAGACATCGATGTGACTAGTGAAGACGGTGCTTCCGATTCTCTGCTCATCTATCGTGAGTGCGCACGCGCTAACGATGTAGGCGGAGTGGAAACGGAAGACTGACGCGACCGTCTGCTAGTGGCCGATAGTACCCATTCGCGCGAGGCCGAGGGATGTCGGCAACCGCTGCAAAGCGGCTGCTCGCATGGTCTGCCGACGATCAGCATGGAGCGCATGGCTGCCACCGAGGCCTGCACCACAAGCACCTCAACCGAACCGGATTCCCTCCATCACAAGGGCTTCAGCCGTCGCACCCCGAAGAACCTGTTCACCAGGGCGGGCCGCGAAACACGCAGCCCGCAGACCAGCCGCTAACCGCCGGTCTCAAGCGCTGCGCGTCGCGCCTTCTCGCTCAGTTGAAACAGCTCTCCAGCCTTGCGAGCGAGATCAGCCGCAAGCCACAGCAGGTTGTCCAGTTGTCGAGGCCCGTCACCGCTGCACCAGTCGATGTCTTCCCCGTGGCAGACCCACAGGAGCGCTTCGAGTTGAGAGAGGGTGTTTTCGAGAAGATCCGCCGGGTCTTGGGCGTTGTCTTCGGAAGCTACCGGCGTAGTTGGCCGGGCTATAGTCTTGGTAGCCATTTATGTGCGCTCCTTAGAGGTGATTGCACGTTTTTGGTTAGACGGCTGGGGTGCTAGTAACACCTCGGCCGTCGCCTTTTGATACCTCGCATCTGCATCGCTGCTTTCGCACCGACGACCTGCCGCGAGGCAAGCAGCCTTCAAACATCTCAGTAGGGGGTGGGGTGTGGCGCCTTTCTTCTTCCCTTGGTGGGGTGTCGAGTGACAGGGGCATTCACTCTAGAGAAGAACCCGGCGAAGTGGCCGGTTCATGCGGCACGAAGTCTCGGCGAGCGCCAACAAATGCAGCTTCCGCAGCGGCGCTTGACGCTCACGCTGGCGGGGTGCCTTGGGCAGCGAAATAAAGGGGGGAGCCCGAAGGCCGGGGGACATTCGCGGAGCAAGGTACTCCGTCGGCGTGAACGCCCCCCGAAGGCGAGTGGAAAGACTCAGTCCATCCAGGACCGCGCCCGGTCCAGATGCTCACGGCACTCGCGCACCATGCGTTCCAGCAGCTCGGCGCAGGTCGGGATGTCGTCGATCAGCCCGATGCACTGGCCGGCCGAGACCACGCCGTTGTGCACCTCGCCCGACTCCAGCGCCGCACGGCCGCGTGCACCGGCCACCAGCGGGCGGATGTCCTCGAACTCGCAGCCGCCCGGACGGCGTTCGGTGGCCACCACTTCTTCGGAGATCGCGTTGCGGAACACGCGCGCCGTGTTGTGCAGCGTGCGGAACATCAGCTTGGTGTCGCGCTCGGTCGCGGCGACCAGTGCCTGCTTGATGTTGTCGTGGATCGGCGCTTCCTGGGTCACGCAGAAGCGCGTGCCCATGTTGATGCCCTCGGCGCCCAGCGCCAGCGCGGCGGCCATGCCGCGGCCGTCGGCGATGCCGCCCGAGGCGATGATCGGAATGCGCAGCTTGCGCGCCGCCACCGGCAGCAGCACGAGGCCGGGCACGTCGTCTTCGCCGGGGTGGCCGGCGCATTCGAAGCCGTCCACCGACACCGCGTCGACGCCGTTGCGCTCGGCCGAGAGCGCGTGGCGCACCGAGGTGCACTTGTGGACGATCTTCACGTCGTGGCGCTTCAGGGCCTCGATGAAGTCCTTCGGGCTGTTGCCGGCGGTCTCCACGATCTTCACGCCGCTGTCGATGATGGCCTGCACGTACTCGGCGTACGGCGGCGGCTTCACCGCCGGCAGGATGGTGAGGTTCACGCCGAAGGGCTTGTCGGTCATCGTGCGCGTGCGCGCGATTTCGTTGCGCAGGTCGTCGGGCGTGGGCTGCGTGAGCGCCGTGAGAATGCCCAGGCCGCCGGCGTTCGACACGGCCGCGGCCAGCTCGGCGCGGCCCACCCATTGCATGCCGCCCTGGATGATGGGGTAGCGGATGCCGAGCAGTTCGGTGATGCGGGTCTTCATCGTCGCAGCCGCTTACAGCGTCGTCACGAGTTCCGGCACGGCCGTGAACAGGTCGGCCACGAGGCCGTAGTCGGCCACCGAGAAGATCGGCGCCTCTTCGTCCTTGTTGATCGCGACGATGACCTTCGAGTCCTTCATGCCGGCCAGATGCTGGATGGCACCCGAGATGCCCGCGGCGATGTACAGCTGCGGCGCGACGATCTTGCCGGTCTGGCCCACTTGCCAGTCGTTCGGGGCGTAGCCTGCGTCCACTGCGGCGCGGCTGGCACCCAGGCCGGCGTTGAGCTTGTCGGCCAGCGGCGTCATCACTTCATTGAACTTCTCGGCGCTGCCCAGCGCGCGACCACCGGAGACGATGATCTTGGCGGCGGTCAGTTCGGGGCGGTCGCTCTTGGTGACTTCACGGCCGACGAAGCTGCTCTTGCCGCTGTCGGCCACGCCTTCAGCGGTTTCAACGGTGGCGCTGCCACCGGTGGCGGCTGCGGCGTCGAAGCCGGTCGTGCGCACGGTGATCACCTTGGTGGCGTCGGTGCTCTGCACGGTGGCGATGGCGTTGCCGGCGTAGATCGGACGCTCGAAGGTGTCGGGGCTGTCGACCTTCGTGATGTCGCTGATCTGCGCGACGTCCAGCTTGGCGGCCACGCGCGGTGCGACGTTCTTGCCGTTGGCGGTCGAGGGGAACAGGATGTGGCTGTAGTTGCCGGCGATCGCCAGCACTTGGGCTGCGACGTTCTCGGCGAGGTTTTCTGCCAGCGATGAGCTGTCGGCGGCGATCACCTTGGACACGCCGGCGATCTGTGCAGCGGCCTTGGCGGCTTCAGCGGCGTTGGCACCGGCCACGAGGATGTGGACGTCGCCACCGCAAGCCAGGGCTGCGGTCACGGTGTTGAGGGTGGCCGGCTTGATGCTGGCGTGGTCGTGTTCGGCAATGACGAGTGCGGTCATGTTCGTTTCTTCCTCAGATCACTTTGGCTTCGTTCTTGAGCTTGTCCACCAGGGTGGCAACGTCGGGCACCTTGATGCCGGCGCCACGCTTCGGGGGCTCGCTGACCTTGAGGGTCTTCAGGCGGGGCTTCACGTCCACACCCAGGTCTTCCGGCTTGAAGGTGTCCAGCTGCTTCTTCTTGGCCTTCATGATGTTGGGCAGTGTCACATAGCGCGGCTCGTTCAGGCGCAGGTCGGTCGTGATGACCGCGGGCAGCGTGAGCGTCAGTGTTTCCATGCCGCCGTCGACTTCGCGTGCGACGGTGACCTTGTCGGCTGCGAGGTCGACCTTCGAGGCGAAGGTGGCTTGGGGCAGGTCGGCCAGCGCAGCCAGCATCTGGCCGGTCTGGTTGGCGTCGTCATCGATGGCTTGCTTGCCGAGGATGATGAGAGACGGTTGTTCCTTGTCGACCAGTGCCTTCAGCAGCTTGGCAACCGCGAGAGGTTGCAGCTCTTCAGCGGTCTCGACCAGGATGCCGCGGTCGGCGCCGATGGCCATCGCGGTGCGCAGGGTTTCCTGGCACTTGGCATCGCCGCAGGAGACGGCGATGACTTCGGTCACGATGCCCTTTTCCTTCAGCCGCACCGCTTCTTCGACAGCGATCTCGTCGAAGGGGTTCATGCTCATCTTGACGTTCGCAATGTCCACCCCGGTGCCGTCGCTCTTGACGCGCACCTTCACGTTGTAATCGACGACCCGTTTGACAGGCACCAGAACTTTCATGGCTGTTCCTCTTGAATGACAAAAATGGGAAATGGGGTTACTCGAGCTTGGCGCCCGACTGCTTGATCAGGCGTTCCCACACGGGACGCTCCTGCTTCCAGGCTGCTGCAAAGAGCTCGGGCGAGCTGTCCTTGATCTCGAAGCCCATGGCCGCCACGCGCTCGCGCACGTCGGGCTGCTGCGTGGCCTTGCGCACTTCGTCGGCGATGCGGTCGACGATGGCCTTGGGCGTCTTGGCGGGCGCGGCGATGGCGAGCCAGCCGGTCACGCGGTAGGCCTCGTCCTTCAGGCCTTGCTCGGCCAGCGTGGGCACGTTGGGCAGCGTGCTCATGCGGCGCTCGCCGGTCACGCCGATGGCCTTGAGCTTGCCCGCGTCGATGTGCGGCTTGGCCGCGAGGGCGCTGGCGTAGGCCATCTGGATCTGGCCACCGATCAGGTCTTGCACCATCGGTGCCTCGCCCTTGTAGGCGACGTGGTTCATGTCGGCCTGCTGCGTGAGGCTCATGTGCGCGCCGGCCAGGTGCGGGTAGGCTCCCACGCCGTACGAGCCGTAGGCGACCTTGCCCTTGTTCGCGGCCACGTACTTCAGCAGCTCGGGGCCGGTCTTGGCGGGCACGCTGGGGTGCACCACGAGCACCAGCGGCGCCATCGCGATCTGGTAGACCAGCGTGAGGTCGCGCTGCGTGTCGTAGGGCAGCTTCTCGTAGAGGAACTCGTTGGTCATGAGCGAGTTGCTCAGCGACAGCACGATGGTGTAGCCGTCGGGCGCGGCCTTGGCGACCGCGTCGGTGCCGATGATGCCGGCCGCGCCGGGCTTGTTGTCGACCACGAGGGGCTGGCCCATGCTGGCCGACATCTTCTGGCCCAGCACGCGTGCCAGCACGTCGGTCGCGCCGCCGGCCTGGAAGGGCACGACGAGGCGGATCGGCTTGTTCGGGTAGGGCGCCTGCGCATGCGCGGGGGCCAGCGCGAACAGCGCGGCGGTCGATGCTGCCGCGCACAGCAGGGCGCGGCGGGTCGAGGGTTGATGGGTCATGGTTTGTCTCCCGTTCGGTTTCAGAAAATCGTTGTGAAGAAGCAGATCAAGATCACTTCAGCGCGATGCGCGTCTTGAAGGGCAGGGGCTCCAGGGCCTTCTGCAGCCGCTCCTGCAATGCTGCGGCCTGCGCGCCCGTTACTGCGGCGTCGATCTGCACGTGCACGAGGCTTTCGCCTTCGGCGCTCACCGCAGGCCGTGCCGCATCGCTCAGGCCGAGTGCCGTGCAGACCTCGGCGACCGTGGCCGTCACCACCTGCCGCGCGGCCATGGCGCGCAGCTCGGGCTTGTAGATCTTGCCGACGTTGGTCATTGGCATCGTCGCGATCACCGACACCCACTTGGGGCGCGCGGGCGCTTCGTCGACGCGCGAAGAAGTGAAGGCCAGCAGTTCCTCTTCGGTGGCCGAGGCGCCGGGCACCAGCGTCGCGAAGATCACGGGCAGCTCGCCCGCGTAGGCATCGGGGGCGCCGACGGCGGCGCACAGCTGCACGGCGGGGTGCGCGCCCAATGCGTCTTCGATGGTCTTGGGGTCGATGTTGTGGCCGCTGCGGATGATCAGGTCCTTCGAGCGGCCCGTGAGGTGCAGCCGCTCCTCGGCGTCCATCCAGCCCAGGTCGCCGGTCGCGAGCCAGCCGTCGGCGGTGAAGGCCTTGGCGTTGTCGGCCGGATCGACGAAACCCGAGAACACGTTGGGCGACTTGAACAGCACCATGCCGGTCTCGCCCTGCGCCACCTCGCGGTCGCTGGCGTTGCCGTTCTCGTCGAGCGCCACGATGCGCACCTGTGCATACGGCAAGCGAAAGCCGACGCAGCCCGCGGGCCCGTTCACGCCGGGCGGCGTGATGGTCGAGATGCCGGCCATCTCGGTCATGCCCAGGCTCTCGTGCACATGCAGGCCGAACAGGCGCTCGAAGCGCGCGGCCAGCTCGGGCGCGAGCACGGCGGCGCCGGTGCGGCAGTAGGTGATGGAGGAGATGTCGGCGCCGTCCAGCGGCACGTTGGCCAGCGCGGCGAGCACCGTGGGCACGGCCGACAGCGAGGTCGGGCGGTACTTCTCGACCAGCTTCCAGTAGTTGGCCAGCACCTCCTTGTTGCGCAGCAGCGAGGGCGTCGGAATGATCACCTCCACGCCCGCCGACAGCGACGAGAGCGAGGCCGGCAGCACGCCCGCCACATGGAACAGCGGGTAGCCGTTGATCGAGATGCCCTGTTCGTTCATGCCCGCCAGCTGCACGCTGGCCCAGGCGGTGAACACCTGTGCGCCGTGGCTGTGGCGCGCGAGCTTGGGCGCGCCGGTGGTGCCGCCGGTGTGGAAGTAGGCGGCGATGTCGGTGGGCGCGATGTCGCGGCCGCTCACGAGACGGTCGCTCGGTTGCGCGGCGCGCAGCACGTCGAACTCGGCCACGCCTTCGGGCAACGCACCCGCAGAACCCGGTGCTTCGTCGTGCGGCGCCACGCGCAGCACGGTGGTGAGCGTGGGCACCTGGCCGCGCAGGCGCATCGCCTTCGACCACATGCCCGATTCGGCGTCGGAGCCGTAGGCGATGAGCACCTTGGCGCGGCCCGCGGTCATGAGCGCGACCAGCTTCTCGTCGGTGAGCAGCGGGTTCAGCGGCTGCACGATGCCGGCTGCTTCGCCACCCCACAGCGCGAGGTGGTACTCGAGGCAACCGGGCAGCAGCACCGCGACCGCATCGTCCGGCCCCACGCCCAGCGTGTGCAGCAGGTTGGCCGTCTGGTGGATGCCCGCGAGCAGCTGCGCATATGACCAGCGGATGGGTTCATCCGCCGGGTTGCCGCTGCGCAGGAAGGTGAGCGCGGTCTTGTCGCCGAAGGCCGCGCCGGAATTGCGAAAGAGCTCGTAGGTGCTGCGCACCGTGAGCGCTTCGTCGAGCGGCGTTTCTTCCAGCCGCCGGATGTCGGCGAGACCGCGCACCGGGAACAGGGGGCGGAACGGCGCGCTGGCCGTTCCCGTGGGGTTGTTCTTGTCGTTGCCTGTTGTCATGTTGTCTCCTTGAGGGGTCTTGCCGGCTGCGGACGGAGGCCGTGTCTTACTGGTTCGTGATCTTGTTGTCGCGAATGACCTTGCCCCAGCGCTCGAAGTCCTGGCGCATGCGCGTGGCGGTCTGTTCCGGCGTGCCGTAGGCCGCGAAGGAGCCCACGCTCTGCAGCTTCTCGCCGACTTCCTTGTCGGCCAGCGCCTTCTTCAGCTCGGCGCTCATGCGGTCGACCACGGCCTGCGGCGTGCCGGCCGGGGCCAGCAGACCGCCCCACGAGGTGGCGTCGAAACCGGGAAAGCCTTGCTCGGCCACGGTCTTCACGTCGGGCAGCAGGCTCACGCGCTTGCCGGAGCCCACGGCGATGGGGCGCAGCGTGCCGGCGCGGATGTGCGGGATCACGGCCACGAGGTCGGAGAACATCGCGGGCACCTGGCCGCCGATGAGGTCGGTCACGGCCGGGGCGCTGCCGCGGTAGGGCACGTGCTGCATCTCGAACTTGCCGATGTTCTTCAGCTGCTCGGTCGTCAGGTGGCCGAAGCTGCCGGCGCCTGCGGTCGTGTAGTTGAGCTTGCCGCCGTCGGCCTTGGCCTTGGCGATCAGGTCCTGCAGGCCGTTCACGCCGGGCAGCACCTTCGGGTTCACCACCATCACGATCGGCAGGTCGTACACGGTGCCCACGGGCGTGAAGTTCTTGAAGATGTCGTAGGGCACGGTGCCGTACAGGTGCGAGGCCAGCAGCGTCGGCGTGGCCAGCATCACGAAGGTGTAGCCGTCGGGTGCGGCCTTGGCGGCAAAGGCCGCGCCGATGGTGCCCGAGGCGCCGCTGCGGTTGTCGACCAGGATGTTCTGCTTGAGCGACAGCGACATCTTCTGCGCCACGATGCGCGAAGCCACGTCGGTCGGGCCGCCGGGCGGGAAGGGCACGACCAGCGTGATGGGCTTGGTCGGCCAGGCCTGGGCGAAGGCGCTGCCGGCCAGCAGGGGAAGGGCCAGCGCGAGCAGGGCGCGGCGCACGGGGTTGCGGGGGGTACGGAGGAACGGGAAGGCCATGGATTTCTCTTCAGGGATGCGGGCGTTGTCTTCGCGTGGTGCGATCAGACGACGCCATTCGTTTTCAGCGCTGCCAGCTTTTCATCCGACAGGCCGAGCAGGGACTTCAGCACGTCGTGCGTGCCTTCACCCAAAGTGGGCGGCGCGCTGCGCACGGGCAGGCGCTCGCCATCGAAACGGTAGGGCGGCGCCAGCACGTTGACTTCGCCGGCCACCGGGTGCGGCTGCTTGGTCACCAGGCCGGCGTCGGTGGCGCGCTTGGAGTTCAGCGCCTCCAGCAGGCCCAGTACTTCGCCGCAGGGGATGCCCGAGGCGTTGAGTTTCTCGAGCAGCGCGGCGCGCGGGCGCTTCGCGAGTTCGGCGGTCAGCTCGGGCAGCAGCGCCGCGCGGTTGGCCGAGCGCAGGATGTTGGTCTTGAAGCGCTCGTCGGCCGCGAGGTCGGGGCGCTCGATCACTTCGGTGCAGAAGCGCGAGAACTGCGCGTTGTTGCCCACGGTGATCACCAGCGGGCCGTCGGCCGCGTCGAACACGCCGTAGGGCACGATCGACGGGTGCGAGTTGCCGTAACGCGGCGGGTCTTCGCCCATCAGCAGCGCTTCGAGGCCGTAGTAGGCGGTGATCATCAGGCCGCAGTCGAACAGCGCCATCTCGATGTGGCGGCCCGTGCCGGTCTTCTCGCGCTGGTAGAGCGCGGCCAGCACGGCCTGCGCCGAGTACATGCCGGTGAACAGGTCGACGGCGGCCACGCCGAACTTCAGCGGCGGCTGGTTGGCTTCGCCGTTCAGCGCCATCAGGCCGGCCTCGCCCTGCACCACGAGGTCGTAGCCGGGGCGCGCGGCCTCGGGGCCGGTGCGGTCGTAGCCCGAGATCGAGCAGTAGATGAGGCCCGGGTTCTCCTTGCGCAGCTGTTCGTAGCCCAGGCCCAGCTTGTCGATGCCGCCGAACTTGAAGTTCTGGATCACCACGTCGCACTGCTTGGCCAGGTCGCGTGCGATCTGCTGGCCTTCGGGCGTCTGCAGGTCGAGCGTGACCGAGCGCTTGTTGCGGTTCACGCTGTTGAAGTAGGCGGTCTCGGTCTTGCCCACGCGCAGGCCCCAGTCGCGCGTGTCGTCGCCGCGGCCCGGGTGCTCGACCTTGATCACCTCGGCGCCCATGTCGGCCAGCACCATGCCGCACCACGGGCCGGCAAGGATGCGGGACAGATCGAGGACGCGCACGCCGGCGAGCGGCAGCGAGGAATTCAGCGAGGGCATGGGAACAACTCCAGGAAAACGAAAGACCCCCGCATCTGCACGCGGGGGAGGGCGCGTGGCGTCAGGACGCGTCGGGTGGGGGTGCGTGGCGCAACGCGACGAAGTCGGCCTTGCGCTTGCCGAGGAAGGCGCCGATGCCTTCGGCGGCTTCGGCATCGGCCTGCGACGCCACCATGTAGACCGCTTCGGCCTCGAGTTGTTCCTCGAGCGTCGCACGATGGGCCTGGCGGCACAGCGTCTTGATGCGTGCGCTCGCGCGCTGTGGGCCGTTGGCGACCTTGGCCGCGAGTGCGATGGCCTCGGCCAGCGCGCCGCCCTTGTCGGTCAGGCGGTTCACCGCGCCCATCGCGTGCAGGCGCTCGGCCGTGAGGCGGTCGCCGGTGAGGCACAGCTCGGTGAGCAGCTGGCGCGAGACGAACTCCGCGAGGAAGGCCGTGGCGCCGCCGTCGGGCGTGAGGCCGACCTTGACGTAGGCCACCGTGTAGAACGCATCGCGCGCCGACACCACCATGTCGCAGGCCAGCGCCATCGACAGGCCCGCGCCGGCCGCGCCGCCTTCCACGGCCGCGATCACGGGCTTGCCGCAGTCGCGGAGCGCGCGGATCAGGTCGTGCAGGCCTTCGAGCTTCTCGCGGCGTTCGGCCTCGGGCAGTTCGCGGCGCTTGGCCAGCAGGTTCAGGTCGCCGCCCGAGCAGAAGAAGTCGCCCGCGCCGGTGAAGACGATGGCGCCCACTTCGGGGTCGTTCTGCGCGTCGGTGAGCGCGGCGGAGAGTTCGGCGTACAGCGTCGGCGTGATCGCGTTGCGCGCGGCCGGGTTGCTGTTGGTCAGGATGCGGACCGCGCCTTCCTGCGAGATGAGGACGGTCTTGTCCGTCATGCCGCGACCTCTTTGCCCAGAGCGATGTAGCGCTGCAGGTGGTGGTCTTCGTCGCCGAGCTGGTGGTCGATCATCACGAGGCGCTTGGCGTAGTGGGGCAGCGGCAGCTCCCAGGTCATGCCGATGCCGCCGTGCATCTGGATGCTCTCTTCGGCCACCAGCGCGCCGATGCGGCCGATGCTGAACTTGGCGGCCGACAGCGCGCGCTCGCGCGCCACGCGGTCGCTGCCGTCGATGGCGGCTGCGGCGTTGATCACGGCCGAGCGGGCCTGCTCGATCTCCAGCAGCAGGTCGGCCATGCGGTGCTGCAGGGCCTGGAAGCTGCCGATGAGGATGCCGAACTGCTTGCGCGTGCGCAGGTACTCGAGCGTGGCGGTCTTGGCGGCTTCCATCGCGCCCAGGGCTTCGGCGCACAGCGCGAGCACGCCGCGGCCGATGGCGCGCTCCAGCGTGGCGGCGCCCTGGCCTTCGGCGCCCAGCAGCGCGTCGGCGCCGAGCGTCACGCCGTCGAGCGTGAGTTCGGCCACGCGGCCCCCGTCGATCGCGGGGCAGCCGCGCACGGTGAGGCCGGCGGTCTTGGCGGGCACGAGGAAGAGCGAGATGCCGGCTTCGTCGTCCACATTGCCCGAGGTGCGGGCGGAGACGAGGAACAGGTCGGCCTGCTCGCCTTGCGGCACCACGGCCTTGGCGCCCTTGAGCACCCAGCCGTCGCCGCTGCGTTCGGCCTTCGTGGCCACGCGCGTGCGTTCGTAGTGTGTATCGGCCTCGTCGTGCGCAAAGGCCGCCACGGTCGCGCCGTTGACGATGTCGCCGATCTTTTCTTTCTGCGCGTCGCTGCCGGCGGCGCTGATTGCCTCGCCGACCATCACGGCGCCCAGCAGCGGCTCGACCACGAGGCCGCGGCCCAGTGCTTCGAAGACCACGGCGATGTCGAAGCCGCTGCCGCCGAAGCCGCCGTCGGCCTCGCTGAACAGCGCGCCGATCACGCCGAGCTCGGCGAAGTTCTGGAAGATTTCCTTGCTGAAGCCGTGCGCTGACTTTGCGATGCGGTCGCGTGCATCGAAGGCGTACTTCTCGGCGATGAAGCGGTTCAGGCTGTCGGCGAGCATGCGCCGGTCTTCGGTGTGTTCGAAGTTCATTGCGTCTCTCCTTACAGGCCCAGGATCATCTTGCTGATGATGTTCTTCTGGATTTCATTGGAGCCGCCGAAGATCGACAGCTTGCGGTTGTTGAAGTAGCGCGCGGCTGCGGCCGACGCGTAGGCGGGGCCGAAGGTCTCGCCGTCGAAGCCGTCGTGCAGCGCTTCCTCGACGAAGGGCCGTCCGTATACGCCCATGGCGCGGCGCGCGAGCGACGAAATCTCCTGGCGGATTTCCGTGCCGCGAATCTTCAGCATCGAGCTTTCCGCGCCGGGCACGCCGCCGCCGGCCACCGCCGCGATCACGCGCAGGTTGGTGGTCTTCATGTTCTCCAGGTCGATCTCGACGCGCGCCAGGCGCGCGGCAAAGGCCGGGTCGTCCGCGAGCGGCTTGCCGTTCTTGGTCTGCGATGCGGCGATGCCCTTGAGCTGTTCGAGCGCGGCCACCGAGAAGCCCACGCCCGCGATGTTGGTGCGTTCGTAGGTCAGCAGGTACTTGGCGCAGGTCCAGCCCTTGTTCTCTTCGCCCACGAGGTTCTCGGCGGGCACGCGCACGTCGGAGAAGAACACCTCGTTGACTTCATGCTCGCCGTCCAGCGTGATGATCGGGCGCACTTCCACGCCGGGCGAGGTCATGTCGACCAAGAGGAAGCTGATGCCTTCCTGCTTCTTCGCCTCGCGGTTGGTGCGCACCAGGCAGAAGATCATGTTGGCGTGCTGGCCCAGCGTGGTCCAGGTCTTCTGGCCGTTGACGATGTAGTGGTCGCCCTGCGCGTCGATGCCGCGCACGGCCGTGGTCTTCACCGCGGCCAGATCGGAGCCCGCGCCGGGTTCCGAATAGCCCTGGCACCACCAGTCGGCGCCATCGAGGATGCGCGGCAGCCAGCGCTGCTTCTGCGCTTCGTTGCCGTACTTGATGAGCACCGGCCCCAGCATGTTCACGCCGAAGGGCACGATGCGCGGCGCGAAGGCCAGGGCGCATTCGTTCTCGAAGATGAACTTCTCGACCGCCGTCCAGCCGGGTCCGCCGTACTGCTCGGGCCAGTGGTTGGCGAGCCAGCCGCGCGCGTTCAGGATGGCGTGCCATTCCTGCATGTCGGCCTTTTCCAGGATCTTGCCGCCGCGCACCTTGTCGGACAGCCGCGCGGGCAGCTTGTCAGCCAGGAAGGTGCGCACTTCGCTGCGGAAGGCTTCTTCTTCGGTCGTGAAGTTCAGGTCCATCGCGGACTCCTCAATGAATCAATAAATTTCGAACAGGCCCGCCGCGCCCATGCCGCCGGCGATGCACATCGTGACCACGGCGTACTTGGCGCCGCGGCGCTTGCCTTCGAGCAGCACGTGGCCCGTGAGGCGCGCGCCGGTCATGCCGAAGGGGTGGCCGATGGAGATCGCGCCGCCGTTCACGTTCAGGCGTTCCGAGGGAATGCCCAGCTTCTCCTGGCAGTAGATCGACTGCGAGGCGAAGGCTTCGTTGAGTTCCCACAGGTCGATGTCCTGCACCTTCAGGCCGTGGCGCGCGAGCAGCTTGGGCACGGCGAAGACCGGGCCGATGCCCATCTCGTCGGGTTCGCAGCCGGCCAGCGCCAGGCCGCGGAACGCGCCCAGCGGCTTCAGGTTGGCGCGCTCGGCGTCCTTGGCTTCCATCATCACGCAGGCCGAAGCGCCGTCGGACAGCTGCGAGGCGTTGCCGGCGGTGATGAACTTGTCGTCGCCCATCACGGGCTTGAGCTTGGCCAGCGCCTCGTAGGTGGTGCCGCGGCGGTTGCAGTTGTCTTCCGTGGCGGTGACTTCGCGGTGCGTGACTTCCTTGGTCTCCTTGTCGGTCACGGCCATCGTGGTGGTGCAGGCCACGATCTCGTCCTTGTAGCGGCCGGCCAGTTGCGCTTCTTCGGTCTTGCGCTGGCTCTCGGCGGAGAAGCGGTCTTGGGCTTCGCGGCTGATGTTGTAGCGCTTGGCGACGATGTCGGCGGTGTCGATCATCGCCATGTAGAGCTCGGGCTTGTGCTCGACGATCCACGGGTCCAGGCTGAGGTCGCCACCGTCGCCGGGGCTGCGGCCGCGAATCTGCGAGATGCTTTCCACGCCGCCCGCGATCATGGCCGGCGCGCCGTCCACCACGATGCGGCCGGCGGCCATGGCGATGGCCTGCAGGCCCGAGGCGCAGAAGCGGTTCACGGTGGTGCCGGCGATGCTGATGGGCAGGCCCGAGCGGATGATCGACTGGCGCGCGATGTTGCGGCCGGTGGTGCCTTCGGGGTAGCCGCAGCCGAGGATGGCGTCCTCGATCAGGGCCGGGTCCAGGCCCGAGCGCTCGACCGCGGCCTTCACCGCGAACGAGGCCAGCGTGGCGCCGGAGGTGATGTTGAATTCGCCGCGGTGCGCCTTGGTGAGCGGGGTGCGGGCGGTAGAAACGATGACGGCTTCACGCATGGGTTGTCTCCTGGACGGTGGGCTCTAACGGTTACTCGGATTGATTCAGGCTGGCGAAATCGGCGCCGCGTTCGACCAGTTCCACGAGCAGCGGCGACGGCTTCCAGAAAATCGGGTCGGCCTTGGCGAACTCGCGGATGTCGGCGAGCACCTTGGGCAGGCCCACGGTGTCGGCGTACTTCATGGGGCCGCCGCGGTGGCGCGGGAAGCCGTAGCCGTAGAGGAAGGTCACGTCCACGTCGAGCGGGCGCAGCGCGATGCGCTGCAGCACGACGTTGGCGCCTTCGTTGACCATGGCGGCCATGTAGCGGCGCATGATTTCTTCTTCGGTGAATTTGCGCGGCGTGATGCCGGCGCGCACGCGCTCGGCGTCGATGATGGCCAGCACCTCGGGGTCGGGCACGCCGGTGCGCGCGCCTTCGGGGTACAGGTAGTAGCCGCGCTGCGTCTTCTGGCCGAACCAGCCGCGCTCGCATATGCGGTCGGCCACCTGCACGTAGCGCGCCTGCGGGTCGCGCGTGGCGGCCTTGCGCTTGCGCGTGGCCCAGCCGATGTCGCCGCCGGCCAGGTCGGACACCTGGAACGGGCCCATCGGGTAGCCGAAGTTGCGCACGGCCGCGTCGATGTCGTAGGGCGAGGCGCCGTCTTCCATCATGTGGTCGGCGGCCTGGCGGTACACGGCCAGGATGCGGTTGCCGATGAAGCCGTCGCACACGCCGGCGCGCACGGGCACCTTCTTGAGCTTCTTGGCAAGCTCGAAGCCGGTGGCGACCACGTCGGCGCTCACCTTGGCGGGCACCACGATCTCCAGCAGCTTCATGATGTTGGCGGGCGAGAAGAAGTGCAGGCCCACCACGTCCTGCGGGCGCGAGATGCTGGCGGCGATCTCGTCGATGTCCAGGTACGAGGTGTTGGTGGCGAGCACGGCGCCCTTCTTGCACACGCGGTCGAGTTCGGCGAACACGGCCTTCTTGACGCCCATCTCTTCGAACACGGCCTCGACCACGATGTCGACATTCGCGAACGCGTCGTAGCTGGTCGAGCCCGAGAAGCGCGCCATCACGGCGGCCTTGGCCTCTTGTGTCATGCGGCCCTTGGCGATGAGGCCGTCGTACACCTTCTCGACGTGGGCACGGCCGCGCGCCAGGCTGGGCTCGTCGCGCTCGACCATGGTCACGGGCAGGCCCGCGTCGAGCATGGCCACGGCGATGCCCGCGCCCATGGTGCCGCCGCCGACGATGCCGGCCGAAGTGAGCGCGCGCGGGCTGGCCGAGCGGGTCTCGGGCGCCTTCAGCACTTCGCGTTCGGCGAAGAAGGCGTGGATCAGGCCGGCGCGCTGCGGGCTGTCGATGCACTGCAGGAACAGCTTGCGCTCCAGTGCCATGCCTTCGTCGAAGGGCAGCGTGAGCGCGCCTTCGACCGCTTCGACGATCTTCATCGGCGAGAACAGGCCGCGGCTCTTTTTGGCGGTGTCGGCGCGCGCGGCCTCGAGGGCGGCACGGGCGGCGTCCTTGTCGGCCAGGCCGGCGGCTTCGCGCGTGCGGCGCACGGGGGCGTTGGCAGCGACCAGTTCCTGCGCGTAGGCGAGGCCTTCGGCGCGTGCGTCGGCGTCGGTGCCGAGGCGGTCGACGAGGCCGAGCGACAGCGCTTCCTTGGCGCCCGCATGGCGGCCGCTGAGCATCAGTTCGAGCGCGGGCTTCACGCCGATCAGGCGCGGCGTGCGCTGCGTGCCGCCCGAGCCGGGCAGCAGGCCCAGCGCCACTTCGGGCAGGCCCAGCTTGGCGGTGGGCGCGGCGAGGCGGTAGTGCGCCGACAGGGCAATCTCCAGCCCGCCGCCGAGCGCGGCGCCGTGGATGGCGGCGACCACCGGCTTGGTGCAGTTCTCGATCTTCAGGCAGACCTCGGGCAGCGAGGGCGGCTGCGGCGCCTGGCCGAACTCGCGGATGTCCGCGCCGGCGATGAAGTTGCGGCCCGCGCCGACGATCAGCACCGCCTTGGCGCCGCTGTCGGCCTCGGCCGCGTCGATGGCGGCGGCCAGGCCGCGGCGCACGTCCACGCCCAGGGCGTTGACGGGCGGGTTGTCGATGGTCACCACGCACACGTCGCCTTGACGCTGGAAGGTGACGGGACCGTTGGACGTGGAAGGGCTGGGAGTGGGGGTGGCCATGTGCGTGTCGCTTGTCTCTTGCTTGCGTGGCAGGCCCTCGTGAAGCCGAGGGGTCCGGGGCTCTGGGGAGCCCTGCATTCTTGGCCGGCATCGCTGCTTTGACAATTGCATAGGCGGTTGACAGACTGTCAAAGAATTTTTGACACAATCCGCCCATGGACCTGCAATCGCTCACCCTGCTGGTAGAAATCCTTGACGCGGGCAACCTGAGCGCGGCGGCGCGCCGGCTCAAGATGACCCGCGCCAACGTCAGCTACCACCTGAACCAGCTGGAGCGCTCGGTGGGCGCGCAGCTGATCCGGCGCACCACCCGGCGCGCCGAGCCCACCGAGATCGGCCTGCGGCTGTACCAGCACGGCGTGGCCATCCAGGGCGAGCTGCTGGCGGCGCGCGAGTCGGTCACCGCGCTGGGCGAGGGCCTGCAGGGCCGCGTGCGCCTGAGCGTGCCCAGCGGCTACGGCCAGCTCGTGATGGCCGACTGGCTCATCGACTTCAAGCGCCAGTACCCCGGCATCGTGCTCGACGTGGTGTTCGAGAACCGCATCGAAGACCTGCTGCGCGACGAGGTCGACATCGCCATCCGCGTGATCCCCGAGCCGCCGCAGAACCTGGTGGCGCGCGAGATGGGCCCGGTGCGCTACGTGGCTTGCGCCACGCGCGCGTACGCCGAGCGCCACCCGCTGCCCGTGCAGCTGGACGCGCTGCGCGCCACGCCGGTGGTCACGGCCGCCGTCATCGGGCGGCAGCTGCGCATCTCGGCCTACCAGGGCGAGACGCGGCGCGAGGTGATCCTGGAGCCGACGCTGATCTCGGAAAACTTTCTGTTCCTGCGCCAGGCCATCCTCGCGGGCCTGGGCGTGGGCCTCGTGCCCGACTACGTGGTGCAGGAAGACGTGCGCCGCGGCGACGTGGTGACCACGCTGGACGACTGGCGCCTGTCGATCTTCGGCACCCAGATGTTCATGCTCTACATGCCGAACCGCCAGCACACGCGGGCGATCCGGACGTTCATCGATTTCATCCTGGCGCGGGTGCGGCCGGAAGAAGCCGAAGAAGCTCAGTCGCAGCGGTAGACGACTTCCCCCGCCGGCACGCCTTCTGCCGGCACCTCCGACAGCGTGCTGCTTAAAAAGCGCATCGGCGCGCCGAAGTTGCGGCAGTAGTTCTCGGCGTCCTGCGCGGTGGGCGACTTGAACACGCCGTCGGCCAGGAAGGTGACGCGCGGCGCGGGCCGCGAGACGCAGCCCGCGCCGATGAGCAGGGCCGGAACGAGGACGGAGAAAGCAGCGAATCGGCGCATGGGGCAGGGCGGAGAGAAGAGGTCGCGACTGTAGCCGCTCGACGGCCTCAGTCGGCCAGCCACACGCTGCCGTCCGCCGCCTCGCGCAACGCCAGCGGCGTGAGGCGCGCGCCGCGGCAGGGGCCGCCCACGCAGCGCCCGGTGTCGGGCTCGAAGATCGCGCCGTGCCGCGCGCACATCAGGTAACGCCCGGAGCTTTCGAGGATCTGCCCTTCGAAATCGAGCGGGCCGCCCGCGTGCGGGCACTGGTTCAGGTAGCCGTGCACGGCGCCCTGCCAGCGCACCGCGAAGGCCGGCGCGCCGCCGGGTGCGGTGAACAGGGCCGCGAGGCCGCCGTCGGCGAGTTCGGTGGCGATGGGGTGGGCGGTCGGGGCGGGCGCGGTCATGGGGAGCGAGCCTACCAAGGTCAAGGTCCATCGCTCGGGGGCGAACCCCTGTGTCATCACATGTTCTGGCTATGTCCTCCGACCAATAGACGCAGGGGCGCGCCGTTTTCACAATGCATCCGCTCGCTTTCATTCGTCCGTGCATCCTTGTGTCAAGGGGGATTCCCACCGATGAGCACGCTGAAACAGGGCTGGCGCGGGGCCGATGTCCGTCGCCTGCAGGAGGCCCTGAACCGCAAGCTGCAACCCAGCCCCGCCCTCGTACCCGATGGCGACTACGGCCCCGTCACCCGGGCGGCCGTGCTGCGCTTGCAGGCCGCGCACTGGCTGTGCGAGGACGGCGAGGCCGGCCCCTGCACCCGCAACGTGGCCTTCGACAACGAAACCCACGCGCCGCTGCTGCACCCCGTGGCGCTGATCCCGCAGCCTGCGCCCGCGCTGTGCTGGGCCGCGGCCACCGCGATGCTCACGCGCGCCACCGTGCAGACCGTGCTGGCGCGCACGCCCTGCGAGCTGATGGGCGCCGACGGCGCCTTGCGCCGCTGCGTGGACAGCGACCGCCATGCGCAGGGCAGACACGATGACGACGACGACAACCGCCGCTTCGCCGCCGCGCACGGCCTCACGCTGCGGCCCCACGGCCCGTGGACCGTCGCCGCGCTGCGCACCGCGCTGCACGCGGGGCCGCTGATGTTCGACCTGCGCTGGGGCGCCAAGGGCGGCGCGCCTGTCGGCCAGCCGGGCCACATGGTCGTGCTCGTGGGCATCCGCGGCGACAACGACCCCGGCGGGGGCGGCACCACGCTGCGCCTGTTCGACCCCTGGCCGCCGGGCCGGGGCGCGCGCAGCTCGACCAGCCACGTGCGCTGGATGCAGGCCGTGGCCGACCGCATCTGCGGGGTGTTCCAGCGGTAGCTGTGCCTCGTGCGGGTGGGCATTGCCGCGACGGCATGAAAAAATCCTGACTTTCCGCGAACCGCTTCGGCGGGGGGCCGCCTCTTTCCATGCGGGAGGGCGTTCTGTTCCCCCGCACTCACACGTCACGGATCGAAGGAAACCACCATGCTCTACGTCAAGAATGTTCCCGGCTGGGAACGCGCCCTGCGCATCGCCCTGGGCCTCATCGGCCTCGCCTTCGCCGCCCTGAACTGGCCGGCGGACGCCATGGTCGTCGCGGTCGGCCTCATGGGCGCGATGCTGGCCCTCACCGGACTCGTCGGCTTCTGCCCGATGTGCGCGATGGTCGGGCGCAAGCTCGACAAGGGCCGCTGACCCATGGCCCCCGCAGCGATCGACCGCACCTGCCTGATCCTGGCTGCGCAGACCGGCGACCCTGTCGCCATCGAGGGCCTGCTCGCCGCCTGCCAGACCGACGCGCGCCGCTACGCCCGCCGGCACTGCCAGGCCAGCGACGTGGACGACGCGGTGCAGGAATCGCTGCTCGTGGTCGCGCGCCGGGTGCGCGGGCTGCAGGCGGCTGCGGCGTTCTCGTCGTGGCTGTTCACCGTCATCCGGCGCGAATGCATGCGCCTGCAGCGCGCGATGTTCCGCCACGACCCGCTCGACGAAGACACCGTCGAGCGCCAGCTCGCGGCCCGCAGCGACCACGCGCTGCGCATCGACCTGGCCAACGCGCTCGAATCGCTGCCGGCGCACTACCGCGAGGTCGTGCTGCTGCGCGACTTCGAGGAACTCACCATCGCCGAGATCGCCGAGCGCCTGGGCGAGCCGGCGGGCGCCGTGAAGAGCCGGCTGCACCGAGCGCGATTGCTGGTGCGCGAGTACCTGCTGGGGTAGGGGCCGTCGCGGGGGCGATGCGACAATCCTCCCGCCATGACAGACACCCTCACGATCACCCGCCCAGACGACTGGCACCTGCACGTGCGCGATGGCGCCGCCCTCGAAGCCGTCGTGCCCCACAGCGCCCGCCAGTTCGGCCGCGCGCTGATCATGCCGAACCTGCGTCCGCCCGTGACCACCGCCGCCCAGGCCGTGGCCTACCGCGACCGCATCCGCGCCGCCGTGCCCGCGGGCACGTCCTTCGAGCCCGTGATGTCGCTCTACCTGACCGACAAGCTGCCGCCCGAAGAAATCGCGCTGGCCGCCGAAGCCGGCGTGCGCGCGCTCAAGCTCTACCCGGCTGGCGCCACCACCAACAGCGATGCCGGCGTGACCGACATCCGCAAGACCTACAAGACGCTCGAGGCCATGCAGAAGCACGGCCTGCTGCTGCTGGTGCACGGCGAGGTGACCGACCCGGCCATCGACCTGTTCGACCGCGAAGCCGTGTTCGTCGACCGCGTGATGATTCCGCTGCGCCGCGACTTCCCCGAACTCAAGGTGGTGTTCGAGCACCTCACGACCAAGGAAGGCGCCCACTACGTGCGCGACGCCGACCGCTTCACGGCCGCCACCATCACGGCGCACCACCTGCTGTACAACCGCAACGCCATCTTCACCGGCGGCATCCGCCCGCACTACTACTGCCTGCCCGTGCTCAAGCGCGAGACGCACCGCGTCGCGCTCGTCGAAGCGGCCACCAGCGGCAGCGACCGCTTCTTCCTGGGCACCGACAGCGCGCCGCACCCCGCGCACCTGAAGGAACATGCACTGGGCTGCGCCGGCTGCTACACCGCGCTCACCGCCATCGAGCTGTACGCCGAGGCCTTCGACAGCGTGAACGCGCTCGACAAGCTCGAAGGTTTCGCCAGCTTCCACGGCCCCGACTTCTACGACCTGCCGCGCCACACCGACACCATCACGCTGAAGCGCGAAACCTGGACCCTGCCCGAGACCGTGCCCTACGGCGAAGCCACGCTCAAGCCGCTGCGCGGCGGCGAGACCGTGCAATGGAAGCTCGCATGACGGCGCCGGTGCCCCTGTCGTCGCTGCGCGTGATGCTGCTGATCGACGCCGACAACGTCTCGGCCGACGTGATCGAGCAGGCCGTGCAGCGCACGATGGAGGACTTCGGCGCCATCCACGTGCGCCGCGCCTACTGCAACGCCGAGATGGCCGTGAACCGCCAGGCGCTGTTCAAGCGGCTGTCGGTGCGGCCCATGGTGAACCTGTCGGCGGGCAAGAACAGCACCGACATCGCGCTGGCCGTCGACGCCATCGACCTCGTGATCGCCGAGCGCCCCGACGTGGTCGTGCTGGTGTCGTCCGACTCCGACTTCGCGCCGCTCGTGATCCGCCTGCGCGAAAAGGGCTGCCGCGTCTGCGGCATCGGCCAGCAGGGCAAGACCGGCGAAGAGACCGTCGGCATCTACGACAGCTTCATCGACCTCGCGCACCACGGCATCCAGCCGGCCGTGCGCACCGCGCCGGCCAAGAAGGTGGCGGCTGCGAAGAAGACGCCGGCCGCGAAGACCGCCCCCGCGAAGAAGGCGGCGACCAAGACCGCGCGCAAGACGGCGGCAAAGACCGCCAAGCCGGTGGCACCGCCACCGCCGCAGCAGCCTGAAATCTCCGAAGCCGCCGAGTTCATCCTGCAGGCCGTGCCCGCGCTGCGCCGCGGCACCGACGTGCCGCTCAACGACGTGGCCAAGGCCCTGCGCACCGCCGGCCTGCTCAGCAAGAGCGGCAGCTCGCTCAAGCTGTTCGACAAGCTCACGGGCGAGTTCGCGGTGATGCAGCATCCCGACCGCATCCGATGGACGGGGGCGTCCGCGCCTTGAGCCCGGGCCTGCCGGCGGTCGCGGCCATCGATTGGGCCGCACCCTGGCTGGCGCCCTACCGTGATCCCGGCGAAGCCGTGGCGCGGGCCGTTGCACACAGCGGCACCGTCGCCGCTGCGCTGCAGGCTGCCAAGCCACCCGCCGTGCCCGACTTCGTCACGCAGGACGCGCTGCCCGAAGGCCAGGCCTACGAGGCCCACATCTTCCGCACGCGCACCGTGCCCACGCGCGACAACCTGCACGACTTTTTCAACGGCCTCGTCTGGCTGGCTTTCCCTGAAACCAAGCGCCGGCTCAACGAACTGCAGGCCGCCGAGATCGCACGCGCCGGCGTCGGCGCCACGCGTGGACCGCTGCGCGATGCGCTCACGCTGTTCGACGAGAACGGTGCGGTGCTCGATGCGCCGCCTGCGCTGTGGGAGGCGCTGGTGGCGCGCGACTGGCAGGCGTTGTTCGTCACGCAGCGCGCGCTCTGGGCCCAGGCCCGGTTGCGCGTGTTCGGCCATGCGCTGCTCGAAAAGCTGGTGGTGCCGCGCAAGGCCGCGACCGCGCATGTGCTGTTGCTGCCTGCAGCCGAAGGCCCGCTCGGCGATGCGGCTTTGGCGCGCTGCCTCACGCCCGAATACATGGCACGCAAGCCCTTCGCACCGCTGCCGGTGCTCGGCGTTCCGGGGTGGTGCGGCGCCAACGAAACACCCGATTACTACGACGATCCGAAGGTCTTCCGGCCCCGTTCGTAGAACTTTTACTCCTATCATTGCTCTACCGCACGCCACCGCGCCGCGCCCGTCACAACCTACGACAACAGCGGTCACCCCGGCCGGACAGGCTTGAAGCGGGCCTTGTGGCCCTCATCTGGTCGGCAGTGTTCCCCACGGAGAATTCAACTTGAAACGTATCCTTCTGTTTGTCCTGACCAACGTGATGGTCGTCGCGGTGCTCGGCGTGGTCGCCAGCCTGCTCGGCGTCAACCGCTTTCTCACGGCCAACGGGCTCAACCTGACGGCGCTGCTCGGCTTTGCGCTGGTCATGGGTTTCGGCGGCGCGATCATCTCGCTGCTCATCAGCAAGCCCATGGCCAAGTGGACGGCCGGCCTGCGCATGATCGACAACCCCCAGTCGCCCGACGAGGCCTGGATCGTCGGCACCGTGCGCAAGTTCGCCGACAAGGCCGGCATCGGCATGCCCGAGGTCGGCATCTTCGAAGGCGAGCCCAATGCCTTCGCCACCGGCGCGTTCAAGAACTCGTCGCTCGTGGCGGTGTCCACCGGCCTGCTGCAAGGCATGACGCGCGAAGAGGTCGAGGCCGTCATCGGGCACGAAGTCGCGCACATCGCCAACGGCGACATGGTCACGATGACGCTGATCCAAGGCGTGATGAACACCTTTGTCGTGTTCCTTTCGCGCGTGATCGGCTACGCGGTCGACAGCTTCCTGCGCCGCGGCGACGACCGCTCGTCGGGCCCCGGCATCGGCTACTACGTGAGCACCATCGTGCTGGACATCGTGCTCGGCTTCGCCGCCGCGATGGTGGTGGCCTGGTTCTCGCGCCAGCGCGAGTTCCGCGCCGACGCCGGTGCCGCCGCGCTCATGGGCAACCGCCAGCCGATGATGAACGCACTCGCGCGCCTGGGCGGCCTGCCGGCCGGCGAGCTGCCCAAGGCCGTCGAAGCCATGGGCATCACGGGCGCGATGGGCAAGCTGTTTGCCACGCACCCGCCGATCGAAGAGCGCATCGCGGCGCTGCAGAACGCGCGCTGAGCCCACTGCAGAAGGCGACCAACGCCGTCGCCCATGAAAAAAGCCGCCACAGTGATGTGGCGGCTTTTTTCGTTGGAGCGGGCGTGTGGCGTCAGTCCGCGGCGGGTGCTTCGGGGGCGGCCGGGGCTGCTTCTGCTTCGGGCGCTGCCTGCACTTCAGGCGCTGCGGCTGCCGCCGCTTCAGCGGCCACCGCTGCGGCAGCGGCCGCAGCCTCGGCCCGCTTCTTGTCGTCCCGCACGCGCTGCAGCGTGGGCGTCACGTCGCCGGGCTTCATGCCGTACATGTCGGCGAATTCCTGTTCGCTGCGACCGCTGGCTTCGAAGGCGCGCAGCAGGGCTTCGCGCTTGGCGGCCTGCTGGGCGAGTTCGGCCAGGGCTTCGTCGACGACGGCGTTGTTGTTGGCGTCGCGCGAGCGCACCAGCACGGCATACGCCTCGTGGTCGAGGCCCGAGGCTTCGATGGCCTTGGCGATGCGCGTCACCAGCTGCGGACGCAGGTCTTCGCCGGGGTTGCGGTGCGAGCGGCGGCGGTGCAGCTCGAGGATGGCGTGGTGCACGTGCTCGGGCGCGACCGGGTCGAGCGCGTTGCCGTCCAGGTCATGGCGCGCATGGCCGGCGGCCACGCTCTCGAGGTAGCGCGTGGAGCGCGCATGCTGGCCCATCGCGATCTTCAGGTCTTCGGCCTTGAAGTCTTCGGGATGGCGCGCGATCAGCTCTTCGTACACGCCGAGCTTCAGCGGCACGAAGCGTGCGCCGAAGAGCTGCGGATACAGCGCGAACAGGCGCTCGAGCACGGGGTTGACCTTGCGCGGTGCGCGTTGGGCTTCGGGCTGCTGTTGTTGCGGCTGCTGTCCGCGCGGCTTGCGCCCTTGCTGCGGCTGCTGCTGCCCATGCGGGCGCTGTTGCTTCGCGCGCGGCGGGCGTTGTTGCTGCTGTTGTGCGGGGGCGGGCTGCGACGCCGACGCGTCAGCGCCTGCGTCGGTGCTGCCTGCGCCGGCCTTCAGCTGCTGCAGCTGCTCGGCCATGTCCGGGCGCTGGCGCCGTGCGTTGCGCGAGTTCGTGTTCGGGGCGGCGGTGGATGCGTCGGTCATACGGAAGGCTCGGCGATGGGCGCGAGGGATGGAAAGGGAAGAAAAAGAACAACCGGTCCCGCGCGGTCAGCGCGGCCGGAACATCCTGCGGGTATTGTCAGGGCGGATGGTCATGCGCGTGCAGCGCCTCGGTCACCTCGGTCAGCGGCTTGCCGCCCGATCAGCAGCCGGAACGGCAGCAGCATCAGCACGCCGACACCGAGCTTCACGCCCAGGTCGCCGAGCGCCCAGGTGAGCCAGGGGCCGTCGGTGCCTGCGAAGGCGATGCCCCAGAAGACGATGCTGTCGAGCACGGCCGCGATCACCGTGGCCACGAGCGGCGCGCGCCACCACAGGCCCCGGCGCAGGCGGTCGAACACGCGGATGTCGAGCAGCTGCGAAGCGATGAAGGCCAGGCCCGAGGCGGCGGCGATGCGCGCCGGTGCCAGCAGCAGCGACACCGCCACGGCCACCGCGAAGCCGACCCAGGCCACGCGACGCGCCATGCCGGGGCCGAAGCGCCGGTTGACGAGGTCGCTCACGAGGTAGGCCACCGGGTAGGTGAAGGCGCCCCAGGTGAGCCAGTCGTTGATGGCGAACTGCACCAGGACGTTGGACGCGAGCACCACGGCGGCCATCGCCAGCGTGGCGACGGCCAGCTGGCCGGTGGTGGGACGGTGGAAGTGCATCGTCAAACGGCGCTGCCGAGCACGCTGCGCGCCACGGCCTCGGCCACCTTGATGCCGTCCACGCCGGCCGACAGGATGCCGCCCGCGTAGCTCGCGCCTTCGCCGGCCGGGTAGAGGCCACGCACGTTGAGGCTCTGGAAGTCGTCGCCGCGCGTGATGCGGATGGGCGACGAGGTGCGCGTTTCCACGCCGGTGAGCACGGCGTCGTGCGTGTCGAAGCCCTTGATCTTGCGGCCGAAGGCCGGGAAGGCTTCGCGCATGGCCTCGATGGCGTAGGCGGGCAGGGCCTGGTGCAGGTCGGTCGGTGTCACGCCGGGCTTGTACGACGGGATGATGCTGCCGAGCGCGGTCGACGGCTTGCCGGCGATGAAGTCGCCCACCAGCTGGCCGGGCGCGTGGTAGTTGCTGCCGCCGAGCACGTAGGCGTTGCTTTCGAGCTGGCGCTGCAGCGCGATGCCTGCCAGCGCATCGCCGGGGAAGTCCTTCGGGTCGATGCCCACCACGATGCCCGCGTTGGCGTTGCGCTCGTTGCGCGAGTACTGGCTCATGCCGTTGGTGACCACGCGGCCCGGCTCGCTGGTGGCCGCGACCACGGTGCCGCCGGGGCACATGCAGAAGCTGTAGACCGAGCGGCCGTTGCTGGCGTGGTGCACCAGCTTGTAGTCGGCCGCGCCGAGCAGCGGATGGCCCGCGTGGCGGCCCCAGCGGGCGCGGTCGATCAGGCCCTGCGGGTGCTCGATACGGAAGCCGATCGAGAAAGGCTTGGCCTCGATGTGCACGCCGCGGGCGTGCAGCATCTCGAAGGTGTCGCGCGAGCTGTGGCCCAGCGCCATCACGACGTGGTCGGCGCGCAGTTCGCTGCTCTGGCCGGTCGTCTGGTCGAGCACGGTGAGTCCGCGCAGGTGGCCGTCTTCGATGTGCACGTCGGCCACGCGCTGCTCGAAGCGGATCTCGCCGCCGAGCGCCACGATCTGCTCGCGGATGTTCTCGACCACCTTCACCAGCTTGAAGGTGCCGATGTGCGGGTGTGCGACGTACAGGATTTCGGGCGGTGCGCCGGCCTTCACGAACTCTTCCATCACCTTGCGGCCGAGGAAGCGCGGGTCCTTGATCTGGCTGTAGAGCTTGCCGTCCGAGAAGGTGCCGGCGCCGCCTTCGCCGAACTGCACGTTCGACTCGGGGTTGAGCACGCTCTTGCGCCACAGGCCCCAGGTGTCGCGGGTGCGCTGGCGCACGGTCTTGCCGCGTTCGAGCACGATGGGCCTGAAGCCCATCTTCGCGAGCATCAGCGCCGCGAAGATGCCGCAGGGGCCGAAGCCGATCACCACGGGGCGCGTGGCGTCCGCGGGCGCCTGGCCCGGCGGCGTGTAGCGCATGTCGGGCGCGGGCTGGATGTGCGGATGGCTGGCGTGCTTCGCCAGCAGCGAGGCTTCGAGCGCCGCGTCGGCCAGCTGCACGTCGCAGATGTAGACCGTGAGCAGGTCGACCTTGCGGGCGTCGAAGCTGCGCTTGTAGACGGTGTGGGAGGCGATCGCTTCAGGCGGAACGTCGAGCGTCCGGGCGATCAGGGTGGCCAGCGCCTCTGGGGCGTGGTCGAGCGGGAGTTTGAGTTCGGAGATTCGCAGCATGTCGTGGGGCTTGTGGTTATCAAGCAGACCGACGATTTTAAGCGCCCGGGGCGCTATGAAACTTGTAGCTGGATCAGGCGGGCAGGAAGCCTTCGACCGACAGGTAGCGCTCGCCGGTGTCGTAGTTGAAGCCCAGCACCACCGCATCGGGCGCCAGCGAGGGCAGCTTCTGCGCAATGGCCGCGAGCGTCGCGCCCGACGAGATGCCGACCAGGATGCCTTCCTCGACCGCGCAGCGGCGCGCCATTTCGCGCGCCGGCTCGGCGTCGACCTGCAGCACGCCGTCGAGCAGCGAGGTGTCCAGGTTCTTCGGAATGAAGCCCGCACCGATGCCCTGGATGGGGTGGGGCGCCGGCGCGCCGCCCGAGATCACGGGCGAGGCCACCGGCTCCACCGCGAACACCTGCAGCTTGGGCCACTTCTTCTTGAGCACCTTCGCCACGCCGGTGATGTGGCCGCCCGTGCCCACGCCGGTGATGAGCACATCGATGCCCTCGGGGAAGTCGGCCGCGATTTCTTCGGCCGTGGTGCGCACGTGCACGTCGACGTTGGCGGGGTTGTTGAACTGCTGCGGCATCCACGCGCCCGGCGTGCCGGCCACGATTTCCTCGGCGCGGGCGATGGAGCCCTTCATGCCGTTGGCGCGCGGCGTGAGGTCGAAGGTGGCGCCATAGGCCAGCATGAGGCGGCGGCGCTCCACCGACATGCTGTCAGGCATCACCAGGATCAGCTTGTAGCCCTTGACAGCCGCGACCATCGCCAGGCCGATGCCGGTGTTGCCCGAGGTCGGCTCGACGATGGTGCCGCCGGGCTTGAGCGCGCCGCTCTTCTCGGCGTCTTCCACCATCGACAGCGCGATGCGGTCCTTGATCGAGCCGCCGGGGTTGGCGCGCTCCGACTTGATCCAGACCTGCTGCTTCGCATGGCCGAACAGGCGGTTGATGCGGATGTGCGGCGTGTTGCCGATGGTCTGGAGGATGTTCTGGGCCTTCATGGAATCTCCTTGGATCAATGCGGTTGTTCGGGCGGACAGCGCGCATTGTGAGACCAGCCCGCGACTGTTTCAGCGCAGGGCCTTGCTTCCCTCAGGCTTCCAGGGCTTCGAGCGGCCCGAAGAACTCGTAGCGAAGCTGCTGCTTCGGCACGCCGAGCGCCAGCCCGTTCGCATACACCGCCTGCATGAAGGGCTTCGGTCCGAGAAAGTACAGGTCGACGTCGCGGTCTTCCGGCAGCAGCCCGGCCAGCAGCTCGCGGGTGACGAAGCCGGTCGCGTGCGGCGTGTCGGTGTCGCGCGGCGCGTCGTAGACATACAGCGGCTTCACGTTCGCATGCCGCTGCGCGAGCGCGTCGACGCGGGCGCGGAACGCATGCGCGCCGCCGTGCCGCGCCGCATGGACGAAGTGCACCGGCCGGCCCGTGTGGGCCACCGATTCGAGCATGCTCATCGCGGGCGTGATGCCTACGCCGCCCGTCACCAGCACGAGGGGGCGTGCCTGCTCACCGGCGGGCTGCAGCACGAAGTCGCCGCACGGCGCCTGCGCCTGCAGCCGCGTGCCGATCACGGCGGCTTCGTGCAGCCAGTTCGAGGCGCGGCCGCCTTCTTCCTTCTTCACGCTGATGCGGTACCACGGCTTGCCCGGTGCGTCGGACAGCGAGTAGTTGCGCCGCACCGGCTGGCCGTCGATCTCCAGCACCAGCGTGAGGTACTGCCCCGGCGAGAACGTCAGCAGCGCGCCGCCGTCCACGGGCTCCAGGTAGAACGAGGTGATGACCTCGCTCTCGTCCTCGCGCCGGGCCACGCGGAATTCGCGCGTGCCGCGCCACCCGCCGGGTTGCGCCGCATTGGCGCTGTAGACGGCTTCTTCCGCGGCGATGAGCAGGCCCGCCAGCGATTCGTAGGCCTCGCCCCATGCGGCGATCACCTCGTCGGTGGCGGCATCGCCGAGCACCTCCTTCACGGCGCGCAGCAGGTAGTGGCCGACGATCGGGTAGTGCTCGGGCAGCACGCCCAGCGCGGCGTGCTTCTGGATGATGCGGGGCAGGGCGCCGGCGATCGCTTCGAGCCGGTCGATGTGCGCGCCGTACGCGATGACCGCCCCCGCCAGCGCGCGCGCCTGGGTGCCGGCGGCCTGGTGCGCTTCGTTGAAGAAGGCCTTCACCTGCGGATGGCCCTCGAACATGATCTTGTAGAAGTGGCTGGTGATGGCCTCGCCGTGGGCCTGGAGCGCGGGCACGGTGGACTTGACGATGGCGATGGTTTGTGGGTTCATGGTCTGGCGGTCCTTCGGTTGAGATGCGTTGGTCATCTCACGATCCGTGCCAGCCGGAAGGCCTCTGCAAGTGCTTGACGCCATTGGGGATTTATTGGGCGTGGTCAAATTCGCAACAACTCCAGCGTTGTACTTATGACCACATTGCGTGTCGATTCGACCACCGAGGCCTCACCACCCGAGCCCGAAGCCGAGGCCGCCCGCTACCGATCGCTGCTCGCCGCCGCGCGCGGACTGGTCCGCTGCGATGCCGCCGCGCTGCTGCAGCTCGACGTCGACGTGCTGAAGCCCGTCGCGGTCGACGGCCTGAGCGACGAAACCCTGGGGCGCCAGTTTCCCGTGGCCGCCCATCCGCGTTTTGCGCGCCTGCTCGACAGCGAACGGGGCCTGCGTTTCGCGCACGACTGCAACCTGCCCGACCCGTACGACGGCCTCGTCGCCGGCCAGCCGGGCATCCTGCCGGTGCACGACTGCATGGGCGCGCCGCTGCGCCTGCGCGGCGCCGTCTGGGGCCTGCTCACGCTGGACGCGCTGGAGCCGCACGCCTTCGATGCCGTGGGCCCGGCGCAGATGGAGGCACTGATCGCCCTCGTCGAAACCGGCATCGAGGCCGCCGACACGATCCGCGAGATGCAGGCGCGCGCGATGCGCGAGCAGGCCGTGGCGCAGGCGCTGCGTGCGGGGCGTGGCGCGCCGCGCGAACTGCTGGGCAGCAGCCCGGCGATGAAGCAGCTGTGCCACGAGATCGACACCGTCGCCGTGTCCGACCTCACGGTGTTGTTGCTCGGCGAAACCGGCGTCGGCAAGGACCTCGTCGCGCAGCGCCTGCACGCGCGCTCGCGCCGCAGCGAGCAGCCGCTGGTGCAGGTCAACTGCGCAGCGCTGCCCGAGTCGCTGGCCGACAGCGAGCTCTTCGGTCACAAGCGCGGCGCGTTCACCGGCGCCGTGCAGGACCGCGACGGCAAGTTCGAGATCGCCGACGGCGGCACGCTCTTTCTCGACGAGGTCGGCGAACTGCCGCTGAGCGTGCAGGCCAAGCTCCTGCGCGTGCTGCAAAGCGGCGAGGTGCAGCGCCCCGGCAGCGACCGCATGCGCAAGGTCGATGTGCGCGTGATCGCGGCCACCAACCGCGACCTGCCCGCGGCGATCGCGCAGGGGCGCTTTCGTGCCGACCTGTACCACCGGCTGTCGGTCTATCCGGTCGTGGTCGCGCCGCTGCGCGAACGGGGGCGCGACGTGCTCGTGCTCGCCGGCAGCTTTCTCGAGGAGAACCAGCACCGGCTGGGCGCGCGCAACCTGCGGCTCTCGCCGGCGTCGAAGGCCGCCATGCTGGCGCACGGCTGGCCGGGCAATGTGCGCGAGCTCGAGCATGTGATCAGCCGCGCTTCGCTGCGGGCGTTCAGGGAGCAGCCGCGCGGTTCGCGCTGGACGGCCATCGAACCGCATCACCTGGCGCTGGACAGCACCGCCGTCGCGGGAAGCGCCATGGCAGCGCCCGTGCAGGCCCCGGCGAACGAACTCGCGGGGCCTGCCATCGCGGGCGGCACGCTGCGCGACGCGACCGAGGCCTTCCAGCGGGCCTGGCTCTCGGAACTGCTCGCCCGCCACGGCGGTCGCGTGGCCAGCGCCGCGCGCGAGGCCGGCATCGACCGCAGCAACTTCCATCGAACGCTGCGCAAGCTGGGCCTGGTGCAGGCCGGCGACAGCGAAACGCCCGGCTGACGACCGGCGCGCGGCATCGCCTGAAGGGTCATTGACGGGGCGGGCGATAATCGAGGTGTGAAGCACGCCAGACCGCCGCTGGTGCAAGCCCGAAAGGGACGATGCTCTGCCCTCGGGCAACAGCATCGGGTCGAAAGATCGCACTGGAGGAACGTCCGGACTGCACAGGACAGCGCAGGAGTTAACGACTCTCCACCGTGAGGTGAGGATCAGAGCAACAGAGACGAGCCGATTCAGTTCGGGTGAAACGGGCAATCTCTGCGCGCAGCAACACCAAGTAGGCCAGTATCGAGGTGGTTCCGCTGAGCTGGCGGGTAGGTGGCATCGAGCCGTTTGGCGACAAACGGCCCAGAGTAATGGCGGTCACGCCGGGGTCTTCGCAAGAGGGCTCCGGTGCACAGAATCCGGCTTATCGGCGAGCTTCACACTTTTCTTTCTCTCCCCCTTTTCCCTGGGCCGTGCGCTGACGACGTGCGCGGCTGCGTGCAGAACTTGGTAGAAACCCGTACAATTGTTAGCAAGCTAACTAATTGATAACGCCGTGGCCGATACCGAACCCATCTCCCCGTTGCGCGAACACGCGCTGATGCGGCTCGGCACCTCGCTGTCGGTGCTCCAGCGCGGCTACCGCGCGGCGGCCGACAAGGCGGTGGCGCACGTCGGCCTGTCGCAGACGCTGGCCTGGCCGGTCGTGGTGCTCGGGCGCATGGAAGACGGCGTGCGCCAGGGCACGGTGGCCGAGGCGTTGGGCATCGAGGGGCCGTCGCTGGTGCGCTCGCTCGACCAGCTGGTCGAGGCCGGTTTCGTCGAGCGTCGCGAAGACCCGGCCGACCGCCGCGCCAAGACGCTGCACCTCACGCCCGCCGGCCGCGCCGTCTGCGAGCCCATCGAGGCCGCGCTGCGCCAGATGCGCGCCGCGCTGTTCGAAGGCATTCCCGACGAGGACATCGCCGCCACCTTGCGCGTCTTCGGCGCGCTCGAGGCCAAGCTCGGCCGCAGTGCCGCCGGCATGCAGAGCCTGCAGCAGGAAGGGCGCGGCCAGTAGATGTCCACGGCGATGTCGTTGCCGCGCTTCAGCCGCGCGGAAGTTCTCTTTTCCGTCAAGAGCTTCGCCGCCGCGATGCTGGCGATGTACCTGGCCAGCCGCGCCGGCCTGCCGCGCCCGTTCTGGGCGCTCATGACCACCTACGTCGTCGCCCATCCGCTGGCCGGCGCCGTGCGCTCCAAGGCGGTGTTCCGCTTCTGCGGCACGCTCATCGGCAGCGTCGCCACCGTGCTCATGGTGCCCGCGCTGTCCAACGCGCCCGAGCTGCTCACGCTGGTGCTCGCGCTGTGGGTCGGGCTGTGCCTGTACATCTCGCTGCTCGACCGCACGCCGCGCTCGTACGTCTTCATGCTCGCGGGCTACACGGCGGCGCTGATCGGCTTTCCGTCGGTGCAGACGCCGCTCGTGCTGTTCGACACCGCCGTGGCGCGCGTGGAAGAGATCGGCCTGGGCATCTTCTGCGCCACGCTGGTCCACAGCCTCGTGCTGCCCGCCGGGCTCGCGCCCACCGTGCTGGGCCTGCTCGACCGCACGCTGAAAGACGCGCGCCAGTGGCTCGGCGACCTGTTCCAGCCCGGCGACCGCAGCACCCCCAAGGACGCCGACCCGAAGCGCCTGGACGACGACCGCCGCCGCCTCGCCGGCGACATCACGCAACTGCGCCTGCTCTCGACCCACGTGCCCTTCGACACCACGCACCTGCGCTGGACCGCCGGCGCGATCCGCGCCATGCAGGACCGCGTGGCGGCGCTCACGCCCGCGCTGTCGGCCGTCGAAGACCGGCTGCAGGCGCTGGCGCAAGCCGAAGGCCGCCTCGCGCCGGACGTCACCGCCGTGCTGGCGCTGGCCGCACAGTGGCTGCGCGACGAAAGCGACCCGGCCGTCGATGCCTCCGCTCGCCTGCAGGCGCTGCGCCAGGCGATCGCCGCACTGGGCAGCGCGCAGGACGCGGGGTTCACGCCCTGGGCCCGCGCGCTGCGCATCGGCCTCGCAGGGCGGCTCGAAGAACTGGTCGACGGCTGGACCGCCTGCGCCCAACTCCGCCGCGACATCGACGAAGGCCTGAAGGGCGGCGCGCCGCTGCGCCGCACGGCCGCGCTCGGCCAGCGCGCGATGCACCGCGACCACGGCATGGCGCTGCTCTCCGCCCTCGCGGCCGTCATCGCCATCTGCTTGTGCGGCGCGTTCTGGATCCTCACGGGCTGGACCATGGGCTCGGCCGCCACCATGATGGCCGCGGTCTTCTGCTGCTTCTTCGCGACCATGGACGACCCGGTGCCGGCGATCCACGGCTTCCTGAAGTGGACGCTGTGGTCCATTCCGATCTCGGCCGTCTACGTGCTCGTGCTCATGCCCACGGTGCAGGACTTCGGCATGCTGGTCGTGATCTGCGCGCCGCTCTTCCTGCTGCTGGGCCTGTACCTGCCGCGCCCGACGCACTTCATGGCCGCGATGGCGCTGGTCTTCGGCGTGTCGGGCACGCTGGCGATGCACGACACCGCCAGCGCCGACCTCGTGAGCTTCATCAACAGCATGATCGGCCAGGTCGTCGGCGTGCTGGTCGCAGCGCGCGTCACGCGGCTGGTGCGCTCGGTGGGCGCCGACTGGAGCGCGCGCCGCATCCAGCGCGCCACCTGGCGCGAGCTCGGCGACATGGCCGCTTCCTCCCAGCCGCAGTACGCGCAGAGCGACGCTTATGCCGTGCGCATGCTCGACCGCATCGGCCTGCTGGCGCCGCGCATCGCGCAGGCCGGAGGCACCGTGGAGGGCGTGGCCGCCAACGACGCGCTGCGCGACCTGCGCATGGGCGCCGACATCGCCGTGCTGCAGCGCGTGCGCGCCCAGCTGCCGATGGCCACCTCGGCTGCACTGCTCGGCGGCATCGCGCGCTTCTTCCGCCAGCGCGGTGAAGGCCGCATGGCGCCGCGCCCGGCGGCGCTGCTGCCGCAGATCGATGAAGCGTTGACCGCCGTGCTCGCTGCGCGCGACAGCTCCACCGCGTCGCGCGCCGCCGTCACCGCGCTGGTCGGCCTGCGTCGCAACCTGTTCCCCGACGCGCCGCCTTCGCTGGCGGCCGTGTCCGTGTCCTCTTCACCGCAAGGAGCTTCCGCATGATCGGCGAAGCCAGTTTCTACGGGCTCTACGTGCCCTGGCTCATGCTGCTGGCCGCCGCCGCGCTGCTCGCCCTGTGGGGCGTGCGCCGGCTGCTCGCCGCCACCGGCCTGTACCGCTGGGTGTGGCACCCGGCGCTGTTCGACATGGCGCTGTACCTGCTGCTGCTGTACGGCCTGAGCCGGCTCACGGCGCACCTGCAATGACAACTCAAACACCACAGAGATTCCCATGAAAGCCAACCCCTTCGCAGACAACCCCCGGGCGCAGAGCCTGCTGCGCGTTCTCCTCACCGTAGCCGTGGTGGCCGCCGCCGTCTGGGCGGGCTTTCGCCTGTGGGACCACTACGAGCTCGCGCCGTGGACGCGCGACGGCCGCGTGCGCGCCAACGTGGTCCAGATCGCGCCCGACGTCTCGGGCCTCGTCACGGCCGTGCCGATCCGGGACAACCAGCCGGTCGCCGCCGGCACGCTGCTGTTCGAGGTGGACCGCGCGCGCTACGACCTCGCCGTGCGCCAGGCGCAGGCCGCGCTTGCCGCGCAGCGCGCCGTGAGCGCCCAGGCCCAGCGCGAGAACGCGCGCAACACGGGGCTCGACGAGCTGGTGTCGAAAGAGTCGCGCGAACAGACCCGCGCCCGCGTCGAGCAGGCGCAGGCCGCCGTCGCGCAGGCCGAGGTGGCGCTCGATTCGGCGCGCCTGAACCTGCAGCGCGCCGAAGTGCGCGCACCGGCCGACGGCCTCGTCACCAACCTCGACCTGCGCCAGGGCAGCTACGCCGCCGCGGGCCGTCCGGTGCTCGCGCTGGTCGATGCGCAGTCGTTCTACGTCGAGGGCTACTTCGAAGAAACCAAGCTGCCGCGCATCCACCTGGGCGACCGCGTGCGCGTGACGCCGATGGGCGGCGGCGCGGTGCTCGAAGGCGCGGTCGACAGCGTGGCCGCCGGCATCGCCGACCGCGACCGCTCCACCAGCGCCAACCTGCTGCCCAGCGTGAACCCGACCTTCAACTGGGTGCGGCTGGCGCAGCGCATCCCGGTGCGCGTGAAGCTCGACCCGCTGCCCGAAGGCGCGCGCCTCGTGGCCGGCCAGACCGTCACGGTGCAGGTCCTCGAACACGACGCGGCCCACGCTGCCGCCGCACCGAAGAAGGGATGACCGCCATGACCCGCTTCGCCTTTCGCATGGCTTCGCTCGCGGTCGCGGCCGGGCTCGCGGCCTGCGCGGCGGTCGGCCCCGACTACCGGCAGCCGCCCGAGGCGCTGGCCAGCCAGCCCGCTGCCGGCAAGCCCTTCGCCGAAGCCCCGGCGAACGCCGCACCGCTGCCCGCGCACTGGTGGCGCCTGTACCACGACCCGCTGCTCGACCGGCTCGTCACCCAGGCCCTCGCGCACAACACCGACCTGCGCCAGGCCGTCGCCAACCTCGAGCGCGAACGCGCCATCGAAACCGAAGTGGCCGGCGCCAAGTACCCCACCATCGGCGTGAACGCCGGGCCGTCCTTCGGCCACGTCTCGGGCCTGTCGCTGCTGCAAAAGGGCTACGAGCCGCCGAACACCTTCAACTACAGCGCGGGCGCGTCGCTGTCGTACCAGGTCGACCTGTTCGGCCAGATCCGCCGCGCCATCGAGGCCTCGGCCGCCAGCAGCCAGGCCGCCGAAGCCGCGCTCGACCTCGTGCGCGTGAACGTCGCGGCCGGCACCGCGCGCGCCTACGCCGAGGCCTGCTCGGCCGGCCTGCGGCTGCAGATCGCGCAGAAGTCGGTCGCGTTGCAGCAAGACGCCGTGAACGTCACCGAGCGCCTGCAGCGCGCGGGCCGCGCCGGTGCCATCGACGCCGGCCGTGCGCGCGCCCAGCTCGCGCAGCTCGACGCCGCGCTGCCGCCGCTGAAGGCCCAGCGCCAGGGCGCGCTCTACCGCCTGGCCACGCTCACCGGTGCGCTGCCGCAAGACTTTCCGCGTGAGGTGGCCGACTGCACCACGCCGCCGCGCGTGGCCGGCGCACTGCCGGTGGGCGACGGCGCCGCGCTGCTGCGCCGCCGGCCCGACATCCGCCAGGCCGAGCGCAGCCTCGCTGCCTCCACCGCGCGCATCGGCGTCGCCACGGCCGACCTCTATCCGAAGGTGACGCTGGGCCTGTCGGGCTCGTCGGCCGGCCATGCCACCGGCTTCGGCCGCCAGGACACGCTGGCCTGGAGCGTCGGCCCGCTGATCTCGTGGACCGTGCCCAACACCGGCGCCGCGCAGGCCCGCATCGCACAGGCCGAGGCCGGCACGCGCGCCGCGCTCGCCAAGTTCGACGGCACCGTGCTCACCGCGCTGCGCGAGACCGAGACCGCGCTCGGCACCTACGCCCGCGAGCTCGACCGCCGCGCCGCCCTGCAGGCCTCGCGCGACGAGAGCGCCAAGGTCGCCGCGCAGGCGCGCCAGCTGTACCGCAACGGCCGCACCGCCTACCTCGACGCGCTCGATGCCGAACGCGCACTGGCCGGTGCCGACGCCGCCTTGGCCGCCAGCGACGCGCAACTGGCCGACGACCAGGTCGTGCTGTTCATGGCGCTCGGCGGCGGCTGGGAGCCGGCCGATGACGCACTCGCGCAGGGCAAGCCCGCCACCACAGCCCGATGACCGAGCCCTTGCCGCCACGCCCGCGGCATGCGCCGCTCTGGCTGCTCGCGCTCGTCACCTTCAGCGGCACGCTGGCGATGCACGTCTTCGTGCCCGCGCTGCCCATCGCCGCCAAGAACCTCGGCGCCGGCATGGGCGCGATGCAGATGACGGTGAGCCTGTACATCCTCGGCCTCGCGGCCGGGCAGCTGGTGTACGGCCCGCTGGCCGACCGCTTCGGGCGTCGGCCGGTGCTGCTGGCGGGGCTCGCGATCTATGCCGTGTCGGGCCTGGCCGCGGCCGTGGCGCCCGACGTGCATGCGCTGATCGCCGCGCGCCTGTTCCAGGCCGTGGGCGGCTGCGCGGGGCTCGTGCTGGGCCGCAGCATCGTGCGCGACACGGCCGAGCCGCAGGAGGCCACGCGCCGCCTCGCGCTCATGAACCTCATGGTGGCCGTGGGGCCGAGCGTGGCGCCGCTCATCGGCGGCGCGCTGGCCACCGCGCTGGGCTGGCGCTCGATCTTCTATGCGCTCTTTGCGCTGGGCGTCGTCGGCTTTCTCTTCGCCTGGCGCCTGCTGCCCGAGACGGGCTCGCCCGGCACGGCGCTCGACGGCGCCGCGCTGGCGCGCAACTACCGGCAGCTGGTGGGCTCGCGCGCGTTCGTCGGCTTCTCGGTCGGCGGCGGCTGTGCCACCACGTCGATGTACGCCTTCATCGCCTCGGCGCCCTTCATCTTCGTGGACCAGCTGCACCGGCCCGCGCACGAGGCGGGCATCTACCTGGCGATCCTCGTGTCGGGCGTGTGGCTCGGCAGCTTTCTCACGAGCCGGCTGATCTCGCGCGTGCGGCTCGATCGGCTCATGGTGCGCTCCAACGCACTGAGCGTGGCAGCAGCCTTCGTGCTGCTGGGCGCGGCGCTCGCGGGGCAGCTCTCGGTGCCGCTGATCGTCGCGAGCATGTTCCTCTTCACGGTGGGTGCCGGCATGGCCTCGCCGGCCGCGCTGACGCTGGCGATCGGCGTCAACCCGAAGGTCATCGGCTCGGCCTCGGGGCTGTACGGCGCCACGCAGATGGCGATCGGCGCGCTGTGCACCGCGCTCGCGGGCCTGGGCCATGCCAACCCTGCGCTGGCGGCGGCGGCCGTGCTGGCCGGCGCGGGCATCGTGGCGCAGCTGTCGTTCGGTGTCGGCCTGCGCGCGAACGCGGCAGCAGCAACACTCAGCGAGTGAAGAGCCAGCCGCCCTTGGGCTGGCGCACCAGTTCGTGGCGCTTGATGGCGCGCTCTTCGCCGTCGTCGCCCACGTAGACCACGTCGAAGCGCAGCAGCCGGGGCGATACCAGCTTCCAGTTCTGGATGCGCTGCACCGTCACGCAGGCGGTCTTGTCGTGGTACTGCATCTCGGCCATCGGTCCGCCCTGGAAGCCCGTGCCGTCGAACAGCCGGCCGGGCGCCGCGAAGGGGTTGAGCACCGCGCCGTTGCGCGCCGTGATGCAGCCTTCGGTACGCAGGAAGGATTCGATGGTCGACGACGCGCTCTCCACCACCTTGCCCACCGCGGGGCTCGGCGGCTTGCCGCCGACGGCTTCGCGGATGCGGTCCACCTGCACCGCGGTGATCGGCGCGAGGCCGTCTTTCGAGACCACCGTGGGCGGCGATGCAGGCGGGGTGGCTGTCGCGGCGGTCGGCGAACCGACCGGCGTGTCGGGGAACAGCAAGGCCGTGAGGTAGCTGCAGCCCGCCAGCAGCGTCAGGGGCAGGGTGCAGGCCAGGGTGCGGATCGGTGTGCCGAACTTCATGGTGCTGGTATCTCCCGTGTGCGGCGCGGGGCCGCTGTCTTCAGGTGGCAGTTTGCGGTGCTGCCTCGTCGTCCTCAAGCCGCTTTCAAAAACGCTCGTGCGGTGCCAGGTAGCGCCACTGGCCCGGCTGCAGCCCGGCCAGCGAGACGCGGCCCACGCGCAGGCGCCGCATGGCGACGATGCGCAGGTTCACGCCGTCGCAGATGTGCGCGATCTGCCCGGGCCGCGCGCCCTTCAGTGCAAAGCGCAGGCCGGTCTGTTCGGGCGACTGCCGGCCGATGCTCACGCGCGCGGGCGAACGCTCCAGCCGCGCCAGCACCTCGGGGCTCACCGGGCCGGCCACGTCGACCATCACTTCGTGTTCGAGGATGCCCGCGTCTTCCTGCAGTTTGCGCTCGATGCGCCATTCCTGCGTGTAGGCCACGAGGCCGCTGGCGCCGGTTTCGAGCGGCGTCATGCAGCGCTGGCCGCGCGCATGCGCCGGCAGGAAGCGCTGGCCCTCGCGCTCGGGCTCGTGGTGGTTGGCGGCCACCAGCAGCTGGTGGGCGTTGTCGGTCGGCATGCCGGCGGGCTTGTAGAGCACCATCGTCACCGGCACGATCGGCTCGGGCCGCGCACCAGCGGCGATCTCGACCTGCTGGTGCGGCTGCACGCGCGACTGCGGCAGCAGGGCGGGCACGCCGTCGACACTCACGGCGCCGTTCTCGATCAGCAGCTCGGCCTCGCGGCGCGACACCTGGGCCAGCGCGGCCACGCGCTTGGCCAGGCGCACGCCTTCGTCGTCGGGTGCAGAGGGGCGGTTCGAGCGGTTCATCGCGCGTCGGCCAGTTGCCGGATGCGCGCCACGTGCGCCGCCAGCGAACGCGCCGCCACCGGCCACATGCGCTCGGGCACGTCGTCGTAGGCGAGCGGCAGCCACTGCTCGGGCGTGCCGTCGGGCAGCCGCTGCATCGCGGCGGCGATCTTGGCCTCGCGCTTCAGGCGGTGCGCCTTCAGGTGCGCGATGGCGGTGCGCGCAAAGCCGATCACGTAGCCGTGCGCCGGCAGGATGAAGTCGATGCCGCCGGCCGCGCAGGCCGCGTCGAGCTTGTCGAGCGAATCGAGGTACGCCGTCATGTCGCCGTCCGGCGGATCGACCACCGTCGTGCTGCCATTGAGGATGTGGTCGCCCGAGAACAGCAGGCCGTCTTCTTCCAGCACCAGGCACAGGTGGTTGGCCGCGTGGCCGGGCGTGTGGATGGCGCGCAGCGTGTGCGTGAGGGGCGTGCCGTCGGGCGCGATGCCCGAGAGCACCAGCCGTTCGCCGTCGGCCAGCTCGCGCTCGGCGCTGAAGCGTGCGGTGGAACGTGCCGTGGGCGCGGACGACAGGCCCAGGATCGGCGGCTTGCGCTCTGCCGCGCACAGCGCCTGCAGCGGCGCGGCGCCCGGCGAGTGGTCGGCGTGCGAGTGCGTGCAGACGATCAGGCGGATGTCGCCTTGCGTGGCTTCCATCAGCCGCGCCAGGTGCGTGGCGTCGTTCGGGCCCGGGTCGATCACGAGGTAGCCGGTGGCCGCGTCGCCCACGAGGTAGGTGTTGGTGCCCGGGCCGGTCATGGCGCTGGGGTTCGGCGCGGTGAGGCGCTGCACGTTCTTCAGCAGCGCCACGGGCTGCGTGCTCTGCCAGTCGAGCGCGTGCGCGATCTGGCCGTCGGGGCACACCAGCGCGAGCTCGCCGAAGGGCGACTCGTGTTCCATGTAGCGCGCGTCCTCGCCCTTGAGCAGGCCGGCGCGCGGGCAGCTGGTCCACAGCGGCTTCTCCTGGCCGTCGGCCCCGGGCGCGCAGGCCGCGAGCACCGCATCGACCGTCGCGTAGGCCGCCATGCGCTGCAGCGTGCGGATGGTCGGGAAGATCATGAAGAAGCTGCCCGCCTCGTGGCGCGCCAGCGCGTCGGCCGGGCGCACCCAGCAGGGCTCGAACTGCTCGCTCTCGTCGGCCGTGGGCTCCTGGCCCTCGGGCATGCGCGCCACCAGGAAGGGCACATCGAAGCGCTTGGGCAGGTCGCGGTCGGTGATCCAGTGCGCGAAGGTGAAGACCTCGTCGGCCGACAGCACCAGGCCGCGCGCGGCGCACTGGTCGGCGAAGGCCGTGCCGGCGGTGGCGTTGCGGTCCATCGCGGCGACCTCGCCGGCGCTCACCGCGCGGCCGTCGGCGTGGCGGGCCAGCAGGATGCCCAGTTCTTCGAAGGCCTCGCGGATCGCGGCGATGGCCTGCGTGTGCTGCGTGTCGCTCTGCGTGGCGCGGCGTGCCGCGATGCGCGCGGCGGCGGCGTCGGCCGCGTCGATGTGGCCCCCCGGAAAGACGTAGGCGCCGGGCGCGAAGCTCGCGGTGGCCGAGCGGCGGGTCATGAGGACCTCCAGGCCGGCGTCGGTGTCGCGCAGCAGCAGGACGGTGGCGGCGGCGCGCACGGGCACCGGTTCGCGATGGGTGTGGAGTTGTTGTGTGGGGCGGACCATGGAGCGATTATGGAGAGGCAAGGGGCGCGGTGCATAAGCACATGTGCAAACAGATATCAGCCGCGCGCCACAATCGGCGCCTGCACCGTCCGCCTCGAAGAAAGACCGACATGGCCCATTCTCCCTTCCCGCGTCGCGCCCTGCTGGCCGCTGGCGCCTTGCTCTGCACCGCTGCCGCATCGACCCTGGCGCTGGCCCAGCCCGACTGGCCGCAACAACCCGTCACACTGATCATGGGCTTCCCGGCCGGCTCGGGCGTCGACGTGGTGGCCCGCGCCATCCAGGAGCCGCTGTCGCGCCAGCTCGGCAAGCCGGTGATCATCGACTACAAGTCGGGCGCGGCCGGCAACATTGCCAGCGAGTACGTCGCGCATGCCAAGCCCGACGGCTACACGCTCTCGTTCGGCACCGCCGCCACGCACGGCAGCAATGCTGCGCTGTACAAGAAGCTGCCCTTCGACGTGGAGGCCGACTTCGTGCCCGTGGCGCCCGTGCTCGATGTGTCGAACGTGCTCACCATCAACCCCGACGTGATCAACGTGCGCACGCTCAAGGAGTTCGTCGAGCTGGTGAAGGCCAACCCCGGCAAGTACAACTACGCCTCCACCGGCAACGGCGCGGGCACGCACATGGCCTTTGCCGAGTTCAACTCGCGCCTGGGCCTGAACATGGTCCACGTGCCCTACAAGGGCGGCCCCGAGGCCATCACCTCGGTGGTGCGCGGCGAGACCTGCTGCATCATGAACCAGGTGCAGACCGTGCTGCCGCACTACAAGGCCGGCAAGGTGCGCCTGCTGGGCGTGACCACCGCCACGGCGGTGCCGGCCGTGAAGGAGGTGCCGACCATCGCCTCCAGCGGCCTGCCCGGCACCAAGGGCTTCGACAGCGCCATCTGGTTCGGCATCTTCGCGCCCAAGGGCACCGACGCGCACATCGTCGACAAGCTCAACGCCGCCGTGAAGACCGTGCTCGAGCAGCCCGAGATCCGCGAGCGCTTCGAGAGCCAGGGCAACACGGTGCGCATCGAGTCGCCCGCGCAGTTCAAGAAGACCGTGCACGCCAACCGCGTGAAGTGGGCCGAGGTCGCCAAGGCGGCGAACATCAGCATCGACTGATCACAAGGTCTTGGTCAGCGTCAGGATGAAGCGCGCCTTGTTCGGCGAGTAGGTCGTCTGGCCGACGGTGCCGAAACCGTAGTCGTAGCCCGGGTTGGCCACGGACACGTACGCGCTCTTCTTGTTCGCGCCCTGCACCGAGCCCGTGAGCGTGAGGCCGCTGCCGAAGTCGTAGGTCGCGCCGACGTTGTAGTCCACGTAGCTCCTGTAGCCCAGGCTGCGGATGTCGCTCGACATGTTCGTGTAGCCGACGGCCGCTTTCAGCGTGACTTTGGGCACGATCTCCTTGCTGTAGGCCAGGTTCAGGTAGCCGGTGTTGCGGCCCGTGCGGCCCGAGCCGGTCTTGGCGCCGGCATAGCCGAAGTAGTCCTTCGACACCGTGTGCGAGTACTTCAGCGTGAACGAGCCCAGCGTGGCGTCGGTGTAGCCCGCGCTGGCGTACAGCTCCGTCGTGTTGCCCGTCGAATTGCCCGGGTACAGGTAGGTGAGGGCGCCCACGTCCATGTCGAGCGGGCCGGCCTTGAACTTGTAGCCGCCGTACAGGTCGCTCTCGAGGCTGTTGCCCTTGAGCCAGTTGACGCTGGAGTTCCAGTTGCCGATGTAGAAGCCGCTGTCGCCGAAGGCGTAGTCGAAGCCGCCCTGCACGGCGGGCTTGAAGCCGCGGGTCTTGGCGTAGTCGTTCTTGCCCAGCATGTCCTGGTCCTGGCCGCGGAACTTGTAGTTCGTGGTCAGCGCCACGTTGCCCGTGAGCTGCGCGTTGGCGAGCATCGGCAGGGCGAACAGGGTGGGAAGAACGAGCACCGGCAAGGCGGTGCGAAGGAGGTGTTTCATCGAAAGAATTCGCTAACGGATGGAGGAGCCGGCAGCGTAGAAGCGCGGGTCTAAAAGCCGCGTAAAAAACGAAGGCCCCGGCGCAAAAGTTGTGTGTCGGGCATCGTCATCGCGACCACGCCCACCACCACGCAGGCCAGCCCGATCCACGCCGTTGTCGCCAGCGTCTCGCCCAGAAACACCACGCCGATCGTCACGCCGATGGGCACGCGCAGGTAGGCCTGCGCCGAGGTCGACATCGGCCCCAGCGTCTTGATCAGCCGGAAGTAGATCGTGAAGGCCAGCGCCGTGGACAGCACCGCCAGCGCCAGCGCCAGCACGGCGAGCATCGAGGCGGTGGAGGGGGCGAGCGTCCAGGGCCTGTCGATCGCCAGGCTCGCGGGCACGAGCAGGGCCGCGCCGCTCAACAGCGAGCCGGCCGCGGGCACCATCGGGTCCAGGCCCTTGAACACGCGGCCGAACATCGCAGCGCAGCCGTAGCAGACGGCGGCCACCACCAGCGCCAGCTGTGCCAGCAGCGAATGCCCCAGCCCCTGCAGGGCCTCGAAGCCCACGATCAGGCAGATGCCCGCCAGCCCCGCCCCCACGCCGAAGAGGCGCTGCAGCGTGGGCTTGCCCGCCCCGCCCAGGCCCCAGCCCAGCAGGAAGATGAAGATCGGCGAGGTCGAGTTGAGGATGGTCGCCAGCCCCGCATCCACGCTGCGTTCGGCCCACGCGATCAGCGTGAACGGCAGCACGCTGTTCAGACCAGCCTGCAGCACGAAGCGCCGCCATGTCGCGCCATCTTTGGGCAAGCGCACGCCGCGCAGGCGCAGCACCGCGAGCAGCAGCAACCCCGCGATCAGGGTGCGTGCCGCGATCAGCGTGACCGGCGGGATCGTCGCCACGCCGATCTTGATGAAGGTGTACGAGGCGCCCCAGCAGGTCGCGAGCACCGCGAGCAGCGCCCATTCAAGGGCAGGGGTGTGGGGTTGGACTGAAGCGGCGAGCGGGGTCGTTGGCATGGTGCGCCGATCTTCGCGAGACCGGCCCCTCGACACTTCGCTGGAGGACGAAATGTGGGCGAAACGTGGGCGCGAAAGCCTCAGTGATCGTGCCCGTGGCTTCGCGCCGGCGCAGCGCCGTTCAGCAGCGCCGCCAGGTCGACTTCCTGCTCCGCCGCCGCCCCCGCGATCACGCGCTGCTCCAGCTCGTCCAGGTGTTCCAGCGCCACGGCCAGCGCGGCGTCGAGCGAGTCGCCCATGAGCGCTTCGATGATCTGTTCGTGCTCGCGCGGCGCGCAGCTCGCGGCCTCGGCCGAGTCGTACAGCGCCTTGTACAGCTCGGTGTTCGCAATCAGCCGCCGGATGTACGACAGCAGCTCGTCGCTGCCCGCCATCTGCGCCAGCAGCAGGTGGAAGTCGCCGGCCAGGCGGATCGCGTCCTCGCGCCGGCCTTCCTTGAACGCCTTCTGCTCCGCCTGCACGTGCTTGCGCAGCGCGGCCACCTGGTCGCGCGCCAGCCGGCCGAACAGCGTGGCGACCAGCCCGGCCTCCACGATGCGGCGCGCGCGGTAGATGCCGCGCATGTCGTCGATCGACGGGTTGGGCACGAAGGCGCCGCGGTTGTGCTCCAGCACCAGCCGTTTCTCGGAGCCTAGCCGCGCCAGCACCTTGCGCACCGCGCCGCGCGTGCAGCCCAGCGCCTCGGCCAGCGCGCGCTCGCGCAGCGGCGTGCCGGGGCGCAGCTTGCCGCTGAGCAGCGCCTTGGACACGGCGGCGTAGACGCGCTCGTCCACGTTCGCGTCGTCAGCGGACTCGATGGGTTCAGTCGAAGGGGCGGGCGCGGCGGATCGGCGGGTGGCGGCAGGCATGGGCCTGCGGATTATTGCCTGCACCCCGCCACCTCCGGGAAAGCCCCCGGATTGACGCGGCCCGCCCGGCTCCGTACCATTCGCGCCGTTTGGTTAACCAAAATATTTAAAATGGTTAACCAAAAGAAGACCGAATTTCCAACCAACCGAACACACAGAGACATCCCATGAAACTCGCCAAATGGCTGGCCCTGCTGCCGGTCGCCGCCTTCTTCAGCGGGGGATGGCTGTCGTCCGTCGCGCCCACCTTCGTGCTCGGCATGCCCTTCCTGATGGTCTGGAACGTGAGCTGGCTGGTGCTGACCTCGCTCATCATGGTGGTGATCGACCGCGCCGAAGGCGACCTCGACGCGCAAGATGCCCAGGCTGCCCAGGCCGCAGGAGACGCGCGATGAACGCCGCACTCGGCGTGATCGCGCTGTTCGTGGCCGGCGCCCTCGGCCTGGCCGTGCTCGCGCGCCGCGGGCGCACCATGAGCCTGGAGCAATGGGCGCTGGGCGGGCGCGGGCTGGGCACGATCATGGTGTTCCTGCTCATGGCGGGCGAGTCGTTCTCGACCTTCACCTTCCTGGGCGCCAGCGGCTGGTCGTACAGCAAGGGCTCGCCGGCCTTCTACATCCTGGCCTACGGCGGCCTGGCCTACCTCATGGCCTTCTGGATGCTGCCGGCCATCTGGCGCTACGCCACCGCGCACAAGCTGGTGTCGTTCTCCGACTTCTTCGCCCACAAGTACGACAGCCGCCCGCTCGGCGTGCTGGTGTCGGTGGTCGCGCTCATGGGCATGGTGGCGCTGCTCACCATCCAGCTGCGCGGGCTGGGCATCATCGTGTCGGAGGCCTCGTACGGCTCCATCGCGCCGCAGGTGGCGATCTGGATCGGCACCGTCGTGATGGTCAGCTACATCCTGTTCTCGGGCATCCACGGCTCGGCCAGCATCGCCATCGTGAAGGACATCCTGATCCTCGTGCTCGCCGTGTTCCTGGGCGTGTACCTGCCGTGGCACTACTACGGCGGCGTCACGCCGATGTTCAGCGCCATCCATGCGGCCAACCCCAGCTTCTTCGAGTTTCCGAAAGAGGGCCTGAACCTCACCTGGTACAACTCGACCATCCTGCTCACGGCGCTGGGCTACTACCTGTACCCGTTCAACCTGACCTCGGTGTATGCCGCGCGCAGCGCGAGCGCGGTGCGCCGCAACACCATCCTGATGCCGCTGTACCAGGTGGTCATCGCCTTCCTGTTCCTGGTGGGCTTCGCGGCCATCCTGCAGGTGCCGGGGCTCAAGGGCTCCGAGGTCGACCTGGCCCTGTTCGGCCTCGTGAAGCACACCTTCGACCCGTGGTTCGTGGGCGTGATCGGCGGCACGGGCGTGCTCACCGCGCTGGTGCCGGGCTCGATGATCCTGCTCACCGCTTCAACGGTGATCGGCAAGAACGTCTACAAGGAAGGCTTCGCGCCCCATGCCACCGACAAGCAGGTCTCGCGCGTGGCGCGCGGCGTGCTGCCCTTGTTCGCATTGGTGGCTGTGTACTTCGTGCTGCGCGGCGGCACCACCATCGTGGCCGTGGCCATCTTCGCGTCGAGCCTGCTCACGCAGTTGCTGCCTTCGCTGCTGTTCAGCCTGCTGAAGAAACCCTTCGGCAGCAAGCACGCGGCCTTTGCGGGCATCCTCGCGGGCGGTGCGGTGCTGGCCTTCACGATGACCACCGGCGCGAACCTCGGCACGCTGTTCCCGGCGGCGCCCGTGGTCTTCAAGTCGCTCAACACCGGGCTGGTGGCGCTGGCGGTCAACGCGCTGGTCTTCGTGGCGGTGGCGCTCGTCACGCCGCGCGTGCTGCCGCGCACCGTGGCGGCGCAACCCGCCTGACCGGTCTTCCTTTGCCTCTGACCCACGAACGAAATCGAATGACCTCCCAGCTCCTGATCCGCAACGTGCGCCCCCTGGGTGCGTCTCCTGTCGATGTGCGCGTGCACGACGGCCGCATTGCCGAGATCGGCGCGGCGCTGGCCGCACCGGCCGGCGCCACCGTCGAAGACGGCGAGGGCGCCTTGCTGCTGCCCGGCCTCGTCGAAGGCCACACCCACCTCGACAAGACCATGTGGGGCATGGACTGGTACCGCAACGAGGTCGGCACCAACCTCACCGACAAGATCGAGAACGAGCGCGCCTTCCGCCACGCCAGCGGGCACGACGCCGCCGCGCAGTCGCTGGTGCTGGCCAAGGCCTTCCTCGCGCTCGGCACCACGCGCCTGCGCACGCACGTCGACGTCGACACGCAGGCCGGCCTGCGCCACCTCGAAGGCACGCTGCGCACGCGCGAGACGTTGCGCGAGGTGCAGCAGATCCAGGTCGTCGCCTTTCCGCAGTCGGGCCTGCTCGGGCGTGCCGGCACGGCCGAACTGCTCGACCAGTCGCTCGCCATGGGCGCCGACGTGCTCGGCGGCCTCGACCCCTGCGCCATCGACGGCGACCCGGTGAAGTCGCTCGACGTGCTCTTCGGCATCGCCCACAAGCACCAGCGTCCCGTCGACATCCACCTGCACGAGCCCGGCGCCATGGGCGCCTTCTCGCTCGAGCTGATCCTGCAGCGCACCGAGGCGCTCGGCATGCAGGGCCAGGTGGCCATCAGCCACGGCTTCTGCCTGGGCGACGTGAGCGAACGCGAGCGCGACGTGCTGCTCGCGCGCATGGCGAAGCTGGGCGTGGTGCTCATCACCAGCGCGCCGGCTTCGCGCAACGTGCCGCCGCTCATGGCGTGCCGCGCGGCCGGCGTCACCGTGCTCGGCGGCAACGACGGCATCCGCGACACCTGGTCGCCCTACGGCAACCCCGACATGCTCGAGCGCGCCATGCTCATCGGCCTGCGCTACAACCTGCGCCGCGACGACGAGCTCGAAGTGGCGCTCGACACCGTCACCCATTCCGGCGCGCGCGGCTGCGGCTTCGCGGCCTACGGGCTCGACGTGGGCTGCCGCGCCGACCTCGTGCTGGTCGACGCGCAAACGCCCGCGCAGGCCGTGGTGGGCCGCCCCGTGCGCAAGCTCGTGGTGTCGGGCGGCCGCGTGGTCGCGCGCCACGGCACGCTCGTGCCCGGCGCCGTGCCCGCGTGAGCCGCGCCGCATCCTCCGCACCCGACAACCCGCGCACCGGCGCGGGCCCGGTCTTCTTCGCCTGCGTGGTCGTGCTGGTGGCGCTCAACCTGCGCGCCTTTCTCACGTCGAGCAGCCCCTTGCTCGAACCGATCCGCGCCGCAACCGGCATCGGCTTTCACGCCGTCGCGCTGCTCACCGTGTTGCCGATGTTCGCGATGGGCGCCGTGTCGCTGTCGGGCGCGGCCGTGGGCCAGCGGCTGGGCGCGCGCGGCGGCATCGCGCTCGGGCTCGGCGCCATCGCGTTGGCCTGCGCCGGCCGCTACGTGGCGGGCGGCGCCGCGGCGCTGCTGTGGAGCGCCGCGCTCGCGGGCGCGGGCGTGGGGCTGGTGCAGGCGCTCATGCCCGGCGTGGTCAAGCAGGCCTACCCCGCGCGGCTGGGCCTCATGACCGGGCTCTATTCGGCCGCCATCATGGGCGGCGGCGGGCTCGGCGCCATGGCCAGCCCGTGGCTCGCGCGCGCCGTGGGCGGCGATGCGCAACTCGACTGGCACGCCGGCCTCGCCATGTGGGCAGTGCTCGCGGTGGTGGCGCTGGTGGCGTGGCTGCGCGGTGCGCGGCAGCTGCCGTCTGCGTCGTCATCCGTGCGCGCCGCCGATCCGTCGCTCGACCGCGCCTGGCTGCGCTGCTTCGGCCATCGCCGCGCGTGGCTGCTGGCCCTGTGCTTCGGCCTCATCAACGGCGGCTACACCAGCCTCGTCGCGTGGCTGCCGCACTACTTCCACGCCGAGCGCGGCTGGACGGCGCAGCAGGGCGGCGCCGTGCTCGCGCTCATGACGCTGGCGCAAGTCGTCGGCGCGCTCACGCTGCCGGCGCTCGCGCGGCGCGGCGGCCAGCGCGACCTGCGGCGCTGGCTGGTCGGTGCGCTGCTGGCGCAGCTCGCGGGCTTTGCGGCGCTCGGGCTTGCGCTGCCCGTGCCGGCGGCCGTCATCGCCGTCGTGCTCGGCGCCGGGCTGGGCGGTGCGTTCTCGCTGTGCATGGTGCTCGCGCTCGACCACCGGTCCGACCCCGCGCAGGCCGGTGCACTTGCCGGCTTCATGCAGGGCGTGGGCTTCATGATCGCGGCGCTCGCGCCCTTCGTCACCGGCTGGGTGCGCGAGCAGACCGGTGGCTTCACCATGGCCTGGGCCTACCTGGCCGCCGTCACCGTGCTGCTGCTGCCCGCCGTGCTGCGCTTCGATCCGCGCCGCTACGCCAGTGCCACGGCCGGCCTGTTCGGCGCGCAGGCTGCGCCCGCGCCGTCCCCCATCGAGCAGGCCCGCAAGGCCTGAGACAAACGGAGATCCGACCCATGTACAACGAACACTTCATGCAGCGCGCCCTGGCCCTTTCGGCCCGCGCGCTCCAGGAGCCCGGCACCGAGCCCTTCGGCGCGGTCGTCGTCAAGAACGGCGAGGTGGTGGGCGAGGGCTTCAACCACTCCGTCGCGCACCACGACCCCACCTCGCACGGCGAGGTCGAGGCCATTCGCGATGCCTGCCGCCGGCTGGGCACCGTCGACCTGTCGGGCTGCGAGCTCTACACCTCGTGCGAACCCTGCGCCATGTGCGTGGCGGCCATGCACATCGCGGGCATCGGCCAGCTGTACTACGCGGCCACGCTCGCGCAGTCGGGTGACGCCTTCAAAGGCGTGACCGTGGCGGCGCGCCACCCCATCGACGTCGATGTGCTGCGCACCGAAGCCGGCGCACCGCTGGCCGCGCGTGCGCAGCCGGCCGAGCAGAAGATGGACGCCGAGGCCGTGCGCATCCTCTCGGCGTGGGCCGAGCCGCGACGCGGCGACTGAAGCAAACGCTACGCGGCAGCAGCAGCGTCGCCGCGCGTTGCGGCTTCGAACTCGGCGCGGTTGAGCAGGCCGAAGTACAGCACGTCGTACCACTGCAGCCCCAGCGGATATTCCGTGGCGCGGCTGCGCGTGCTGTCGCAGTCGTCGTCGAAGCGCAGCCCGAAGAACGCATCGAGCGGGGCCGCCTGCTTTTTCGCACCGGCTTCGCGCAGCAATTGCGCCGCCGCCGCGATGTCTTGCGGCAGCGCATCGAGCGCGGCGCCGGCCTGCTGGCAGCGCGCGAGTTCCTTCTCGACGCAGGCCCGCAGCGGGGCTTCTTCCGATTCGTACATCGTGTCGAGCTCGACCGTCTCCAGCAGCAGATGCTCGTTGCGGTGGGCTTCGAGAAACGCCAGGGTCTCGTCCAGCCAGCCCGGCAGCTGCGTTGAGCCCGTCGCGGGTGTGGCCGCCGCGGGCGCGGCAGCCGCAGGCGGTGCCTTCGGTGCGGCGGGCGGCGAGAACCAGCCCTTGAGCCGGTCGACGAACGATGTGGCCTTCGGCGCGGCCACGACGGGCGGGGCTGCGGGCGCGGGCGCAGGCACCGGCGCCTGCGCCGCCAGGTACCGCATGATGTCGATCAGCCGCTTCACCCGCGCAAAGCCCGGCTCGAAGCGGCCGCTGATCGCGTACAGCCTGACCTTCTCATCCCCCTCGTCGCTGTCGAGTCCGTCGGAGATCAGCGACGCGCACAGTTGCGGATCGCCCGACATCAGCAGCCGGTACATGAACGGAATGTCGTAGTTCCATTCGGACAGGCCCGAGATGGTTTCGGGCCGGTCCGTGTACGCCGTGGGCCGGTTGGTGAGGCTGTAGAGGTAAGAGCGATTGGCCATGGATTGATGAAGTGTGAACGGCGGCTGCACTCCGAGCGCGCCGCGGTGAACCAACAAAAAATGAAGAAGAGCCACCCCTCGCGAAGCGGCCTTCGGCCTGGTCGGCAGATTCTGCCTTCGCCAGATTTACACTCCGCCCCATGCAAGGAAAGCAAGGCAACGGCGACGTTCAGCGCGGTCTGCAGCCCGTGGTGGAGCTGCGGTCCGAAGGCGCGTCGTACCTGTATTCCGTGCGCGCGCCGCGCTCCAAGGGCGTGATCCCGCCCAGCTCGTACAGCCACACCGGCTTTGCCAGCGTCGCCGATTGCCTGCGCGACATTGCACGCGCGCTCGGGGGCAACTTCAGTCGCATCTACGTGCGCCTCGAAGGCCACTGCGTCGGCGAGCGCGACATTGCCGAGCTGCGCAAGGCGCCCGACATCGTCGCGGCCGAACTGCAGGCGCTGTGCCGCGCGGTGATCGCCGAGCAGCAGAAGCCGCCACAGCAGCAACAGGAACAGCCCAGCGAAATCACCGTCACGCCGCGCTGCTAGCCGCTCGAAGCGGGGTGCCGTTCGCTCACTGCGGCACGTTCACGATGGTCGCCTGCATCATCGCCACCACCTTGTAGTCCGTGTCGCCCGCCTTCGCGAAGGCACGCACTTCGCCCGTGCACACCGCGAGCAGCTTGCCCGAGCTTTGCACCCGGCCCACCGCCAGGAAGCGCTCGCCCAGCGCGGGCCGCATGAAGTTGATCTTGAACTCCGCCGTCACCACGTCGCAGCCCTGCGGCGCCTTCGTGAGCCCCGCGTAGCCGCAGGCGCTGTCGACGATGCTCGTCACCGCGCCCGCATGCACATAGCCGCGCTGCTGCGACAGCGCTTTTGAAAACGGCATCTCGATGTGCACCTCGCCGTCGCCCACATGCACCAGCCGCGCGCCGAGCGTGGCCATCAGGCCCTGTGCGTTGAAGCTGTCGGAGATGCGGGTGTGGAGGTCGGTCATGGCTGGCAAGCGAAAAGAAGCAGAAGAAAAAGGGCGCCCGTGGGGGCGCCCCGAGGGTCACTGCATTCTGCCGCGCGGCGCTACGCCCCGTGCCAGCGCTTCAGTCCCACGCCGGCGACAGCCCTTGCGGATCGGTCAGCCGCTCGCCGCGGTCGAGCGCGGCGATCTGCGCCATCTCGGCCTCGGTCAGCGTCAGTTGCTGCGCCTTCAGGTTGCTTTCGAGGTTCGCGCGTTTCGTCGACGACGGAATCACCGCGTAGCCCAGCTGCATCGCCCAGGCCAGCACCACCTGCGCGGGCGTGGCGCCGTGCGCCGTGGCAATCGCGCCGATCACCGGATCGTTCAGCACCTTGCCGTAGGCCAGCGTCATGTACGAGGTGATGCGAATGCCCTGGCTCTGCGCGAAGGCCGCCACCTTGCGGTTCTGCAGGTAGGGGTGCAGCTCGATCTGGTTCGTGGCGATGGCCAACGCGCCCACGGCGGCAATGGCTTCCTGCATCAGCGCGATGTTGAAGTTCGACACGCCGATCTGCTTCGTGAGCCCCAGCGCCTTGGCCTCGGCCAGCGCGCCCATGAACTCCGCCACCGGCACCGCGTTGGCGGGCGAGGGCCAGTGGATCAGCGTCAGGTCCACATGGTCGGTGCGCAGCCTGGCCAGGCTGTCTTTCAGGCTGGGCACCAGCTTGCTCTTCGCGTAGTGGTCGGTCCAGATCTTGGTGGTGATGAAGAGCTCGCTGCGGGCCACGCCGCTTTCGGCAATCGCCTGGCCCACTTCGGCTTCGTTGCCGTAGATCTGCGCCGTGTCGATCGTGCGGTAGCCCAGGTCGAGGCCGTTCTTCACCGAGTCGATCACCACCTGGCCCTGCAGGCGGAAGGTGCCGAGGCCGAAGGCGGGAATGGGGGTGTTGTTGTTCGTGGTCATGGCGTGTGTGTGCCTTGTGTTCAAAGAAAGAAAGAAAAAGAAGAGAAGAGGAAAGCTCAGTGCCCGACCGGCACCGGCCCCGAGGCGCGCACCGGAATGCCGGCACGGCGGTCGAGCGAGCCGCTCCACTGCGTGAGGGCCAGAGAGACCAGCACGACGAGTGCGCCGATCCAGGGCGTGTGCATCAGCCCGAGGTGCGTCACGATCAATCCGCCGGCCCAGGCCGCGCCCGCAATGCCCAGGTTGAAGGCCGCGATGTTCAGGCCCGAGGCCACGTCCACCGCCTGCGGCGTGAAGCGTTCGGCCTGCTTCACCACGTACACCTGCAGCCCCGGCACGTTGCCGAACGCCACCGCGCCCCACATCAGCACCGCCACCAGCGCCAGCCACTTGTGCGGCGCTGCGAAGTTGAAGACCAGCAGCACGACCGCCAGCAGCGCGAAGATGATCTTCAGCGCCGGAATCGGGCCCATGCGGTCGGCCAGCTTGCCGCCCCAGATGTTGCCCACCGCCACCGAGATGCCGTACACCAGCATCACCCAGCCCACCGCGCCGGCGCTGAAGCCCGATACGTCGGTGAGGATCGGCGCCAGGAACGTGAACGGAATGAACGAGCCGCCGTAGCCGATGGCCGTCTTGGCATACACCAGCAGCAGGCGCGGCTCGGCCAGCACCTTGGCCTGTTGCGCCAGCGAGGCCGGCGGCGTGTGGCGGATGTTGCCCGGCACGAAGATCCAGCTGCCGATGAAGGCGACCACGCCCAGCGCCGACACCGCCAGGAAAGTCTCGCGCCAGCCGAAGTGCTGCCCGATGAACGTGCCCAGCGGCACGCCCGTGACCAGCGCCACCGTGAGGCCCGTGAACATGATCGCGATGGCGCTCGCCGCCTTTTCCTTCGGCACCAGGCCGGTGGCAATCGTCGAGCCGATCGAAAAGAACACCCCGTGCGCCAGCCCCGTGAGCACGCGGGCGGCAATCAGCGATTCATAGCTGGGCGCCTGCCACGCCAGCAGGTTGCCGACCGTGAAGAGCGCCATCAGCCCGAGCAGCAGCGCCTTGCGCGGCAGCTTGCCCGTGAGGGCCGTGAGCACCGGCGCGCCAATGGCAACGCCCAGCGCATAGAGGCTGACCAGCAGGCCCGCCGAGGGAAGGCCGATGCCGAGGTCGGCAGCGACGGTGGGAATGAGGCCAACGATGACGAACTCGGTCGTTCCGATGGCGAAGGCGCTGAGGGTCAGCGCGAGCAAGGCGATTGGCATGAGAGCACTCCTTCTGGGATGAGGAGGAGTGTCTTGCGGTTACCTTTGCCGATAAATGGGGTTTGAGTTAGAAGATAGTTGCCTTCAAGTCAATAATAAGGAATTTATCGAGGAACAAAGGTGCCGTAGCGTAGAGAAAATTATCTCTAGCTCAGAATGAGAAGCACAATGCTGGCGTTAGCCTCGCGCGAGTAGTGGCGTCCCGATTTGTTGTGGCTCCGTATTGATTTGCTGAATCAATTCATGACTGCAGCCTGTTGAGTTTCAATTCCATTGAGAGTAAAGATTTTGCTGAAATTGAATAATCTGATTTTGGGTAGAGAGGCTTCAAATAGATTTATCCAAGTTCTAGCCTTTGTGGATTGGAACTCTCAAATTCATCTGAGCGGGTTGGATGCCAAGAAGGACCCACTAGGAACGGCACGAAGTGTCCTGGAAAGGACCACCAGGCGGGTCGCTCTAAGCCTCGCTAGCCTCAACCGGGAAGCAAAATTTTCAGTGGGCTTGAGGCTATATCATGGGTGGCATCGAGGGTTCGAGCCATCAGCGAACAAAAAAGCCGTAAAAACAGTCCTTGCTGCCGCTGATTTTTCCAGCTTGTCGTCAATTCCAAACGTTAGATTTCAGGAAAATGTTGGATATGGCGACTGTCTTCTCGGTGCGTTGCCTGGGCGAATGCATCCAAGTCTTGCAATTCATTTGCCAAATACTCTTAGAACGCAAAATCGCTTAGATGGTGAAAAAATGGTAGACACGGCACTGGCAACAGACGTTGTTTATACGGCTTTTCACGAACCAAGAGACTGGATAGTCGTTGTTGCTGAGGATGACGATCTTGTCCCGCCAATTTTTACTGCCGAAGCTCTTTTGCATCCTCATGGAGCACGAGCGTTGCTGATTCACTCTCGCCGAAGAAGCGGCACCTTTTTGAGACTCGAATTACTGACTGTGAGACAACAATGATTAGTCGCGATAGCCTTCTTGCAGACCTTTCCCCGTTTGCTGATATTGGTAGCAGTCAGCCTAAAGTTTCAGATAAATCCAAAGACCTCGCCGTTCAAATCACTCGGGATGGGCGAGTGATGAAAATTGTGATTGATTCGGTGACGGGGAAAGTTCAACTTTCCAAAGCAGGGTTTCCACCTCGAGGATTTGCTTCGTTTTCGGCTTTGTTGGCGTCAGAAGATTTTGCCAATTTGAGACGTTGGGCAGATATGCAGGCGGAGGTCTTGAAGCAGGGCACAGTGGATGCGAAAAAACTCTTGCCTATTAATGCTGGTACACACAAAGGCGATCGAATTGAGGGGTCGGAGCAAATAAATTCTCTGTTAGGGATGGAGCCTCGTGGCGATGATGCTGCCGAGGTACTTCTCATTGACGGACCAGCGGGTATTGGAAAAACAAACTTAGTTGAGCAACTCGCACTCGCTCGCGCTGCAAATTTTCGCACGGCTTTTAAGCCTCTAATTCTTCACGTTAAGAGTCGCGGGCGCATCTTGTCAAACTTACAAGATTTGATGGCGTTTAGCCTTCAAACGCTGCGGTCGACAGTCACCTACGATCAAGTTCCAATTCTTGCAAAACACGGATTGATAGTTGTCGCCATTGATGGATTTGATGAGCTTGGAGATCCGAATGGGTATGAACTTGCTTGGAGTCAGGTTAACGATCTCATTCATAGCATCCGCGGAAAAGGGATTGTGATTCTTTCGGGGCGTGACACATTTCTAGGACGAACGCGTCTTTTCAGAGATGTCCAGTCACTGCGTGCGGGAGTGGATGTTGTAACAGGGGTAACCCTTAATCCACCGACTGCGGAGCAAGCAAAAAACTGGTTGCGCACTAAGGGCTGGACAGATGTTCATTTTCAAGCCCCAGCGATCACAGCTCTTTTAGAAGATGGATCATTTGCGCTGCGCCCGGTTTTTTTGACACTGTTTGCCGAGCACATTAAGCCCAAAGAAATGCGCGCAGAGAGTGAGAATTATCTTACTCCTCTGCTTGTCAAACACATGATTCAACGTGAGGCTGCGCTTTTTGGAGATAATGTGGTCTCAGTTCTTTCGAAAGAAGGAATGGAAAATTTCTTGCTTCGTTTCTTGATCGAAACAGCGCGAGATATGGCAGACGGTCAGACCGAGGCGATTGATGATTCCGCTCTGGCATGGATTGTCGAAGTAACGTTGGATGGAGGTGTTGCTGATGATATTCTTCGATTGATAAAAAACCGAGCAGGAGTAGTTGGATTTTTGAAGCCCGATGAGCGATTGGGTTATAAAGGGTTCATGCATTCGCATTTGCAGAACTACTTTTTATCGTTGGCAGCTATTCAGGCCGTTGGGGGGGGCGAGTTACCAAAGTTCATACGAAGAAATCTTCTGGGGTCGGAGTTTCTTGCTGTTTTTGTTGAGGTTGCCGCGAAAGCGGCAGATGCACCTCAGTTGCAAAGCTTCTTGAATCGCGCAATTGGTTTATCTAATGTGCATGCGGCTTCGGATCGAGCTACGAGAAATGCAGGAGCACTCCTGTTGGCAACTCTTCCTGCGATGAAGGTCGGCGATCAAATTGTTGATTTTGAGGTGGATGAGGCCGTGATCCGTGGAACATCCGCTGGCGTGGTTTTGAAAAATGTCATAATCCACCAATTGGATTGTCGAAGTGCGGATTTGAGTCAAATTGAATTTGAGAAATGTAGTATCTCTAGTTTGATAGCAAACGACGCTTCGCGTTTCCCTTCCAATTTTCCAATTCCAAAGATTCTGTCAACAGAGAATGAGGCGGATTTTTCCTCGGGCAATGAAGTCACCCTTTGGCTCGAAAGAAGAGGCCGGAACGCGGAGTCAAGCGTTGCAACAGGGCTTGCTTCGCCAAAACTGAAGTCTCACTCAATTTATCGTCTTCTCGGCAGAGTTTGTCGAGTTAGAAGCTATTGGTTACGCGCCGGTGACGATATTCAGGCCGATAAAATTCTTCAAGATCCGTATTGGAATGCCCTTGCTTCCGCATTGCGAGAAACAGGATTTCTTCGGGAAGAGCAGCGACAAGCGTCTGGCAGGTCATCAACATTTACTCACGTTCGACAGCGTGAGAGAATTTTGATGGAGGATGTCAATGACGCGGAATTGGGTGCGTTATTTTCTCTTATGGAGAATGCCATTTGAGATTATTGCTAATCTTGAAAATCGACAGCACTGCTGGAGTGCTATCTATTGAAGCGCTGTCGGCTTATCTATAGATATACTGTTTCTCGTCGCGCTCGGTAGTGCGACCGGGTTTGGAAGCCTGATGAACCTCTGCGCAACTTGGAGTCCATCTCATGGCTGAATCCGCTCGCGCCTGCGCGCAATCTCGCATTCCCTCCGCTTCCCTCGACGACCTCGCCCTGCAAGCCTGCGACGACGCCGACAACCTCAACGCAGTAATGCGCGCCTACACCGCGCTAGAAAAGCTCGTAGACACCAGCGCCCTGAACGACAGCGAAGAGCTCGCCCCCACCCGCACCGAACTGAGCGCCTTGCTGCGCCTGCTCAACGAAGCGTTGATGGCGCGCATCGCCACCGTCAACGCAACAGCCGGCGCCGTACGCGATGCGCTGCAAGCGCAGCCCTCGCTCAAGCCGGCCTAGCCCCCGGCGGCCGGCGTGAAGCCTCTGCCTCACGACCAGCCCGCAATCCTCAAGCCGCCTTCGTCTCCGGCAACACCGCCGTCAACGCAAAGTCCACCAGCATCAGCCAGGTCTCTTCGAGCCCGGTGATGTTGTGGTGGTCCGAGTTCGACACGGTCTGCACGCTCACGGGCGTGGGCCAGGCGGCGATGAGTTTTTCGGAGCGTTCGTGCGGCACCACGTCGTCCTTCGCGGCGAGCAGCACCTGGGTCTTGGCGGCGACTTCCTTGCTGTGCTCGATGGAGTTGAAGCGGTGGCGCAGCAACAGCGACAGCGGCACGAGCGGAAAGCGCTTCTTGGCGACTTCGAGCAGCGAGTCGTAGGGGGTGATGAGCTGCAGGCTCGCAAACTCCTGCCGCGCCACGAGCTGGATGGCCACGCCGGTGCCCAGGCTGCGGCCCACCACGTGCAGCCGTGCCTGCGGAAAGGCGCGGCGCAGGTGGCTGGCGAACTGGGCGGCGTCGGCCACGGAGGCGATTTCAGAGGGCGCGCCCTGCGAGTCGGCCACGCCCCGGTAGTTGAGGGCCGCAAAGCCGAAGCCCTCGGGCAGCCAGTGCAGCATCTGCGCGGTGGCGCGCACGTCTTCGCCGCGGCCGGCGAAGTAGATGAACAGGTCCTGCAGCGCGTCTTCGCCCTGCGGGTGATACACGTAGCCGCGCACCATGCCGCCGGGCACGGGGTGCGAGTAGGTCGAGAAGTCTTCCGACAGATGCACCACGGGCAGCTTGCGGGCGTTGAAAAGAATGTGGCCCTGTCGCGTGGCGAGCAGGGTCCAGTAGGCGGCCAGGCTGCCAATGGCGGCGGCCGAGGCCGACAGGGCAATGCGGGCAATCTTGGCTTGGGTCTTCGGCTGCAAATCAGGGCTCCCGGAAAAGTGGCGGCGGTGCATCGCAAGGGCAGGGCCCGGCCGATGCGCAACCACGCAGCAACGCGCAAGGGGCGTAGTTTCACCGCGTTCGCGAGGCGGTGCGTTGCGAGGTGTATGGCCGGGGCGCACGGCGCGCCGGCCGGGGGCTGAAGATAATCCCCGCATGATCGCCCTCGACTGCTACTACAGCCTCTCCTCGCCCTGGGCCTACCTCGGCGGCCCGCAACTGCAAGACATCGTGCGCCGCCACCATGTGCAGCTCACGCTCAAGCCCTACGACTTCCAGGCGGTGGTGCCGCAGACCGGCGGCATTCCGCTGAAGACGCGCCCCGAGCCGCGCCGCACGTACCACGCGCTGGAGCTGTCGCGCTGGCGCGATCACCTCGGCATGCCGATGAACCTGGAGCCCGCGCACTACCCGAAGGGCGCGCCGACCGACCCCAACTGGAACAAGTACCCCGGCTGGATGGTGATCGCCGCCCAGCTGCAGGGCCTGGACGCGCAGCCGCTGTCGCACGCATTGCTCCGCGCGCTGTGGGCCGAGGAGCGCGACACGGCGCAGGCCGCGGTGCGCATCGCGATCGCCGACGAGAACGGCTACGACGGCGCGGCGCTGCAGGCGCTGGAGCAGTCGGCCGAGGTGCTGGCCGTGTACCGCGCCAACAGCGCCGACGCGGTGGAAGCCGGCGTGTTCGGCGCGCCCACGTTCATCCTGAACGGCGAGCGCTTCTGGGGACAAGACCGGCTGGCGTTTCTCGACCGGGCACTCGACAAGCTGCGCGCCGGCGGCTGAGCGACAAGCTCTCTTTTTCTTCAGAGGAACGAACGCGGCAGCAGCGCGGGCACGAGCGTGCGGTGCAGCCGCTCGCGCCACCAGCGCAGCGCCTGGCCCTGCGCGCCGGTCTTCCACGCGAGCCAGAAGGCTTCGGGTGCGCGCGGTTCCTCGGTCGGCAGCTCGACCAGCGTGCCGCGTGCCAGCTCGTCGGCGATGCAGGCGCGCGGCAGAAAGCCGTGGCCCAGCCCGGCGACCTGGCAGGCGACCTTGGCGGCCATCGACGGCACGGTGATGCGTGGCTGGCCGGCCATGAGGCCCACGGTGCGGTCCGACAGGGTGCGCGCGGTGTCGCCGACCACGATGGCGTTGCAGTCGATGAGGTCGCCGCGCTGCACGGGGCGCTTCAGCCGCGTGAGCGGGTGGGTGGGCGCGACGCAGAAGGCGAACTCGAGGCTGCCCACGGCCACGGCCTGGTGGCCGCCGCCGGCCGGGCCTTCGCCCGCGGCCACGACGATGTCGGCGCGGCCCTCGCGCAGCGCCTCCCAGCTGCCGGTGAGCGCCTCGCAGCCGATGCGCAGCCGCGTGCCGCAGCGCAGGTCTTCGAAGGCGCGGATGTCGTCCATGAAGGCCTGCGTGGGAATGAGCGAGTCGTGCACCAGCCGCAGCTCTGATTCATAGCCGGTGGCAATCTGCCGCATGCGCGATTCGAGGTCGCTCGCGGCGCCCAGCAGCCAGCGGCCTTCCTTGAGCATTTCTTCGCCGGCGGCGGTGAGGGTCACGCGCGGGCCGTTGCGCTCGAACAGCAGCATGCCCAGCTGCTCCTCGAGCTTGCCCACGGCGTAGGAGATGGTGGAGGGCACCTTGTTCAGCCGCGCGGCGGCGGCGGCAAAGGAGCCGTGGCGCGCGATGGCGTCGACGACCTCGATGGCTTCCAGGGTGAGCTTGAGCACGGGGCGTTCCTCGCAGCAAAAGGAATGATCGAAAACTTCGATCATTGATGGTGAAAAGTTTCGTCGATGGGGCCCTGCGTGCACCGGATGATTCAGCCCACGCCAAGGAGATTCCCTCCGAAAGCGATTGTGAACCGAATCGAATATCCACGCACCCAACTTTGCCGAAGGAGCCTTTCATGACCGTCCAAGCCACCCCCACCGCCGGCGCCAAGCTGCTCACCCCCACCGACCACACGCTGGTGATGATCGACTTCCAGTCGCAGATGGCCTTTGCCACGCACTCGATCGACGCCGTGAACCTGCGCAACAACGCCGCGCTGGTGGCGCAGGCGGCGGCCGGCTTCAAGGTGTCGACCATCCTCACGACCGTGGCCGAGAAGAGTTTTTCGGGCCCGATGTTCAGCGAGATCACCGACGCCTTCCCGGGCCAGAAGATGCTGGACCGCACCTCGATGAACACCTGGGAAGACGCCGCCGTGATCGAGCGCGTGAACGCCATCGGCAAGCCGCGCATCGTGCTGGCGGGCCTGTGGACCAGCGTGTGCATCGTGGGCCCGGCGCTGTCGGCGCTGGACCAGGGCTTCGAGGTGTACGTGATTGCCGACGCCTGCGGCGACGTGTCCACCGAGGCGCACAACCGCGCGATGGAGCGCATGGTGCAGGCCGGCGCGCAGCCGATGACCTCGCTGCAGTACCTGCTGGAGCTGCAGCGCGACTGGGCGCGTGGCGACACCTACGAGTTGACGACCGGTATTGCGAAGAAGGTGGGCGGCGCCTACGGTCTGGGCGTGACGTACGCCAAGACGATGTTCGGCGCCCACGAGGGTTGAGCGCAGAGCACCCGCAAGGCCGACCGACCATGAAGACCTATGTCGTTTCCCTCGCGCTCGGCCTGCTGGTCGGCGTGATCTACGCGCTCTTCCAGGTGCGCTCGCCGGCGCCGCCGGTGATCGCCCTGGTGGGCCTGCTGGGCATCCTGCTCGGCGAGCAGATCCCGCCGCTGGTGCGGCAGGTGTTCGACCGGCCGGCCGCCACCTCGTGGCTGCATGACCAGGTCAAGCCGCACGTGTTCGGCGCGCTGCCGACCTGCGCGCAGCCCGGGGCGGTGAAGTCCGCCGCCGCCGGCAGCCGCCCGTCCGAGCGGAGCGACGCATGAACGCCCCCGACCCGCAACGCCGCCACTTCCTGGGCGCCCTCGGCGCCTTTGCAGCCACCTCCCTCGCACCCGCATCCACCATGGCCACCACCCAGACCCCCGACCTCATCCTGCGCAACGGCCGCTTCACCACGCTGGACCGTGCCAACCCCACGGCCGACGCGGTGGCCATCAAGGACGGCCGCTTCACCCGCGTGGGCCGCGCCGAAGACGTGCTGCCGCTGGCCGGCAGCCAGACCCGCGTGATCGACCTGCAGGGCCAGCGCGTGCTGCCGGGCCTGATCGACAACCACCTGCACATCATTCGCGGCGGCCTGAACTACAACATGGAGCTGCGCTGGGACGGCGTGAAGAGCCTGGCCGACGCGATGGGCATGCTCAAGCGCCAGGTGGCGATCACGCCCGCGCCGCAGTGGGTGCGCGTGGTGGGCGGCTTCACCGAGCACCAGTTCGTCGAGAAGCGCCTGCCGACCCTGGCCGAGCTGAACGCGGTGGCGCCCGACACGCCGGTGTTCATCCTGCACCTGTACGACCGCGCGCTGCTCAACGGCGCCGCGCTGCGCGCCGTGGGCTACACCAAGGACACGCCCGCGCCGCCCGGCGGCGAGATCGTGCGCGACAGCGCCGGCAACCCCACGGGCCTGCTGCTGGCCAAGCCGAACGCGGCCATCCTGTACGCCACGCTGGCCAAGGGGCCGAAGCTGCCCTTCGACTACCAGCTCAATTCCACGCGCCACTTCATGCGCGAGCTCAACCGCCTGGGCGTGACCGGCGCCATCGACGCGGGCGGCGGCAACCAGAACTACCCCGACGACTACGAGGTGATCCAGAAGCTGCACGACGACGGGCAGCTCACGATCCGCCTGGCCTACAACCTCTTCACGCAGAAGCCCAAGGCCGAGAAGGACGACTTCCTGAACTGGACGGCCAACTCCAGGTACAAGCAGGGCGACGACTACTTCCGCCACAACGGCGCGGGCGAGATGCTGGTGTTCTCGGCGGCCGACTTCGAAGACTTCCGCCAGCCGCGCCCCGACATGGCGCCCGAGATGGAAGGCGACCTCGAAGGCGTGGTGCGCATCCTGGCGCAGAACCGCTGGCCCTGGCGCATGCACGCGACCTACGACGAAACCATCAGCCGCTCGCTCGACGTGTTCGAGAAGGTCAACAAGGACACGCCGCTGGCCGGCCTGAACTGGTTCTTCGACCATGCCGAGACGATTTCCGAGAAGTCGATGGACCGCATCGCCGCGCTCGGCGGCGGCGTGGCGGTGCAGCACCGCATGGCCTACCAGGGCGAGTACTTCGTCGAGCGCTACGGCCCCGGCGCGGCCGAGGCCACGCCGCCGGTCAAGAAGATGCTCGAGCGCGGCCTGAAGGTGTCGGCCGGCACCGACGCGACGCGCGTGGCCTCGTACAACCCGTGGGTGTCGCTGTCGTGGCTGGTCACGGGCAAGACGGTGGGCGGCATGCAGCTGTACCCGCAGCGCAACTGCCTGGACCGCGAGGCGGCGCTGCGCATGTGGACCGAGAACGTCACCTGGTTCTCGAACGAGGAGGGCAAGAAGGGCCGCATCCAGGAAGGCCAGCTGGCCGACCTGGTGGTGCCCGACCGCGACTTCTTCGCCTGCGCCGAATCGGAGATTGCCGACACCACGGCGCTGCTCACGATGGTGGGCGGCAAGGTCGTCTACGGCGCCGGCCCGTTCGCCGCGCACGACGAAGGCGGCCTGCCGCCCGCCATGCCCGACTGGTCGCCCGCGCGCACCTTCGGCGGCTATGCGGGCTGGGCCGACACGGCCGAGGGGGCACCGCTGCAGAAGGTGATGCGCAACGCCGCGATGTCGTGCGCCTGTGCCAACGATTGCAACGTGCACGGCCACAGCCACGCGACGGCCTGGAGCAGCAAGCTGCCCATCGCCGACCTGAAGAGCTTCTGGGGCGCGCTGGGTTGCGCCTGCTGGGCGGTGTGATGAAGGCCATGCACTGGACCCTTTCGCCCGCCGTGCGCTGGATCGCCTTGCTGCTGCTGTGCGCGGCCTACCTGCAAGGCGGCCTGAACAAGGCGCTGGATTTCAACGCCGCCATCGCCGAGATGAACCACTTCGGCCTGGCGCCGGCCGGCCCGCTGGCCGTGGCGGTGATCGTGCTGGAGCTGGGCGCCGCGGCGCTCATCCTCACCGGCTTCTGGCGCTGGCTCGGCGCGCTCGCGCTGGGCGGCTTCACGCTCATGGCGACCTTCGTCGCGCTGCGTTTCTGGGAGATGCCGCTGGGGCAGGAACGCTTCATGGCGGCCAACTCCTTCTTCGAACACCTGGGCCTGGTCGGCGGCTTCGTGCTCGTCGCCTGGCTCGACCTCCAGGAGCGCCACGATGACTGAGCCCCAAGCCAAAGCCGCCGGCGCCTTCGCGCCGCTGCGCCAGCCGGTCTTTGCCGTGCTGTGGGCCGCCACGGTGCTGGGCAACATCGGCAGCTTCATGCGCGACGTGGCCAGCTCGTGGCTGGTGACCGACCTGTCGGCCAGCCCGACGGCGGTGGCGCTGATCCAGACGGCGGCGACGCTGCCGATCTTCCTGCTGGCGATTCCGGCGGGCGTGCTGTCGGACATCCTCGACCGCCGGCGCTTCCTGATCTTCGTGCAGGTGCTGCTGGCCGCGGTGAGCGGCACGCTGCTGGTGCTGTCGCACACGGGCACGCTCACGGTCGAGTACCTGATTGCGCTGACCTTCGTGGGCGGCATCGGCGCGGCGCTCATGGGGCCGACCTGGCAATCGATCGTGCCGGAGCTGGTGCCGCGCAGCGAGCTCAAGGGCGCGGTGGCGCTGAACTCGCTGGGCATCAACATCGCGCGCTCCATCGGGCCGGCGGCGGGCGGGCTGATCCTCGCGAGCTTCGGCGCGGCCGCCACCTACGGGCTGGACGTGCTGAGCTACGTGTTCGTGATCGCGGCGCTGTTGTGGTGGAAGCGCCCGGCGGCGGTGGACAGCGGGCTGTCCGAGAACTTCTTCGGCGCCTTCCGCGCGGGCCTGCGCTACACGCGGGCCAGCAAGGAGCTGCACGTGGTGCTGCTGCGCGCGGCGGTGTTCTTTTTGTTCGCCAGCTCGGTGTGGGCGCTGCTGCCGCTGGTGGCGCGCCAGATGCTGGGCGGCACGGCGAGCTTCTACGGCATCCTGCTCGGCGCCGTGGGCGCGGGTGCTATCGGCGGCGCGCTGGTGATGCCGCGGCTGCGTGCGCGGCTCGATGCCGACGGCATGCTGCTGCTGGCCTCGCTGCTCACGGCCGCGGTGATGGGCGCGCTGGTGTTCGCACCGCCGCAATGGCTGGCGGTGCCGATGCTGGGCGTGCTCGGGCTGGGCTGGATCATTGCGCTGACCACGCTCAACGGGGTGGCGCAGTCGATCCTGCCGAACTGGGTGCGCGGGCGCGGGCTGGCCGTGTACCTCACGGTGTTCAACGGCGCCATGGCCGCTGGCAGCCTGGGCTGGGGCCTGGTCGCGCAGCAGATCGGCGTGCCGGCCACGCTGGTGGCGGGCGCCGCGGGGCTGGTGGTGATGGGGCTGGTGTTCCACCGCGTGCGGCTGCCCGCCGGCGAGGCCGACCTGCAGGCCTCGAACCACTGGCCCGAGCCGCTCCTGGCCGAGCCGGTGGCGCACGACCGCGGGCCCGTGATGATCCAGGTCGAGTACCGCATCCGCAAGGAAGACCGGCCGGCGTTCCTCGATGCGATGAAGCGCCTGTCGCTGGAGCGCCGCCGCGACGGCGCCTACGCCTGGGGCGTGCACGAGCACACGACCGACGCCGAGCGCGTGATGGAGTGGTTCCTCGTGGAGTCGTGGGCCGAGCACCTGCGCCAGCACCACCGCGTGTCGCACGCCGACGCCGACCTGCAGGCCGAGGCGCTGCGCTTTCACATCGGCCCGGGCAAGCCCGAGGTGCATCACTTTCTGGCGCTCTGAGCGGCGCGGACTCTTTCTCTTTCCCTTTCACCCTTTCGCCCATCTCAAGGAAAAACCATGACCACACTGACCCTTCGCGACGGCACCGAGCTCTATTTCAAGGACTGGGGCAGCGGCCAGCCCATCGTCTTCAGCCACGGCTGGCCGCTGAGCGCCGACATGTGGGACGCCCAGATGCTGTTCTTCGCCGAGCGCGGCTACCGTGTCATCGCGTTCGACCGCCGCGGTTTCGGCCGCTCCAGCCAGCCCTGGACCGGCTACGACTACGACACCTTCGCCGACGACATCGCCGAGCTGATCGAAAAGCTCGACCTGAAAAACGTGATCCTGGCGGGCTTCTCGATGGGCGGCGGCGACGTCACGCGCTACATCGCCCGCAAGGGCAGCGCGCGCGTGGCCAAGCTGGCGCTCATCAGCGCGGTGACGCCGCTGTTCATGAAGACCGCCGACCATCCCGTGGGCCCCGAGGCGTCGCTCTTCGCGGGCATCCGCGCCGGGCTGGCCGCCGACCGGGCGCAGTTCATCGACGACTTCAGCACGTTGTTCTACGGCACCAACCGCCCGGGCGCGAAGGTGTCGCAGGGCGTGTTCAAGCAGACGCTGCAGATCGCGCTGCAGGCCTCGATCAAGGCCACCATCGACTGCGTGACGGCGTTCTCCGAGACCGACTTTCGCCCCGACATGGCGAAGATCGACGTGCCCACGCTGGTGATCCACGGCGGCGACGACCAGGTCGTGCCCTTCGAGGCCACCGGCAAGCTGGCGGCCGAAATGATCCGGGGCAGCCAGCTCAAGCTGTACGCCGGCGCGCCGCACGCCACCTGCACCACGCACGCGGCGCAGGTCAACGCGGACCTGCTGGCGTTCATCCAGGGCTGAGGCCGGGTGTGTCGAAAGGGCTGCGCCCTGCGGCCCTTCCGGCGCGAAGGGCGGCGCCGGTGGCGATAATCCGGCGATGCGAATCCGCTTTACCAAGATGCAGGGAGCCGGCAACGATTTCGTCGTGCTGGACGAAACGCGCGGCACGCTGGGCCTCGCGGCCGCGCAGTACCGCTTCCTGGCCGACCGCCATTTCGGCGTCGGCGCCGACCAGATCCTCACGGTGCGCCCGTCGCCCGCTGCAGGCATCGACTTCCAGTACGTGATCCACAACGCCGACGGCGGCGAGGTGGAGCAGTGCGGCAACGGGGCGCGCTGCTTCATGCGCTTCGTGAACGAGCACGGCCTGACCGAGAAGAAAGACGTGCGCGTGCAGACGCTGGCCGGCGTGATCGAACCCCGCATGGGCGACGACGGCCGCGTGACGGTCGACATGGGCGCCCCGGTCTTCGAGCCGGTGCGCGTGCCCTTCGACACGGCCGGGCTCGACCCGCAGCACCGGGGCGACTGGCAGACCTGGCACCTCGCCCTGGGCACCCGGGCCGGCAGCGCTATCGTTTCGGTAGCGGTGCTGTCCATGGGCAACCCGCACGCGGTGCAGGTGGTCGACAACGTCGACACCGCGCCCGTGGCCGAGCAGGGCCCGCAGATCGAGCACCACCCGCGTTTTCCGCAGCGGGTGAACGCCGGCTTCATGCAGGTGGTCGACCGCACGAACATCAAGCTGCGCGTGTTCGAGCGCGGCGCCGGCGAAACGCTGGCCTGCGGCACGGGCGCCTGCGCGGCGGTGGTGGCGGGCATTCGCCTGGGGCTGCTGGATTCCCGTGTCGACGTGCAGACGCACGGCGGCATTCTCACGATCGAGTGGCAGGGCGACGGCCGGCCGGTGCTCATGACAGGACCGGCCACGACGGTGTTCGAGGGCGAGATCGACGTGCCCGACATTTCGGAACAGCCATGACCCCATTCACCCACGACAACAACGCCATGAACCCGATCACCGAAGACGACATCGCGAACTACCTGTCGAACACCCCCGACTTCTTCGAGCGCCACGCCCAGCTGCTGGCGCAGGTGCAGCTGACCAGCCCGCACGGCAACCGCGCCGTGAGCCTGCAGGAGCGCCAGGCCGAGATGCTGCGCGAGAAGATCAAAGCGCTGGAGCACCGCCTGATGGACATGGTGCGCCACGGCACCGAAAACGTCGTCATCGCCGACCGCCTGCAGCGCTGGACCAAGGGCCTGCTGACCACGCGCGACCCGCGCAGCCTGCCGTACCGCATCGCGGTCGACCTGCAGTCGCTGTTCCTGGTGCCGCAAACGGCCATCAAGGTGTGGGACTGCGGCACCGAGTACCTGAACGAAGCCTATGCCCAGTGGGTGAGCGACGACGTGAAGGCGCTGGCCACCTCGCTCACTTCGCCGTACTGCGGGCTCAACGCGGGCTTCGAGGCGGCCAACTGGCTGCCCGAGCCGCAGGGCGCCGCATCGATCGCGCTGATTCCGCTGCGCGCCGACGCCGAATCGCCGGCCTTCGGCCTGCTGGTGCTGGCCTCGCCGGACGCGCAGCGCTTCAACGCCGAAATGGGCACCGACTTTCTCGAGCGCATCGCCGAGCTGTCGTCGGGCGCGCTGTCGCGGCTGCGCCCTTGAGCCGTTCCGCGCGAAGCGGGTGGCGCCGCCGGCCTTGGCTGACCGGCCTGTGCGTGGTCTTGCTGGCCGGCGTGCTGACGTATGCCGCCATCGCGGGCGTGATCTGGCAGCGCGCCGAGGCCGCCCTGGCCGGCCCGATGCCGCGCGCGGCCGACGTGGCGCTGGTGCTGGGCAACCGCGCCTACCTCGACGGCAAGCCGAACCCCTGCCTCACGGGCCGGGTCGACCAGGGCATCGTGCTGGCGCGCGCCGGTCGCGCGCAGACGCTGGTGTTCTCGGGCGGCGTCGACGTGGAAGACGGCCGCATCGAGGCCGAGGTGATGCGCGACCACGCCACGGCCGAGGGCTACACGGGGCCGATGGTGCTGGAGTCGGTGTCGTCGTCCACGCGCGCCAACCTGTCGCTGTCGCGCACGCTGCTGGAGGCCAAGGGCGTGCGCAGCGTGATCATCGTGTCGGAGCCCTACCACCTGTGGCGCATCGAACGCCTGGTGCGTGCCAGCGGCTTCGACCAGGCCTTCGACGTGCAGTACGCCGCCGCGCCCACCTCGTGCTGGCGCCGCTGGGGCATGCTGTTCAAGGGCGCATTGCGCGAGCCGGCGGCGATCGTGAACAATGCATCGCTGGGCTATCTGTTCTAGTTCCAGCTAACGGGCCCGGGCGCCGCACGGAGCACGACGACACCATGGAATGGATCGACAAATATCTCGAACACGTGCGCGTGGAGCGTCGGCTCGCGCCGCGCACGGTCGAGCTGTATGCCTTCCACCTGCGCGCGCTGACCGACCATGCCGCGGAGGCCAACCTGCCGCTGGACCGCGTGCAGACCGCCCACATCCGCCGCTGGATGGCGCAGCTGCACAGCGCCGGGCGCGAGCCGCGCGGCATTGCGCTGGTGCTGTCGTGCTGGCGCAGCTTCTACCGCTGGCTCGGCCATGAAGGGCTGATCGGCTTCAACCCGGTGCAGGACGTGCACGCGCCCAAGGCGGGCCGGCCGCTGCCGAAGGCGCTGGGCGTGGACGACGCGGTGCGCCTGGCCGAGCTGTACGACCCCGAGGCCGACCCCTGGACCGAAGCGCGCGACGGCGCCATCGTCGAAATGCTCTACGGCTGCGGCCTGCGCGTGAGCGAGCTCACGGGGCTCGACGCCCAGGCCAGTGCCACGGCGCGCGGCTGGGTCGATCTCGACGCCATGGAAGCCCACGTGCTCGGCAAGGGCAGCAAGCGGCGCAGCGTGCCCGTGGGCAGCAAGGCGGCCGAGGCGCTGCGCGACTGGCTCGCGGTGCGCGGCGAGCGCCAGGAGCCGGCGCTGTTCGTCAGCGCGCGCGGTGCGCGCATGTCGTCGCAGGCCGTGTGGAAGCTGCTGCGCGAGCGCAGCCTGAAGGCCGGCCTGGCCGCGCCGGTGCATCCGCACATGCTGCGCCACTCGTTCGCGAGCCACGTGCTGCAGTCGAGCAGCGACCTGCGCGCGGTGCAGGAGCTGCTGGGCCATGCCAACATCGCGACCACGCAGGTCTACACGCGGCTGGACTTCCAGCACCTGGCCAAGGTCTACGACGCGGCGCATCCGCGCGCCAAGGCCCGGCCGGACAAGGACGGCAAGTAGCCGCCACCCGTCGCCTGCCTCGTTTTCTTTCGTCTTTCATTTCTTCTTTCATTCATCTCCCATGAAAACCCTCCGCCTCAAGCCGGGCAAGGAGCGCTCGCTCCAACGCCGCCATCCCTGGGTCTTCGAATCCGCCATCGCGCGCGGCGGCGCGGACTCGGGGGAAACGGTGCGCGTGGAGTCGCACGACGGCCACTTTCTCGCGTGGGCGGCCTTCGGCCCCACCTCCAAGATCCGGGCGCGGGCCTGGAGCTTTGACGAGAAGCAGCGCATCGACGCTGCTTTTTTTTCCACGGTCTGTGCGCGCGCGGTGCATGCGCGCGGCCTGTTCGACCTGCAGAGCGACGGCGTGCGGCTGGTGCACGGCGAGGCCGACGGCCTGCCGGGGCTGATCGTCGACCGCTATGGCGATACGTTGGTGGCGCAGTTTCTGTCGGCCGGCGTGGAGCGCTGGAAAGACGTGCTGGCCGATGCGCTGCTCAAGGCCACGGGGCTCACCAAACTGTATGAACGCTCCGACGCCAGCGGCCGCGAGCGCGAAGGCCTGAAGCCCGTCACGGGCTGGCTGCGCGGCGAGGGCCCGACCCAGATCACCATCCGCGAGCACGGCTGGCAGCTGTCGCTGGACATCGCCACCGGCCACAAGACCGGCTTCTACCTCGACCAGCGCGACAGCCGCCAGCGCTTTGCCGAGCTGGCGCAGCACCGGCGCTTCCGGCGCGTGCTCAACTGCTTCTGCTACACGGGCGGCTTCACCGTGGCGGCGCTCGCGGGCCTGAAGGCGGCCGGGGCGCTCGAGGGCGCCTCGCTGGTGTCGGTCGATTCGTCGCAACCCGCGCTCGAGCGGGCGCGCGCGCACCTGGCGCTCAACGGTTTCGAAGGGCAGGGCATTGCCACGGAGTTTCTCGACGCCAACGTGAACACGGTGCTGCGCGAGTTCATCGACCAGGGCCGCACCTTCGACGCCATCGTGCTCGACCCGCCGAAGTTCGCGCCCACGGTGGCGCACGCCGAGCGCGCGGCGCGCGCCTACAAGGACATCAACCGCCTGGCGCTCAAGCTGCTGGAGCCGGGCGGCGTGCTGCTCACGTTTTCCTGCTCGGGCGGCATCAGCGCCGACCTGTTCCACAAGATCGTGGCCTCGGCCGGGCTCGATGCCGGCGTGGACGGCTACATCGCCGAGCGCCTGGGCGCCTCGCCCGACCACCCGATGACCATCGAGTTCCCGGAAGGGGAGTACCTGAAGGGGCTGGTCGTGGTGAGAAAGCCCCTGTGAACGAGGGCTTGACCCCGTCGGCAACGCAACTCAGTGGCATTGGCTAAACTGCCCGCCAATCCCCCGCCTTTTTCTGTTTTCCGTTTCCGGAGCACTTTTCCATGGCCCTCATTCCCGCGACCATCCTGACCGGCTTTCTCGGCTCGGGCAAAACCACGCTGCTCAAGCGCATCCTGACCGAGGCCCATGGCCAGAAGATCGCGGTCATCGAGAACGAGTTCGGCGAAGAGAACATCGACAGCGACATCCTCGTGACCGAGTCGAAGGAGCAGATCGTGCAGATGAGCAACGGCTGCGTCTGCTGCACCATCCGCGAAGACCTGCGCGAGGCGCTGCAACTGCTGGCCGCCAAGAAGCGCCAGGGCCTGCTCGACTTCGACCGCGTGGTGATCGAGACCACCGGCCTGGCCGACCCCGGCCCGGTGGCCCAGACCTTCTTCATGGACGACGAGATCGCCGAGAGCTACCTGCTCGACTCGATCCTCACGCTGGTCGACGCCAAGCATGCGCCCCAGCAGCTCAACGACCGCCAGGAAGCGCGCCGCCAGGTGGGCTTTGCCGACCAGATCTTCATCAGCAAGAGCGAGCTGGTGTCGGCCGAAGAGACCGATGCGCTCATTCACCGCCTGAAGCACATGAACCCGCGCGCGCCGCAGCAGAAGGCGCACTTCGGCGACGTGCCGCTGAAGGACATCTTCGACCTGCGCGGCTTCAACCTGAACGCCAAGCTGGACATCGATCCCGACTTCCTGAAGGAAGACGACCACGACCATCACGACCATGACCACGCGCATGGCGAGGCGTGCGACCACCCCTCGCACAAGCACGAGGGCCACGGCCACCATCACCACACGGACGACGACGTGAAGAGCTTCGTCTACAAGGCCGACCGGCCTTTCGATCCGGCCAAGCTCGAAGACTTCCTGGGCGCCATCGTGAACATCTACGGCCCGCGCATGCTGCGCTACAAGGGCGTGCTGAACATGAAGGGCACCGAGCGCAAGGTGATCTTCCAGGGCGTGCACCAGCTCATGGGCAGCGACCTGGGCCCGGAGTGGGGCAAGGACGAGGCGCGCCAGAGCCGCATGGTGTTCATCGGCATCGAGCTGCCGCGCGAGATCCTGGAGCAGGGGCTGGAGCAGTGCCTGGTCTGAGTACGCCCGCTTGAAACGAAAAAACGGCGCTGACCGAGAGGTCAGCGCCGTTTTTCATGGGGCAGACAACGGCTACTTGCCGAAATTCCCCATCGGCTTGCCCAGGAGCTTGAGCTGGCCTTCGCTGAACTCGACCTGGCTGACCACGTCGTCGCCCGCGCGCTTCACGTAGCCGTTCTGCTCGGCCTGTTCGATCAGGCCCGCGACCATTTCAGGCGGCGGCATCTGGCTGCTCTCGGCGCCGGTTTCGGCCAGCTTCTCGATCCACTTCACGGGCACGCGCGCATTGGCCTTGAGCACGCCGCGCTGGAGCACCAGCGCGTTGCCGGGCAGCTTCAGGTCTTCGTCGGTCACGCCGGCGAGGGCCACGGAGTAGCTGAGCTCGGCGCTCTGGCCACCGATTTCGACCAGCATGCGGTCGAGGCCGGCTTCGGGGCTGTGCTTGGCCATGGCCTTGAGGTCGGGCGCGAGCTGCTTGATCAGCGCCTGCATCGCGTCCTTCTGGCCCTTGCTGCGCTGGCCGCAACCGGCACCGTCGGTCGATTGCAGCCAGGCGTCGGCCAGCTTCTTGTAGCCGGCCGCCTGGATGCGGCGTGCGCTGCTGGCGATCTCGAACTTGTCGATGGTGGTCTCGTTGACCTTGCCCTTGCCCTTGAAGGCGCCTTCGGAGGCGTACAGGCCGTCCTTGATGGTGGCTTCGCCGGTCAGGTCGATGCTCTGCAGCAGCACCTTGATCGCCTTGGCGGGGGCGGCGCCCTCGCCGCCGGGGACCAGGCCCTTGGGCGCGTTCAGCTCGAAGCTGTCGAGACGGCCTTCGGACTTGCCGGTGGCCAGGAGCCAGCCGGCGCTGCCGTCCATGTCGGCCTTGGCGGTGAACTTGCCCATCTTGACCTGCACGCCCTTGGAGGCGGTGTTGACGTCCAGGCCGGGCATCGTCATGTCGTAGCGCAGGTGGGTGCGAGCCGCGTTCATGTCCAGGCGGGCCTGTGCGCCTTGCCAGGCGAATTCGCCCTTGCCTTCTTCGGCCAGCTTCGCGGGCGCGACCGTGAGGTCGCTGGTGAAGCCGCCGCCGAAGCCGACCTTGGTGTGCGCGGTCAGCGGCTTGGCCTTGCCGAACAGCTTTTCGGCCTCGGCCTGTGCCTTGGCGTCGAGCACCAGCTCGCTGTCGATGACGGCCGCGGCCAGCGTGGCGCCGGCGATCGGGCCGTGGCGGATGGTGTCGCGGAAGGTGATGCGCACGGGCTTGGGCGGGGTGGCCACGGCGTCGCTGTCGTCTTCGCTCGGCTCTTCTTCCTCGCCTTCGGTCGTGGCCTGGGCGACGTCGGCCGTGGCTGCGGCCGGCGCGGCGGCGGGGGCCGATGCGGCAGGGGCGGTGGCGGCTTCGGCCGGGCAGCCCAGCTCGAGCGTCACCGTGCTCACGGCGCCGAAGAAGTTGCGCTCGTAGCTGCGCTCGATCACGCGCACCAGCGCGGTCTGCTTCGGCAGTTCGCCGAGCGCGACGTCATAGCTCGATTTGATCTGCGTGCCGGCCCACCAGGTGCTGCCGCCGTAGGCGACGGCGATGGCCGCGGCCAGGACTCCCAATACTGCTTTTTTGCTCAAGATTTCTTTCCGATCAGTTGTATTTGAATGGCGGGTGCGGCGCCTCCCGGAGGGCACACCGTGCCTGCGCCGCCTCCTCCGGTGGCGCCGCGCGATGCTACCGGAGCAGGGCAGTGCGGTACCCAATGGCGCTGCGTTTCGAGTTCTCTATACAATCGCGCGCCTGTTCCGGGAGCCATGCTTCGTCCACAGGGGCGAGATATGACTTACGGCACGGGGCGCCAAGGGTTTTTGGCGGGCTTTCGGGGGTATAACCCCGGGGTTCGCCCACCTGCGGACGCCCCCCGACACGTGGAGCCCGCGCGGCCTGACACCCGCAACGACTCCCTTGGGAGGAGACACCCAGTGAAAGCGCGTTCCAGTTCGTACAAGGAGCCAGTCACCGTGAAGAAACCCGCCGTCAAGGCCACGCCAGCCACCAAGCCCGCCGCAAAGAAGGCGCCGGCTGCGAAGGCTGTACCCGCGGCGAAGAAGGTTTCCGCCACCGCTGCTGCTGCACCTGCCGCGAAAGAGAAAAGCGCTGCCAAAAAGCCTGCGGCAACCCCGGCCAAGACCGGGACCGCGGCTGCCAAGAAGTCCGCCAAGCCCGCAACGAAATCCGCGGGCGCGGCGCCTACGTCATCCCAACCGGTCGGCCGTCCTGCGGCCACCCTTTCTGCTCCCCCGACCCCCATGAAAAAAACGGCTGCCGCCTCTTCTTCCGCCCCGGCGACACCCTCGATCCCCGCTACGCCCGCTCCCGCCGCGCGTGGTGGCCGCGTGTCCCGGCTGTCGCAACTCACCGTGCCCTCGATGCCGCAATCCGTGGCCTCGACCGCCGCCAAATCCAGCTTCTCGCAGGCACCTTCCACCGCGCTGGTGCCGCCGCCGCCCCTGGCCGTCAAGAAGGACCCGAAGCTGGCCAACAACTGGAAGACCAAGACGCCCGCCGAGATGAGCGACGCCGAGGTCATCGCGATGCCCGACGACGAGTACATGAACGACAAGCAGATGGCGTTCTTCCGTCTGAAGCTCGAAGAACTCAAGCGCGGCATCCTCGAGAACGCCGGTGAAACCACCGAGCACCTGCGCGAAGACACCGTGGTCGTGCCCGACCCGGCCGACCGCGCCACCATCGAGGAAGAGCACGCGCTCGAACTGCGCACGCGCGACCGCGAACGCAAGCTGCTCAAGAAGATCGAGCAGTCGATCCAGCGCATCGACGCCGGCGACTACGGCTACTGCGACGAGACCGGCGAGCCCATCGGCGTCGGCCGCCTGCTGGCCCGCCCGACCGCCACGCTCTCGCTCGAAGCGCAGCAGCGCCGCGAGCTGAAGCAGAAAATGTTCGGGGATTAACAGCAGCAAGGTAGAGCGAAATTCGCGCTTTCGATAACCTTCTCTGAATGCCAAAGGAAGAGTCAGGCCGCCTTTTTTCGAAGGTGGCCAAGTTCGTTCGAAATCCCCTGAAAGACTGGTCGGAGCTGGACACCCCGTCCTCCGACTCGTCGCTGCCCGAGCAGACCTACAGCCGCGAGATGCTGAAGGAAATGATCGAGCGGCGCCAGCGCAACGACTTCGTGCGCCGCCGCGAGTTCGACATGCTGCGCAAGCTGCGCCAACGCGAGGCGGCGGCCCATGCCTTCGAGGCCACGGTCACGCCGTCGTCGTTCAACCTCAACAGCACCTCCGAAAAGCCCGAGGGCCGCGCACTCACGCTCAAGAAGATCGACGAGATCGAAGAGCAGATGTCGCAGCAGTGGTGGAAGGGCCGCGGGCCGAACGGCGAGACGCTGGTCAATCCGCCGCCGGACGCGGGCGCTGAAACGCTGCCGCCGGTCGACAGTGGCGGCGACCAGCTGCCAGCCGAGCCGGCCGCTTCCGCACCCGTGGCCACAGCGCCGCCGATTGCTGCTGCAGCAGCTGCCCCCGCGCCGCAGCCGTCCCGGCTCGCGCACGATGGCGCGCTCGAAGAAGCAGTGATCCGCTTCGCGCACGGCGACGACACCGGCGCCGAAGCCATCCTGCTGCAGGCGCTCGCCGCCGAAGGCGCGCCCGCCACCGAAGACGGCGCCGCCGCCGCCACGCTGGAGCGCGACGACGCCCGTTGGCGCGCGCTGTTCGACCTGTACCGCGCCACCGGCGACGCCGCCAAGTTCGCGGCTGCCCGCATGCGCTATGCGCAGCGCATGAAGCGCATGGGCCCCGACTGGGTCTCGCTCGACGAGCTTGCCCGCAGCGTGAAGGCCGTCACCGCCAGCGAGGACGCCGAAGCGGCCTCCGACACGACCGGCGCCGCCGACTGGGCCAGCCCCGCACACCTGACGCGCGAAGGGCTCATGGCGCTCACGCGCGCGCTCTCGCAGGCCGGCATGGTCTGGACGCTCGACTGGCGCGCGCTCACCGAGATCGATCCGCCGGCCGCCGCGCCGCTGCGCATCCTGTTCGCGCACTGGTCCGATTCGCCGGTGCAGCTGCGCTTCTTCGGCGCTTCGCAGCTCATGACCGTGCTGGCCGCGGCCACGCCCAACAACGAGCGCCATCCCGACGACGCCTGGTGGCAGCTGCGCCTCGCGGCGCTGCGCATGATGCACCTGCCCGACGACTTCGAGCTGGTGGCGCTCAACTACTGCATCACCTACGAGGTGTCGCCGCCGTCCTGGCAGGACCCGAAGGGCGAGTGCACCTCGCTGGCCGCGCCGCCGGCGAGCCGGCCGAGTTCGGTGTGGTCGCTGCTGTCGGTCGGGGGCGATTCCGAGAGCTTCCCGTCCACCGACAGCGGCTTTGCCGCGCTGGCGGGCGACCTGCGCGGCGACTCGCTGTCGTGCTGGCAGCGCCTGGACCACGACCTGCGCCACACGACGGCGCCGGTCATCTCGTGCGCGGCCCTGCTGCGCATGGACCTGACGGCGGCCGGCACGCTGCTGAGCTGGGTCCGTGAGCGCGATGCGAATGGCGAACGGGTGCAGTTCGTCGACGCCCATCGGCTGATCGCTGCGCTGTTCGGGCTGATCGGCATCACGGACCACGCCACGGTCGCCGTCCGCAAGAACTGACCCGCCCAAAGGGGCGTCCGCGGCCCCTGCGCGGCCGTGTTTTCCGCCAGCAGCTTGTCCGACCACAGGGGTTGCATTGCCTTGGCCCACCCCCAGATGGCTGCGATGGAACAGTTTCACGGCACCACCATCGTGAGCGTGCGCCGCAAGACCCCCCAAGGCGATCAGGTCGCCATCGGCGGGGACGGGCAGGTCACTCTCGGCAACATCGTCATCAAGGGCACGGCGCGCAAGGTGCGCCGGCTCTATCACGGCAAGGTCCTGGCGGGGTTCGCCGGCGCCACGGCCGATGCCTTCACGCTCTTCGAGCGGTTCGAGGCCAAGCTCGAGAAGCACCAGGGTCACCTGACCCGCGCAGCGGTCGAGCTCACCAAGGACTGGCGCACCGACCGCGTGCTGCGCAAGCTCGAGGCCATGCTGGCCGTGGCCGACGCCACGACTTCGCTCATCATCACCGGCAATGGCGACGTGTTGGAGCCTGAAGACGGCGTGATCGCCATCGGTTCGGGCGGTGCCTACGCCCAGTCGGCGGCCAAGGCGCTGATCGACAACACCGACCTCTCGGCCGAGCAGATCGTGCGCAAATCGCTGGCGATCGCCGGAGAAATCTGCATTTACACGAACATGAACCACACGGTGGAAGCGCTCTGACCATGTCCATGACACCCCAGGAAATCGTCTCCGAGCTCGACAACCACATCGTCGGCCAGCCCGCCGCCAAGCGCGCCGTGGCCATTGCGCTGCGCAACCGCTGGCGCCGCCAGAAGGTCGACGACTCGCTGCGCCACGAGATCACGCCCAAGAACATCCTCATGATCGGCCCGACGGGCGTCGGCAAGACCGAAATCGCGCGCCGCCTGGCCCGCCTGGCCGACGCGCCGTTCATCAAGGTCGAGGCCACCAAGTTCACCGAGGTGGGCTACGTGGGCAAGGACGTCGACTCGATCATTCGCGACCTCGCCGAGATCGCCGTCAAGCAGACGCGCGAATCCGCAAGCGTGAAGGTGCGCGCCCGTGCCGAAGACGCGGCCGAGGAGCGCATCCTCGACGCGCTGCTGCCCCCGGCGCGCGGCGCCGACGGCGCCGCGCCCGCACTCGACAGCCCCAACCCGACGCGCCAGGCCTTCCGCAAGAAGCTGCGCGAGCACCAGCTCGACGACAAGGAGATCGAGCTCGACCTCGCCGAAACGCGTGCGCCGCTGGAGATCATGGGCCCGGCCGGCATGGAGGAAATGACCGAGCAACTGCGCGGCATGTTCGGCCAGCTCGGTGGCGGCAAGCGCAAGACGCGCAAGCTCAAGATCGCCGAGGCGATGCGCCTCTTGATCGACGAAGAGGCCGCCAAGCTGGTCAACGAGGACGAGATCCGCACGCAGGCCATTGCCAATGCCGAGCAGAACGGCATCGTGTTCATCGACGAGATCGACAAGGTCGCCACGCGCAGCGACGCGCAAGGCTCCGACGTCTCGCGCCAGGGCGTGCAGCGCGACCTGCTGCCGCTCGTGGAAGGCACGGCCGTGTCCACCAAGTACGGCGTAGTGCGCACCGACCACATGCTGTTCATCGCGAGCGGCGCCTTCCACCTGAGCAAGCCGAGCGACCTCATTCCCGAGCTGCAAGGGCGCTTTCCGATCCGCGTCGAGCTGCAGTCGCTCTCGGTGTCGGACTTCGAGAGCATCCTCACGCAGACCCGCGCGTCGCTCGTGAAGCAGTACCAGGCGCTGCTGGCCACCGAAGGCGTGACGCTCGACTTCGCGCCCGACGGCATCACGCGGCTGGCGGCCATCGCCTTCGAGGTGAACGAGCGCACCGAGAACATCGGCGCACGCCGCCTCTCGACCGTGATGGAGCGCCTGCTCGATGAGGTAAGCTTCGATGCCACCCGCATCGAGGGCCAGACGGTCCGCATCGATGCCGCTTATGTCGACGAGCGCCTCGCGGCACTAAGTCACGACGAAGACCTTTCGCGCTTCATCCTCTGAAGCCGCCTCCCTCGGCCCCTGTAACGGGGTCGTCCTTCACGCATCACTTTCACTGCGTGAGCTAAGTACTTCATTTTCAACACAATTCGCCGATTTCCAGCTTTGGAAATCGGCGCTAAGTCGTTGATTCCATTACAAAAAATACCCCCGAGCCCCAGTTGCGTCGCAAGTGTTTCCTGCTACAGTGGAAAAAAGTGCAGTTAAGTGGGAAAAAGTGCGGGCAGCGCCCCTTCCGGGTGTCTCGGCACCTCCCACCACAGGGGTTTCGTGGTCGTGTTTCAAGGCGCTTCATCGCTCAGTCTGGATGCCAAGGGGCGGCTCTCCGTGCCGACCCGGCATCGCGACGTCCTGAGCGCCACGGCAGGCGGCCAGCTCACGATCACCAAGCATCCGCACGGATGCCTGATGGTGTTCCCCCGTCCCGAATGGGAAAAATTCCGCGAACGCATTGCTGCGCTGCCGATGTCGGCGCAGTGGTGGAAGCGCGTCTTCCTCGGTAACGCGATGGACGTCGAGATGGACGGCACCGGCCGCGTGCTGGTGTCGCCCGAGCTGCGCGCCGCCACCGGCATCAACCGCGAGACGCTGCTGCTGGGGATGGGCAACCACTTCGAACTCTGGGACAAGGCCACCTACGAGGCCAAGGAGGCCGAGGCCACCCAGGGCGAGATGCCGGATGTGTTTCAGGACTTCGCGTTCTGAGGAGCCCCGTGAACACCCCCCTGACCCACACGACCGTCTTGTTGAACGAGGCGGTGGAAGCCCTTCTTTCCGGCAGCGCGGCAGCCACGGGCACGTACGTGGACGCCACCTTCGGCCGCGGAGGACATGCGCGCGCCATCCTCGCGCGGCTGGCGCCGGAAGGCAGGCTCATCGCATTCGACAAGGATGCAGAAGCGGTGGCCGAAGCAGCGCGCATCTCGGATGCGCGTTTTTCTATCCGCCACCAGGGATTCCGCTCGCTGGGCGAATTGCCCGACGCCAGCGTCAACGGCTTGCTGATGGACCTGGGCGTGAGTTCGCCGCAGATCGACAACCCGGTGCGCGGCTTCAGTTTCCGTTTCGACGGTCCGCTCGACATGCGCATGGACACCACGCGCGGCGAGAGCGTGGCCGAATGGCTGGCAACGGCCGAACTTCAACAAATTGCAGAGGTGATCCGTGACTATGGCGAAGAACGGTTTGCTGTTCAGATTGCAAAGGCGATTGTTGCTCGCAGACAAGAACGGGGCGCAATTTCAACCACCACCGAACTGGCCGAGCTCGTGGCTGGCACGGTCAAAACCCGCGAGCAGGGCCAGAACCCTGCAACGCGCACATTTCAGGCTTTTCGGATTTTCATCAACGCCGAGCTTGAGGAGCTGCAACAAGCGCTAGAAGCCAGCCTGTCGGTGCTCGCGCCCGGCGGCCGGCTCGCGGTGATCAGCTTCCATTCGCTCGAAGACCGCATCGTCAAGCAGTTCATCGCCAAGCACTCGAAGGAGGTCTACGACCGCCGCGCGCCCTTCGCCGCGCCCAAGGTGATGAAGCTGCACGCGCTCGAGCGCATCAAGCCGTCCGAAGAAGAAGTGCGCGGCAACCCGCGCTCGCGCAGCGCCATCCTTCGGGTGGCCGAACGCACGGAGGCCGGGTAGCCATGGCGCGGATCAACCTGCTCCTTCTGCTGGCCGTCATTGCGACGGCTTTGTACCTTGTGCACACCCAGTACCAGTCGCGCCAGCTCTACACGGAGTTCGACCGCGCCCAGCAGGAGACGCGCAAGCTCGAAACCGAGCATGACCGCCTGCAGGTGGAAAAGCGCGCGCAGGCCACGCCGCTGCGCGTGGAGAAGCTCGCCAAAGAGCAGCTGCAGATGCGCACGGCCTCGCCGGCCATCACGCAGTACGTGCGCCCCGACGGCTCGGTGATCCCGGCCATCGCACCGCTGCCGCCCACCACGCCGCCCAAGCCCGGCGCCGCCACCGCGAGGCCTGCCCGATGAGCCGCGGCAACCGCAGCGTGCGCTACACCACCAGCCCCTTGCTCGCGAGCAAGACGCCGGTGTGGCGCAGCAAGTTCATCGTCGCCGGCATCGCCTTCGGCTTCGTCATGCTGGCGGGGCGGGCCGCGTACGTGCAGGTCTTCAACAACAGCTTCTTCCAGCGCCAGGGCGAAGTGCGCTTTGCGCGCACGCTGGAGCTGCCGGCCAACCGCGGCCGCATCCTCGATCGCAACGGGCTCATCCTCGCCTCCAGCGTGGTGGCGCCCAGCATCTGGGCCATTCCCGAAGACGTGGAGCGCGACGACCCCGAGGTGCGCGCCAAGCTCAAGCAGGTGGCCAAGCTGCTCGGCATGCCGCAGAAGGACTTCGACAAGAAGCTCGAAGACGAAGACAAGACCTTCGTCTGGATCAAGCGCCAGGTCGACGAGCCCATCGCCAAGCAGATCGCCGCGCTCAACCTCAAGGGCATCTACCAGCGCAAGGAATACAAGCGCCAGTACCCCGAGGGCGAGGCCGCGGCGCACGTGGTGGGCTTCACCAACGTGGAAGACAACGGCCAGGAAGGCATCGAGCTGGGGTTCAACAAGGAGCTGGCCGGCAAGGCCGGCTCGCGCCGCGTCATCAAGGACCGGCTGGGCCGCGTGGTCGAGGGCGTGGGCGAGCAGGTGCCGCCGGTCGAAGGCCGCGACATCCAGCTCAGCATCGACAGCAAGGTGCAGTTCTTCGCCTACCAGAAGCTGCGCGACGCCGTGACGGCGCGCCGTGCCAAGGCCGGCAGCGTGGTGGTGCTCGACAGCACCACCGGCGAGGTGCTGGCGCTGGCCAACTACCCGAGCTACGTGCCCGACAAGCGCCAGAACCTCACGGGCGAGCAGCTGCGCAACCGCGCGCTCACCGACACCTTCGAGCCCGGCTCGACCATGAAGCCCATCACCGTGGCGATGGCGCTGGAGGCCGGCCGCGTGAAGCCCTCGACCATCATCGACACCGCGCCCGGGCGTTACCAGCTCGGCGGCTTCACCATCAGCGACACCCACAACTACGGCTCGCTGACGGTCGAGGGCGTGATCCAGAAGTCGAGCAACGTGGGCGCGCTCAAGATCGCCCAGAAGATGACGCCCCACGAGATGTGGGACACCTACACCGCGCTGGGCTACGGCCAGAAGCCGCAGATCCAGTTTCCCGGCGCCGTGACGGGCCGGCTGCGCCCGTGGAAGACCTGGAAGCCGGTCGAGCAGGCGACCATGGCCTACGGCTACGGCCTGTCGGCGTCGCTGTTCCAGATGGCGCATTCGTACACCTCGTTCGCGCACGACGGCTCGCTCATTCCGGTCACTATCCTGAAGAACGCCGAGCCGCCGGTCGGCGTGCGCGTGTTCTCGCCGTCCAACGCGCTCGCCGTGCGCAAGATGCTGCAGATGGCCGCCGGCCCGGGCGGCACCGGCACGCGCGCGCAAACCGTGGGCTACTCGGTCGGCGGCAAGTCGGGCACGGCCCACAAGCAGGTCGGCAAGGGTTACGCCAGCAACAAGTACCGCGCCTGGTTCACCGGCATGGCGCCCATCGAGAAGCCGCGCATCATCGTCGCGGTGATGATCGACGAGCCGACCGACGGCCAGTATTTCGGCGGCCTCGCCGCGGCGCCGGTGTTCAGCGAAGTCGTGCAGCAGACCCTGCGCATGATGAACGTCCCGCCCGATCTGGCGGTCAAACCCCTCGTGCAGACGCAAGACGTCCCCGAGAGCTTCTGACATGCTGACACTCACTTCCCCCACCACCGCCGCGTTCTGGCTCAAGGAGCGCGTGCAGGGCGCGCTGCTCGCCGACAGCCGTGCGGTCGGCCCGGGCGATGCCTTCATCGCCTGGCCCGGCGCCGCGACCGACGGCCGCCAGCACGTGGCGGCTGCACTGGCGCAGGGCGCCGTGGCCTGCCTGGTCGAGCACGAGGGCGTGGACGCCTTCGGTTTCGACGGCGACGAGCGCATCGTGAGCTACCCCGGCCTCAAGGCCGCCACCGGCCCGATCGCCGCCGCCTTCTACGACAACCCCTCGGCGCAGCTCGACCTGCTGGCCGTGACCGGCACCAACGGCAAGACCTCCACCGCGTGGTGGCTGGCCGAATCGCTGTCCACGCTGCGCGCGGCCGGCGGCGTGCGCGCCATGCGACCCGACGGCACCACCGAGCGCGGCGCCCCGTCGCCCTGCGCCGTGGTCGGCACCCTGGGCATCGGCGTGCCGCCCGCGCTCACCTACACCGGCCTGACCACGCCCGACCCCGTGATGCTGCAGCGCGCGCTGCGCGACTTCGTCACCGAGGGCTTCGGCGCCTGCGCGATCGAGGCCTCGTCGATCGGCATCGCCGAGCGCCGGCTCGACGGCTGCCGCATCGCGGTCGCCGTGTTCACCAATTTCACGCAGGACCACCTCGACTACCACGGCAGCATGGACGCCTACTGGCAGGCCAAGGCCGAGCTGTTCCGCTGGCCCGGCCTGCGCGCCGCGGTGATCAACATCGACGACATGCACGGCGCCAGCCTGTGCGCCAACCTGCTCGACGCCGGCATCGGCGCGCTCGACGTCTGGACCGTCTCGGCCGCCGGCAAGCCCGCGCGGCTGGTGGCACGTGACATCGGCTACGACGCGCAGGGCCTGCAGTTCACCGTGGCCGAGCACGGCAGCACGGCGCCGGCCGAGCGGCTCGCCACCGGGCTGATCGGCCAGTACAACGTCGCCAACCTGCTCGGCGTGCTCGGCACCCTGCGCGCGCTGGGCCTCACGCTCGCACAGGCCGTGGCCGCCTGCGCCCACCTCAGCAGCGTGCCGGGCCGCATGGACCGCGTGCAGCCGACCGACGGTGCACCGCTGGCCGTGGTCGACTACGCCCACACGCCCGACGCCCTCGACAAGGCCCTCGCCGGCCTGCGCCCGCTGGCCAAGCAACGCGGCGGTGCGCTCTGGTGCGTGTTCGGCTGCGGCGGCAACCGCGACCCGATCAAGCGCCCGCTTATGGCGGCCGTCGCCGAACGGCAGGCCGACCACGTCGTGCTCACCAGCGACAACCCGCGCAACGAGAACCCCGACGCCATCATCAGCCAGGCGCTGCGCGGCTTCACGCGCGTCGAGGCGGCGCGCGTGCAGGTCGACCGCGCGCGCGCCATCGCCGAAACCATCGCCCAGGCGGCACCCCAAGACGTGGTGCTGATCGCCGGCAAGGGCCACGAAGAGTGGCAGGAGATCGCCGGCCAGCGCCTGCCGTTCTCCGACAAGACCCACGCGCTCGACGCGCTCGCGAAGCGGGGTGCCGCATGACCGCCATGGCCACGCCCGTCTCGACACCGCTCAACCTCACGCTGGCACAGGCGCAGCAATGGGTGCCGGGGTCGCGCCTCGTGGGCGACCCGGCCACCATGATCGCGCGCGTCCACACCGACACCCGCACCCTGGCCGCCGGCGACCTGTTCGTCGCGCTCAAGGGCGAGCGCTTCGACGCCAACGACTTCCTGGCCGACGCGAAGAAGCAGGGCGCCGTGGCCGCCATTGCGCACGGCGGCCTCGAAGCCGCGGGCCTTGCCGGCCTCGAGGTGTCCGACTCGCTCATCGCGCTCGGTGCGCTGGGCGCCGGCTGGCGCGCGCAGTTCCAGCTGCCGCTGATCGCCGTCACCGGCAGCAACGGCAAGACCACGGTCACGCAGATGATCGCGGCCGTGCTCGCGGCTTTCCGCGCCGACCGCGCGCTGGCCACGGCCGGCAACTTCAACAACGAGATCGGCGTGCCGCTCACGCTGATGCGCCTGCGCGCGCAGCACCAGCTGGCGGTGCTCGAACTCGGCATGAACCACCCGGGCGAGATCGCGCGGCTGGCCGCCATGTCGCGCCCGACCATCGCGCTGGTCAACAACGCGCAGCGCGAGCACCAGGAGTTCATGGCCAGCGTCGAGGCGGTCGCCATCGAGAACGCCGCCGTGTTCGCCGAACTGCCCGACGACGGCACCGCCGTGTTCCCCTACGGCGACACCTTCACCTCGCTGTGGACCGACCTGGCACGCCAGAGCGGTTCGCGCCGCTGCCTGACCTTCGGCGAGCACGCCGACGCCGACATTTCGCTCGACAGCGCCGAATGGCAGCAGGGCGCCTGGCGCGTTCGTGTGCGCACGCCGCTGGGTGCCTTCGATGCGCGCCTGCACATCGCGGGCCGCCACAACGTGGGCAACGCGCTCGCCGCCACCGCCTGCGCGCTGGCCGCCGGCGTGTCGCTCGACACCATCGCCGCGGGCCTGTCGGCCTTCGAGCCGGTCAAGGGCCGTTCGCGCGCCAGCGAGATCGTGCTGCCCGGCGGGCACGCGCTCACGCTGGTCGACGACAGCTACAACGCCAACCCCGACTCGGTGATTGCCGCCATCGACGTGCTCACCGGCCTGCCCGCGCCACGCCTGCTGGTGCTCGGCGAGATGGGCGAGGTCGGCGACCGCTCGCCGGAGTTCCACGCCGAGGTCGGCGCCTGGGCGCGCCAGCGCGGCCTCGACGCCGTCTACACGCTGGGCGGCGAGACCGTGCACGCGGCGACGGCTTTCAACAACAACGATGGTGTCGATGGACGCCATTTCGACGATTTCGACACGCTCCGCGCGGCCGTGCTCGCCCGCCTGCCGCAGCTGGGCAGCGTGCTGGTCAAGGGGTCGCGCTTCATGAAGATGGAGCGCGTGGTGCAGGCGATCGAAGCACAACAACAAAAGGAGGCCGGCCATGACGCATGAGCCGCGCAACACACCATGCTGATGTCCCTGGCCCAATGGCTGCAGACGCTGTCGCCCGAGTTCGGGTTCTTGCGCGTTTTCAACTACCTCACGTTCCGCGCGCTGATGGCCGCGCTGACCGCGCTCGTGGTCGGCCTGGTGGCCGGCCCCTATGTGATTCGTCGCCTCGCCGCACTCAAGATCGGCCAGCCGATCCGCGGCTACGGCATGGAAACGCACCTGACCAAGAGCGGCACGCCCACCATGGGCGGCGTGCTGGTGCTGTTCGCCATCGCCTTCGCCACCTTGCTGTGGTTCGACATCTCGAACCGCTTCGTGTGGATCGTGCTGTGGGTGACGATGGGCTTCGGCGCCATCGGCTGGGTCGACGACTGGCGCAAGGTGGTGCGCAAGGACCCCGAAGGCATGCGCTCGCGCGAGAAGTATTTCTGGCAATCGCTGGTCGGCCTGCTCGCGGGCTTCTACCTGCTGTTCAGCATTTCCGAGAGCTCCAACTGGCGCGTGCTCGAGCTGTTCTACGCCTGGGTGCGCTCGGGCTTCGACCTCGACTTTCCGCCCAAGATCAACCTGCTGGTGCCCTTCTTCAAGGAAGTGAGCTACCCGCTGGGCGGCATCGGCTTCGTCATCCTCACGTACCTCGTGATCGTGGGCGCGAGCAACGCCGTGAACCTCACGGATGGCCTCGATGGCCTGGCGATCATGCCGGTGGTGATGGTGGGCTCGGCGCTGGGCGTGTTCGCCTACGTCACGGGCAGCGCGGTGTACTCCAAGTACCTGCTGTTCCCCAACATCCCGGGTTCGGGCGAGCTGCTGGTGTTCTGCTCGGCGATGGCCGGTGCGGGGCTGGCCTTTCTCTGGTTCAACACCCATCCGGCGCAGGTCTTCATGGGCGACGTGGGTGCGCTGGCGCTGGGCGGCGCGCTGGGCACCATCGCAGTCATCGTGCGCCAGGAGATCGTGTTCTTCATCATGGGCGGCATCTTCGTGGTCGAGGCGATCTCGGTGATGGCACAGGTCATGTACTTCAAGTACACGAAGAAGCGCTATGGCGAAGGCCGTCGCGTGCTCAAGATGGCGCCGCTGCACCACCACTTCGAGAAGAGCGGCTGGCGCGAGACGCAGGTCGTCGTGCGCTTCTGGATCATCACGATGCTGCTGTGCCTCATCGGCCTGTCGACGCTGAAGCTGCGGTAACCACACAACCATGCGGCACCTGAAAGACCTCCCCGTTCTCATCCTCGGCCTCGGCGCGTCCGGGCTGGCGATGGCGCGCTGGTGCGCGCGCCACGGCGCGGTCGTGACCGTGGCCGACACGCGCGAGGCGCCGGCTTCGCTGGCGACGCTGCAGGCCGAGCTGCCCGATGTCTCGTTCATCGGCGGGCCGTTCACGGCCGCGCTGGTCGAAGGCACGCCGATCCGCGCGGTGTACCGCTCGCCGGGCCTGTCGCCCGCGACGCAGGCGCCGGTCGTCGATGCCGCCAAGGCAGTGGGCCTCGTGGTCGGCGGTGAGCTGGACCTGTTCGCGCGTGCGCTGCTCGACCTGCGGACGGTCGAGGTGCCGGTGGTGGAGGCCGAAGCTGACGTGCCGGCTGAAACCGCCGCCGCCGAACCTGTCGTTGAAACGCCTGCTCAGGCCGAGCTGGCCTTGAGCGAAGAAGCGCCTGTGGCGGATGCTGTGGTGGTCGAGACGCCGGAAGTGCCTGCGCCGGAGGCTGCTGCGGTTGTCGAAGGCGAGCCCGAAGCGGCTGCGCCCGTCGACGCTGTTGAGGCGACCGAGGCCGCTGCACCCACGGAGGCCGTGGTCGCCGAGCCGACCGAAGCCGCACTGCCAATCGATGCGACTGCCGCAGAAGCCGAACCCGTCGAACCGACCGAAGCCGCCGAACCCACGCCGCCCGCCATGGCCGAAGCCATGCCGCGCGATGCATCGCTGAGCGTCCCGGTGACGCCGCCGACCGAAGACGTCGTCGCCGAAGACGCCGCCACGGAAGACGGCGCAGCACCGGCCGCCACCGGCGACGCACCCGATGCGCCGCCCGCACCCGCGTCCGCCGCCAGCCTCTCCCGGCTCCCGCCCCCCGGCAAGCCCTACGTGCCCACCGCGGCGCGCGAAGCCGCCGCGTTCGTCGCCACGATCGCCGAGCTGTCTGCCACCAACCCGGCGTCGGCCGCGGTCGAGGAAGACACGCCCCAGATGGTGCTCGTGCCCGAGCCCGAACCCGAAGCGCCCAAGGGTTACACACCGGCCGTGCTCGCGGTCACCGGCACCAACGGCAAGACCACCGTCACCTCGCTCACCGGCCAGCTGGTCGAGCGCGCGGGCAAGACCGTGGCCGTGGCCGGCAACATCGGCCCCACGCTGCTCGACACGCTGGCCGCGCACATCGACGCCGACACGCTGCCCGAGGTGTGGGTGCTCGAACTCTCGAGCTTCCAACTCGACGGCGTGCAGGGCTTCGAGCCCACGGCCGCGACCGTGCTCAACCTCACGCAGGACCACCTCGACTGGCATGGCGACATGCCGGCGTATGCCGCTGCCAAGGCGCGCATCTTTGGCGCCAAGGGTCTGTTGATCCTGAACCGCGACGACGCGGGCGTGATGGCCATGCTGCCGCCGCCCGTCCGCGTGAAGCTGCAGCGTCCGCAGATCCGCGCCCACGTCACCTTCGGCGGTGCGATGCCGCTGCGTCCCGGCGACTACGGCATCGAGCGCATCAACGGCGTGGCCTGGCTGGTGCGCGCGCTGGAAGCCGACGAAACGCAGAAGCGCAAGCGCGGCGCGGTGGTCGAAGAAGAAATCTTCTTCCAGCGCCTCATGCCCGCCGACGCACTGCGCATCCGCGGCCGACACAACGCCATGAACGCCCTGGCCGCGCTCGCGCTCGCCAGCGCCGCCGACTGCCCGCTGGGCCCGATGCTCTACGGCCTGCGCGAGTACCGCGGCGAGCCGCACCGCGTCGAGCCGATCGCCATCGTGGACGAGGTCGAGTTCTTCGACGACAGCAAGGGCACCAACGTCGGCGCCACCGTGGCTGCATTGAGCGGCCTCGGCGAGGAGCGCCGCGTGGTCGTGATCCTCGGCGGCGAAGGCAAGGGCCAGGACTTCGAGCCGCTGGCCGACCCCGTGCGCCAGTACGCGCGCGCCGTCGTGCTCATCGGCCGCGACGCCCCGCTGATCGAGGCTGCGCTGGCCTCCACCGGCGTGTCGCTGAAGCACGCGGGCTCGATGGAAGAAGCCGTGAAGCTCGCCGCCGCACGCGCCCACCCCGGCGATGCCGTGCTGCTGTCACCGGCCTGTGCGAGCTTCGACATGTTCAAGGACTACGCGCACCGCGCCGAGGTGTTCTGCGAGGCCGTCGAGGCCTACGCCGACAGCCCGCGCGAGGCCGTGGGTGGCGACGACGCGGTGGTGTCGTACGCCCCGCAAGCTTCGCTGTCCACCGCCGGATCGATGGAGGACCCGATTTGAACTCCGCAGCCCCGGGCGCCACACAGGAAACCCGCACCGGCAGCCGTTTCGGCGGCTGGTTCCGGCGCGCCCGCAGCGGCATGGATTCGCTGCCCGTGCACCTGCCCGTGCGGCTGGGCGGCGCCGGCATCGCGCAGACCAAGGCCACGCCGATGCGCGTGCTGGGTTTCGACCAGGCGCTGGTCTGGGTCACGGTCGCGCTGATGACCTGGGGCCTGATCATGGTGTATTCGGCCTCGATCGCGCTGCCCGACAACCCGCGCTTCGCACGCGCCGGCTACAGCGCCTCGTACTTCCTCACGCGGCACGCGGCTTCGCTGGTCATCGCCTTCATCGCCGCGTTGCTGACCTTCCAGGTCCCCATGAAGACCTGGGAGCGCGTCGCGCCCTGGCTCTTCGTGGCTTCGCTGCTGCTGCTGGTGGCGGTGCTCATTCCGCACATCGGCATCAACGTGAACGGCGCGCGCCGCTGGCTGCCGATGGGCTTCATGCGCTTCCAGCCGTCGGAGCTGGCCAAATTCGCGATGGTGCTCTATGCCGCCAGCTACATGGTGCGCAAGATGGAGATCAAGGAACGCTTCTTCCGCGCCGTGCTGCCGATGGGCATCGCGGTGGTGGTGGTCGGCATGCTGGTGATGGCCGAGCCCGACATGGGCGCCTTCATGGTGATCGCCGTGATCGCCATGGGCATCCTGTTCCTGGGCGGCGTGAACGCGCGCATGTTCTTCGTGATCGCGACGCTGGTGGTGGTGGCCTTCGGCTCCATCGTGGCGAGCAGCCCGTGGCGTCGCGAGCGCATCTTTGCGTACCTCGATCCGTGGAGCGAAGAGCACGCACTGGGCAAGGGCTACCAGCTGTCGCACTCGCTGATCGCCATCGGCCGCGGCGAGGTCTTCGGCGTGGGCCTGGGCGGCAGCGTCGAGAAGCTGCATTGGCTGCCCGAAGCGCACACCGACTTCTTGCTGGCCGTGATTGGCGAAGAGTTCGGCCTGGTCGGCGTGCTGCTGATCATCGGCATGTTCCTCTGGCTCACGCGCCGGATCATGCACATCGGCCGCCAGGCGATCGCGCTCGACCGCGTGTTCTCGGGCCTCGTGGCGCAGGGCGTGGGCGTGTGGATGGGCTTCCAGGCCTTCATCAACATGGGCGTGAACCTGGGCGCACTGCCGACCAAGGGCCTGACGTTGCCGCTGATGAGCTTCGGCGGCTCGGCGATTTTGATGAACCTCGTGGCGTTGGCGGTCGTGCTGCGCATCGACTATGAGAACCGTGTGCTGATGCGGGGAGGTCGCGTATGACCGGCCGTACGGCACTCGTCATGGCCGGCGGCACAGGCGGCCACATCTTCCCGGGTCTCGCGGTGGCCGAGGCCCTGCGCGAGCGCGGCTGGCGCGTGCACTGGCTGGGCGCGCCCGGCAGCATGGAAGAAAAACTCGTGCCCCCGCGCGGCTTCGCCTTCGAGCCGGTGCAGTTCGGCGGCGTGCGTGGCAAGGGTCCGCTCACCTTGTTCCTGCTGCCGCTGAAGCTGCTGCGTGCCTTCTGGCAGAGCCTGGCCGTGGTGCGCCGCGTGAAGCCCGACGTGCTGGTGGGCCTGGGCGGCTACATCACCTTCCCGGGCGGGATGATGGGCGTGCTGATGGGCAAGCCGCTGGTGCTGCACGAGCAGAACTCGGTGGCCGGCCTCGCCAACAAGGTGCTGGCGGGCGTGGCCGACCGCGTGTTCACGGCCTTCCCGAACGTGCTGAAGAAGGCACAGTGGGTGGGCAATCCGCTGCGCGCGGCGTTCACGTCGCAGCCGGCACCGGCCGAGCGTTTCGCGGGCCGCACGGGACCGCTCAAATTGCTGGTGGTCGGCGGCAGCCTGGGCGCGCGTGCGCTCAACACCGTCGTGCCGCAGGCGCTGGCACGCATCGCGCCCGACGCGCGTCCGCAGGTGCTGCACCAGAGCGGCGCCAAGCAGATCGACGAGCTGCGCGCCAACTATGCGGCGGCCGGCGTCGAGGGCGAACTCACGCCTTTCATCGACGACACCGCGCAGGCGTACGCCGAGGCCGACCTCATCGTCGCGCGCGCGGGCGCCAGCACCGTCACCGAAATCGCGGCCGTCGGCGCAGCAGCGCTGTTCGTGCCTTTCCCCTCGGCGGTCGACGACCACCAGACCACCAACGCGCGCTTCCTCGTGGACGCGGGCGGCGGCTGGCTGGTGCAACAGACCGACCTCACCCCTGAATTGCTGGCTGATTTGCTACAGAAAACCGAACGCGCGACCTTGATCGACCGGGCCACCAAGGCCAAGACTCTGCAGAAGACCGAAGCAGTGGACGCGGTCGTCCGCGCCTGCGAGGAGCTTGCGAAATGAAGCACGCGATCCGTCACATCCACTTCGTCGGCGTCGGCGGCTCCGGCATGAGCGGCATCGCCGAGGTGCTGCTGAACCTGGGCTACAGGATCACCGGCTCCGACCTGTCCGACAGCGCCACGCTGCGCCGCCTCGCGGGCCTGGGCATCGGCACCTTCGTGGGCCATGCCGCCGCGCACATCGACGGCGCGGACGCGGTCGTCACCTCCACCGCCGTGCAGTCGGACAACCCCGAGGTGCTGGCCGCGCGTGAGAAGCGCATTCCGGTCGTGCCGCGCGCGCTGATGCTCGCGGAGTTGATGCGCCTGAAGCAGGGCATCGCCATTGCCGGCACGCACGGCAAGACCACCACCACCAGCCTGGCCGCGAGCGTGCTCGAGGCCGCCGGGCTCGACCCGACCTTCGTGATCGGCGGGCGCCTGAACAGCGCCGGCGCCAACGCGCAGCTGGGCAGCGGCGACTACATCGTGGTCGAGGCCGACGAGTCGGACGCCTCGTTCCTGAACCTGCTGCCCGTGATGGCGGTGGTCACGAACATCGACGCCGACCACATGGAGACCTACGGGCACGACTTCGCGAAGCTGAAGAAAGCCTTCGTCGATTTCCTGCACCGCATGCCGTTCTACGGCGTGGCCATTCTCTGCACCGACGATCCGGCGGTGCGCGAGATCGTGGCCGACGTGACCTGCCCGGTCACCAGCTACGGCTTCGGCGAGGACGCCCAGGTGCGCGCCATCGGCGTGCGCGCCGTCGGCGGCCAGATGCATTTCACCGCGCAGCGCCGCAACGGCGTGACGCTGCCCGACCTGCCCATCGTGCTGAACCTGCCGGGCGAGCACAACGTGCGCAACGCGCTGTCGGTGATCGCCATGGCGGTCGAGCTCGGCATTGCCGACGAAGCGGTGCAACGCGGCCTCGCCGGCTTCAAGGGCGTGGGCCGCCGCTTCCAGAGCTACGGCGACGTGGCCGTGCCGAACGACACGGTCGGCGGCACCTTCACCGTCATCGACGACTACGGGCATCACCCGGTCGAGATGGCGGCCACCATCGCGGCCGCGCGCGGCGCCTTCCCGGGCCGCCGGCTGGTGCTGGCCTTCCAGCCGCACCGCTACACCCGCACGCGCGACTGCTTCGAGGACTTCGTGAAGGTCATCGGCACGGCCGATTCGGTCTTGCTGGGCGAGGTCTATGCCGCGGGCGAAGCGCCCATCGTGGCCGCCGACGGCCGCACGCTGGCGCGCGCGCTGCGCGTGGCCGGCAAGGTCGAGCCGGTGTTCGTGGACGACATCGTCGCCATGCCGCAGGCCATCCTGGACAACGCCCGCGCGGACGACGTGGTGCTGTGCATGGGCGCGGGCTCCATCGGCGCGGTGCCGGGCAAGGTGGTCGAACTCGGCACGCCGCCCGCACCCTCATCAACAACTTCAGAGCGCACTGCGCGCAAGGGGAGGGCCGCGTGAGCCTTCAGGATCCACAACTTTTCGGCAAGGTGGCCGTGCTGTTCGGCGGCAGTTCCGCCGAACGCGAGGTGTCGCTGATGTCCGGCGCCGGCGTGCTGCAGGCCCTGCGTTCGCGCGGCGTCGACGCGCATGCCTTCGACCCGTCGGAGCGCGAACTCACCGACCTGAAGCGCGAAGGCTTCGCGCGCTGCTTCGTCGCGCTGCATGGTCGCCACGGCGAAGACGGCACCGTGCAGGGCGCGCTCGAGCTGCTCGGCATTCCCTACACCGGCTCGGGCGTGATGGCCTCGAGCGTGGCCATGGACAAGGTCATGACCAAGCGCATCTGGCAGGCCGACGGCCTGCCCACGCCCAAGTACGTGCGCCTGGCCTTCGACCAGCAAAGCCGCGAGCAGATCATGGTGGTGCCCGACGTGCTCGGCCTGCCGCTGATCGTGAAGCCGCCGCGCGAGGGCTCGTCCATCGGCGTGACCAAGGTCGAGGGCTATTCGCAGATGCAGGACGCCGTGGCGCTGTCGGCGAAGTTCGACGCCGACGTGCTGTGCGAGGAGTTCATCGACGGCGAGGAAGTCACCTGCGCCGTGCTCGGCCAGGGCCTGGACGCGCGCGCGCTGCCGGTGGTACGCATCGCCGCGCCCGAGGGCGCCTACGACTACCAGAACAAGTACTTCACCGACGACGTGAAATACCAGTGCCCGAGCGGCCTGCCCGAAGCCGAGGAACGCGAGATCCAGCGCATCACGCTGGCCGCATACCACACGCTCGGCTGCCGCGGCTGGGGCCGCGCCGACGTGATGATCCGCGCCAGCGACCGCAAGCCTTTCCTGCTCGAGATGAACACCTCGCCCGGCATGACCAGCCATTCGCTGGTGCCGATGTCGGCGCGCGCGGCGGGCATTCCCTACGAAGAGCTGTGCGTGCGCGTGCTGGCTTCGGCCGCACTCGATGCCAAGGGAGGCGCGAACTAAGCCATGGCCGACAGCATCCCCGCTCCCTTCGACGTCAAGCTGATGAACATCGTCGCGAACGTTGCGTTCGTGCTGGTGGCGCTCATGCTGCTGGCGGCGAGCGCGTGGTGGGTGCTGCGCCAGCCTTTCTTCCCGATCTCGGGCATCAAGGTGGACGGCGAGGTCACGCACAACAACGCGGTCACGCTGCGCGCCAACGTGGCGCCGCAGCTCAAGGGCAACTTCTTCACCATCGACCTGGCGCGTGCGCGCACCGCCTTCGAGACGGTGCCGTGGGTGCGCAGCGCGGTGGTGCGGCGCGAGTTCCCGAACAAGCTGCGCGTGACGCTCACCGAGCAGGTGCCGGTGGCGGTGTGGGGCGACGAGGCCGGCTCCAAGCTGATCAACGGTTTCGGCGACGTGTTCGAGGCCAACGTGGCCGAGGTCGATGCCGACCTGCCGCGTCTGGACGGCCCGATCGAGCAGGCCGGGCAGGTGCTGGGCATGTACCGCGTGCTCGCGCCGATGTTCGAGCCCTACGACTTCGACATCGCCGAGCTGCGGCTGTCCAGCCGCGGCAGCTGGAAGGTGCTGCTGGACAGCGGGGCCGAGATCGAGCTCGGCCGCGGCCAGAGCGACGAGGTGTCGGCGCGCCTGCAGCGGTTCCTGAAGACCGTGACGCAGGTCGCGGGCCAGTACCGCCGCACGGTGGCCGACGTCGAACGCGCCGATCTGCGCCACAACGACGCGTATGCCCTGCGGCTGCGCGGCGTCACCACGGTCTCGCCCGAGGCCCCAAGAAAAATCAAGTAGCGAATACCGAGGACATCTACATGCCCAAAGAATACAAAGACCTGGTCGTAGGCCTGGACATCGGAACCGCCAAGGTGATGGTGGTCGTGGCCGAGGTGCTGCAAGGCGGCGAGCTCAAGCTGGCCGGGCTGGGCATCGCGCCCAGCAACGGCCTCAAGCGCGGCGTCGTGGTGAACATCGACGCCACCGTGCAGAGCATCCAGCAGGCGCTGAAAGAAGCCGAGCTGATGGCCGACTGCAAGATCAGCCGCGTCTACACCGGTATCACCGGCAGCCACATCCGCGGCATCAATTCGAGCGGCATGGTGGCGGTGAAGGACAAGGAAGTCACGCCCGCCGACGTGGCCCGCGTGGTCGAGACGGCGCGCGCCATCAATATCTCGAGCGACCAGCGCCTGTTGCTGGTGGAGCCGCAGGAGTTCGTGATCGACGGCCAGGACGTGAAGGAGCCGATCGGCATGAGCGGCATGCGCCTGGAGGCCAAGGTGCACATCGTGACCGGCGCGCAGAGCGCGGCCGAGAACATCATCAAGTGCGTGCGCCGCTGCGGCCTGGAGGTCGACCAGCTGATGCTGAACCCGCTGGCCTCGAGCCAGGCGGTGCTCACCGAAGACGAGCGCGAACTGGGCGTGGTGCTGGTCGACATCGGCGCGGGCACCACCGACGTGGCGATCTTCACCAACGGCGCGATCCGCCACACGGCCGTGATCCCGATCGCGGGCGACCTCATCACGAGCGACATCGCGATGGCCCTGCGCACGCCCACCAAGGACGCGGAGGACATCAAGGTCGAGCACGGCTACGCCAAGCAGCTGCTGGCCGACCCTGAATCGCAGGTCGAAGTCCCCGGCCTTGGCGATCGCGGCCCGCGCATGTTGAGCAAGCAGGCGCTTGCCGGCGTGATCGAGCCGCGCATCGAAGAAATCTTCTCGCTGGTGCAGCAGGTGGTGCGCGAGTCGGGCTACGAGGAAGTGCTGTCGTCGGGCGTGGTGCTCACGGGCGGCAGCGCCGTCATGCCCGGCATGGTCGAGCTCGGTGAAGACATCTTCCTCAAGCCCGTGCGCCGCGGCATTCCGAAGTACTCGAGCGCGCTCTCGGACATGGTGGCGCAGCCGCGCGCGGCCACCGTGATGGGCCTGCTCGAGGAGGCACGTTTTGCACGCATGCGTGGCTTCAAGGTCGCACAGAAGAACGGGTCCGTAAAGACTGCGTTCGGACGTTTCAAGGACTTCATCGTGGGGAACTTCTGACCATGAACCACTCCCCACTCTGGCTCGCACGCGCGGGCCCTCCGCTGCATTTCAACGAGCGATGGCGACGCACCGGTCCACCATCGCGACGGCGATCCCGTTGATCACGTCACGGCAGAAGAAATATTCATAGACACATAACGGCAACTGCAATATTCAAGGAGTTAGAAATGACCATCGAAATGATCGAAGTCGAAGAATTCAACCAGGGCACGCAGATCAAGGTGATCGGTGTCGGCGGCGGCGGTGGCAATGCGGTCGCCCACATGATGGAGCGTGGTGTGCAAGGCGTGCAGTTCGTTTGCGCCAACACCGACGCGCAAGCCCTGCAACGCAGCAACGCGCACAAGAACATCCAGCTGGGCATCAGCGGCCTGGGCGCCGGCAGCAAGCCCGAGAAGGGCCGTGACGCGGCCGAAGCCGCAGTGGACGACATCCGCGCCGCCATCGACGGCGCGCACATGCTGTTCATCACGGCCGGCATGGGCGGCGGCACCGGCACCGGCGCCGCACCCGTGATCGCGCGCGTGGCCAAGGAAATGGGCATCCTCACCGTGGGTGTGGTGACCAAGCCCTTCGACTGGGAAGGCGGCCGTCGCATGACCAACGCCGACGCCGGCCTGGCCGAACTCGAAGCCAACGTCGACTCGCTGATCGTCGTGCTCAACGAGAAGCTGCTGGACGTGCTCGGTGAAGACATCACGCAAGACGAAGCCTTCGCGCACGCCAACGACGTGCTGAAGAACGCCGTGGGCGGCATCTCGGAAATCATCAACGAGTACGGCGGCGTGAACGTCGACTTCGAAGACGTGCGCACCGTGATGGGCGAACCCGGCAAGGCCATGATGGGCACCGCTGCCGCAGCAGGCCCGGACCGCGCGCGCATCGCCGCCGAACAGGCCGTGGCCTGCCCGCTGCTCGAAGGCATCGACCTCTCGGGCGCCAAGGGCGTGCTCGTGTTGGTGACGGCGTCGAAGGGTTCGCTGAAGCTGAACGAGTCGAAGCTCGCGATGAACACCATCCGCGCCTACGCCTCGCCGGACGCGCACGTGATCTACGGCGCCGCCTACGACGAAAGCCTGGGCGACCAGATGCGTGTCACGGTGGTGGCCACGGGTCTGTCGCGTGCCGATGCACGCCGCCAGGCCCCGACGCTCGAAGTGATCCGCACCGGCACCGACAACATCCCGTTCACCGTGCCGACGCTCGGCGGTGTGGGCCACGCGGGTGGTGGTTCGGGCAGCCAGCCCAACTACGACGGCATGGCCGTGCCCAGCGTGTGGCGCACCAACCGCACGATGGCCGCCGCCAAGGTCGACGCGCTGTCGTCGGGTGGCATGGACGACTTCGAAATCCCGGCTTTCCTGCGCCGTCAGGCCGACTGACCGCAGGCCACTGAACGCAGAGGGCACGAGGGTTCGCAAGGGGACGGGGAAGACCTGAAAGGGACTGACCCCCGGCTCTAGGCGCTGCGTCCACCTCGTGCCCCTTGCGTCCATCGCCGGGGGCTCCCCGGCTTCTTTGCTCTTTCTTGTCTGACCGGTCCATGTCTATCGCGGCCATAGCGAAGGGAATAGGGCGTCACGGTCGCCGCCCGCCTAAAATCTCGGGCGTGCTGCAACAACGAACCCTCAAGTCGATCAGCCGCGCCGTGGGCGTGGGGCTTCACAGCGGCCAGCGCGTGGAGCTGACCCTGCGACCGGCCCCGGCCGACACGGGCATCGTGTTCCGCCGCGTCGACCTGCCCGAGCCGGTCGAGATCCGCATGACCGCCGAATCGGTCACCGACACGCGCCTGGCGTCCACCGTCTCCACGGGCGGCGCCAAGGTGCAGACCGTCGAACACATCATGTCCGCCTGCGCGGGTCTGGGCATCGACAACCTCTACATCGACATCACGGCCGACGAAGTGCCGATCCTCGACGGGTCGGCCTCGTCCTTCGTGTTCCTGCTGCAAAGCGCGGGCATCGAGCTGCAGAAGGCGCCGCGCCGCTTCATCCGCGTGCTGCGCAAGGTCGAGGTGCGCGAAGGCGAGGGCGCCAACGAGAAGTGGGCGAGCCTGGAGCCGTACCACGGCTTCAAGCTGAGCTTCGAGATCGACTTCGACCACCGCGTCGTCAACTCCACCGGCCAGCGCGTGGAGTTCGACCTGGGCACCGACTCGTACAGCCGCGACATCGCACGCGCACGCACCTTCGGCTTCACGAAGGACGTCGAATACATGCGCACCAGGGGCCTCGCGCTCGGCGGTGGCCTCGATAACGCCGTGGTCATGGACGACACCAAGGTGCTCAATGCCGGCGGCCTGCGCTACGACGACGAGTTCGTGAAGCACAAGATCCTCGACGCCATGGGCGACCTGTACATCATCGGCAAGCCGCTGCTGGCCGCGTACACCGCGTTCCGCTCGGGCCATGCGCTCAACAACAAGCTGCTGCGCGAGCTGCTGTCGCACAGCGATGCCTACGAGGTCGTGACCTTCGACGACGAGAAGCGCGCGCCGAGCGGCTTCAGCGAAGTGGCGCGGGCCTGGTAAGCCCGGCGCAGGCCTTTTCTTTCCGATGCTTCTCTTTCGCTGGGCCATCCTGCTGCTTCTGCTGGTGGCGGGCGTGTCCTTCGCGTTCTATGCGGGCACGGGGCAGGTCAAGTACCGCCGCTTCGGTTGGATCGTGTTCAAGTGGACGGTGCTGGCGGCATTCGGCTTCTTCGCCGTGCTGATTGCTGAACGGGTCGCATAGCGCGAGCCGTTCAATCGACCAGGGCCTGCAGCGCCTGAACCTGCTGCGTGAGCAGCGGCCCCTTGCGGTGCGCGGGCACCAGCAGCATCAACGTGTCCCCCAGCGCCTTCGGCCGCCCCCAGGGCGCGTGCAGCCGGCCTTTCTCGAGCAACGGCGCCACCAGCCGCTCGCGCCCCATCAGCACGCCTTCGCCATCGAGCGCGGCCTGCAGCGCGAGGCTGTAGAGCGAGAAATCCGGCCCGGCGGCCAGCGCATCGGCCTCGGCCGCCGTGGTGCCGGGGCGCACGGCATGCAGCCAGCGCGACCAGTCGTCGCGCCACACCGTGTCGTGCAGGCCGCCGCAGCGCGCGAGCACGTCGAGGAGGTCGTCGAGCGGGCGCGGGCGTGTGCTCTCCAGCGATGCGCGCACGCGCGGGCTGCACACGGGCACGAGGCGGTCGCGTGCGAGCGCGATGCCCGTAGCGCCGACGGCAGCTTCGGCACCGCGCGCATAGAACAGCCCGAGGTCGAAAGGCTCGCGCCGGAAGTTCGGCGGCTGCTCCAGCGCCGTCACCGACACCTGCACGCCGGGCAGCGCGGCCTTCAGCCGCGAGAGCCGCGGCGACAGCCACAGCTGTGCCATGGCCGGCAGGGCCGCCACCTGCAGCGTGCTGCGGCGCGCGGCGGTCTGCGTTTCCTGGCGCAGCGCCTGCACCGCGAGGCCGAGCTGGTCGACCGCCGCACTGAGCGCAGGCAGCGCGCGCCGGCCATGCGCACTGAGCCGGATGCCCTGGCTGTGCCGCTCGAACAGCGCACCACCGGCCCAGGTCTCAAGTGCCTTGATCTGCTGCGCGACGGCGGCGGGCGTCACGAACAGTTCCTCGGCCGCGCGCGCGAAGCTGCCGTGGCGCGCCGCGGCCTCGAAGGCGCGCACGGCCGTGTGCGGCGGCAGGCGAGGGCGGGGTGGGGCGAGGGACATGGTCGGAATGACGTGGAGGCCAAGTTTTTCTAGGGCTCGGGCCCAGTTTATCCGTGTTGCCGGCGCAGGCGCAGGGCGCGACCATGCGGTCATTCCCTTCCACCACTCCCAGCGAGACACCACATGCCCGCAGCCCTTCACCGCCGTTCCTGGGTTCCCGCCGCCAGCGAGGACCACGTGCTCGCCATTGCCGCCGACGCCGCCGCGCGCGACGCGGCGGGCGTGGCCGCCGAGATCGAACGCCTCGTGACCGACAGCCACCGCATCCACGACGTCGACGGGCTGAACCTCAACCCGGCCACCAACGTGATGAACCCCGCCGCCGAGGCGCTGCTGTCGCGCGGGCTGGGTTCGCGCCCGTCGCTGGGCTACCCGGGCGACAAGTACGAGATGGGGCTGGAAGGCATCGAGCGCATCGAGGTGGTCGCCGCCGAGCTGGCGGCCGAGGTGTTCGGCGCGCGCTTCGCCGAGGTGCGCGTGAGCTCGGGCGCGCTGTCGAACCTCTACGTGTTCATGGCGACCTGCCAGCCCGGCGACACGATCATCGCGCCGCCGCCCGCCATCGGCGGCCATGTGACGCACCACGCGGCGGGCGCGGCCGGGCTCTACGGCCTGAAGACCGTGCCGGCGCCGGTCGATGCCGACGGCTACTCGGTCGACGTGGTGGCGCTGGCCAAGCTGGCGCGCGAGGTGAAGCCCAAGCTCATCACCATCGGCGGCAGCCTGAACCTGTTCCCGCACCCGGTGCCCGCGATCCGCGAGGTGGCCGACAGGGTGGGCGCCAAGGTGCTGTTCGATGCCGCGCACCTGTCGGGCATGGTGGCCGGCAAGGCCTGGCCGCAGCCGCTCGAAGACGGCGCGCACGCGATCACGATGAGCACCTACAAGAGCCTCGGCGGCCCGGCCGGCGGGCTGATCGTGTCGAACGACGCGGCGCTGATGGCGCGCATCGACGCCATCGCCTACCCCGGCCTCACGGCCAACTCGGACGCGGGCCGCACCGCGGCGCTGGCGCGCGGTCTGCTCGACTGGAAGGTGCACGGCGTGGCTTATGCGGCGGCGATGCGCGACACCGCGCAGGCGCTGGCGCGTTCGCTCGATGCGCAAGGCCTGCCGGTGTTCGCCAAGGCGCGCGGCTTCACGCAGTCGCACCAGTTCGCGCTCGAGGCCGCGCGCTGGGGCGGCGGGCAACGCGCCGCGAAGCAGTTGGCCCAGGGCGGCCTGCTGGCCTGCGGCATCGGCCTGCCGATCGCGCCGGTCGACGGCGACATCAACGGCCTGCGCCTGGGCGTGCCCGAGATCGTGCGGCTGGGCTTCACGCCCGAGGACATGCCGCAGCTGGCCGGCTGGATCGCGCGGGCACTGGCTGGCGATGCGATGTCGGTGGCCGCCGAGGTGCGCGAACGTCGCCGGCGCCTGGGCGACCTGCGCTACATCGTGCGCTGAAGCGTCCTCAGCGCGAACGCCCTTGCCGGTAGGTGCCGGCGTGGGTCTTCGACAGCTCGGCCGCTTCCGCGAGCCGTGCCATCGATCGGCCGACCTGCGCGTGCGTGATGGCGATGCCCAGCGCGTCCGCCGCGTCGGCGCCCGGCAGGCCGGGCAGGTCGAGCAGGCGCTTCACCATCTCCTGCACCTGCGCCTTCGCGGCCTGGCCATGGCCGGCCACGGCCTTCTTCATCTGCAGCGCCGTGTACTCGGCCACCGAGAGGTTGTGGCTCACCAGCGCCGTCACGCAGGCGCCGCGCGCCTGGCCCAGCAGCAGCGTCGACTGCGGGTTGACGTTGACGAAGATGATTTCGACCGCCGACGCCTCGGGCTGGTAGCGCGCCGTGATCTCGCCGATGCCGTCGAACAGCACCTTCAGGCGCGCCGGCAGGTTGCCGCTGCCCAGGTGCCGGGTGCTGATGGTGCCGCTGGCCACGTAGCGCAGCGCATGGCCGTCCGCATCGACCACGCCGAAGCCGGTGGTCTGCAAACCGGGGTCGATGCCGAGGATCCGCATGAAAAGGAAGCGTAAAGGCCTAAGCCTGGGTGAGGAAGGTTGAAGAAGGTGCGAATTCGCGCGCGATGCGTGGGGGATCGCGGGCAGAATCCGCCGTTCTTGCATTCCGCCCCGCTCCGCGCGGGGCGCGCCACACAAGGAAGCGAAGGTGAATGTAGTCGAGTCCTCCGCGCAGCAGCAACCGAAGCCATCGAACGACGCCCCGGTCTTGCCCGCGCACCTGCAGCAATCTCCCGCCGAACGTGCCGCCGCGAGCTTTCGCCAGGCGGAGTTGTTGAGTGACCTCGGCCGCCGTCGCGAGGCGATCGCCGCCTGCAGCCGGCTGATCGCCGAGTTCGGCGCGCTGCCCGACGCCGCCGTGGTCGTGCCCTGCTGCCAGGCGCTGCGGCTGCTCGCGCATGTGCTGCGCCAGCTGCACCGCCCGGCCGACGCACTGGCCACGCTCGACCGCCTCGTCGCTGCGCACGGCCAGCGCAGCGAGCCCGAGATCCGCGCGCACATCGCCCACGCGCTCTACCAGCGCACCTGGCTCATCGACGATGCGGCGGCGCGCTGCGAGGCCTGCGACTTCATGAGCGAGCAGCTCGACGCGCAGGCCGACGCCGCGCTCGATGCATGGCGGCTCGACGCGCGCCTGCTCAAGGCCGAGATCGAACACCACCGCGGCCTGCCGCAGGACGCATTGGCCACGCTCGAAGCGGCCATCGAACGTTTCGAGGGCGGCGTTGATGCCAGCGTGGTCCTGCGCGTGGCGCGGGCCCGGCTGGCCGCGGTGCTCAACCTGCGCGAGCTGGCGCAGCACACGCAGGCGCAGGTGCTGTGCCTGCAGGTGGCCGACCCGATCGAAACCGGCCTGGCCGATGCCGCGCCCGAGCTGCGGCTGGAGGGCGTGCGCGCGCTGGCCTTGTTCTTCGACGGCCTCGGGCTCGACGAGGTCGCGCGCCGCGCCGAGCTGGTCGGCTGGCTGCTCGACCGCTACGGCCACGACGCCTCCGCGCAGGTGCGCCGCCTCGCGGCCGTGCGCGCCCACGAGTGGGCCGTGGGGCTGCGCGACCAGGGCGACGGCGAGGCCGCGCTGGCCGCCTGCGAGCGCCTGCTCGGTGCTTTCGCGCACGACGCCGACGCCGTGGTGCAGCGCACCGTGGCCACCACCTTGCTGCACAAGGGCTTTGTGCTGCTCGACCTGCTGGGCCGGCCCGAGGCGGCGCTTGCGGTGTACGAGCCGCTCGTGGCGGCCTCGCGCGACGCCGCCACGCCGGAACTGCGCGAGCTGCGCGTGAAGGCGACGGCCGGGCGCGAGGCCTGCCTGAAGCGGCTGCGCAAGACCGGCGGTCTCGAGGCTGGCGAGCTGCCGGCCGAGCTCTTCGATGCGGCATGCGACACCGTCCGCGAAGGCCGCAAGCTCGGTGACGCGGGCGCATCGCGCGAGGCCATCGCGCTGTTCGACGAGGTGCTCGCGGCGCACGCCGCCTCGCCGCACCCGCTGATGCGCCGCCAGTGCGCGCGCGCCTTGTCGCACAAGACCTTCTGCCTGCTGGCACTGGAGCACTTCACTGAGGTCGTCGAGGCCGCCGACGCGATGGACGCGCGCTACGGCGCCGACGCCTCCACCGAAATGCAGTCGCAGGTGGCGCTGTGCCTGCAATACAAGAGCACCGCGCTCGACCGCCTCGCGCGGCCCGCGGACGAGATGCGCGTGCACGACGAGATCGTTGCGCGCTGGGGCAATTCCGAGCTGCCCGATCTGCGTGCGCGCGTGGCCGGCGCGCTGTTCCGCAAGGGTGCCGTGCTGCGCCGCGCGGGCCGTTTCGCCGAGGCTGTGGCCAGTTACGACGAGGTGATCGCGCGCACGGCGATGGCGCGGGACAGCGCCCTGCAGCTGTGGGCCGCCAAGTCGCTGATCAACAAGGCCAAGGCCTTCGACAAGATGGACGACCTGCCGGGCCAGGCCAAGGCCTACCGCCTGCTCATCGCGCGCTTCGGCGAGTCGGGCGATGCGGCCTTGCGCGAGCGTGTGGCCAACGCCTGTGAATGGCTGGCCGAGGCCGAAGGGCGGCAGGGCCGGGTGGCGGCGCAGCGCGAGGCGCTGGAACTGGCACTCGGGCGTTTCGGCACCGCACTCTCGGCCGAGCAGCGCACGCGGCTCAAGCGCGAGCTTCAGGCGCTGAAGACGAAGGCCTTGGGGCGGCGCGCGAAGCAGGCCTTCGACCGGGTGGTGCGGCGCAAGGTCTGACCTTGCACCGCCGCGTGCTTCAGACGTTGAAGTACCAGCGGATCGAGTGGAAGAAGATCGGCGCCGCGAAGCACAGCGCATCGACGCGGTCGAGCAGGCCGTTGGCGCCCGTCACGCCCACGCCCTTCTGGCCCCAGTTCGGAATGCCGCGGTCGCGCTTGAGCGCCTTCATCACGAGGTGGCCCATCGAGCCCGCGACGCAGGCAATGATCGACACCGCGAGCGCCTGCCCGAACTTGAACGGCGTGATGAAGGAGAACAGCGCACCCACCAGGCTGGCCACCACGATGCCGATGCCCCAGCTGGTCCAGTTGAAGCTGCGGCTCACGTTCGGTGCGAACGGCGTGCGCTGCATGCGGCGCGAGATCAGGTGCTGCACCAGCACCGAGGTCTGCACCACGAACACCAGGAAGAACACGAGGAACGCGCTCTTGCCTTCGTAGCCCGGGAAGGTCAGCAGCAGCAGCGCGGGCACGTGGCTCATGCCGTAGACGCAGACCATGATGCCCCACTGCAGCTTGGCGTTGCGCTCGAGGAAATGGCTGGGGTCGTTGGCCAGCGCGCTCGCCACCGGAATGGCGAGGAACACGTAGACCGGGATGAACACCGTGAACAGGTCGAAGCGCGCGGTGGCCACCAGCCAGAACTGGATCGGCAGCACCACGAAGAACGCGAGGATCAGGCTGCGGTGGTCGCCGCGCCGCGTCGGCGAGAGCGTGATGAACTCGCGCAGCGCGAAGAACGCGATCAGCGCGAACAGCACCGTGGCCACCGTTTCGCCCAGCGCCCAGCCGATCCAGAACACGATCACCATGAACCAGGTGGTGCCCAGCAGCGCGCGGAAATGCGCCAGCTCGGCCTGCCACGACTCGTCGTGCACCGGGTTGCGCCGCTCCTTGAAGCTCAGGAAGAAGACGGCGGTGCTCACGATGACGAGCAGGCCGAAGACGATCAGGAAAAGGGCTGCGACCTGCTGGGTCGGGCTGAGGCTGCGCAGGAACTGGTTCATACCTTCAGACGTCGCGCAATGCGATCACGGCGGCACGCGCACGGTCGAGGAAAGGCCGGCGCTCTTCGCCTGCTTCGACGCGGATCGGCGCGCCGAAGGTGACGGAGCACAGGATGGGCACGGGCACGATCTCGCCCTTGGGCATCACGCGCTGCACGTTGTCGATCCAGGCCGGCACGAGCACCACGTCGGGGAACATCGTGGCCAGCGCGTACAGGCCCGACTTGAATTTCTGCGGTTCGCCGGTGTGGCCGCGCGTGCCTTCGGGGAAGATGATGATCGAGTCGCCGCTGCGCAGCGCATCGATGAGCGGGGCGAGTGGGTCGGCGGCGGGGGGCTCGGGCGCGGCGGCCGGTGCTTCGGGTTCGATGACCGGCGGCGGTGCGACCGGTGGCGGGGGCGGCGGGGGCGCGGGAAGGTCGAGCTGTCCCTGAATCTCCTGTGGGCCCTCGGCGGCCGGTGCGTGAACCACCGTTTCGATCGGCAGCAGCGGCTCCATCGAAGGCTCGATCCGCTCGTCCGGGGCGATGGGCGCCGCGGGCGGCGGTGCTACCGGCGGCGGTGGCGCAACCGGCGCACCCCCCGTGGCCGCCCGCTCCACATACACCGCGTTGAACACCTCCGTCGTGATCCAGCGCTTGACCGGCGTGTTGGCCCAGTAGTCGCGCGCCGCGATGGGCCGCGTGATGCTGCGCAGCTCTTCGGGCAGTGCGGCCCAGATCATCACGAGGTCCGCGTGGCTCTGGTGATTCGCGAAGTAGATGCGCTGCTCGGCCTTCGGTGGACAGCCGTACCAGCGCGCCTGCGCACCGGTGAGCAATCGGACGATTCCCAGCAGCAACCAACCTGTGAGCTTTGCCAGCATATGGAGGCGATGATACGGGCCATGCGATGGCGATTCGATCTTCTTTCCCTGGCGTGGGCTGTGGCCCTTTTTGTACTGCTCGTGCTGCTGGCCACCGTCGGCGCGCGCTGGGGCTGGGTGCGAAGCTTCTTCGGCGACGTGCTGGCCGTGGCGTGGGTGTACGTGGTGTTCAAGACCTTCGTCGCCGCGCGCGTGCTGCCGCTCGCGCTGGCGGCCTTCGGCGTGGGCCTGCTGGTGGAACTCGGGCAGTTCCTTGCGTCGACGTGGCACCTGCACATTCCGAACCGCGCGCTGCGCATCGTGCTCGGCGCCACCGCCGACTGGTGGGACGTGCTGGCCTACGCGATCGGCTTCGTCGCCGTGCTGGCGGTGGAAGGCGCGGTGCGCAAGTTCAGGGCAGGTCGACCGCCGGCATCCGCGCCACGATCGTCGATGCCCGTCCGTTGATGTACGAGGAGTTGGGCCGGCGCTCGAAGAACTTCGGGCTCGGCAGCATCACGGCCAGGCGCGCTGCTTCGTATGAAGTCAAGCGTGCGGCCGGTTTCCTGAAGTAGTACTGCGCCGCAGCCTCGGCGCCGAACACGCCTTCGCCCCATTCGACGTTGTTCAGGTAGATCTCGAGGATGCGCCGCTTGTCGAGCAGCACCTCGAGCAGCGTGGCGAGCACCAGCTCCTGGCCCTTGCGCAGCATGGTGCGCTCGCCCGACAGCAGCAGGTTCTTCGCGAGCTGCTGCGTGATGGTGGAGCCGCCGCGCAGCGGGGCCGGCTGCACCGGCTTGCCGCGTGCCGCCGCGCGCGCCATGCGCTTGGCGGCCAGCTGTTCGGCGCGGGCGTTGCGCTGGCGCGCGCGCTCGATGGCTTCCCACTCCACGCCGTTGTGGTCGACGAAGCCGGCGTCTTCGCTCGCGATCACGGCGCGCTTGAGGGTGTCGTTGATCTGCGTGTACGGCACCCAGTCCTGGCGCCATCCGCCGTCGCGGCCCTGCGAGAGGGCGACGCGCCAGGCCTCGGAGCGCTGGAAGGCCGTGCTCTGCGGATCGATCACCGCCATGGCCGCGATGCGCACCACGAAGAACAGTTCGAGCGCCAGGCCCGCCACCACGAGGCAGGCGATCAGGCGCAGCAGGCCCTTCATGCGCCGGCGGCGAGCGAGGCGCGCAGCTCGGCCAGCACCTGGGCCGACGGCGGGCGCACGCCGCGCCAGAATTCGAAGGCTTCGGCGGCCTGTTCCACCAGCATGCCGAGGCCGTCGCGCGCGACCGCGCCGTGCGCCTCGGCCCAGGCCATGAAGCCTGCGGCGGCGGGGCCGTACATCATGTCGACGGCCAGCGCGCCGGGGCGCAGCACCTGCGCGCGCACGGGCACCGCCTCGCCCGCGAGGCTGGAGGCGGTGGCGTTGACCACCACGTCGAAGGCTCCGGGCACGTCGTCGAGCGCCCAGGCCTCGAGCGTGGCACCGTGGCGCAGCGCGAGCGCGGCATGGCGCTGCACCAGCGCGATGGCCTTGTCGAGCGTGCGGTTGGCCACCACGATGCGCGCGGCGCCCGCGTCGAGCAGCGGCCCGAGCACGCCCGCCGCCGCGCCGCCGGCGCCGATCAGCAGCAGCGACCGGTCCGCCAGCGGCACGCCGGCGTTGCGCACGATGTCGTTGACCAGGCCGATGCCGTCGGTGTTGTCGGCATGGATGCTGCCGTCGGCCTCGAAACGCAGCGTGTTCACCGCCTGCGCCAGCGTGGCGCGTTCGCTGGTGTGTTGCGCGAGCGCGGCGGCGTCGAACTTGAAGGGCACGGTGACGTTGCAGCCGCGCGCGGTGTCGCCTTGCGCGGCGGCCTCGCTGCGGAAGGCGGCAATGCCTTCGGCGAAGGCGCCGATCGGCACCAGGCGCCGGCCGTAGGCCATGGGCTGGCCGCAGAGTTCGGCAAAGCGCGCGTGGATGCGGGGCGAGCGGCTGTGCTCGACGGGGTTGCCCATGACGCAGTACTGATCCATGGCCGATGCTCCGTGTTCTGCTAGGGGTGCTGTTGCTATTGGGACGACAGCTCGATGGTCTCGTCGCGCGTGAACTTGAAGCGCGACTGCAGCACGATCTGGTCGGTCTGCTTGCGCATGGCGTCGGTGAAGGTGCCGAAGTTGCCGACGCTGCGCACGATGGCCTGGGCCCGGCGGTCGAGCGTGGTGTTGCCCGAGCTTTCGTCGACCACGGTGTCGAGCACGCGCCCGTCGTGGTTGATGGTGACGGTCATCTTGAGTTCGCCGTAGAGCTTCTTGCCGGCGGCGGTCGGGAAGTTCTCGGTGCCCTTGACCTCGATGCGCCGGCGCAGCGTGTCGACATACAGCGCGTAGGCGGCCTCGCGCGTGGCGGGGCTCAGGTAGCGCTTCTTGGGGCGCGCGTTTTCCTCGTTCACGCGGCGCTCGATCTCGGCGAGCAGCGCGACCATCTGGCGGCGCTTTTCCTCGCGCGCGGCGGCCTCGGTCGGGTCGCCCGCCTGGCGCGGATCGGGCACGGGCATGGCGGCCAGCTCGCGCTTGAGCTGCGCCAGCATCTGCATCTGCTGGGCCTGCATGGCCTCGACCTGGCGGCGCGACTCTTCGAACGAGTCGCCCATGGTGGTGAAGCTCGACGGCGGCAGCGGGCTGGTGGCGCGGCCCTTGTCGAGGTCGCCGCCGCCCGCGAGCGTGGTCTGCGCCATCACGCGGGCTGCGGGGTCGGGCTTGTCGTTGGTCTTGCTGTTGACCAGGATCACCTCGAGCGGGGTTTCGCTGAAGACCCGGTTGAACGATTCGGGATCGACGAAGCGCACCGCGAGCAACGCGGCATGCGCGATGACCGACACGCCCAGAGCGATCTGCAGCGTGCTGAGGTCCTTGAGATTCATTCTCGAAACTCCTCCAGGGGTCGCGTGTCTCCGGTCGTTCGACCGGGGGTCATGCAGGCGTGGTCGTCGTCGGGTCGGGTGCGGCTTCGGTGTCGCTCAGGTCGACCGCGATGGCGATCGGGCCGGCGACTTCTTCTTCGTCGTCCTCGCCGCCGTCAGCGGCTGCGGCATCGGCCTGCGGCACATCGAAGCGTTCGAGCACGGTGCCGCTCACGTCGAGTGCGATCTCGTCGATCTCGCCGAGCTTCACGCGCACGCGCGCGCCGCGCTCCTGCTGGCCGGCCACCGGGAACACCAGTGGCAGCGTGTCGGCACGCACCAGCGCGCCGTTGGGAATGTCCTTGATGACCGTGGCTTCGAGTTCGGTGATGCCCTGCTGCTGCAGGTACTTCAGCGTCCAGAAGCGCTCCATGCCGCCCTGGTAGGCGTTGTACGTGGCGTAGGCCGCATCGAAGCCCGAGAGGATGGAGAACAGGTCGGCGTCCTTCGGCTTGAAGGGCGCGGCCAGCGCGGCGGTCTTGCCGTGGCGCGCGGCCGCGATGATCTGCCACTGGTTCACGAGGTCGGTGTAGCGGCGCAGCGGCGAGGTGCTCCAGGCGTAGCTCTTCACGCCCAGGCCCGCGTGCGGCAGCGCGCGCGTGCCCATGCGCACCTTGATGCCGGGTGCCAGGCTGGCCTGGCTGCGGTACAGGCCCGGCACGCCGAGTTCGCCCAGCCAGCCGCCCCAGCTGCTGTTGGCCAGGATCATGGCCTCGGACACGATCAGGTCGAGCGGCGCGCCGCGCTGGCGCGTGCTGATCTGCACCTGCTCGTTGCCCGTGGGCTCCGCGCCGTCGTTGCCGACGAGGCGGAAGTTGTAGTCGGGCCGGCTGAAGTTCTCGGGCTTGCCGCGCACCACTTCGCGCTGCGCCTTCAGGTGCTTGGCCAGGCGGAACAGGAAGGACAGCGGCGCGCGCAGCTGCGCGGCGGCGTCGGGGGTGTTGTCCGAATGGAAGGTGGCGTCTTCGAGCCAGGGCTGCGTGACGACGGTGTCGAGCTGGTCGTGGCGCAGGTTGGCGACGATCGGCACGCGTTCGAGCTTGGTTTCGGTGCCCTGCAGCTCGAGCGTGGCTTCGTCGAAGCGCGCATAGAGCGACACGGCCGGGCGGTCGCCGCCTTCGAGCAGCGTGTAGGTGTCGACCACCTCGTCGGGCAGCATGGTGATCTTGTAGCCCGGCATGTACACGGTGGACATGCGCGCACGCGCCACGGCGTCGATGGCGCTGCCCGGCGTCAGCGCCAGGCCCGGCGCGGCGATGTGGATGCCGACCGTGATGGTGCCGCTGCCCATGCCCTGCACGGACAGCGCGTCGTCGATTTCGGTGGTCTGCGAGTCGTCGATCGAGAAGGCCCGCACGCCTTCGGCCAGCGGCAGGTCGTCGGCGACGGCCGGCGCCGCGAGCGCCGGAAAACCGGTGCCCTTGGGGAAGTTCTCGAACAGGAAGCGCCGCCAGTGGAACTGGTAGGGCGAATCGATGGCGCCGGCGCGCTCCAGCAGGTCGAGCGGCGGGCGCTGCGTGGCGCGCGCGGCGTCGACCACGGCCTTGTATTCGGGGGCGTTCTTGTCGGGCTTGAACAGGATCTTGTAGAGCTGTTCGCGGATCGCCGGCGGGCACACGCCCTCGGCCAGCTGCCCCGCCCATTCGACGATCTGCGCCTGGATGGCCTTCTTCTTCTCGATGGCGGCCAGCGCCTGCTGCACGATCTCGGCCGGCGCCTTCTTGAAGCGTCCCTTGCCCGCGCGGCGGAAGTAGTGCGGCGCCTCGAACAGCGCGAACAGCGCGGCGGCCTGCTGCGCCAGCGTGGGCTTCTCGCTGAAATAGTCGGCCGCCAGGTCGGCAAAGCCGAACTCGCCGTCGGCTGCGAATTCCCAGGCGAGGTCGAGGTCCATGGCGGCGGCGAGCGTGCGCGCCTCGGCGATCAGCTCGGCCGGGGACGGTTTCTCGAAACGCAGAACGATGTTGGCGCCCTTGACCTTGACGCGCTTGCCGGTCTCGAGCTCGACCTGTGCCGAGGCTTCGGCTTCCGACAGGATGCGGCCGCCGAGGTATTTGCCGGCTTCTTCAAACAATACAAACATCCGGCGATTCTCCCACGCGGGATCGGGCGCGCTTCCGGGCCCGGGGCGAACGCTAGACAGGGTTGATGAAGGCCATCACGTCGTCGAGGTGCGCTTTTTCGAAATCGGACAGCGCATGGTCGCCGCCCTCGAGCAGCTTGATGCGGCTGTCGGGGTAGCGCGCCGACATCTCGTGCCAGTCGAGCGCCTCGTCGCCCTTGGCGATGATCGCGAACAGGCGCTCCGGCCGCGTGAGCGCGCCGATTTCCATGGCGCGCAATTCCTGGATGAACTCCGGCTGGAAATAGAAGTGCTCGGCCGGGTCGTGCCAGGCGGTCTGGCTGCCGATGTAGCGCGTGAGGTCGCGCGCCGGGTGCACCGCGGGGTTGAGCAGCACGGCGCGGCAGCGGGTCATGCCCGCGACGTAGGTGGCGTAGAAACCGCCGAGCGACGAACCGATCACCGCCATCGACTTGCGCGGCCAGTCCGCGATGCCCTTCATCACCATGTCGATGGCATCGTGCGGCGACGGCGGCAGTTGCGGGCACCACCACTCCAGGTTCGGGTGCTCGCGCGCCACGTGCTTCGCCACCAGCCGCGCCTTGGTGGAGCGGGGCGACGAACGGAAGCCGTGCAGGTACAACAGATGGGTGGTTTGCGGGTCCATGGGAGGAGGTGACTGGCGGCGCGCAGATCGCGCCCCGTGGCCGGATTCGGACAATTTTGCATGAGGTCCGCAGCGCCAAAGGCGCGGTGACCCCACAAATCCCTGCGAAACAGGCGACAAGCACGTGTCTGGAATTCGAAAGTACTCACGGTGCGCCCCGCGGGGCGCCTGCAGTGCAGCGAAGGGGGAGAAGAATGAGACAAGTTTCGTGACGCATCTGGCAGGGGGCATCCCATGAACGCGGGAGGCCGGGCCGGCATGGCCGCAGGTGCCGAGGCTTATGCTCCATCCCATGAATACCGAGGCTCAGGATGACGGGATGCCACGCCGCTGGGGCGTGCTCGTGGTCGAGGACGACAGCCGCGCACGCGCCTTCTTCGAGGCCAGCGTGCAGCGCAGCCCGCGCCTGTTCTGGCTCGGCAGTGCGGGCACGGTGCAGGAAGCGCGCACCTGGCTGGCCGCGACCGCGACCATCCCCGATGTGCTGCTGGTCGACCTGGGCATGCCCGACGGCACCGGGCTCGACGTGATCCGCGATGCTGTCGCCCGCTTTCCCGGCTGCGAGCCGCTGGTGGTGTCGGTCTTCGGCGACGAGGAGAACGTGCTTGCCAGCATCGAGGCCGGCGCCGTGGGCTACATCCACAAGGACGCCGCACCGGAAGACATCGCACAGACCATCGTCGAGATGAAGGCCGGCGCCTCGCCGATCTCGCCCATGATCGCGCGCCGCGTGCTCGCCAAGTACCGCAGCCTGCAGGCGGCCGTGCCGGGAACCACTGGCGCGGCGCCGGCGGAGACGGCGCTCGACGAGGCCGACCGCGGCCTGCTCTCGGCGCGCGAGCACGAGGTGCTGACGCTGATCGCGCGCGGCTTCTCGTACGCCGAGATCGCGCGCCTCAAGGGCCTGAGCGTGCACACGGTGCAGACCCACATCAAGAACCTCTACGGCAAGCTCGCGGTGCATTCCAAGAGCGAAGCGGTGTTCGAGGCCACGCGCCTCGGCCTGCTGTCCCATCCGGGCTGAGGGCGGATGCTGCGGCGGCTGGCGTTCCTGTGCCTGCTGGGACTGGCGGTGCTGTTCGCTGCGGGGAGTGCCGCAGCGGCCGGGGCGCAAGGCCCGATCGAGCTGCGTCACGCCATGGTGACCACCACCATCGACGGTGTCGTGCAGACCGAAGCGGTCGACCTGTCCTACCACTGGGACCGCCGGCACCACGGCCGCACCGGCTTTGCGAGCTTCGAGCTGCCGTTCCGGGTCGAGACCCTGCCCGAGGTGCCCTGGGGCATCTTCATTCCCCGCGCCGGCAGCGTCTTCGAGGTGCAGCTCAACGGCACGCTGCTGCAGGCCTACGGCGACCTGGGTCAGGGCAACCGCGCCGACTACGCCAAGGCCCCCGTCTACGTGCCGGTGCCCGGGCGGTTGCTGAAAGAGGGCGAGAACCTGCTGCAGATCCGCATCCGGGCCGACAGCGAACGGCGCGCCGGCCTGTCGCGCGTCACCATCGGGCCGGCGACGCCGGTGCGCACCGCGCTGTTCGAGCGCGCCTACGCCTGGCGCTTCACGGGATCGGTGTTGCTGACGGCGTTCAGCCTCATCGTCGGCAGCATCGCGCTGGCGCTGTGGTTCACGCAGGTCGACACCGGTGCGACCGGCCGTCGCCAGCGCGACGCTCTCTATTTCTGGGCCGCGCTCGCCGAGTTCTGCTGGGCCGTGCGGGTGGCCGACGCCATGATTCCCGAGCCGCCGTTGCCGTGGCAGCTGTGGGGCGTGCTGATGGCCGGCTGCTACGCGGGCTGGGCCGCCTCCGCCATGATGTTCTGCTACCACCTCGCCGACTGGGCGCAGAACCCGCGCATGCGCTGGATGCGCTGGCCGATGGCGGCCGTGGTGGCCGGCACCGTGGTGTTCACCTGGCTGGCGCTGCACCGCGAGGAGCCGCGCTGGCTCACGGCCTGGCTGGCGGTCGAGATCACCATCGTCGTCGGCTTCGTGATCGCCTTTGCCGTGGCCACGGTGCGCCGGCCCAGCGTCGAGCGGCTGCTGGTGGCCGGCGCCGCGCTGGTCACGGTGGCCTTCGGCACGCGCGACTGGCTGGTGATCCGTCTGAGCGACGCCTACGGCGAAACCACCTGGGTGCGCTATTCCTCGGTGATGTTCGGCGTGGCGCTGCTGCTCATCGTGCTGCGGCGCTTTCACTTTGCCAGCGTGCAGGCGCGCGGCTGGGTCAAGACGCTGGCCGACCGGGTGGCGCAGCGCGAACGCGAACTGGCCTCCACCTACGCCGAGCTGGAGGAGGTGGCCCGCGACCAGGCGCGCACCCATGAGCGCGAGCGCATCCTGCGCGACATGCACGACGGCGTGGGCTCGCACATCAGCTCGGCGATCCGGCAGCTGCAGTCGGGCCAGACCAGCCCGGAGGAACTGCTGCGCACCCTGCGCGACTCGCTCGACCAGCTCAAGCTGTCGATCGACTCCATCCACCTGCCGCCCGGCGACATCGGCGCGCTGCTGGCGGCGCTGCGCTACCGGCTGGAGCCCCGGCTGGCCGCCGCCGACATCGCCTTCGAATGGGGCGTGGACGAACTGCCCACGGTCACGCAGCTCGACGCCCACGCCACGCGGCAGCTGCAGTTCCTGCTGTTCGAGGCCATCTCGAACGTGCTGCAGCATGCCCACGCCAGCGCGCTGCGCATCGAGGCCGACGCGCGCGCCGGCGCCGTGCACCTGCGGGTGATCGACAACGGCGTGGGCTTCGACGCCGCCGAGGTGCCGAAGGCGCTGTCGAAGCGCGCCGCCGCCATCGGGGCCCGGCTGGCGCTCGAAAGCCGACCGGGGCGCACGGTCGTTCAGCTCGGTTTCGACTGAAGGGGCGGGCGGGGCGGGGATAATCCGCCCCCATCATGTCTGCCGTGTTCAATCAGCCCTCCCTGGCGCGTCGCATTGCGCCCATCTTCCAGGGCTTCGACGGCTTCCTGGCCTTTGCCGTGATGCTGCTCGCCTTTGCCGGGCTGCTCACCATGTATTCCTCCGGCTACGACCATGGCACGCGCTTTCTCGACCATGGCCGCAACATGCTGCTGGCCGGCGGCATCATGTTCGTGGTGGCGCAGGTGCCGCCGCAACGCCTCATGGCCTTCGCCGTGCCGCTGTATGCGGCGGGGGTGGCGCTGCTGATCGCGGTGGCGCTGTTCGGCATCACCAAGAAGGGCGCCCAGCGCTGGATCAACGTGGGCGTGGTGATCCAGCCCAGTGAAATCCTCAAGATCGCGATGCCGCTGATGCTGGCCTGGTGGTTCCAGCGCCGCGAAGGCCAGCTGCGCCCGCTCGACTTCGTGGTGGCGACGCTGCTGCTGGCGGTGCCGGTCGGGCTCATCATGAAACAGCCCGACCTGGGCACCTCGCTGCTGGTGCTGGCGGCCGGGCTGGCGGTGATCTTCTTTGCCGGGCTGCCGTGGAAGCTGATCGTGCCGCCGGTGGTGCTCGGCGCGGTGGCGATCACGCTCATCGTGGGTTTCGAGTCGCAGCTGTGCGTCGACGGCGTCGACTGGCGCGTGCTGCACGACTACCAGAAGCAGCGCGTGTGCACGCTGCTCGACCCCAGCAAGGACCCGCTGGGCAAGGGCTTCCACATCATCCAGGGGATGATCGCCATCGGTTCGGGCGGTGTGGGCGGCAAGGGCTTCATGCAGGGCACGCAGACGCACCTCGAATTCATTCCCGAGCGCACCACCGACTTCATCTTCGCGGCGTACTCCGAGGAATTCGGCCTGATCGGCAACCTGACGCTGATCGCGGCCTTCATCCTGCTGATCTTCCGCGGGCTGACCATCGCGCTGAACGCGCCCACGCTGTTCTCGCGCCTGCTGGCCGGGGCGGTGACCATGATCTTTTTCACCTACGCCTTCGTGAACATGGGCATGGTCAGCGGCATCCTGCCGGTGGTGGGCGTGCCGCTGCCGTTCATCAGCTACGGCGGCACCGCCATGGTCACGCTGGGGCTGGGGCTGGGCATCCTGATGTCGATCGCGCGGGCCCGCAAGCTCGCCCAGAACTAGAGTCCCCCGGGGCGGCACGGACGGGGGCGGCTGCCTAGAATGGCAGCCATGATCTCCCGCGAACCCACCATCGAGCGCCTCGCCACGGCGCAACAGCTCCTGCTCACGCCGTTCGGCCTGGACGAATCGCACCTGAGCAAGGCCCTGGCCGAGATCACCGCGCACCGCGTGGACGATGCCGACCTGTACTTCCAGTACACCCGCAACGAAGGCTGGAGCCTCGAGGAAGGCATCGTCAAGACCGGCAGCTTCAGCATCGACCAGGGCGTCGGCGTGCGTGCCGTGAGCGGCGAGAAAACCGCCTTTGCCTATTCGGACGACATCTCCGAAGCCTCGTTGCTCGACGCAGCGCGCACGGTGCGCTCCATTTCCTCCGCCGGTCGCACGGCACGCGTGAAGACGCCTGCCCGCAAGATCGCCGCGAGCCGCTCGCTTTACAACGGCGTCGATCCCATTTCCACGCTCGACAGCACCGCCAAGGTGAAGCTGCTCGAAAGGGTCGAAAAGCTCGCCCGTTCGCGCGATCCGCGCGTGGCGCAGGTCATGGCGGGCCTGGCCAGCGAGTACGACGTGATCCTGGTGGCGCGCGCCGACGGCACGCTGGCGGCCGACGTGCGCCCGCTGGTGCGCCTGTCGGTCACCGTGATCGCCGAGCAGAACGGCCGACGCGAGGTCGGCTCGGGCGGCGGCGGCGGGCGCTTCGGCCTGGCCTACTTCACCGACGAACAGATCGCCGAGTACGTCGACCACGCCGTGAAGGCCGCGCTGACCAACCTCGATGCCCGCCCGGCCCCGGCCGGTGAGATGACGGTGGTGCTCGGCTCGGGCTGGCCCGGCATCCTGCTGCACGAAGCCATCGGCCACGGTCTGGAGGGCGACTTCAACCGCAAGGGCTCGAGCGCGTTCTCGGGCCGCATCGGCCAGCGTGTGGCGGCCAAGGGCGTCACGGTGCTCGACGACGGCACCATCGCCGACCGCCGCGGCTCGCTCAACGTGGACGACGAAGGCCACGCCAGCCAGCGCAACGTGCTGATCGAGGACGGCATCCTCAAGGGCTACATCCAGGACTCGATGAATGCCCGCCTCATGAAGGTCAAGCCCACCGGCAACGGCCGCCGCGAGAGCTACGCCCACGTGCCGATGCCGCGCATGACCAACACCTACATGCTCGGCGGCGACAAGGACCCGCAGGAAATCGTGGCCAGCATCAAGAAGGGCCTGTACGCCACCAACTTCGGCGGCGGGCAGGTCGACATCACGAGCGGCAAGTTCGTGTTCTCGGCCAGCGAGGCCTTCTGGGTCGAGAACGGCAAGATCCAGTACCCGGTGAAGGGCGCGACCATCGTGGGCAACGGCCCCGACGCGCTCACCCGCGTGACCATGATCGGCAATGACATGGCGCTCGATTCGGGCGTCGGCACCTGCGGCAAGGAAGGCCAGAGCGTGCCCGTGGGCGTCGGCCAACCGACCCTTCGCATCGACGGCCTGACGGTAGGTGGAACGGCTTAGGACTTTCGGCACTTGCCGGCCGTTTCATTCGGTTGCTAAGCTGCGCTCCTTTTTTGCGAACGACGAAGCAAGGAGCATTTCAATGGGGAACAGGATCAATTCGCCCGCCGTGCTGTGGGCCGTGACCGCCGTGGTCGCGCTGGCCACCGCCGGTTGCGCATCGCGCGGCGGTTCGGGCAGCCAGCCCGCCGCCGCACCGGCACCCGCCCCGGCCGCTGCCGCGCCCGCGGCGCCCAGCGGCTCGAAGGCCGGTTTGGACGCACGCGGCAACGTGGTCGATTCCTCCAAGGTCGAGGCCGGCAGCGGCCGCACGGTCAAGGGCCTGAACGGTTTCGAGGGCGAGATCACCGGCAACCCGGCGCGCAACAGCAAATTCACGCGCCTGCAGATCGGCATGAGCACCAAGCAGGTCACCGACCTCGCCGGCCAGCCCACCGACCAGGGTGCCTACATCACGGGCAAGGCCTGGATTCCGTTCTACTTCGGCAGCGACCGCCATCGCTTCGAGATGACCTATAAGGGCCAGGGCCGCCTGATTTTCGCGGGCGGCGGCATGGGCGATTTCAGCAGCGGCAACCTGATCTGGATCATTCACAACGCCAACGAATCCGGCTACAGGTAAAAACAACACCGACCCGGCCGCCTGGCCGGGTTTTCGTTTTCCGTGCTACATTCCGCCCACATGTCCGCCCTCCGCGCTTACTTTTTTGCCTACTTTTGGTTCCCGGTTTCCGGCGGACGAGAGGCGAGCGCGTAAAGCAAACGAACACCCTCCCAGAACCGCCGGTGGCTTCCAGCCCCCGGCGGTTTTTTTATGCCCTGACGATTTTTCATTCACACCAACAAGGAAGAAATGATGAGCACGAACACCCCTCCCACCGGCGACAGCTGGTATGCGAGCGTCGAAAAAACCAGCAAGACCGACGACGAACGCATCAAGGACATCAACGTGCTCCCCCCTCCCGAACATCTGATCCGCTTCTTCCCGATCCGCGGCACGCCGATCGAAACGCTGATCACCGGCACCCGCCGCGGCATCCACAACATCATGGCCGGCAAGGACGACCGGCTGCTGGTGATCATGGGCCCGTGTTCGATCCACGACCCGGCCGCGGCCCTCGAGTACGCCCGCCGCCTCAAGGCCGAGCGCGACAAGTACGCTGGCACGCTGGAGATCGTGATGCGCGTGTACTTCGAGAAGCCGCGCACCACGGTCGGCTGGAAGGGGCTCATCAACGACCCGTACCTGGACGAGAGCTACCGCATCGACGAAGGCCTGCGCATCGCACGCCAGCTGCTGATCGACATCAACCGCCTGGGCCTGCCGGCGGGCAGCGAGTTCCTCGACGTGATCTCGCCGCAGTACATCGGCGACCTGATCGCCTGGGGCGCCATCGGCGCGCGCACCACCGAAAGCCAGGTGCACCGCGAACTGGCCTCGGGCCTGTCGGCGCCCATCGGCTTCAAGAACGGCACCGACGGCAACATCCGCATCGCCACCGATGCGATCCAGGCGGCGGCTCGCGGCCACCACTTCCTGTCGGTGCACAAGAACGGCCAGGTCGCGATCGTGCAGACCAACGGCAACCGCGACTGCCACGTGATCCTGCGCGGCGGCAAGACGCCGAACTACGACGCCGCCAGCGTCGAAGCGGCCTGCAAGGACCTCGAGGCCGCCAAGCTGCCGCCCACGCTCATGGTCGACTGCAGCCACGCCAACAGCTCCAAGCAGCACCAGAAGCAGATCGACGTGGCCAAGGACATCGCCGGCCAGATCGCTGGCGGTTCGAAGCGCGTGTTCGGCGTGATGATCGAAAGCCACCTGCAGGCGGGCGCCCAGAAGTTCACGCCGGGCAAGGACCAGCTGTCGGGCCTCGAGTACGGCAAGAGCATCACCGACGCCTGCATCGGTTGGGACGATTCGGTGCAGGTGCTCGAGACCTTGTCTCAGGCCGTCAAGCAGCGCCGGGGCTGAAGGCGTAGCTAGTTAGAGCATGCTGGCCAGGTCGGGCCAATGGTGCCGCATCGACGCCGCCTCGTCGCTGCCCTGCGGCACCAGCGAGAAATCGCTGAAGTCGAAGCCCGGCCCGACCATGCAGGCGACCAGCGTGTAGTCGCCGCTCGCGTGGCCCTGGATCGGGCGCGCGGCCTGCCATTGGCCGGCGGGCACCACGTGCTGTGGCCGGGTGCCGTGCACATCGACCGGGCCCAGCTTCACGTGGGCCGGCGCGGTCCGCATCGCGGCGTCGCAGGTCCACAGCGCCAGCGGCACGCCTTCCAGGTGCACCCAGACTTCGTCGGACAGCACCCGGTGCCAGCGCGAATGCTGGTGGGCTTCGAGCAGGAAATAGATGCTGGTCAGCGCGCAGCGCGGCGCGCGACCGTCGGCCGGCGTCACGCTCGCGGCCGACCGGAACACCTCGCTGTACCAGCCGCCCTCGGGGTGGGGCTGGAGCTTCAGGGTGTCGATCAGCTCACGCGCGCGCATGCCGTTCATGATCCGTGGGCGGCGCGCAGGGCGTCCAGCAGTTTCTCGTGCACCCCGCCGAAGCCGCCGTTGCTCATGCAGACGATGTGATCGCCGGGCCGCGCCGCGGCCACGACCTGCTGCACCAGCGGCTCGATGGCGCCGGCGACCTCGGCGCGTGCGCCCATCGGCGCCAGCGCGGCGGCCGCATCCCAGTCGAGGCCGGCCGTGTGGCAAAACGACAGGTCGGCCGATGCCAGGCTCCACGGCAGTTGCGCGGCCATCACGCCCAGCTTCATCGTGTTGCTGCGTGGCTCGAAGGCCGCGAGGATGCGCTCACTTTGCTTGCCTGCGTCGTCGAGCTTCTTGCGCAGGCCGTCGAGCGTGGTGCGGATCGCGGTGGGGTGGTGCGCGAAGTCGTCGTAGACGGTGATCGCACCGCCGTTGCCCTCGACCGTGCCGCGCAGCTCCATGCGGCGACGCACGTTGCGAAAGCGCCCGAGCGCACGGGCCGCGTCGGCTGGCGGCACGCCCACGTGATCGGCCGCCGCGATGGCGGCCAGCGCGTTCATCTGGTTGTGCAGGCCCGAGAGTTCCCACTCGACCCGGCCGACCACCTCCCCGCGATGCAGCACGTCGAAGGCGTCGTGCGTGCCGCGCGCCTGCCATTCCGTGGCCGGACCGCCGTCGCCGAAACGGGCGAGTTCGCTCCAGCAGCCCTGGGCCAGCACGCGCTGCAGGCTCTCTTCGGTGGCGTTCACCACCAGGCGCCCGGTGCCGGGCACGGTGCGCACGAGGTGATGGAACTGGCGCTCGATGGCGGCCAGATCGTCAAAGATGTCGGCGTGATCGAACTCCAGGTTGTTCAGCACCGCGGTGCGCGGCCGGTAGTGAACGAACTTGCTGCGCTTGTCGAAGAAGGCGGTGTCGTACTCATCGGCCTCGATCACGAAGGCCGGGCCGTCGCCCAACCGGGCCGACACGCCGAAGTCCAGCGGCACGCCGCCGACCAGGAAACCGGGCGCCTTGCCGCCCTGTTCGAGCACCCAGGCCAGCATCGAGGTGGTGGTCGTCTTGCCGTGCGTGCCGGCCACGGCCAGCACATGGCGGCCCTGCAGCACGTGCTCGGCCAGCCACTGCGGGCCGCTGGTGTAGGGCTTGCCGGCGTCCAGGATGGCTTCCATCAGCGGGAACTTGGGGCTGCCGTCGGGCAGCCGGACCCGCGACACCACGTTGCCGACCACGAACATGTCAGGTGACAGGTCCAGCTGGTCGGCGCCGAAGCCTTCGATCAGGTCGATGCCGAGCGCGCGCAGCTGGTCGCTCATCGGGGGGTACACGCCGGCGTCGCAGCCCGTGACCCGGTGGCCTGCTTCGCGTGCGAGGGCGGCCACGCCACCCATGAACGTGCCGCAGATACCCAGAATATGAATGTGCATCGGCCAATTCTAGGGAGGCGCTGCGGGTGCTCCGGCCGCTTCGCCCCGGGCGGCGTACTGATGTTCATGTGAGGGACGCTCGCAGCGGGCAAAATGCCCCGATGGACACGTCCAAGCGTGAGATCGCCGCCGTTGCCGCCCGACTCGTGGTCGAGGAGGGGCTTGAGTACGGCCCGGCCAAGCGCCGGGCGCTGCGTGAACTCGGCCTCCCGACGCGCACCGCGCTGCCCAACAACGACGAGGTCGAGGCCGAGGTGCGCGACTACATCGCGCTCTTCTGCGCCGACACCCAGCCCCAGGAACTGCACGCATTGCGCCTGCTCGCGCTCGAGTGGATGGAGCGCATGGCCGTGTTCCGGCCGCATGTGGGCGGCGCCGTCTGGCACGGCACGGCCACACGTTTGTCAGACATTTATATTCAATTGTTCTGCGATGATTCCAAGTCGGCCGAAATCGCCCTGATCGATCACCACGTGGACTACGAGCCGCGCATGGTGACCGGCTTCCATGGCGAGCAGGTCGAAGCCCTCAGCGTCCACGCGCCGAGCCGGGCGCTGGGCGAGGAAATCGGGGTGCACCTGCTGGTGTACGACCTCGACGACCTGCGCGGCGCCCTCAAGCCCGACGCCCAGGGGCGCGCGCCGCGCGGCGACCTCAACGCGCTGCGCCGACGCATTGAACAAGTAAAGGACCAGTGAATGACTTCAACGCCCACACGACGCGGCATGCTGTATGCCGGCGTGGCGGCAGTCGCTGCCGCGGCCGGCGTGGCCGGTGCCTGGTGGCGGGAACGCAATGACAGCGGCGTCGCGGCCAGCGGCGGCGAAAAGCTCGATGCGGCCATGTTCTGGGACCAGCGCTTCGAGCGCCCCGAGGGCGGCGAACTGGCTTTGTCGAGCCTGCGCGGCAAGCCCGTGCTGCTCAACTTCTGGGCCACGTGGTGTCCGCCCTGCGTCGAAGAAATGCCGATGATCGACGCCTTTTTCCGCGAACACGGCGCCAACGGCTGGCAAGTGGTGGGATTGGCCATCGATCAACCCAGCGCCGTGCGCAAGTTCCTGCAGCGCACGCCGGTCACCTACCCGACCGCATTGGCCGGGTTGCAGGGCATGGAACTGGTCAAGAATCTGGGTAACACTGGGGGCGGCCTGCCGTTCACCCTGGTGCTCCATGCCGACGGTTCGGTGCTGGCTCGTAAAATGGGCAAGCTTGAAACGACCGACCTGGACGCTTGGCGACGCCAACTTGTTCACGGTTAGAATTTAAATACACAAGCTGGCGTTAGACGCCAAACGCCGAAAATCGACGGTTTTCGGTCAAGTTCTTTCCTAAAGACCGGCAAAGCTGGCACTGGAGTCCCATGGATCTGCGCAAACTCAAGACACTGATCGATCTGGTGTCCGAATCGAATATTTCCGAACTGGAAATCACCGAGACCGAAGGCAAGGTCCGCATCGTCAAGGGTGGCGGTGCCGCCCCCGTGCAGTACGTGCAGACCCTGGCCGCTGCGCCCGCCGTGGCAGCGCCCGCTGTTGCTGGTGCCGCTGTGGCCGCCGCTGCGCCCGCCGTCGAGGCTGCCCCGACCGGCCATGCCGTGAAGTCGCCGATGGTCGGCACCTTCTACCGTTCGTCCAGCCCGGGCGCCGCGGCTTTCGTCGAAGTCGGCAGCAAGGTGAACGAGGGCGACACGCTCTGCATCATCGAGGCGATGAAGATCCTCAACGAAATCGAGGCCGACAAGTCCGGCACGGTCACCCAGATCCTCGGCGAAAACGGCCAGGCGGTCGAATACGGCCAGCCGCTGTTCATCATCGAGTAAGCATGTTCAAGAAGATTCTGGTTGCAAACCGGGGGGAGATCGCCCTTCGGATCCAGCGCGCTTGCAGCGAAATGGGCATCAAGGCCGTGATGGTCTATTCCGAAGCCGATCGCGAAGCCAAGTACGTCAAGCTGGCGCAGGAAGCCGTGTGCATCGGCCCGGCCCCGTCGGGCCTGAGCTACCTCAACATGCCGGCCATCATCTCGGCCGCCGAGGTGACCGATGCCGAAGCCATCCACCCCGGCTATGGTTTTCTGAGCGAGAACGCCAATTTCGCCGAACGCGTGGAGCAAAGCGGCTTCCAGTTCATCGGCCCGACGCCCGACAACATCCGCACGATGGGTGACAAGGTCTCGGCCAAGCAGGCCATGATCAAGGCCGGCGTGCCTTGCGTGCCCGGCTCGGAAGGTGAACTGTCCGACGACGCCGCCACCAACAAGCGCATCGCCCGTGCGATCGGCTACCCGGTCATCATCAAGGCGGCAGGCGGCGGCGGTGGTCGCGGCATGCGCGTGGTGCACACTGAAGCGGCACTGGTCAACGCGATCCAGATGACCAAGGCGGAAGCCGGCGCGGCCTTCAACAATCCGGCCGTGTACATGGAGAAGTTTCTCCAGAACCCGCGCCACATCGAAATCCAGATCCTCGCGGACAAGCACAAGAACGCCGTCTACCTGGGCGAGCGCGACTGCTCCATGCAGCGCCGCCACCAGAAGGTGATCGAGGAATCGCCGGCCCCCGGCATTCCGCGCAAGCTGATCGAGAAGATCGGCGAGCGCTGCGCAGCGGCCTGCAAGAAGATCGGCTACCGCGGCGCTGGCACTTTCGAGTTCCTGTATGAGAACGGCGAGTTCTACTTCATCGAGATGAACACGCGCGTGCAGGTGGAGCATCCGGTCACGGAGTTCACCACCGGCATCGACATCGTGAAGACGCAGATCATGGTCGCCGCCGGCGAGAAGCTGCCGTTCACGCAGCGCCAGATCGAGATGCGCGGCCACGCCATCGAAGTGCGCATCAACGCCGAAGACCCGTGGAAGTTCACGCCGTCGCCGGGCCGCATCACCATGTGGCACCCGCCGGGCGGCCCGGGCGTTCGCGTCGATTCGCACGTGTACACCAACTACTTCGTGCCCCCGAACTACGACTCGATGATCGGCAAGATCATCGTGTACGGCGACACCCGCGAACAGGCCATGGCGCGCATGCGCACGGCCCTGAACGAGACGGTGATCGAAGGCATCCAGACCAACATGCCGCTGCACCGCGAGCTGATGGTCGACGCCAAGTTCATGAGCGGCGGCACGAACATTCATTACCTCGAAGAGTGGCTCGCAGCGCACAAGCGCTGAGTCCACGCGCAACGCCCTGTATGTTTGAACTCCGCCTGATGGCGCCCGAAGACCGGGTCGAAATGCTCGGCGATGCGCTCGACGCCCTCGATGCGCTGAGCGTGTCGGTCGAAGACGCCGACGCGCAGACCGATGCCGAGCAGGCCCTGTTCGGCGAGCCCGGCATGCCGCCGCCCAAGGAGGGCTGGCAGCGCTCGCGCGTGATTGCGCTGTTCCCCGATGAAGATGCCGCCAACGAGGCGGCCTCGGTGCTCGCGTTGCAGGACTTCTTCGACGGCTGCGCGGTGCTCGGCGTGGCGCCGGTGCCTGATCAGGACTGGGTGCGGCTCACGCAATCGCAGTTCGCGCCGGTCGAGATCACGCCCGAGTTCTGGATCGTGCCGACCTGGCACGAGCCGCCCGCGCAAGCCAAGCAGGTGATCCGGCTCGACCCGGGCCTGGCTTTCGGCACCGGCACGCACCCGACCACGCGCATGTGCCTGCGCTGGATCGCGACGCAAGGCGAGGGCGCCTTTGCCGACCAGCGCGTGCTCGACTACGGCTGCGGCTCCGGCATCCTGGCCATCGGCGCGGCCAAGTTCGGCGCGCGCAACATCGACGCCGTCGACATCGACGAAGCCGCGGTCTCCTCGACCCGGCTCAACGCCGAGGCCAACGGCGTGCAACTGAACGCTGGCCTGCCCGAAGCGGCCAAGGGCGAGTACCAGACAGTGCTCGCCAACATCCTTGCGACGCCGCTCAAGGTGCTGGCGCCGCTGCTGCGCAGCCACGTGGCCGCCGGCGGTTCGCTGGTGCTGGCCGGCATCCTTGAGCGCCAGGCCGACGAGCTGAAGGCAGCCTATGCGCCGTACGCCGCGCTCGAAGTCAGCGACACCGAGGACGGCTGGATCCTCATGACCGCACGCTGCTGAAGCGTGCGGCCGGGCGCTCGCGCTGCGGGTGCCCCGGGCGCCTGCCTGCACGGCGAGGGCCCAACCCTACAATCGCCCGGTCATGAGCCTCGTCACGCGTTGCCCCGCCTGCACCACCACCTTCAAGGTGGTGCGCGACCAGCTTCGCATCTCGGACGGCTGGGTGCGCTGCGGCCGCTGCAGCCATGTGTTCGATGCGACGCTCGATCTGCAGGAGGCGCCCGATGGCACGGTGTCCGCGCCTGCCGCACCGGCACCCGCACCGGCCCCTTCGCCGATGGCTTCGATGGCCGCACTGGTGGCGTCTTTCGACGACGCGCGCATCGACCTGGCGGCGGTACCGCCAGCGGTCGAGGAAGCAGACTTTCTCGACGACGAACCCGAGTCCCAGGCGCCATCACCCGCCCCTCAAGAAGAGGCCGGACTGTCGACCGCCGCCACCATCGTTGCGCCGGCTGCGCCTCCACTGCCTTTCTCGCTGACGCTGCCCGAACACGGCCTCGCCGCAGACGAGCCCTGGTCCGACCTCGACGCCACCGAACCCGCATGGCGCCCGCCCGCGACTTCGCTGCCGCCGTTTCCGAACATCGACCTGAACCTCGGTGCACCGCCGCCTGCGTCGCCGTCACCTGCACCGCCATTGCCCAACCTGCCGCGCAGCAGTGCGCTGCGCGGGCTGGTCGCGGCGACCGGTGAGAACGACGACGGTGCGGCTGGAGAGCGTGAGCAGGAAGAAAAAGACCACGACCAGCTCCAGATCCAGAAGGCGCTGCGCCGCGCGCGCGCCAAGTCGGCCAAGATCGCGAACGCCAAGGCCCGCGATGCGCAACCCCGCGAAGAGGCTGCTGCGCCGCTGCCGGGCCCCGGCATCCGTGCCGAAGGTGAGCCGGACTTCTCGCTCTCCGCGACCTTCGAGGCGCCCGAGGACCATCCCTTCGCCGAAGAAGACGAGCCGGCTGACAAGCCTCCTGGCTTCTGGCAGCGCAAGGGCGTGCGCCGCCTGCTCGTGCTGCTGGTCGTGCTCGCGGCGTTGGTCCTCGTCGTGCAGATCGTTCGCCATGAGCGCGACGGCATCGTGGCGCGCCAGCCGAACCTGCGGCCGGCCCTGTCGGCGCTGTGCCAGTACACCGGCTGCGAGCTCGCGGCGCTGCGCCAGATCGGCGACATCGTGATCGAAGGCGCGGCCTTCGCGCGCGAGAAGAGCGGCGGCAACGACTACCGTCTGAGCTTCACCTTGCGCAACGCGGCGACCGTGCCGCTCGCCATGCCGGCCATCGAGCTGTCGCTGCTCGACACGCAGGAGCAGGCCGTCGTGCGGCGCGTGCTGACGCCCGTCGACTACGGCGCGCCGGGCGTGCTGGCGGCGCGAGCCGACCGTGCGGCCTCGCTGCCGCTGACCCTGTCGGCCAGCGAAGCAGCGGCACTGCCGCCGATCGCGGGCTACCGCGTCGAAGCTTTCTATCCCTGAGCGGAGCGCCGACACGCGCGCCGTTCGTTCCCTTTCTCATCCAACCTACGGTCCACCCATGGCAGCAGTGATTTGCGGTTCCCTCGCGTTCGACACCATCATGACTTTCGAAGGCCGGTTCGCCGACCAGATCCTGCCGGACCAGCTGCACATCCTGAATGTGTCGTTCCTGGTGCCGGGCCTGCGGCGTGACTTCGGCGGCTGTGCCGGCAACATCGCCTACAGCCTCAACGCACTGGGCGGCACGGCGCTGCCGATGGCCACGCTGGGCAGCGACGGCGCCGACTATGCCGAGCGCATGCGCACGCTGGGCATCAGCACGGAGTTCGTGCGTCAGCTCGACGACACCTTCACCGCGCAGGCGATGATCATGAACGACACGGACAACAACCAGATCACGGCGTTCCATCCCGGCGCGATGCAGCAGGCGCACGTCACGAAGGTGGTGGCGCGCGAAGACATCAAGCTCGGCATCATCGCGCCCGACGGCCGTGACGCGATGCTGCAGCACGCCGAACAGTTCGCCGCCGCCGGCATTCCCTTCGTGTTCGATCCGGGCCAGGGCCTGCCGATGTTCGACGGCGACGCGCTGCGCCACTTCATCGAGCTCGCGAGCTGGGTCGTGGTCAACGACTACGAAGGCAAGATGCTGTCGCAGCGCACCGGCTGGAGCCTGGCCGAGATCTCGCAGCGCGTGCGCGGCCTCGTGGTCACGCTGGCCGCCGAAGGCTGCGAGGTGTGGACCGGCGGCGAGCGCGAGCACGTGCCCGGCGTGACGCCGACGGCGGTGATCGAGCCCACGGGTTGCGGCGACGCATGGCGCGGTGGCCTGCTGTACGGTCTGGAAAAGGAATGGCCGCTGGCCCGCTGCGCAGCCCTCGGCAACCGCATCGGCGCGCTCAAGATCGCGCAACGCGGACCGCAGAACTACCAGATCGATCGCGCGACGCTCGACCTGTAAGCCGCCCCTGTGCCCGCATCGCTTCGGCGATGACGGGCGCCCATGAAAAAAGCCCGGCACCTTGCGGTGCCGGGCTTCATGCCTTTCAGGGCCGCTGAGAATTCACTCAGGGCTTGCTGGCCGTCGGAAACGGCCAGGCTGCCTGGGGATTCAGCGTCGTTTGCGCCGCAGGGGCAGGCGCTACGGCAGCCTTCGCAGGCGCGGCGGCCTTCTTGGCAGCAGGCTTCTTGGCAGCAGCGGCAGGCTTGGCAGCGGGCTTTTTCGCGGCTTTCTTGGCCGCGGCCTTCTTGGCAGGAGCCTTCTTGGCGGCAGCCTTCTTCGCAGGCGCCTTCTTGGCAGCAGCCTTCTTGGCAGGCGCCTTCTTCGCTACGGCCTTCTTGGCAGGCGCCTTCTTGGCGGCGGCCTTCTTTGCCGGAGCCTTCTTGGCAGCGGCCTTCTTCGCCGGTGCTGCCTTCTTCGCTACGACCTTCTTGGCTGCAACCTTCTTGGCCGCGACCTTCTTTGCCGCGACCTTCTTTGCCGGAGCCTTCTTCGCTACGACCTTCTTGGCCGGAGCCTTCTTGGCAGCGACCTTCTTTGCCGGAGCCTTCTTCGCGGCGACAGCCTTCTTAGCCGGAGCCTTCTTTGCAGCGACCTTCTTGGCCGGCGCTTTCTTTGCAGTTGCCATTTCTATTTCTCCTTGATCAAGTTGAAAAAATCAACCTATTGAAGCACTCCACGCGCGTTGGGAGCGTGAAGCGATTCATGGCGTTGGAATCTGAGCCCCAGCACCATGAACACCTGAGCCCTCGTCCATGCCGCGCTCTGTGGCGCGATCGGTGGCAAGGGCAATTCTTGAATTCATGAATTGTTGTGTATCGAAAAATTCAATCCCAGGAGAGCGCACCACCCGACTGGTACTCGATCACGCGGGTTTCGAAAAAGTTGCGCTCTTTCTTCAGGTCAATCATTTCGCTCATCCAGGGGAACGGGTTTTCCTCGTTCGGGAAGAGCGTTTCGAGGCCGATCTGCTGCGCGCGCCGGTTGGCGATGTAGCGCAGGTAGCCCTTGAACATGGAGGCGTTCATGCCGAGCACGCCGCGCGGCATGGTGTCTTCGGCGTATTTGTATTCGAGCTCGACGGCCTTCATGAAGAGGTCCTTGATCTCGGCCTTGAACTCTGCGGTCCACAGGCCGGGATTCTCGAGCTTGAGCTGGTTGATCAGGTCGATGCCGAAATTGCAGTGCATCGACTCGTCGCGCAGGATGTACTGGTACTGCTCGGCGGCGCCGGTCATCTTGTTCTGGCGGCCCAGCGCAAGGATCTGCGTGAAGCCGACGTAGAAGAAGAGGCCTTCCATCAGGCAGGCGAACACGATGAGCGACTTGAGCAGCGTCTGGTCGGTCTCGTGCGTGCCGGTCTTGAAGAGCGGGTCGCTGATGGCGTCGATGAACGGGAGCAGGAACTGGTCCTTCTCGCGGATCGATTGCACTTCGTTATAGGCGTTGAAGATCTCGCTCTCGTCCAGGCCGAGCGACTCGACGATGTACTGGTACGCGTGCGTGTGGATCGCTTCCTCGAAGGCCTGGCGCAGCAGGAACTGGCGGCACTCGGGGGCCGTGATGTGGCGGTAGGTGCCCAGCACGATGTTGTTGGCGGCCAGCGAGTCGGCAGTCACGAAGAAGCCGAGGTTGCGCTTGACGATGCGGCGCTCGTCTTCGGTCAGGCCGTTCGGGTCCTTCCACAACGCGATGTCACGCGTCATGTTCACTTCCTGCGGCATCCAGTGGTTGGCGCAGGTGGCGAGGTACTTTTCCCAGGCCCACTTGTACTTGAACGGCACCAGCTGGTTGACGTCGGTCTGGCCGTTGATGATCCGCTTGTCGGAAGCCTTGACGCGCTGGCCTGCAGCGGCGGCCACCGGTGCGGTGGCAGTGGCGGGTTGTGCAAGCGACGAAGTCGGAGCGGCGACCGCGCGACCTGCGGAAGAACCGCTGGTCGATGCGTGGTGCTGCTGCAATCCTTGTTGCATATCCTTTGGTAAGGAGGGCTTGACTTCTTCGTCCCAGGTCAACATAGAAAAATCCAATGCGCAATTATCGGAGCAACGATGTGAGTTGCAAAGTGCTCGTTCACATCGTGCGCCATTTATGGGGTTGTTATGTTGCTCGCATGCATCGCGCGACGTCAGTCAATGCCTTGATTGATTGAACGTCGCGCGCTTTTTACGTGTGCGAGCACCTCGCTGATCGATCGAAGCGTCTGGTGTGTTGACGCTTCACTTGCACATCACTGGCAGGCTTCGCAGGTCGGATCGTCGACACCGCAGAACGCGATGTCGGTGGCGGGCATCGCGCTCATCTGTGCCTGCGCTGCAGCAGCGGCGGCTTCGAGTGCGCTCATGCCCGAGGGTGCGTCGTTGCCCGACGACACCGCGTTGAGACGGCCCGATTGCACCGTCGACTTTTCAGCGTGCGTGGCGCTCTGCGTGCGCAGGTAGTACGTGGTCTTCAGGCCGCGCAGCCAGGCGAGCTTGTAGGTGTCGTCGAGCTTCTTGCCCGAGGCGCCGGCCATGTAGATGTTCAGCGACTGTGCCTGGTCGATCCACTTCTGGCGACGCGCGGCGGCTTCCACCAGCCACGTCGTCTCGACTTCGAACGCGGTGGCGTAGAGCGCCTTCACGTCCTGCGGCACGCGGTCGATGGGGCGCAGCGAACCGTCGAAGTGCTTCAGGTCCATGACCATCACGTCGTCCCACAGGCCCAGGCGCTTCAGGTCGCGCACCAGGTAGTGGTTGATCACGGTGAACTCGCCCGACAGGTTCGACTTGACCGACAGGTTGCCGAAGCAGGGCTCGATCGAAGCGTCGACGCCGATGATGTTCGAGATGGTCGCGGTCGGAGCGATGGCCACGCAGTTCGAATTGCGCATGCCCTGGCTCTTGATCTTCTGGCGCAGCGCGTCCCAGTCGAGCGTGGACGAGCGGTCCACTTCGACGTAGCCGCCGCGGGCCTTCTCGAGCAGGTCGAGCGTGTCGATCGGCAGGATGCCCTTGTCCCACAGCGAGCCCTTGTAGCTCGAGTACTTGCCGCGTTCGCGCGCCAGGTCGGCCGATGCCGAGTAGGCGTGGTAGCAGATGGCTTCCATCGACTCGTCGGCGAACTGCACGGCTTCTTGCGAGGCGTAGGGAATGCGCAGTTCGTACAGCGCGTCCTGGAAGCCCATGAGGCCCAGTCCGACCGGACGGTGGCGCAGGTTCGAGTCGCGCGCCTTCTTCACGGCGTAGTAGTTGATGTCGATCACGTTGTCGAGCATGCGCATTGCGGTCGAGATCGTCTTCTGGAGCTTCTCCTGGTCGACCTTGCCGTTCTTCAGATGCTGCAGCAGGTTCACGGAACCCAGGTTGCACACCGCGGTTTCGGTGTCGCTGGTGTTCAGCGTGATCTCGGTGCACAGGTTCGACGAGTGCACCACGCCGGCGTGCTGCTGCGGCGAGCGCACGTTGCAGGCGTCCTTGAACGTGATCCAGGGGTGGCCGGTCTCGAACAGCATCGTGAGCATCTTGCGCCACAGGTCCGAGGCCTGGATGGTGCGCGCGGGCTTGATCTCGCCGCGGGCGGCCTTTTCTTCGTAGGCGACGTAGGCCTTCTCGAAGTCGGCGCCGAACAGGTCGTGCAGGTCAGGCACGTTGGAGGGCGAGAACAGCGTCCAGGTGCCCTTTTCCATCACGCGGCGCATGAACAGGTCGGGGATCCAGTTGGCGGTGTTCATGTCGTGCGTGCGGCGGCGGTCGTCGCCGGTGTTCTTGCGCAGCTCCAGGAACTCCTCGATGTCGAGGTGCCAGGTTTCCAGGTACGTGCAGACGGCGCCCTTGCGCTTGCCGCCCTGGTTCACGGCCACGGCCGTGTCGTTCACCACCTTCAGGAACGGCACGACGCCTTGCGATTCGCCGTTGGTGCCCTTGATGTGGCTGCCCAGCGCGCGAACGCGGGTCCAGTCGTTGCCCAGGCCGCCGGCGAACTTCGACAGCAGCGCGTTTTCCTTGATCGACTCGTAGATGCCGTCCAGGTCGTCGGGCACGGTGGTCAGGTAGCAGCTGGACAGCTGCGAGCGCAGCGTGCCGGCGTTGAACAGGGTGGGCGTGCTCGACATGAAGTCGAACGACGACAGCACTTCGTAGAACTCGATGGCGCGGGCTTCGCGGTCGATTTCGTTCAGCGACAGGCCCATGGCCACGCGCATGAAGAACGCCTGCGGCAGCTCGATGCGCGACTTGCGCACGTGCAGGAAGTAGCGGTCGTACAGGGTCTGCAGGCCCAGGTAGTCGAACTGGTTGTCGCGCTCGGCCTTCAGGGCGGCGCCCAGGCGGGGCAGGTCGTACTGCAGCAGCTTTTCGTCGAGCAGCTCGTTGTCCACGCCCTTCTTGATGAATTGCGGGAAGTAGTCGGCGTAGGCGGTGGCACGGTCGACCGGCATCACTTCGCGGCCGATGATCTCCTTGAAGATCGTGTGCAGCAGCAGGCGCGCGGTGGCGAAGGTGTAGTCGGGGTCCTTCTCGATCAGCGTGCGGGCCGCGAGGATGGAGGCCTTGTAGACCTCGTCCAGCGGCACGCCGTCGTACAGGTTGCGCATCGTCTCGGCGACGATGGGGGCGGCGGTGATGCTGTCGCCCAGGCCCTGGCAGGCCGACTCGATCAGGCCCTTGAGCTCGTTCAGGTCGAGCGCCACGCGCTCGCCGTTGTCGAGCACATGCAGCGCCGGTGCGGCGGGCACGTCCTGCTCGCCTTGCTTCGAACGCTCCTGGGTGCGGCGTTCGCGGTACAGCACGTAGGCGCGTGCGATTTCATGGTGGCCGCCGCGCATCAGGCCGAGCTCGACCTGGTCCTGCACGTCTTCGATGTGGAAGGTGCCGCCGCCCGGACGCGAGCGCACCATGGCGCGGATCACGCCTTGCGTGAGCACGTCGACCGTTTCGCGCACGCTGGCCGAAGCCGCGCCCTGGGTGCCATGCACGGCCAGGAAGGCCTTCATCATGGCGATGGCGATCTTGTTCGGTTCGAAGGGAACGACGGCGCCGTTGCGGCGAATGATCTGGTAGTGGGCGAGGTTCTGACCGGTGGGCGAGCCCGCAGTGTCTTGTTGCTGCTGCGGCGTCGCGGGGACGGCGCGGGGGGTCGACGGGGTGTTCAGTGCAGTTTGCATTCGCTTCCTCTCGGTTGTGCAATTCTTGTTGGATGGCAAGGCCTCGCGGGCCTTGCGTCGGCGTTGTTGCCGAACGGGAGGACACTATATCTAGGGTCTGGGAGGGCTACAACCACTAGATGTAGTGTTTGCCTCTGGATGCAACCCCTACAGAAATTGCATCGGACTCAGCACATCGCCAGCGATGCCGCGTGAATACTGGCCCATGGTGGCGCAACCCACGTCTGGCGCGGCTTGCAAGGCGATTTGGGCCTGCAGGCCGCATGGTTGCTGCGCTGCGCGCTTGCGCCGATCAAATTGCTGCGCCGCGAGAGCGCCGCATCACGAGGCGCCGCGCGATTGAAAAAATTAGCGCGCCACCACCTGCTCGGGAAACATCTGTGGATTCCAGCCGAGCTGTTCGCGCAGCAGGCGCCAGTCGAAACCGGCGCCGGGGTCCTGCTTGCGGCCGGGCGCGATGTGCTCGTGACCGGCGATGTGGGCCACCGCGTAGTGCTGCGCGAGCGCGGCGCACAGGCTGGCCAGCGTCTCGTACTGCGCCTCTTCGAAGCGCTCGCCCTCGAGGCCTTCGAGCTCGATGCCGACCGAGTCGTCGTTGCAGTTGCTGCGCCCGCGCCACGACGACACGCCGGCGTGCCAGGCGCGGTCCTCGCAGCTCACGAACTGCCAGAGCTCGCCGTTGCGCCGCACATAGAAATGCGAGGACACCTCGAGCCCGCGGATCGACTGGAAGTACGGGTGCGCGTCCCAGTCGAGCCGGTTGGTGAAGAGTTGCTGCACGGCGTCGCCGCCGTATTCGCCCGGTGGCAGGCTGATGGAGTGCAGCACGATCAGGTCGGTCTGCGCGCCGACGGGGCGCGGGCCGAAGTTGGGCGAGGGCAGGGCCTTGGCGAAGCGGTACCAGCCGGCGCGCCAGAGTCCGTCGTCGCCGGCCTGTGGGGTGACGGGGTCGTCAGTCGTCGGCATGCGAGGTGGCGCCGTCGTCGCCGTTGGGCGTGGAGATGCCCAGGCGCGCGATGCGGTAGCGGATCTGGCGCAGGCTCATGCCCAGCCGCGCGGCGGCGGCCGTGCGGTTGAAGCCGCTTTCGTGCAGCGCGCGCACGAGGATCTCGCGCTCCTGCTGGTCGAGCCAGGCTTGCAGGTCGGAGGGCAGCGGCGGCGGCGCGGGTTTTGGCTCGACGGCGGGCGCGGCGACGGGAGCCACCGCAACGGCGGCTGGCGCTTCAGCGGATTCGCCGCGCGGCGCGGCCGGCATCGGCGTCATCGCGCCCATCAGGTCGATGTGCAGCTCGTCGCCGTCGTTCAGCGCCACGGCGCGGTGCAGCAGGTTCTCGAGCTCGCGCACGTTGCCATCGAGCGGGTGCTGGGCCAGGCGCAGCAGCAACGCGTCGGACAGGCGCGGCACGGGCAGGCCGCCGTCTTGCGCGATGCGCGCGAGCAGCGCGGTGCACAGCGCGGGCAGGTCTTCGCGGCGCTCGCGCAGCGCGGGCACGGCGATCTCGATCACGTTGAGGCGGTAGAACAGGTCCTGCCGGAAGCGGCCGGCCAGCACCTCGGCGTGCAGGTCTTTATGGGTGGCGCTCACGATGCGCACGTCGACCGCGTCTTCCTGCGTCGAGCCGATGGCGCGCACGCTGCGCTCCTGGATGGCGCGCAGCAGCTTCGACTGCATGGCCAGCGGCAGGTCGCCGATTTCGTCGAGGAACAGCGTGCCGTCGCGCGCGGCCTGGAAGTAGCCGTCGCGGTCTTGCGACGAGCCCGTGTACGAGCCCTTCTTGGCGCCGAAGAACTCGGCCTCGAGCAGGTTCTCGGGGATCGCGCCGCAGTTCACCGCGACGAAGGGGCCTTCGCTGCGCTGGCTGCAGCCGTGCACGGCGCGCGCGACCAGCTCCTTGCCGGTGCCCGACTCGCCGCGCACCAGCACCGGTGCCATGCCGCGCGCCACCTTGGCGATGCGCGACTTGACGAGGCGCATCGGGTCGGAGTCGCCGACCAGCCGGTCGAGCGCGGTGGCGCCGCTGCGCGTCACGGACAGCGCATCGGGGCGTTCGCCGCCGTGGCCGGCGGCCTGCGGCGCCGGCTTCTGCGGCACGACCACCGCGGCGCGGTTGGCCTGCACGGCCGACGCCACCACGGCGCGGAACTGCTTCAGGTCGACCGGCTTCGTGAGGTAGTCGAAGGCGCCGGCCTTCAGTGCCTCGACCGCGTTCTCGGCCGAGCCGTAGGCGGTCATGACCACGCAGCGCTCGCTGCGCTGGTCTTTCTGGATGCGGTGGATGATCTCCATGCCTTCGCCGTCGGGCAGCCGCATGTCGGTGATCACGGCGTCGAAGCGGCCGGCCTCCAGATGCTGCCAGGCTTCGGACACGCTGCCCGCGGCTTCCACCCGGTAGCCTTCGCGCAGCAGCGTGAGTTCGTAGAGCGTGCGCAGGTCGGGTTCGTCGTCGATGACGAGGATCTGCGCGGGGCGCGGGGCGGCGGCGGAAGGCGGGAGGGAGCTCACGGCCGCTATTGTGTCAGCCGGTTTTCGCTCGGTGCGAAGCTGACGAAGAATTCATTGCCCTCGGGCCCGCCCGGCACCAGCGCGCGCCGTTCGTAGCCGATGGTGGCGCCGTGGCGCCGGCACAGCTCGCGGCACAGGAACAGGCCCAGGCCGCTGGAGCGGCTCTCGGACGAGAAGAAGGGTTCGAACAGGTGGCGCTGCACCGCGGGCTCCAGCGGTGCGCCGTCGCTCCACACCAGCAACGCGGCGCGCTGCACGCCGGCCCGCTGCAAGGTGGTGATGACCTGGATCGCGCCCTCGCGCTGGCTCGCGTAGCGCGCCGCGTTGTCCAGCAGGTTCACCAGCAGCCGGCGCAGGTGCTCGGCCTCGAAACGCACTTCGCTGCCCGGCGCGTCGAGCGCCACGCGCACGCCCTTGCGCTGCGTCTGGCGCACCCACTCCTCGGCCAGGATCTGCGCGGCCGGGTCGAGCACCAGCTGTTCGCCCAGCGAGAGCACGCGCTGCTGGCGCGCGCGCGAGACGTCGAGCACGTCGTCCACGATGCGCGCCAGGCGCTGCGCGTTGTGCTGGACCATGTCGGTCAGCTTGCGGTGCGCCGGGTCGGTCAGGTCTTCGCTGAGCAGCGCGCTGGCCTGCGCGATGGCGGCCAGCGGGTTGCGGATTTCATGCGCCACCGCGGCCGACATGCGGCCCATCGCGGCGAGCTTTTCGGTGCGGATGCGGGCTTCGAGCTCGCGCAGGTCCTGCAGGAACATCACGCACAGGCTGTCGGTGCGGCGGTCGTCGGTGGGCGTGAGCCGGGTGCGCACGCGCACCTCGCGCGCCGCGCCGCGCGCCTGCGCCACCGGGATCTCTTCGGTCTGCGGCGCGCGCCGCGCGAAGGTCTGGCGCGCGAGCGCGGCCAGCGCATGCCAGGCCGGCTGGGTGTGCAGCGGGAACGGCATTGGCAACTGCGCCAGGCCCTGGCCGAGGATCGCGTCGGCCGCCGGGTTGGCGGTGTGCACCAGGCCCTCGGCGTCGATCACCAGCACGCCTTCGGTGAGCGTTTCGATCACCAGGTCGTTGACCTGTGCCTGCATCTGCGCATGGGTGCGGCTGCGCTGCGCCACCGCCTCTTCGCGTGCCAGCCGGCGCGCCAGCTCGTGCGCGAGCAGCGCCACCACGAACAGGCCGGTGCCGGTGAGGGCGGCCTGCACGAAGCGCGCCGAAGGATCGCCGGGTTGCTGCAGCCAGTGCCAGCCGGCGTCGGCCAGCAGCAGCAATGTCACGGTGGCCGTGGTGCCCAGGCCGACCAGCAGCGTGCCGAGCACCGCGCTCATCAGCACCGGCAGCGCGAACAGCGGCGTGTAGTTGACGCTGCCGCCCTGCAGCACCTGCAAGGCGCTGAAGATGCCCAGGTCGACCCCGATGGTCAGCAGCCAGAGGGTCGAGAAGCCGCGGATCGGTGGCGCGAAGTGCGCATAGCGCATCTCCAGCCAGGCCAGCACGAGGTAGCCGCCCGACAGCACGATCGGCAGCGGCTGCACCGTCTGCCCGATGGCGAAGGCCACGCCCTGCAGCAGCACCAGCACCAGCGCCACGAAACAGCGCGCCGCCATGAAGCCGCGCCACAGCCGCAGCAGTGCCGTGCTGTCGCCGGCGCCCAGGTCGAGCACGTCCCAGTCGGTGGCCGGCTCGCCGCGCGACCGGCGCAACGAACTCATGAGGCGGTGCCGGCCTGACGGTGCGTGGCGCTGCAGTACACCGCGCCGTCCGGCCCGGGGAGCGCGTCGGCCGCGGGCAGGTGCAGTCCGCAGTGGGCGCAGCGCACCATCGCCTGCGGCGGGCCGACGGCCGGTGTGCGCTGTTGGGCCTTTCTGGCGCGTTCCTGTTGCGCGTCGCGCATCTCTTCGCGCCGGTTCTGGCGCCAGAGCCAGATCGCGACCCACACCACCGCGAGGACGAGCAGGTACTTCATGCGGGCAGGCGCGTCAGCACGACTTCGAGCACGAAGCGAGAACCCACGTAGGCCAGCAGCAGCAGCGCCGCGCCCGCGTACAGCACGCGCCGCGCGGTGCGTCCGCGCCAGCCGAAGCGGGCACGCCCGGTCAACAGCACGGCGAAGCTGAGCCAGGCGAGCACCGAGAAGATGGTCTTGTGGTCCCACTTCCAGGCGCGGCCGGCGGCGCCGTAGAGCTGCTCGCTGAACAGCAGGCCGGCCAGCAGCGTGGCCGAGAGCAGCACGAAGCCCGCCGTGACGAAGCGGAAGGTGAGCCGTTCCAATGTGAGCAGCGGCACGCCGGCCTGCGCATCGGCACTGGCCAGGCGGATCTGCTTTTCGGCCCGCGTGATCAGCCAGGCGTGCACCACGGCGGCGCCGAACAGACCGTACGAGGCGATGCCCAGCGCCAGGTGCAGCGGCAGCCAGGGCGAGGCGCTGACATGCAGCGGCGTGCCGGGGAACAGCAGTGCCAGCAGCACCGCGGCCGCGCCCAGCCAGGCCAGCGCACGGCGTGCCTTCAGTTGCGGGTACAGGCGGCTTTCGACCGCGTAGACCGTGAGCACCAGCCACGCCGTGACCGACAGCGCCGGCGCGAAACCGAAGCGAGGGTCGCCGCCGATCAGCCCGTGGCCGAGCACCGCAGCGTGCAGCAGCCATGCGATGCCGAGCGCCCATTGGGTGGTCTGGCGGCTGAGCCGCGCACCGGCGGCAGCGGCAAAACCGTAGGCTGCCGCGGTGGCGATGCCCAGCGCCACGCCGAGTGGGGAGGGGATCGCTAAAATCATCGCTGGAGTGTATAGGCTCGCCCCCCGGCTTCGCGCACGTCGCGTCGCTTCGCCCACCCCCGCCGGGGGCCACCCCCGCGAGAGAGCGGGCCCACGTACCGCTTCCAGGTTTTCACGACTTTCCATCGGTCCGCTGCCGCGGACAACAAGGTATTTCCTTCATGGCCACCGCCCTCACCGAAAAGTTCTCCCGCCTCGTCAAGACGATGAGCGGCCAGGCGCGCATCACCGAAAGCAACGTGCAGGACATGCTGCGCGAGGTGCGCATGGCGCTGCTGGAGGCCGATGTGGCGCTGCCCGTGGTGCGCGACTTCGTCGCCCGCGTGAAAGAAAAGGCGCTCGGCCAGGAAGTGCTGGGCTCGCTCAAGCCGGGCCAGGCGCTGGTCGGCATCGTCAACCGCGAACTCGCCGCCACCATGGGCGAGGGCGTGTCCGACATCAACCTCGCGGCCCAGCCGCCCGCGGTGATCCTCATGGCCGGCCTGCAGGGCGCCGGCAAGACCACCACCACCGCCAAGCTGGCCAAGCACCTGATCGAGAAGCGCAAGAAGAAGGTGCTCACGGTGTCGGGCGACGTGTACCGGCCGGCCGCCATCGAGCAGCTCAAGACGGTGACCAAGCAGGCCGGCGCCGAGTGGTTCCCGAGCACGCCCGACCAGAAGCCGCTGGACATCGCGCGCGCCGCGCTCGACCACGCCAAGCGTCACTACTTCGACGTGCTGCTGGTCGACACGGCCGGCCGCCTCGCGATCGACGAAGTGCTGATGACCGAAATCAAGCAGCTGCACGCCGAGCTGAACCCGGTCGAAACCCTGTTCGTGGTCGATGCCATGCAGGGCCAGGATGCGATCAACACCGCCAAGGCCTTCAAGGAAGCGCTGCCCCTCACCGGCATCATCCTGACCAAGACCGACGGCGATTCGCGCGGCGGTGCAGCGCTGTCGGTGCGCCAAGTGACGGGCGTGCCGATCAAGTTCGCCGGTGTGAGCGAGAAGATCGACGGCCTCGAGGTGTTCGATGCCGAGCGCCACGCGGGCCGCATCCTGGGCATGGGCGACATCGTCGCGCTGGTCGAGCAGGTCACGGCCGGCGTCGACGTCGAAGCGGCACAGAAGCTCGCGGCCAAGGTCAAGAGCGGCGCGGGCTTCGACCTCAACGACTTTCTCGGCCAGCTGCAGCAGATGAAGCAGATGGGCGGCCTCTCCAGCCTGATGGACAAGCTGCCCCAGCAGATGGCCGCCAAGGCCACCGAGGCCGACATGACCCGCGCCGAGCGCGACATCCGCCGCAAGGAAGGGATCATCCAGAGCATGACACCGCTGGAGCGCCGCAAGCCCGAGCTGCTCAAGGCCACGCGCAAGCGCCGCATCGCGGCCGGCGCGGGTGTGCAGGTTCAGGAAGTGAACCGCCTGCTCAACGAGTTCGAGCAGATGCAGGGGATGATGAAGAAGATGAAGGGCGGCGGCCTCATGAAGATGATGAAGAAGATGGGCGGCATGAAGGGCATGGGCGGGATGGGCGGGGCCGGCGGGCCGAAGCTGCCGTTCTGAGCCGCACACACATATATATAGACACATGGACAGAAGCTCGCCGGGGGATGCCCCGGCGGGCTTCGTCGTTTTCAGGTCTGCACGTCGTAGACCGTGGCATGCGCTTCGACGGGCGCGGGCAGCTCCCAGCGATGCAGCATCCGCTCGATGCCTGCGTTCGACAGCGTCGTGTCGCGCGCGCGGTTGCGGCGCATCAGCTCGGCATGCGGCACCTCCAGGTACACGAGCTCGGTCTGCGCGTGGTACGCCCAGAGCAGGTCCAGCGTCTTGGTGCGCATCTGCTGGCTCAGGTGCGTGGCGTTCCAGACGAAATGCTCCTGCTTGCGCAGCAGCGCCTTCGCCTGGTCGACCGCGTGGTGCGCGGCGAGCCCATCGTTCTCGCCGTGCTTGAGGCCCAGCTCGGCGCGCGCGTCGTCGAAGGAAACCACCGGCCAGCCCTTGCGGTGCTGCGCCACCCAGTGGTTCTTGCCGCTCGCGGGCAGGCCGCACATCACCGTGACCTGCGAGCCTGCCGTCTGGAACAGCGGGTAGTCGGGGCTGGTGTCGGCGCCGCGGAAGTAGGCCAGGCGCGTGTGCGCGTCGGCCATCTGGCGCGGACCTTCCCAGCAGCCTTCTTCCTGTGTCAGCTGCTCGAAGAGCGCGATGTCGGCCAGGCTGTCGGCGCGCTTTTCGTAGTGGCGCCCCCGCATGTCGCAGCGCGCCACGCAGCACAGGTCGGGCAGGCTCAGCTCCCACGAAAGCTTGTGCACCAGCCACTCGGGCCGTACGCCCTTGCGCGAGGCGAAGGCGTGGAACGGCACCTGGTGCACGGCGATGATCCGGCACACGGCCTCGCGCAACGCGAAGGGCACGCGGGCCTTCCACATCAGCACGCGCACGTCGACCGAGCCCCGGCGCGAATGGCCGGGCTGGCCGATGCGGCCGCTGGCCTCGTCGATCACGGTGGTGTCGGGCTTGGCGATGTCGTGCAGCAGGCAGGCCATGAACAGCACGAAGCGGCCGTCGGCGTCGGCGCGCTGGTAGTGCGCGTCGGCCAGGAGCGCGTCGAGCACCATGCGCGTGTGGAGGCCGACGTTGCCTTCGGCGTGGTAGTACGGGTCCTGCGGCGTCTCTTCGAGGCGCAGCAGGGCCGGCAGCAGGTCGCAGCATCGGGCCCAGTCGCAGCCTTGGGCGGGCGCGGGGACCAGTGCCCGCAGATCGTCGTAAGTCATCGTGGCCTCCTTGCGTTGGTTGCCAGTTCGGCCGGATCGCGCAGCGTGCGCAGCCCCAGGTCGTGCCAGTTCACTTGCGGTGTCGGCGCGTAGAGGTCCACGCCCGGCGCCAGCTGGTTGGGCAGCACCGGCCGGCGGCTGTGGTGCGAGCCCGAGTCGAGGATGGTCTGGACGAAGTCCGGTCGCACCCACTTGTAGCGGCCCGTCACCTGCTTGCCGGATTCGGTCTTGAGGTACAGGCCCTCGGCGAGGTCGGACAGGTCGGTCTGCTGGCGCACGAGGTCGAGCGGCTGGCCTTCGTGCGCCACCGCATGCTCGAAGGCCGGTTTCCAGTCGGCACTGCGCGCCAGCGACGGCTGCACCAGCGCGCGCAATGCCTTCGCGCTGCGCGGCATCTCGCCCTCGTACAGCACAGGCACCGACAGCACCGGCCCCTCGGCCAGCAGCGCATGCCGCGCGGCGGTCGACAGGAAGCACTGCGCCTGCCGGTCGTAGAGGTCGAACTCCAGGAAGAAGGCCGGCAGCCGGTCGTACCAGCAGCTGTGCTTGGCAAAGCACCACTCGCCGTACATCACGTAGCGGTCTTCGAGCCGTTCGAGCAGCGCCGCTTCATGGGCGGCGGCCCAGTGCTTGAACAGGTTGAACTGCCGCTCGCCGGCGCCGCCTGCGAGGTAATGGCCGCGCGATTGCAGCAGCAATTCGCCTGCCGAGGTGAACGACACGGCGGCATTCGCGCCATCGAGTTTTTCCTCGATGACCACATGCTGGCCGTGCAGCGCGGACAACGGCGTCTGGCCGTCGTCGGTATCGCCGGCCTGCAGCCGCGAGCCTTCCAGGTGCGCCGTACGTGGGTACTTGAGCAGCGGGATCGACGAAAGAGAAAGGGAAGAAGGGGGAAACACGTTGGTTCTCCAGATGCAAATCAGGAAAGACCGACAACGTGCGGGAGCGAAGCTGGAAGAGGGATCGACTCGGCGGCCGCAGCGGGCCGTGCCTGTTCAGTGTGGGAACGCAGCTTGGCGCCCGACATGACCAGCGAGTGGTGTTGTCGGCGTCAGAGGGTGATGACGGCGAATCGGGGCACTTGGCGCTCCAGGGGATCGAAGGGATCCGTGGGTGGATGAAAAAACGAAGGCGCGATTCTAGCGATGCGCCATCGGCCTGATCTAGCTGTTGCACAAGACCTCTCTCAGGGAAAGTGAAACCCTTGAGGGATGCCAAAAAATCGCGACTATACGAACCTTCGTCGTACCCCTTCCTCGATGGCGTGGTTGATCAGGACGCGCGCAGTTCATCAGGGACGCCTAGACCAGCTCCTGAAACATCAAAGCAAACTCACGCAGCAAGTGGAGGTAGTCGAGAGGGAGCTTGCAGCGATCGATGCCGTGATCCCCTTTCACGAAGTGAAAGTTGATGCGGCGGGTATCGTGGGCGTTCAGCCGAGGAGCAAGCGACTTGTGCCTCATGGGCAAATGACCAAGGTGATCATTCGCTGCCTAAGAGAAGCAAACGGAAGAGCGGTTCACACTGAAGAGATTGCACAATTCCTGGCCAGCGAAATCGGAGTCGATCTAGAGCAGTATGGAACGGCAGCGATGAACATCCGGGTTCGCACTCGGCTCAAGGTGCTATGCAATGAAGGCCGAGTTCAGCGGCATCACCTCGGGGCAACAGGGAGTACAACAGGCAGCTGGTCCCTCATCCTCGATCAGTCTTAGGATTTGGATGCGCGCGCTGATCAAATATCAATTCACTTGGCCGGTGATGACCTTGCCAGTAGCCGCGCCACCATCGTGATCGACCATTTGTTGGATTCCGCCAATCTCTGACCCTAGATTTCCGTCGAATACTGACCCACCCGCTTTGTGAGCCTGAAGGCTTCACGGTGTGGATAAGTGCTTGGTGTTCTCCTTTTTAGGTTGAGGCTTTGCGGAACTGGTTTTGAACCGGAAGCTGTCGTTTCCGGTCTCCAGGATGTGGCATCGGTGCGTCAAGCGATCCAGCAATGCAGTCGTCATCTTCGCATCACCGAAGACGCTGGCCCACTCCCCGAAGCTCAGGTTGGTGGTAATCACGACGCTGGTTCTCTCGTAGAGCTTGGAGAGCAGGTGGAACAGGAGCGCACCTCCAGACTCGCTGAAGGGTAGGTAACCTAGTTCATCCAGGATCACCAGGTCCACATGCAGGAGCTTGTTGGCAATCTGACCTGTATGCCCGTTGGATTTCTCCACTTCCAGAGCGTTGACCAGTTCAATGGTCGAGAGGAACCGGACCCGGTGACGGTGGTGTTCGATGGCCTGCACCCCGATAGCGGTGGCCAAGTGAGTCTTTCCTGTTCCAGGTCCACCAACGAGAACTACGTTGTGGGCCTGATCGAGGAATTCGCATCTGTGCAGTTGCCGCACCGTGGCTTCGTTCACTTCGCTGTGCCCAAAGTCGAATCCAACCAGATCCCGATACGCAGGGAACTTGGCCAGCTTCATCTGGTAGGCCAGTGAACGTACTTCACGTTCTGCCGTTTCAGCCTTGAGCAGCTTCGATAGGATCGGCTGGGCCGCTTCGAAGGCCGGGACGCCCTGGTCGCCAAGCTCCGACACCGCGTGGGCCATGCCGTGCATCTTGAGCCTCTTCAAGAGGCTGACGATCGCGATCGTGGTCGAATCAGGTGCCATGGCGCGCCCCCTTGTCAGGTTGCGCTACCCGCAGTGAGTCGTAGCGCAGTACGTTCGCTTGCGGCTCCGTGGAGAGCTTGAGCGCTTGTGGTGCAACCACGTCAGGAACAGCAGACTTTCCGTCGACCAGGCGATGCAGGATGTTCAGGACGTGCGTCTTGGTCCCCACGCCAGCCTCCAATGCTGCCTCAACCGCGGCCAGGACCATGTGCTCGTCGTGATGCAGCACTAGCGCCAGAACTTCCACCATCTCTCGATCACCCCCGGGCTTCTTCAGCAGCATCACCTGCAGTCGTTTGAACGGCGTCGGTAGCTCTGCAAACGGTGCGCCGTTTCTGAGTGCACCGGGTTTCCTCTGCAGGACGGCCAGGTAGTGGCGCCAGTCGTAGATGGTCTGGCCAGTCACGTCGTGCCGTCGATCGACGATCCTGTTGTGCTCGCATATCACCTGGCCTTCGGCTGCCACCACCAATCGGTCGGCGTACACCCGCAGGCTGACCGGCCGATTGGCAAACGATGCGGGGACGCTGTAGCGCGTCCGGTCGAAGGTAATCAAGCAGGTCGGGGATACACGTTTGGTGTGCTCCACGAAGCCGTCAAACGCAGGCGGCGGAGGCATCAGGAAGGGTTTTTCCTGAGCCCAGATATCAGCGACAGTGCCCGGCAATTGGCCGTGGGCAATCTCCTTCCACAGCGCCTTGCACCGGACCTCGAGCCAATCGTTGAGCTCGGCCAGTGTCGGGAATGCAGGAACGGGCTGCCAGAGGCGATGACGGGCATCACGCACATTCTTTTCGATCTGGCCCTTCTCCCAGCCTGACGCCGGGTTGCAGAACTCGGCCTCAAAGAGGTAGTGGCTCACCATCGCACTAAATCGGACGTTGACGTCCCGATCCTTGCCGGTTCGGACCTTGTCCACAGCCGTCTTCATGTTGTCGTAGATCCCACGCTTGGGCACGCCGCCCAGCACGCGGAAGGCATGGTTGTGAGCGTCGAACAGCATTTCGTGGGTCTGCAGAAGGTAGGCACGCACGGTGAATGCTCGGCTGTGGCTGAGCTTCAAATGCGCGACCTGCAGCTTGGTGCGCTCGCCTGCGATCACGGCCCAATCCTCGCTCCAGTCGAACTGGAATGCCTCGCCGGGACCAAAAACCAGCGGCACGAACGTGCCGCGGCCTGCAATACGTTGCGCCTCCTGCCGAGCGGCCTGCCATTTCCGGCAGAAGGCTGCCACGCGGCCGTAGGAGCCTTCGAAGCCTAACGCGACCAAGTCTGTGTGGATCTGCCGCAGATTGCGCCGCTGTTTGCGCGATTTGGTTGCCTCGATCGCGAGCCAGGTCGCGAGCTTCTCGGCATAGGGATCGAGCTTGCTTGAACTCGCCCGCTTGGCGTAGCGCGGCTCTTCATCGCCGGCTCGCAGGTACTTCTTTACGGTGTTGCGAGACAGGCCTGTACGCCTTGCAATCTCGCGAATGGACATCTGCTCACGCAGGGCCCAGCGTCTGATGACACTCAATGTCGCCACGTCTATCACTCCTAGGATCCCCTGCTTTAAAAATGAGCAGGGTAGGGTTTTACGTGGGTCAGTCTTAGACGGAAATTACTGCGTTAGCTGGGTCAATTTTCGGCGGCAATCAACACGGGGCGTGTTTTTCATCCAATTTTGAGCCAAAAAGTGTCCAATTTTTCATGATCGCTTGACCCTGCATTCGAGCTTTTCGCCCCACGAATGAAGGCATTGGATGGATCAATTGAAATGAAAAACGTGGATCAATGTTCAGCTAATTTAGTCGGGATGGGGATCGAACCTTATGCCAAGCGTCAGGCTTGAATTAGCGACGCCTACGAGGGCGCTTCGAGCAAGCCAGCAGCAGACCAACGCGGATGGCTTAAGCCTCTCCACGTTGCGTCGAATCAACATTGCCAGATCCTTTAAGCTGTTGATTTAATTGGATTTTTGCATCAGCTAGATAAGGCCGTGCGCCATGAAAAAAGCCGACCCTGAGGCCGGCTTTTTGGAGGGCTGTGTCTTCAGCGCATCAGGCCGTGGCCAGTGCCGCCGGGCGCGCCAGGCGCAGTGCATGCATCCAGGCGCGGCGCAGCACGGCGGGCGAGCGCGATTCCTCGGGAATCAGCAGGAAGCCGCGGTCGCGCAGCGTGGTGCCCAGCGCGATCTGGCTGGTCAGCACGGTCAGCGGAATCGCCAGCAGCAGCGGCAGGCCGACGGGCATGAGCCAGATCAGCGCGCTCGGGTCGATCATGGCGACGCCGACGGCCAGCATGGCGATCACCAGCGTCATGGGGGCCAGCTGCGAGGCAGCGACCTTCCACGGCACGGCAGCGGCTTCACGCGGGGGCGACTTCCAGTCGAGCTTGATGCCGGTGAGGGCGACCAGCACGAACAGCGAGTGGGCCAGCATGCGCACCGGGGCTTGCACGATGGCCAGGCCGGCTTCGAGCACCGAGCTCTTCACCAGGCCCCACACACCGCCGTACTGGCGTTGCTCGCCGCGCATCAGCACGGCGGCGATGCCCAGCACGCGCGGCAGGAACAGCAGGCACAGGGTCCAGACCCACAGGCCGGCCAGTTCGGCAGGCAGCACGTTCCAGCTCGACACGAGGCTCGAGCCGCTCAGCCACAGGGCGGTGCCCAGCGTCAGGAACGCGAGCCACAGCGGGGCCGAGACGTACGCCATGGTGCCGGTCACGAACATCGCGCGGTGCACCGGGTGGATGCCGGGCTCGGCCATCAGGCGGGCGTTCTGCAGGTTGCCCTGGCACCAGCGGCGGTCGCGTTGCAGCTCGGCCAGCAGGTCCGGCGGTTGCTGTTCGTAGCTGCCGACCAGGTCGGACACCAGCCACACGTGGTAACCGGCACGGCGCATCAGCGCGGCTTCGACGAAGTCGTGCGACATGATGCCGCCCGACATGCCGCCGGTGCCCTTGATCGGGGCCAGCGCGCAGTGCTTCATGAAGGCTTCGACGCGGATGATCGCGTTGTGGCCCCAGTAGTGCGACTCGCCGAGCTGCCAGAACTGCATGCCCAGCGTGAACAGGCGACCCGTCACGCGCGAAGCGAACTGCTGGGCGCGGGCGTGCAGCGTGACGTGGCCGATGGCCTGCGTCGCGGTCTGGATGATGCCGGCGGTGGGGTTGGCTTCCATCAGCTTGACCATCGAGGCCAGGCAGTCGCCGCTCATCACCGAGTCGGCGTCGAGCACGACCATGTAGCGGTAGTCCTTGCCCCAGCGGCGGCAGAAGTCGGCGACGTTGCCGGCCTTGCGGTGCGTGCGGCGGGTGCGCAGGCGGTAGTACACCTCGACCTGCGGCTGGTTCGGGCTTTCGGCCAGCGCGGCGCGCAGGTCTTCCCAGGCGGCGCGCTCGGCGGCGGCGGTCTCGGGGTTGTAGCTGTCGGACAGCACGAACACGTCGAACTGCCTGGCGTGGCCGGTGGAGGCGACCGATTCGCAGGTGGCGCGCAGGCCGGCGAACACGGTGGCCACGTCCTCGTTGCAGATCGGCATGATGATCGCGGTGCGGGCCTCGGGGTTCATCGGGTGGTGGGCCACCTGTTTTGCCGAGAGGGCGTGCTTGTCACCGCGCACGGAGACATAGAAGCCCATGAGCGCAGTCACGAAGCCGGTGACGACCCAGCCCGAGAGCAGGCCGTACAGGCCGATCTGGCCGTATTCGAGCCAGACGTTGTCGTAGTCGGGTTGCACGCTGGCGAACAGCGACGACGCGATCACGGTGCTCAGCAGCGTGAGCAGCATGAAGGCGAGGCGGCGCTGGCCGGCGGCGCGTTCCCAGGCCTGCGGGGCCGGGGCGGCCTGCTTGGCGGCGGGGGCACTGTCGGCGTTGCGGCCGGCGCCCAGGCGCACGAGCATGGCGGTGCCCAGGCTGTTCCAGAAACCACGCCAGGGGCGCGGTGCCATGGAACCGCGGTTCAGCGGCGGTGCGGTGACGGCGTTGGGGTGGCGTTCTTCGCGCAGCGCGCTGCGGTGCGCGAAATCGGATTCGGCGAGGACGTTGAGGTGGGAGAAGTCGTTCGGCTTCATCGTTTCATTCACCAACGTTGCTTGTCCAGGGGGGTGTCGCCAATGGCCGGAAGGCGCTTGAAGACGCAGTCCGTGGCGGCGCCGCCGACGCCGGAGAGCGCGGTCAGCGAATGGCCCGCGGCACGGGGCCGCGAGGAGGAAAACTGCTTTTGACGCAGGCCGTCGCGCTGCGGACGCAGTGCGAAAGATGGGCTGGTAAGTGCTGTCATGCCAGTACAGGGGCAAACCCTGTGCCAGCCTGGAAAAACGCTTTCAAATCAACGACTTGGCGTGACTCGGAACCGTTTTCCGTGGGGGAGGGGCCCGCCGGGCCCCCGAACCCCCCGTTTTTGTCGCCGAATCCCGACAAGCCGGGGAGGTCCTCGGGAAACAGCCTTTCAAATCAACGACTTAGGCCTGTCGCTACTCGGCGACAGGGTCGCCACCGGGAGCGACAACGTCGGCCTTGAAGTTGCCCGGCGTGAGCTCGTGCTTCTGCAGCAGGCGGTAGAACTCGGTGCGGTTGCGGTCGGCCAGGCGGGCGGCGTCGGCCACGTTGCCGTCGGTCAGCTTGAGCAGGCCGACGAGGTAGTCGCGCTCGAAACGCTGCTTGGCCTCGGCGTAGGTGAGCACCTCCACGCTGGGCACGCGCAGCGCGCGCTGCACCAGCGCCAGCGGGATCAGCGGCGAGCCCGACAGCGCGCAGACCTGCTCCACCACGTTGTAGAGCTGGCGCACGTTGCCCGGCCACGCGGCGGTGGTGAGCGCCTTCAGCGCCTCGGGCGCGAAGCCCGACAGCCGCTTGCCGTACTTGGTCGACAGCTTCTGCAGGAAGTGGTTGGCCAGCAGCGGAATGTCCTCGCGCCGCGCCGACAGCGGCGGCAGCGTGAGCGTCACCACGTTCAGGCGGTAATAGAGGTCTTCGCGGAACTGGCCGGCTTCCATCGCGGCGTCCAGGTCGCGGTGGGTGGCCGAGACGATGCGCACGTCGACCTCGATCGACTGGCTCGCGCCCAGCGGGCGCACCGCGCGCTCCTGCAGCACGCGCAGCAGCTTGACTTGCAGCGCGGGCGGCATGTCCCCGATTTCGTCGAGCAGCAGCGTGCCGCCGTCGGCCTGCTGGAACAGGCCCTTGTGGTTGGCGTGGGCGTCGGTGAAGGCGCCCTTCATGTGGCCGAACAGCTCGGATTCGAGCAGCGCCTCGGGAATGGCGCCGCAATTGACCGCCACGAAGGGCTTGTCGGCGCGCGCGCTGGCCTTGTGGATGGCGCGCGCCAGCAGTTCCTTGCCGGCGCCGGAGTCGCCGCGCAGCAGCACGGACGCGTCCGACTTGGCGACCATGCGCGCCTCGGCCAGCAGCTCGGCCATGCGGTTGCTGCGGCTCACGATTTCCGAGCGCCAGCTGTCGTCGCCGGTCTTGCTCGGCGTGGTGGTCGGCGCGCCGAGCGCCAATGCCTGCGCGATCTTCTCGAGCAGCTCGCGCGCGTCGTAGGGCTTGGTGAGGTAGGTGAACACGCCGCGCGCCGTGGCTTCGACCGCGTCGGGAATGGTGCCGTGCGCGGTCAGCAGGATCACCGGCAGCGTCGGGTGGCGCTTGCGGATCTCGTCGAACAGCTGCAGGCCGTCGCGCCCGGGCAGGCGCACGTCGCTGAGCACCAGCTGCGGGTGCTCGATCTCGAGCTGCGTGAGCGCGGTCTCGGCCGAAGTGACGGCCGTGACCTGGTAGCCCGCCGACACCAGCCGCATCGAGAGCAGCCGCAGCATGTCCGGGTCGTCATCGACCACGAGGAGGCGGGCACCAGTGGTACTCATGGATTCGTTCGGCTTCCGTTGGATGGCGTGGGGGCCGGCGTGTTCGGCCGGGCGAAGCTGCGCTCGATGGCGCGCAGCGCCTCGATGCGGTCGTTGAGCTGGTCGATGCGGCGCTGGCTGTCGCGCAGCTGCTGCACCTGCTTGTCGCGGTCGTCCTCGACGCGGCGCTGCTCGACATAGCGTGCGGCCAGCGCCCGTGCGAGCGGATGCAGCGGCTGTGCCTCGGGCGCGGGGTTGGCGATCACGCGCTGCAGCAGGCCCAGCGCGCGCGCCAGGTCGGCCGGCACGCGGGTCTGCGCGAGCAGGAGCGCGAGCTGCATCTGCGCCGCGGGCGTCTCGCCCTGTTCGCTGACGCGCGCAATTTCGGCGCTCAGGTCGGCGCCGCCCAGCGGGCGCACCTTGTCGGCGTAGGCCAGCATGGTCGCGAGGGGCCCCTGCGTGAGCTGCGTGAAGAGCGACGCCGGCTGCGTGGCCGGCGCGCGGGGCTCGGCCTCGACCGGCACCACGCGCGGCGCGGCCACGGGCGGCGGCAGCGCGTCGGCTTCGGCCGGTGGCTTGGGCTGGGAGGCGCAGGCTGCCAGCAACAGGGCGCATGGCACGGCCATGGCCCCGGCGAAGGTGGATCTGCGGACGAACGAAAGGAACATGGGTCGAAAAAGCGCGGGGCGGTGTTGAAGGGGGTGTCCGGGGTCAGGTCGTGCGCGGCAGTTCGATGCGAAAGCGTGCACCGGGGCCGTCCGGCAGCAGGGCGATGCGGCCCCCATGGGCTGCAATGTACTCCTGCACGATGGAAAGTCCGATGCCGGTGCCTTTCACCGTGTGCTCGGGCTGGCGCTCGCCGCGGAAGAAGGGTTCGAAGATGCGGTCGCGGTCGCCCACGGCAATTCCGGGGCCGGCGTCGCACACGTCGATGTGCACCGCTTCCGGCGTGCCCGACACGGCCAGCGTGATCACGCCGCCCGCGGCCGAGAAGCGGATCGCGTTCGACAGCAGGTTGGCGATGGCGGTGCCGAGCTTGGTGCGGTCGACCGTGAGCGTGATCGGCTCGCCCTCGGCGCGCACGCGCAGGCCGTGCGCCTGCCACTGCAGGCGCTGGGCCTCGATCTGCTCTTCGATCAGCGGCAGCAGCTCGGTGCGCTCGCGGCGCAGCTCGCGGGCCTCGAAGGCGGCGGCGTTGAAGCGCAGCAGCGCCTCGATCTGGTTCTGCAGCGACACGGTGTTCTGCTGCAGGATCTGCGCCACTTCGAGCTGCGCCGGGTTCAGCGGGCCGGTCACGCCGTCTTCGAGCAGCGACACGCCCTCGCGCAGCGCCGCCAGCGGTGTCTTCAGCTCGTGCGACACGTGGCGCAGAAAGCGCGCCTTGTCGGCGTCGAGCTCGGTCAGGCGCAGGCGCAGCCATTCGAGCTGCTGCGACACGCGCCGCACGTCGGCCGGGCCGCGGATGTCGATCGGCTCGTCGAGCCGGTTCTGGCCCAGGCCGACGATGGCGTTCTCGAGCCGCTTGAAGGGGCGCGCCAGCCAGATGCCGAAGGCCAGCGCCAGCAGCACGGCCAGCACGCTGGCGGCCACCACCTCGCGCATCAGCCGGCGGCGTGCGTTCTCGATGCGCTTGGCCAGCGCGTCGTTCTGCGTTTCGATCAGGAACTGCGCCTGCTGGGCGATGTTGGTGTTCAGGGCGTCGAGTTCGCGAAACTGCATCGCCATCGTGCTTTCGCGCGCCAGGGCGCTGTCGGGGCTGCCGCCGAGCAGCCCTTCGATCACGCCGAGCTGGCTGCGCCACATGTCGATGCCGGCGGCCGGCAGGCCGTTGCGTTCCAGGCGTTCGAGCACCTGGTGCGCCTCGCGCGCCGCCTCGTCGAAGCGGCGGCGCAGCACGGCGTCGTTGAGCACCAGCGACTGGCGTCCCGCGCGTTCCATGGCCGCGCTGCGTTCGGCCAGCGACTGCGAAGCGCCCGACAGGCGCAGCGCGCGCGCGGCGGCGTCGCGGCTTTGCGTGACGAGCGCGTCGTACTGCAGCACCGAGCGCAGCGCCACGCCCACCAGCAGCGCGGTGATCAGCAAGAAGGCGAACAGCAGGAGCTGCTGGAACGAGCCCCGGACGGACGGTCGCTTCGCCATCAGTGGGCGAGCGCCGTGGCGGCAGCAGCCAGGGCCGATTCGCGCGTGACCACTTCGCCGCGCAGCGTGTAGGCCAGCGAGCGGGTGATGCGCAGGTCGGCCATCTGGCCCACGAGGCGGGCGTCGCCTTCGAAGTTGACGACGCGGTTGCAGGCGGTGCGGCCCATGAGTTCGTTCGCGTCCTTGCGCGAGGCGCCCTCGACCAGCACGCGCTGCGTGCTGCCTACCAGCGCATCGCCGAAGCGGCGCACGTTGCCGTCGATCACGCGCTGCAGCGTCTGCAGGCGTGCCAGCTTCACCTCGTGCGGCGTGTCGTCCTGCAGCGCGGCGGCTGGCGTGCCGGGGCGCGGGCTGAAGATGAAGCTGAAGCTGTTGTCGAACTGGCAGTCGTCGATGAGCTTCATCATCTTGTCGAAGTCGGCATCGGTCTCGCCGGGGAAGCCGACGATGAAGTCGCTGGACAGGGCCAGGTCGGGGCGGATGGCGCGCAGCTTGCGCACCGTGCTCTTGTATTCCATGGCGGTGTAGCCGCGCTTCATCGCCATCAGGATGCGGTCGCTGCCGTGCTGCACCGGCAGGTGCAGGTGCGAGACGAGCTGCGGCACCTTGGCATAGGCCTCGATGAGCCGCGGCGTGAACTCGTTCGGGTGGCTGGTGGTGTAGCGGATGCGCTCGATGCCGGGGATCTCGGCGACGTATTCGATGAGCAGCGCGAAATCGGCGATTTCGGCCGTGTCGCCCATGCGGCCGCGGTAGGCGTTCACGTTCTGGCCCAGCAGCGTGATCTCGCGCACGCCCTGGTCGGCCAGGCCGGCGATCTCGACCAGCACGTCGTCCAGGGGGCGGTTCACTTCCTCGCCGCGGGTGTAGGGCACCACGCAGTAGCTGCAGTACTTGGAGCAGCCTTCCATGATCGACACGAAGGCCGTGGCGCCTTCCACGCGCGCGGGCGGCAGGTGGTCGAACTTCTCGATCTCGGGGAAGCTGATGTCCACCTGCGGGCGGTCCAGGCGCTCGCGGTCGTTCAGCATCTCGGGCAGGCGGTGCAGCGTCTGCGGGCCGAACACGATGTCGACATACGGTGCGCGGGCGATGATGGCCTGACCTTCCTGGCTCGCCACGCAACCGCCCACGCCGATCTTCACGCCCTTGGCCTTCAGGTGCTTCACGCGGCCGAGGTCGGAGAACACCTTCTCCTGCGCCTTCTCGCGCACCGAGCAGGTGTTGAACAGGATGAGGTCGGCCTCGTCCACGTTCTGCGTGGGCTCGTAGCCCTGAGCGGCGTGGAGCACGTCGGCCATCTTGTCCGAGTCGTACTCGTTCATCTGGCAGCCGAAGGTCTTGATGAATACTTTTTTCATGGGGGAGCTCTCTGTGCCCTTCGCAAAGAGGAAGGGCTGCGGGGCGCGCGTGGCGCCCGCGGATTTTTGCTTGCTTGCGGCCCGGCCGCGTTACTGCGTGTTCAGCGTGTCGTTCGAGACGAACGGCCAGATGTTCAGGAACGGCTTGTTCAGCGATTCGCGGCTGGCCAGGGCCTCGTCGGGCGTCAGGATCCAGACTTCGCGCAGCAGCCCGGCGGCGTCGCGCGTGTAGTTCACGAGGTACTTCTGGCCGACGATGGCGCCGGGCATCACCAGCATGTTCTGCGGGCTGCGGATGCGCGCGCCGGCGCCCAGGCGGTCGGCCCGACCGTCGAGCTCGACGTCGGGGGCGCTGGTCACCATGAACTTGCCGCGCAGCGTGCCGATGGGGAAGTTGCGCCCGCCGTTGAGCGACTCGTTCTGGGTCTGCGGACGGGGCACCTCGTCCTGGGCGCTGGCCTGGAGGGAGAAAAGACCGGCGGCGCCGGCAAGGGCGGCGCAGATAGCGAGGGAAGTGAGCGTTTTCGTGGGTGTCTTGCAGCGGTTCATGGGGTATATCCAGAGGCTGTGGACCGGCGATTTTAGCGAGGGGGTGTTTTCCCTCATACCGGGTGCAGCGGGTGGTGCGGGGGCTTTGCGTCGGCCTGCTTTACATTTCTTTACGGCGCCCGTGAACACTGTGCGCCGGCCACTGCTCCAATAGCTGCTGTCAGCCCAAAGTGCACAAGAACCCATGAAGAAAACTGCCGCCTTCGCCCTCGCGGGCGTGTTGATCGTAGCCGTCGCGGGCGGCTGGTGGCGCATGTCGGGCGATCGGCCCGTCACGAAAGACACGAAAGACGCCAAGTCCGCGAATGCCGGGCCTCCCGCCGCGCTGGTCACGCTGGCCACGGCCGAGAAGCAGGACGTGCCGGTGACGGTGCAGGTCAACGGCAGCGTGGTCTCGCTCAACAGCGTCGACCTGCGCCCGCAGGTCACCAACACCGTGAGCGCGGTGCACGTCAAGGAAGGCCAGTTCGTGAAGGCAGGGCAGTTGCTCTTCACGCTCGACGACCGCAACGACCAGGCCAACCTCGCGCGCGCCCGGGCCCAGCAGCAGAAGGACGAGGCCACCATGGCCGACCTGGAGCGCCAGTACAAGCGCAGCCAGGACCTGGTGGCACAGAACTTCATTGCCAAGAGCGCGGCCGACGCCACGCTGTCGCAGCTCCAGGCGCAGCGCGCCGCCGTCGCAGCCGACCGCGCGGCCGTGCAGTCGGCGCAGGTGGCGCTGGGCTACGCCACGCTGCGCGCGCCCATCGCGGGGCGCATCGGCGCCGTGAACATCTACCCGGGCACGCTGGTGCAGCCCACGCTGTCGCTGGTCACCATCACCCAGCTCGACCCGATCGCCGTGAGCTTCCCCGTGCCCGAAGGCAACCTGCAGGACCTGCTGGCCGCGTCGCGCACGCGCGCCAAGGTGGAGGCGCTGGTCACCGGCCGCCGCGAGCCGCTCTTCGGTACGCTCGATTTCGTCGACAACACGGTCGATCCGCAGATCGGCACCGTGCGCGCCAAGGCGGTGTTCGCCAACGCCGACCAGAGCCTGTGGCCCGGCCAGTTCGTCAACACGCGCATCACCGTGCGCATGCTCGACGGCGTCACGGTGGTGCCGGCCGCGGCGCTCATGATGCTGTCCGACGGCACCTCGCTGTACGTGGTCGATGCCGAACGCAACGCGGCCCGCCGCCAGGTCAAGGTGCTCCACACCTTCGGCACCAAGGTCGCGGTGAGCGGCGTGACGCCCGGCGAGCAGGTGGTGATTGAGGGCAGCCAGAACGTGCGCCCGGGCGGCAAGGTGCGCGTCGACGCCAAGGCGCCGGCCGGACCCGGCGGCGCGCCCGCCAACGGCACCACGGGCGTCACGCCCGGCAGCGCGGCTTCGTCGGACATCAAGCCGGTGCGGGAACGCGCATGAACATTTCAGAGCTCTGCATCCGCCGTCCGGCGATGACGGTGCTGCTGTCGGCGGCCGTCGTGGTCATCGGCATCTTTGCGTACTTCAGCATCCCGGTTGCGGCGCTGCCGAGCTACAACACGCCGGTCATCAACGTCAACGCGCAGCTGCCGGGCGCCAGCCCGGACACCATGGCGAGTTCGGTCGCGCTGCCGCTCGAAAAGCAGTTCTCGACCATCCCCGGCCTGCAGACCATCAGCTCGGTGAACACCCAGGGCGTGACCTCGCTCACGCTTGAATTCGTCAGCAGCCGCGACATCGACGCCGCCGCCGTCGACGTGCAGGCCGCGCTGCTGCGCGCCCAGCGCCAGCTGCCGCAGGAGCTGACACAGCTGCCTTCATACCGCAAGGTGAACCCGGCCGACGCGCCGGTGCTGTTCATCGCGCTGATCTCGCCGTCGATGAACCCGTCGGAGCTCAACGACTACGCCGAGAACCTCATTTCGCCCACGCTCTCGACCATCGACGGCGTGGCGCAGGTGGGCGTGTACGGGCGCAAGGCCTTCGCGGTACGCATCAAGGCCAACGCCGACCTGCTCAACGCGCGCAACATCACGCTCGACGAGCTGGCCAAGGCCGTGAACTCGGCCAACGCCAACACGCCGGTCGGCACGCTCGACGGCCCGCGCCAGACGCTCACCATCCAGGCCAACCGCCAGCTCATGAAGGCGGCCGACTTCGCCAAGCTCATCATCGCGCAGCGCAACGGTGCGCCGGTGCGACTGGACGAAGTGGCCACGCTCGAAGACAGCTTCGAGTCGGTCAAGACCGGCAGCAGCTTCAACGGGCAAGACTCGATTTCGCTGGCCGTGCAGCGCCAGCCCAATGCCAACACCGTGCAGGTGGTGGACGCGGTGCGCGCGCTCATCCCGCGCTTCAAGGCCGAGCTGCCGCAGTCGGTCGAGATCCAGATGGTCAACGATCGCTCGATCTCCATCCGCGAGGCGGTGCACGACGTGCAGCTCACGCTGCTGGGCACCATCGCGCTGGTGGTGCTGGTGATCTTTTTGTTCCTGCACCGGCTGGTGGCCACGCTGATTCCGGCAGCCACCATTCCGATCTCGCTGATCGGCGCCGTGGCGCTGCTGTATGCCTTCGGCTACAGCCTGGACAACGTCTCGCTGCTGGGCATCACGCTGGCCGTGGGCCTGGTGGTGGACGACGCCATCGTGGTGCTCGAGAACATCATGCGCTACGTCGAGAAGGGCATGGAGCCCATGGCTGCCGCGCTGCGCGGCGCGCGCGAGGTGGGCTTCACCATCGTGTCGATCTCGATCTCGCTGGTGGCCGTGTTCATCCCGATCTTCTTCATGCCCGGCGTGATCGGCCTCCTGTTCCACGAGTTCGCCGTGGTGGTGGCGCTGGCCGTGCTGGTGTCGGCCGTGGTGTCGCTCACGCTCGTGCCCATGCTCGCGAGCCGGCTGCTCAAGCACGTGCCGCGCAAGGAAGGCGCACTCGATCACGAAGAAGAGCACCCCGAGCCCGGCACGGCGATCGGCCGTGCCTTCGAGCGCGGCTACCGCGCCGTGCACGGCGGCTACATGCGCACGCTCGACTGGACGCTCGGGCACCGCGCGCTGATGCTGGCGATGGCGGGCCTGACCTTCGTCGTCACGGCGTGGCTCTTCGTCAGCATTCCCAAGGGCTTCTTTCCCGAGGAAGACATCGGCCAGATCCAGATCACCACCGAGGCGGCGGAAGACATTTCGTTCACCGCCATGAAGGCCCTGCAGGACCGCGTGGCCGCCGCGCTCAAGGCCGATCCGAGCGTGGACTACGTGAGCTCCTTCGTCGGCGTGGGCGGCCCGACCGCCACGCAGAACTCGGGCCGGCTGTTCGCGGTGCTCAAGCCGCGCAGTGAGCGCCCCAAGATGGCCAAGGTGCTCGAGTCGCTGCGCCAGCGCTTCCGCGAGATCCCGGGCATTGCCGTCTACATGCAGCCGGTGCAGAACCTGCGCCTGGGCGGGCGCCAGAGCAAGGCGCGCTTCCAGTACACGCTGCAGAGCGTCAATGCCGGCGAGATGGTGCCGTGGTCGACGAAGCTCATGGAGCGCATGCGCGCCGATCCCGACTTCCGCGACGTGACCAGCGATTCGCAGAACCGCGGCCTGCAGGCCACGCTCGAGATCGACCGCGACAAGGCCGGCGTGCTCGGCGTGGCCGTGGGCGACTTGCGCACCGCGCTGTACAACGCCTACGGCGACCGCCAGATCGGCAGCATCTACGGCGCCAGCAACACCTACCAGGTGATCCTCTCGGCGGCCGACAGCGACCGCCAGTTCGAGGAAGACGTGGCGCGCCTGTCGGTGCGCAGCACCACCGGCAAGCTGGTGCCGCTGTCGGCCTTCTCGACCGTCAAGCGCACCGTGGGGCCGACCTCGGTCAACCACCAGGGGCAGCTGCAGGCGGTGACGGTGTCGTTCAACCTCGGCCCCGACGTGCCGCTGGGCAACGCGACCGCGAAGATCGACCGCTTCAAGGAAGAGCTGAAGATGCCGCAGTCGATCATCACGACCTACGGTGGCGACGCGGCGGTGTTCCAGAGTTCGCAGTCGAGCCAGGCGGTGCTGCTGGTGCTGGCGGTGCTGGTCATCTACGTGCTGCTGGGCGTGCTGTACGAGAGCTACATTCACCCGATCACCATCCTGGCGGGCCTGCCCTCGGCGGCGGTGGGGGCGTTGCTCTCGCTGAAGATCTTCGGCTTCGACCTCACGCTGATCGCGACCATCGGCATCCTGCTGCTGATCGGTATCGTGAAGAAGAACGCGATCATGATGATCGACTTCGCGCTCGACGCGCAGCGCACCGAGGGCATGCAGCCGGTCGACGCGATCCGCGAGGCCTGCCGGCTGCGCTTCCGTCCGATTCTCATGACCACGCTGGCCGCGCTGATGGGCGCGCTGCCGCTCGCGCTCGGTCTGGGCGCCGGCGCCGAGCTGCGCCAGCCGCTGGGCGTGGCGGTGGTGGGCGGGCTGATCTTCTCGCAGGTGATCACGCTGTACATCACGCCCGCGATCTACCTGGCGCTCGACCGCTACAGCGGCAGCGGGCCGATGGTGGAGTTGCCGGGCGAGGCGAAGGCCGAGGCGGCGGCTGCTGGCGGTCACGCCGCCTCGCACGCCTGACGGCGATTCAAAAGATGCCGGATGGCCATGAGCGTGGGCCACCCGGCCAGAAAGGACTTCTGCAGTCCTGCGAAACGCCACACCCGGGCCATCGCCCATTGAAGGCGCTCCGGCCTCTCTCCTCAACGGCTCTCTCCATTCCCTCCGCCGCTGCTCTTCCCATGTGTGTGACGGGATGAATGATTGCGAGGGGGAGAGGGTGTTGCCGGTATCCAGCGATACAGGACGTGGGCTTTTTCCTTACGGTGTTGCATCACGGAAACAACGCAAGGCCGGCGCATCCGGGATGGTGACCTGCCGGGCCCGCGTTTCAATGAGTCCCTGTTCCGCCAGTGCATTCAGCGCACGCGTGACGGTGACGCGGCTCAAGGCAGTCATGGCGCCGATCTGCTCGTGCGTCAGATCGACGGTGAGCGTGTGCGATGCCTGCGTCGACGGCGGGCGCGCCACCCGCAGCAGCAAGTCGATGACGCGCTCCTTGGGCGCCGCCGAGGCCACCCCGGCCAGCTTGGCGACGATCATGTGGTTCTTGAATCCGAGCAGCTGGATCAACGAGGTCGCGAGCTCGGGAAGCGCCGAGAACTGCTGCGCGACATCCGCCGGGCGGTAGCGGCTGAGAACGGCCGGCGCGACCGCCCGGGTCGTCGTGGGCCGGGGGCTGTCGGCAAACGCCGGGCCTTCGCCGAAGATCGCACCCGGTCCGAAGATCTCGAGCAGGAACTCCGCGCCGTTGCTTCGGTGGATCGTGGAATGCACGAAGCCCGATCGCAAGAGATAGAAGTAGTCGTGCCGTTCGCCTTCGCGCGCAATGGTGTCGCCGGCTTCCAGGGTGACGAAGCTTCCCAGTTGCGTGGCGTCGATCCACGGCGCGGACAGCGACTGGGAGGCGTCCCAGCTGGCGTAGGCCGAGGGCGTGGGATTCGTTCTTTTCATGGGAGCGTCTTGCCCGAGGCGGAGAAAGGCAAGCGGCCCATCGTGCTAGGTCGTGGTCTCGTCCAGCGGCGTGTCCGTCGCCAGGTGCGCGATGTCGCTCCAGCCGACGAGGCTGAAGCCCTCGGGCGTCCACAGCATGCGGTTGATGGCCGCGTTGCCGAGCTGCCAGGTGCGCGGCGCCTGCAGCTCCTGGCGCGTGGCGGCGCGGTAGAGCACGTCCATCACGCCGCCGTGGGCCACCAGCACCACCAGCTGGCCCGGGTGGCGCGCGGCGATGGCCGAGGCGGTGCCTGTCACGCGGTCGCGAAAGGTCAGCAGGCTCTCGCCGCCGCCTTCGGGCTCGAACTCGGGGTCGCGCTCACGCCAGCGGCGCGCGTCCTCGGGCAGCGTGGCCTCGATCTCGGCGAAGCTCATGCCCTCGAAGCGGCCGAAGGCGCGCTCACGCAGGCCCAGGTCGGGTTGCACGTCGAGGCCGTGGGGCTCGGCGATGGCCTGGGCGGTCTGCCAGGCGCGCGAGAGGTCGCTGGCGTAGACCGCCGCGATCGGCTCGTCGGCCAGCGCCTGTCCGGCGCGTTGCGCCTGCCAGAGGCCGGTGGCATTGAGGCCGATGTCGAGGTGGCCCTGGATGCGGGTGTCGACGTTCCAGGCGGTTTCGCCGTGGCGCACGGCGATCAGGCGGGTGAGATTGGCTTCCATCCGTCCGAATTCTAGAAGTGCGTCATTTCTTGGCAGCCGGCGTGAGCTCGATGTTCACGCGGCGCTCGCCCGGCGGCGGGTTCGGAAAGCCCTGCAGCGCGGCCCCGAACATCACCGGCAGGATCGCCGCGCTGGAGCTGTAGGGGCCGTCGTTGCGCGCGCGGGTCTCGTACACCACGCGGTGGCTGCCGCCCGCCTCGCGCAGCACGAGGCTCACTTCGCGCTGGTACCAGGGGTTGGCCGGCGGCGTGAACATCGGGCCGCCGTACCAGCCGCTGCCATACCAGCGGTGGCCGTAGTAGCCGCCATAGCCGTAGCCCCAGGGGCCGGGGCCGTACAGCCACGGATCGGCCCAGGGCGACAGCGCCGCCGTGACGCGCGCGCCGATCTGCGCCGTGTACTGCGGCCTTGTGTCGTCGCGGCGCAGGCCGACCTTGTCGAGCGCGGCCGCGGCCATGGCCTCCAGGCCTTCCTGGCGCGCCGTGTCGGCCTGCTGCGAAGGCAGGCGCTCGAAGCGGTAGGTGGCGCCGGGTGGCACGGTCGTGCCCGGCGTGGCAAAGCTCTTGACGTTGCTGTCGACCACCCAGGAGGTGGCGCAGCCGCTCAGGGTTGCTACCAAAAATAGAGCTGAAAACGCACGATACATAAGGGTCTCCGGGCCTGTGGCCCTCAAAGTCCCCTGGGTTGCCCGAGTCAGCCCTGGACGATGCGCAGGGCGGAGGGTGCCTGGGAGAGCAGGTCGAAAGCGGGCGTGTCGAAGGCCTTGTCGCCGTTCTCGTCGGCCACGCCCGTCGCCTTCAGACCCTGGAAGTCGTGCAGCGTTCCATCCAGCAGGTGCGAAGGCACGACGTTCTGCAGCGCGGTGAACATGTTTTCCACGCGGCCAGGGTACTTCTTGTCCCATTCGCGCAGCATCTCGCCGACCTGCTTGCGCTGCAGGTTCTCCTGGCTGCCGCACAGCGTGCAGGGAATGATCGGGAACTCGCGGTGCTGCGCCCAGCGCACCGTGTCTTTTTCGGCCACGTAGGCCAGCGGACGGATCACGATGTGCTTGCCGTCGTCGCTCACCAGCTTGGGCGGCATGCTCTTGAGCTTGCCGCCGAAGAACATGTTGAGGAAGAAGGTCTGCAGCATGTCGTCGCGGTGGTGGCCCAGCGCGACCTTGGTGGCGCCCAGCTCGTCGGCCACGCGGTACAGGATGCCGCGGCGCAGCCGGCTGCACAGGCCGCAGGTGGTCTTGCCCTCGGGAATGACGCGCTTGACGATGCTGTAGGTGTCCTGGTTCTCGATGTGGAAGTCCACGCCGAGCTCGCTCAGGTACTTGGGCAGCACCTCTTCGGGGAAGCCGGGCTGCTTCTGGTCGAGGTTGACCGCGACGATGTCGAAATGGATGGGCGCGCGCGCCTTCATCTTGAGCAGGATGTCGAGCAGCGCGTAGCTGTCCTTGCCGCCCGAGACGCACACCATGACCTTGTCGCCTTCTTCGATCATGTTGTAGTCGACGATGGCCTGGCCGACCTGGCGGCACAGGCGCTTTTCGAGCTTGTGCGTCTCGCGTTCGATCTTCAGCGAGTTGGAGGGCGCACCGGCTTCGGGCGTATCGTCGATCCAGACGGCGTTCATTGGGGGGCTACTTCGGGCAAATCAGGGGAAAGACCCCCGATTTTGCCTTGGATCACCATTCCCCGGCTTCGATGCGGATGGCGACTTCGCAGTCGTCGAAGATTTCGAGCTTGGCGATCTTCACGCGCACGCCCCGCACGCCGGGCAGTTGCAGCAGGCGCTGCGCGAGCTTGCCGATCAGGCTTTCGAGCAGGTTGACGTGCTCGGCGGTGCACTCGTCGATGATGATGCGGCGCACCTTGCGGTAGTCCAGCACGTGGAAGATGTCGTCGTCCTGCGGCAGCAGCGGCTGCGGGCCGAGGTTGAGTTCGGCGTCCACCAGGATCGGCTGCGGCGCGGTCTTTTCCTGCTCGAGGATGCCCAGGTTGGCGTCGAAGCGCAGGCCCTGGAGGGTGAGTGTCTGGTGGCCGTGCGGTGTGTTCGTGGACATGGTGGTGGTGCTCGTCACATGAGCGAGAAGTCGCGCTCGAATTTCATGAGGTGCTGGCCGCCGTCGACGAGCAGCGTGGTGCCGGTGATCGAGCTGTTTTCCAGCGCGAACTTCACGGTGGCGGCCACGTCGTCGGGCGTGGACGAGCGGCCCAGCGGCGACAGCTTGTGCAGCTGCGCGAACTTGTCATCGTCGAGCATGTGGCTCGCCAGCGTGAGGCCGGGCGCCACGCCCACCACGCGCACGCGCGGCGCGAGCGCCAGCGCGAGCATGGGGGTGGCGGCTTCGAGCGCGGCCTTGGAAAGCGTGTAGCTCAGGAAGTCGGGGTTCGGGTTCCACAGCTTCTGGTCGAGCAGGTGCACCACGGCGCCGCCGTGCGCATCGCGCCGGGCCAGGTGGTCGTGCAGCGCCTGCGCCAGCAGGATGGCCGCGCCGGTGTTGCTGCGCGCGTGGCGCTCCATGAGCGCGTAGCTGAAGCTGGCGGCGTCGTCGTGCTCGAAGAGGGCGGCGCTGTGCACCACGGCATCGACAGCGCGAAAGCGTGCCGCCACGCGCGGCAGCAGGGCGCGCGTGGCCTGCTCGTCGGCCAGGTCGGCCTCGAACAGCGCCGAGTCGCCCGAGCGCGCGGCGCAGTCGGCCACGGTCTGCTCGGCTTCGGCGCGCGAGCTGCGGTAGTGCACCGCCACCTGCCAGCCGCCCGCGGCGAGCGCCAGCGCGATCTCGCGGCCCAGCCGGCGGCCCGCGCCCGTGACGAGGACGGTGCGGCGGCGATCGGGGGAGGAGGGGGGGATGGCGCTCATTCGGAGGAAGAAGACAGAAGACAGGAAGAGGACAATGGCGCCGTGACGACGCCAACGACAAACAGTTTACCCATCGCCCTCGACCATCTGATTGCACGCTCCGTCGAGCGCGCGGGCGGATGGATCGGCTTCGACCGCTTCATGGCCCTGGCCCTGTATGCGCCGGGGCTGGGCTACTACGCCAACACCTCGGCCAAGTTCGGCCACATGCCCTCGTCCGGCAGCGACTTCGTGACCGCGCCCGAGCTGACGCCGATGTTCGGCCACACGCTCGCGGTGCAGGTGCTCGAGGCGCTGGAGAAGACCGGCACCGACACGGTGTGGGAATTCGGCGCGGGCTCGGGGGCGCTGGCGGTGCAGCTGCTGCATGCGCTGGGCGAGATGGGGCGCAGCGATGTGCGCTACCGCATCGTCGATCTGTCGGGCACCTTGCGGGAGCGGCAGCAGCAGGCGCTGGCGGGGCATGCGGGGCGGGTTGAATGGCTCGGGGAACTGCCCGAGTCCATGCAGGGCGTGGTGGTCGGCAATGAAGTGCTCGATGCGATGCCGGTGCAGCTGCTGGCGCGGGTGAAGGGGGCTTGGTTCGAGCGGGGGGTGGTGCGGAATCCGGCGGGGGATGGGTGGACGTGGGCGGACCGGGCTACCGAGTTGCGGCCGCCGGTGGAGGTGTCGGGGGTGCATGACTACCTCACCGAGGTGCATCCGCAGGCGCAGGCTTTTATTGCGACGCTGGCGGATCGGCTTGAGAAGGGGGCGGCGTTTCTCATCGACTACGGGTTTCCTGAAGGCGAGTACTACCACCCGCAGCGGCACATGGGGACGGTGATGTGCCACCGGGGGCATCAGGCGGATGGCGATCCTCTGTCGGAGGTTGGGTACAAGGACATCACTGCGCATGTCGACTTCACGGGGATTGCCGTGGCGGGGCAGGAGGCGGGGCTTTCTGTTCTTGGCTACACGAGCCAGGCGCGGTTTCTTTTGAACTGCGGGATGTTGGGGCTGATGGAACAAGGGACTGTGGCGCAGCGGGGGATGGCGGCTCGGTTGATTCATGAGCATGAGATGGGGGAGTTGTTCAAGGTGGTGGGGTTTGCTGTCGGTGAAGCCTGGGACGCTGTGGGGTTTGCTGAAGGGGATCGGAGTCACACCCTCTGAGGGTTTGCTTCCCGAGGCCGGGTCTCGCCCCGGCGGGCGACTCACTTTCTTTTGCTTCGCCAAAAGAAAGTAAGCAAAGAAAAGGCGACCCCACTGTCTGCGACCCTCCGCTTCGCTACGGGCAACCTGCGGTGCTCGCGTTTCGCGGGGTCTCGCCCAAACTCGCTTCGCTCAAACAAGGGCGAGCCCTGATCCGCGAAACGCTGCGCTCCTCGGCGCAGCCAGAGGGGCTTGGGAGCCGGGCGGGCCGTCGCTGCGCTCGGCCACCATGGCGCCAAAGGCGCTGCGCGCTTTGGGCGCCTGGGGCTTGTGCTTTCAACGGAAAGAGTTGGTCATAAGCAAGCAACAAAGACTTCGTTGGGGAATGGAGGGCGCGCTTCTACATTCGCGGCATGACTGCCGTTCTTTCCCGTGCAACCTCCACTGCCGAGGTCCCGGCGCAGCCCTTCGAGGTGCGGCCTTTCGATGCGCCTGTCGGTGCGGAGATCGTCGGGCTCGACATCGCTGAGCCGATCAACGCCGCCGACTTCCAACGCATCCACCGCGCGCACCTGGACCACCACGTGCTGGTCTTTCGCGACCAGCGCATTACGCCCGCGCAGCACATCGATTTCAGCCGCCGCTTCGGGCCGCTCGAGATCCACGTGTTGCACCAGTTCCAGCTGAAGAACCACCCCGAGATCCTGATCGTCTCGAACATCAAGGAGAACGGCGAGCCGATCGGCCTCGGCGACGCGGGCGTGTACTGGCACTCCGACATTTCGTACAAACCCCATCCCAGCCTGGGCTCGCTGCTGCACGCGCAGGAGCTGCCGAGCGAAGGCGGCGACACGCTGTTCGCCGACCAGCACCTGGCGTGGGAGGCGCTGCCTGCCGATCTGCAACAGCGCATCCTGTCGCTGAAGGCCGAGCACAGCTACCTTGCCAAGTACGAAGAGCTGCGCGCCAAGAATCCGTGGCGGCCCAAGTTGTCTCAGGCGCAGATCGATCAGGTCGCTCCCGCCGTGCAACCCGTGGTGCGCACGCACCCGGAGACGGGGCGCAAGGCGCTGTTCGTCAGCGAGCACTTCACGACGCGCATCGTCGGCCTGCCGCAAGGCGAGAGCGATGCGCTGCTGGCCGAGCTGTTCGCGCACAGCACGCGGGCGGAGTTCGTGTACCGCCACACGTGGGCGCCGCACGACCTGGTGTTCTGGGACAACCGCTCGCTGATGCACCTCGCGGCAGGCACACCCGACCACCTGCGCCGCCGGCTCAACCGCACCACCATCGTGGGCGACACGCCGTTCTGATTTCTTTTTATCTTCCGGACTTTCCAATGAACCGCTTCACTCGCCGCGCCGCCGCGCTCGTCACCGGCCTCGGCCTTCTCGCCGGCAGCCTGGCCGCGCACGCCGAAGGGCAGATCCGCATCGCCGAGCAGTTCGGCATCGTCTACCTGCTGCTCAACGTGGCGCAGGAGCAGAAGCTGATCGAGAAGCACGCGAAGGCCGCGGGGGTCGATGCGAAGGTGGAGTGGGTCAAGCTCTCGGGCGGCTCGGCGGTGAACGACGCGCTGCTGTCGGGCAACATCGAGATCGCGGGCGCCGGCGTGGGGCCGCTGCTCACGCTGTGGGACCGCACCAAGGGCAAGCAGAACGTGAAGGGCGTGGCCTCGCTGGGCAACTTCCCGTACTACCTGGTGAGCAACAACCCGAACGTGAAGTCGATCGCCGACTTCACGGACAAGGACCGCATCGCGCTGCCTGCCGTGGGCGTGTCAGTGCAGTCGCGGGTGCTGCAGATCGCGTCGGCCAAGCTGTGGGGCGACAAGGAGTTCAACAAGCTCGACAAGATCAGCGTGGCGCTGCCGCACCCCGATGCGGCGGCGGCGATCATCAAGGGCGGCACGGAGATCACGGGGCACTTCGGCAATCCGCCGTTCCAGGAGCAGGAGCTCGCGGGCAACCCGAACGCGCGCATCGTGCTGAACTCGTACCAGGTGCTGGGCGGGCCGTCGTCGGCCACGGTGCTGTACGCCACCGAGAAATTCCGCAACGAGAACCCCAAGACCTACAAGGCGTTCGTCGATGCGCTCGACGAGGCGGCGAAGTTCGTCACGGCCAACCCCGAGAAGGCGGCCGGCATCTACCTGAAGGTGAGCAACGCCAAGCTCGACCGCGAACTGCTGCTCAAGATCATCAAGAACCCCGAGGTGCAGTTCAAGACCGCGCCGCAGAACACCTACGTGTTCGCGGAGTTCATGCACCGCGTGGGCGCGATCAAGAACAAGCCGGCGTCGGTGAAGGACTATTTCTTCGACGACGCGCACACGGCTTCGGGGAATTGAGTGAGCACGGCGAAGGTGCGCTCGGGGTTTGACTCCTTCCCCCTCTGGGGGAAGGCTGGGATGGGGGCGGGCAGAGCGGTGGCGAAGCTGGCGCCGTCTGCCCCCACCCCGGCCCTCCCCCGGGAGGGGAGGGAGGAAGACCGCAGCCAAGACCTTGCCCCGCTGCTGCAGGTCGACAAGGTCAGCCTCGAGTACCGCACGCCCGAGCGCGTGGTGCGCGCCACGCACCGCGTGAGCTTCGACGTGCATGCCGCCGACCGCTTCGTGCTGCTCGGGCCCTCGGGCTGTGGCAAGTCCACGCTGCTCAAGGCCGTGGCCGGGTTCATCCCGCCGGTCGAGGGCGAGATCCGGCTCGACGGCCGGCGCGTGACGCAGCCGGGGCCCGACCGCATCGTCGTGTTCCAGGAGTTCGACCAGCTGCCGCCGTGGAAGACGGTGAAGCAGAACGTGATGTTCCCGCTGCTCGCCTCGCGCACGCTGGGGCGCAAGGAAGCGGCCGAGCGCGCGCTGCACTACCTCGACAAGGTGGGCCTCTCGAAATTCGCCGACGTGCACCCGCACCAGCTCTCGGGCGGCATGAAGCAGCGCGTGGCGATCGCGCGGGCGCTGGCGATGCAGCCGCGCGTGCTGCTGATGGACGAGCCCTTTGCCGCGCTCGACGCGCTCACGCGCCGCCGCATGCAGCAGGAGCTGCTCGAGCTGTGGGACGAGGTGCGCTTCACGCTGCTGTTCGTCACGCACTCGATCGAGGAAGCGCTGGTGGTCGGCAACCGCGTGGCGCTGCTGTCGCCGCATCCGGGGCGCATGCGCGCCGAACTCAACAGCCACGGTTACTCGCTGGACAGCCTGGGCGGTGCGGACTTCCAGGCGACCGCGCGGCGCATCCACGACATGCTGTTCGAGGAAGAACGGGGCACCCCATGAGCACCCTGACGCCCCCCATCCGCCCTGAATACGAACGCACGCTCGAGCCCTTCACCGAACTGCCGGTCGAACGCGCGCTGCCGCTGGCCACGCGCCTCGCCTCGCACACCTGGCTGCGCAAGGGCCTGATCCTTGCGGTCATCGCCGTGCTGTGGGAGCTGGCGGCGCGCTGGCAGGACAACGACCTGCTGCTGCCCACCTTCACCGCCACCGCCCGTGCATTGATCGAAGGGCTGGCCAGCGGCGAGCTGGTCGAGAAGGTGCGCATCTCGCTGGCCGTGCTGCTGCAGGGCTACCTCGCGGGCGTGCTGCTGGCCTTCGGGCTCACGACGCTGGCCGTGTCCACGCGCATCGGGCGCGACCTGCTGGACACGCTGACCTCGATGTTCAACCCATTGCCCGCGATCGCGCTGCTGCCGCTGGCGCTGCTGTGGTTCGGGCTGGGCCGTGGCAGCCTGGTGTTCGTGCTGATCCATTCGGTGCTGTGGCCGCTGGCGCTCAACACCTATGCGGGCTTCCAGGGCGTGCCCGAGACGCTGCGCATGGCGGGGCGCAACTACGGGCTGAAGGGGCTGCGCTACGTGCTGCAGATCCTGGTGCCGGCCGCGCTGCCGTCGATTTTGTCGGGGCTGAAGATCGGCTGGGCCTTTGCGTGGCGCACGCTGATCGCGGCCGAGCTGGTGTTCGGCGCCTCGTCGGGCAAGGGCGGGCTGGGCTGGTACATCTTCCAGAACCGCAACGAGCTGTACACCGACCGCGTGTTCGCCGGCCTCGCGCTGGTGGTGCTGATCGGCCTGCTGGTGGAAAGCCTGGGCTTTCGCACGCTGGAGCGGCTCACGGTGCGGCGCTGGGGCCAGCAGCGCTAGCCCCCGGGTGAAGGGGCCGGGCGGACGAATGTCCCGGCGATGGCGCAAGGGCCGTGGGCTCGGGTCTAATCGCAGCTTTTGGCACGCGTTCTCCTTCCCATGAGCTCTTCCGCCCCCGAACTTTCCGCGATCGCCGGTGCGCTGGCCGATGCCGCCGCCGCCCAGTCGATGCGCTACTTCCGCACGCCGCTGGACATCATCACCAAGGCCGACGAAAGCCCGGTCACGCTGGCCGACCGCGCCGCCGAGACAGCCATGCGCGAGATCCTCGGCGCACGCGTGCCCACCGACGGCATCTTCGGCGAGGAGCACGGCCCCGAGCGCCTCGACGCCGACCGCATCTGGGTGCTCGACCCGATCGACGGCACGCGCAGCTTCATCACCGGCTCGCCGCTGTGGGGCACGCTCATCGGCGTGCTGCAGGGCGGGCGCGTGGTGCTGGGCATGGTCGACATGCCGGTGCTGAAGGAGCGTTGGATCGGCGAGGCCGGCAAGGGCGCCACGCGCGACGGCCAGCCCGTGCGCGTGAGTGGCTGCACCGAGATCGCCAAGGCCCGCATCGTGACCACCTCGCCCGACATCTTCTCGCCGGCCGACTGGAGCGCCTTCGACCGCCTGAGCCGCCAGTGCGCGATGCGCCGCTTCGGCGGCGACTGCTACGGCTACGCGCAGCTCGCGGGCGGCACCATCGACCTCGTGGTCGAGACGGGGCTGCAGCCCTACGACTTCCTGGGCCCGGCGGGCCTGATCGAAGCCGCGGGCGGCGTCGTCACCGACTGGGAGGGCCGGCCGCTGGGGCTGAATCCCGACCAGCGCGTGATCGCTGCAGCCACACCCGAACTTCACCGACAAGCCCTGGCTGTACTGGCCGCCTAGACTGTCTGCATGTTCCGCTGGCTGATCGTCGTCGTCCTGGCGCTGGTGCTCATGAGCGGCCTGACCGCCTGGCTGCGCCGCTTCGGCTTCGGACGACTGCCCGGCGATTTCGAGTTTCGCGCCTTCGGCCGCGACTGGCAGCTGCCGATCGCGAGCACGGTGGTGCTCAGCATGATCGCGGCGCTGGTCGCGCGGCTGCTCTGAGAAACGCCTGAGAAAGAAGAGAACCCCGTAATGAGAGCCTGCGTAGACATCGGCGGCACCAAGGTCGCCGTGAGCCTTTCCGCTTCGAGCGATGCGCCGCTGATCGGCCGCCGCAGCGAGCCCACCGCCAAGACCGGCAGCAACGACGCCGTGGCGGTGCAGATCCTGCGGCTCATCGACGAGGTGTGCGCGGAGCAGGGCATCGATCCGGCGAGCATCGACCGCGTGGGTGTTTCGTCGACCGGGCCTTTCGAGCTGCACGACGGCATGGTCGAGCTGGCCACGCCCAACATCTGCGGCGGCATCGCCGGCCCCTCGCGCGGGCTGCCCAACAACTGGATGACGGCCATCGTCGAGGCGCCGCTGGCGCGCCGCTTCGCCCGCGTGCGCGTCGAGAACGACGCCGTGGCCGCGCTCGAGGCCGAGCGCCACTGGGGCGCGCTGAAGGGGCTCGACAACTGTGCCTACGCCACCTGGAGCACCGGCGTGGGCGTGGGCCTGTGCGTCGACGGCAAGGCGCTGCGCGGCAAGAACGGCAACGCCGGCCATGCGGGCCACAGCTTCGTGGTCGACGACGACAGCGGCGCGCTGTGCGGCTGCGGCAACCTGGGCGACGTGGAAGCGCTGGCGGGCGGCAATTCGATCGCGCACCGCTTCGGCCAACCCGCAGCCGATCTGTTCACGGCCGCCGCGGCCGGTGACGCCGCGGCACTCGAGAAGGCCGACGCGCTGTGCCGCGTGATCGGCCGCATGCTCTACAACCTGGTCATCACGCTCGACCTGCAGCGCATCAGCCTGGGCGGCAGCGTGTTCTGGCACCACCGCGACTTCGTGCTGCCGCGGCTGCAGGCGCAGGTCGACGGCAAGCTGCCGCCGCTCACGCGCGGCGTGTTGCTGGTGCCCGCCGGGCTCGGCGACAAGGTGGGCGACTACGCGGCCCTGGCGCTGCTCGACTGAGCCGCGGCGCGCGGCGATCGCACCCCCGTCGCCGGCGGGTGCTTCTGCGCCGCACAGCCTTCCTCGACGATCCGTCCGAGCCGCCGCAGCCCCGCATCGACCGCCTCGCTGAAGGGCCAGCCGCAGTTGATGCGCAGGTAGTGGTCGAAGCGCGAGGCGTTCGAGAACTGCGCGCCCGGCGCCACCAGCATGTGCTCGCGCAGGGCCGCCTCGAACACCGCCACCGACGACAGTCGCTCGGGCAGCTCCACCCACAGCTGGAAGCCGCCGCGCGGCAGGTTGAGCCGCGTGCCGGCCGGGAAGTAGCGGGCGATGGCGTCGGCGGTCTGGTCGCGCTGCGTGTGCAGGCGTTCGCGCAGGCGGCGCAGGTGGCGGTCGTAGCCGCCGCTGGCAATGATCTCGCCCGCGGCGATCTGCGCCAGCGCCTCGTTGTTGCGCGTCTGCGCGTACTTGAGCATTTCGACCTGCGCGTGCCAGCGCCCGGCCGTGATCCAGCCCAGCCGCAGGCCCGGTGCCAGCACCTTGTGCAGCGAGGCGCAATACACCACGTTGCCCGTGCGGTCCCAGGACTTGATGGCGCGCGGCGGCACCTCGGTTTCCACCAGGTCGCTGTAGGTGTCGTCCTCGACCAGCGCGATGCCGTGGCTTTCGCACAGCTGCACCAGCCGCTGCTTGTGGGCGTCGGGCATCACGCTGCCGATGGGGTTCTGCAGGTGCGGCACCACCACCACGGCCTTGATGTCGTCGTAGGTGTGGATGGCCAGGTCGAGCGCCTCCAGCGAGATGCCGGTCTGCGGGCTGGTGGGAATCTCCAGCCCGCGCAGGCCCAGGCTTTCGAGCACCTGCAGCAGGCCGTAGAAGGTGGGCGATTCGACGGCCACGGTGTCGCCGGGCTTGGCGATGGCGCGCAGCGCGAGGTTCAGCGCCTCGATGCAGCCGTTGGTGACCAGCACGTCGTCGGGCGCCACCGTCATGCCCACGCGCAGGTTGCGCTGGGCCACGACCTGGCGGAATTGCTCATGGCCTTTTTGCGAGGAGGCCGTGGTCAGCAGTTCGGGGCGCTGGCGCAGCGCGCGCGTCATGGCGTTGCGCAGCGCCTCGGCCGGGTAGAGCTCGGGGGCGGCGCGCGAGATCGCGAAGTTGAGCTTCACGTCGTTCAGCCGCCCGCGCGCCATGAAGTTGGCCATGCGCGTGCGCATGTTGACGAACTGCGCCGGGTCGGGCGGCAGGCCGGACACGGGCTCTTCCATGGCCGCGATGGCCAGCCGCTGCGGGCGGCGCACGAAGTAGCCCGAGCGGTCGCGCGCCTCGACCCAGCCTTCGCTTTCCATGGCGCGGCAGACCTGCAGCGCGGTCGAGAGGCTGATGTCGTGCAGCCGCATCAGGCTGCGCAGCGACGGGAGCTTGTCGCCGGCCTTGAGCGAGCCGGCGTGGATCGCGTCGACGTAGTGCGCCGCGAGCTGGCGGTAGAGCGGTAGCGAGTCCATGGGTCGATGTTCCCCGCATCGGGCATCCAAAAACAGATGCAGTTGCTCGGGAAAATGACCATAACAGATGGTGCGACAGACCGGCTGTTCCGGTCGCAATAGCCATCGGGTGTGCCTGTTTTTCGGGCGGCGAAATTCCTACGATGAACCCTCATCCACCCGAGGTCCGCCATGATCACCACCCTCTGCGAAGCGCCCGATTCCATCGTCCTTGAACCCGGCCAGTCGCTGCGCACCGCCGTCGATGCGGGCGCCTGGCTTCAACTGGCCGAAGGCCGCGCCCGCGTGGTGTCGCCGCCGGGCTGGCTGGGCGAGAGGGTGTTCATGACCGAGACGCTGCTCGGCGAAGGCGACGTGCACTGCGTGCCGCAGGGCGGCTGGATCGAGGTGTCGGCGGTGACGGCGGTGCACCTGCGGGTGCATGCGCCGGTGCGGGCGGTTCGGGCCACGGCGCCGGTCGAAGAGGCGCGGCCGGTGATGCGCTTCGTGCGTTTGCTGACGGGCTGGTGAGGCCCGGGGCAGGGCGCCTGCCCCGAACAAGCGCCCAAAGCCGCCGTCAGTTCTTCGGCAACTTCTGCGGCCGCTTCCAGTTCGCGAAGCTGACCTGCTTGCCCCGTGCGACGGTCAGCGCGCCCGGCTCGGTCGACTTGTTCACCGTCGAGCCGCCGCCGATGGTGCCGCCCGCGCCGATGGTCACGGGGGCCACGAGCACGCAGTTGCTGCCCACGTGCACGTCGGCCTCGATCACGGTGCGGTGCTTGTTGGCGCCGTCGTAGTTGGCCGTGATGCTGCCCGCGCCGTAGTTCACGCGCTCGCCCACCGTGGCGTCGCCCAGGTAGGCCAGGTGGTTGGCCTTGGCGCCGGCCGCCAGCGTGGAGTTCTTGACCTCGACGAAGTTGCCGATGTGCACCTCGGCGCCCAGCTGGGCACCGGGCCGCAGCCGCGCAAAGGGGCCGACCAGCGCGCCCGCGCCCACCGTCACGCCGGCCTTCTCGCCGTCGATGTGGGTGAAGGGGTGGATCACCGCGCCCGCTTCGATGCGCACGTTGGCGATCACGCAGTTCGCGCCGATGCGCACGCCTTCGCCCAGCGACACCGTGCCTTCGAACACGCAGTTGACGTCGATGTCGACGTCGGCGCCGCAGCTCAGCGTGCCGCGCAGGTCGAAGCGCGCCGGGTCGGCCAGGCGCACGCCCTGTTCCATCAGCGCATTCGCCTGGCGCAGCTGCCAGGCGCGTTCCAGCGCCGCGAGCTGGGCGGGGCTGTTGATGCCCGCCACCTGCAGCGCGTCGGTCGTGACATGCGCCACCACCGGCACGCGGTCGTCGGCCGCGAACTTCACGATGTCGGTCAGGTAGTACTCGCCCTGGGTGTTCTTGTTGTCCAGACGCGCCAGCCAGCCCTTGAGCAGCCGCGCGGGCGCGGCCATCACGCCGCTGTTGATCTCGCGCACGGCGCGCTGCGCCTCGGTGGCGTCCTTGTGTTCGACGATGGCCGTCACCTCGCCACCTGCCGTGGTGCGGATGATGCGGCCGTAGCCGGTGGGGTCGTCGAGTTCGATGGTCAGCAGCGCGAGCCGCTCGCCGCCGCTGGCAGCGATGAGGGTGCGCAGCGTGTCCTCGGCGATCAGGGGCACGTCGCCCGACAGGATCACCACGGTGCCGTCGTCCGGCAGCTGCGGCGTGGCCTGCTGCACGGCATGGCCGGTGCCCAGCTGGGGCTCCTGGCGCGCGAAACCGAGGGCGGCGGCGTTCACGGCGGTGGCCTTGATGGCGGTCTCGACCTGCTCGGCGCCGTGGCCCGTCACGACCACGACATGGCGCGCGCCGATGCGCGCGGCGGTGTCGGTCACGTGGGCCAGCAAGGCGCGGCCGGCCAAACGATGCAACACTTTGGGCAGCTTGCTCTTCATGCGCGTGCCCTTGCCGGCCGCCATGATGACGACGTCGACCGGTCCCTGGTTGCTCTGCTGCGGAGTCTGATTCATGCGCTTTTCTTCCCGGATTCGTTGTGCTGGACTGGCCCGAATTATCGGTGTGCTGCTGCTGGCCGCTGCCCTGGGGGCTTGCAGCGCGGTCAAGCTGGCCTACAACAACCTGCCCGAACTGAGCTATTGGTGGCTCGACGGCTACTTCGACTTCGACGGCGCCCAGACCCCCAAGGTGCGCGACGAACTCACCCAGCTGCTGGCCTGGCACCGCCAGAACGAGCTGCCGCGCATCATCGGCCTGCTGCAGGAGGCCCAGGGCCTGGCGAGCGCCGAGGTGACGCCGGCCCAGGCCTGCCAGCTGGCCGACCGGGTCCGCGAGCGCCTGCTGGCCGTCACCGAGCGCGCCGAGGCCGCCAGCGCTGAGCTCGTGCTGAGCCTGAGCGACGCGCAGCTGCAGCAGCTCGAGCGCAAGTACGCGAAGAACAACACCGAGTACCGCAAGGACTGGCTCGACCGCAGCCCCGCGCAGGTGCAGGACAAGCGCTACGACCAGTTCCTCGAGCGCCAGGAAGACTTCTACGGCCGCCTGACGACCGAGCAGCGCGCGCTGCTGCGCCAGCAGGTGGCGCAGTCGGTGTTCAGCCCGCGGCTGGCGTTCGAGGAACGGCGCCAGCGCCAGCAGGAGGCGCTGGTGCTGCTGCGGGGCTTTCTCGGCGCCAATGGTGCCCCGCGCACCTCGCCGGCCGAGGCCCGCGCCGCGCTGCATGCCTATATCCTGCGCATCGCCGATCCGCCGCCCGGCCCGTGGCGCGACCAGCAGCAGGCGCTGCTGCAGGAGGGGTGCCGCAACCTGGCGGCGCTGCACAACACCACCAGCGCCACGCAGCGCGAACAGGCGGTGCGGCGGCTGCAGGCCTACCAGAGCGACCTGCGGCAGCTGGTGGCGGCGCGCTGAGGCGACCGGCCGGCTCCCCTCAGATCATCGGCACCGGCCGCAAGGGGCGCTCGAAGTAGTCGCCCAGCGTTTCGAGCGCATGCGGCTCCAGGATGCGCAGCCAGCCGCCGTCGAGCTTGTACAGGCCCAGGCGCTGCAGCCGCCGCATCGTCTTGTTGGTGTGCACCAGCGACAGCCCCAGCGCGTCGGCGATGTGCTGCTGGTTGAACGGAAACTCCACCCAGCCGTCGCGCACCATGCCCACGCGCTGGGCGCGCCGGTACAGGTGCATGAGCAGCATGGCCACGCGCTCGCCCGCATTGCGGCGCCCGGCGCTGACGAGGTGGTCGTCCACCAGTTTTTCCTCGCGCGCGGCCAGCCAGGTGATGTCGTAGCCGAGCCGGGGCTGGGTCTGGAACAGCGCCCACAGCCGCTCGCGCGCGAAGGCGCAGAGCGTGGCGTCGGTCACGGCCTCGACGCCGTGGGTCTGGCCGTCGGCAAACTCGTCCTGCAGGCCGACGAAATCGCCGGGCAGCAGAAAACCCAGGATCTGCCGCCGGCCGTCGCTCAGGGTCTTGTAGCGGAAGGCCCAGCCCGCGTAGAGCGTGAACAGCTGCGGGCTGGCGCGGTGCTCGTCGACGATGGTGCCGCCCGCCTCGACGCGGCGGGTGCCGGTGCGAAAGGACTGGATGGCCTGCAGCTGCTGCGCCGTCACCGGCAAGAAGGCCTCGAGGCGCCGCAGCGCGCAGTTTTCGCAGGGGTTCGTGCCCTGCGGGGGAGAGGCGGCGACGGGGTAGTCCTCGAATTTCACGCCGCACTATAGGCTGGCGTTGCTATGTCTTTTGACATTTCGGGGCGTGCGGCGGGCCTCTAGACTCGAAGCGACTTCCCCTTTCGCACCGCATGACACAAGAACAAGCACCCGCAGAACTGCTGCACGAATTCCTCTATTGCAGCCTGCTCGCCCCCGACCTGCCGCCGGCCACCGTGGGCGCGATCGTCACGCAGGCCCGCGCGCGCAACGCCGAGGACGGCATTTCCGGCCTGTTGGTGTTCGACGGCCAGTGCTTCTGCCAGCATTTCGAGGGGCCGCGCGAGGCGGCGCAGGGGTTGATGGCGCGGCTGCAGCGTGATCCGCGCCACGTGGCGCTCGTGGTGGTCCACGAAGGCCCGCTGGCCGAGCGGCGCTACACCGGTTTTGCCATGGGCCTGGCCGAATGCGAGGGCCCCGACCCGATCTCCGCGCTGCAGGCCCTGCGCGGGGAGGCCGCGCTGGCGCACTTCCTGGCGCTGCGCGCCAGCTTCGACATCAGCGGCTGAACCCCGGGGCCCCGGCGGCGGGGCACGAAAACGACGGGCAAAGAAAAAGGCGGCCGAAGCCGCCTTTGTTCAGAAGAGCCGGGAGTGCAGGCGGTCGGTCAGACCGGGTCCCACACGTAGGTGGCACCGTAGCCATCCCAGGCTTCCATGACGATGCGCTGGCCGGCGGCCACGGTGAGCGACTCGCCCGGGGCCAGCACGATGTCTTCGCTGGGGCCGTGGGCGGTGGCGTCGGGCGTGACCCACACGCGGCCCTGCTTGACGCGCAGCACGCTCGCCGACCGCGCCTTCAGGCTCATCGCCTCGCCGGGCGCAATCTGCCAGGCGCCACGGCGCACGGCCGGCGGAATGGCCGCAGTGCGGGTGGAACGGGACAGGGAAGCGAGCGATTCGTTGGTGCAGACGGCGGTGGACATGATGAGGACTCCTTGGCTGATCCGAAGCGCCTTTGACAGACAGAGAGGTTGGCGCAGTTCGGGAATGAATGATCGTTTTTGCGGCCTTGGAGGTCCAATGAAAACGAGGTAGCCTACTGATGCGATTCCCGCATCAATCGGCCGGCCGCCGGGAACGCACACCAAAGTCATACCCATGCAACATTCGCAAACCCACCTGCGCTCCCGCCCGATTTCCGCGGGGCACCTGCGGGCCTTCGAGGCGGTCGCGCGGCACCTCAATTTCCGCGCCGCGGCCGAGGAAATGGCGCTCACCCAGTCGGCCGTGAGCCGGCAGATCCAGTCGCTCGAGGAAGAGGTGGGCGTGTCGCTGTTCCTGCGCCACACGCGGGCCGTGGAGCTGACCAGCGCCGGGGCGCAGTTGCTGCTGTCGGTGCAGCAGGCGCTGCCGCGCATCGACATGGCGGTGCGGCAGATCCGCCAGAGCGCGGGGCGCAAGAGCGTGGCGCTCACCACCTTTGCCTCGTTCGCCTCGATGTGGCTGATTCCGCGGCTGGAAGCCTTCCAGCGCGACAACCCCGAGATCGACATCCGCATCGACGCCAGCGACATCGCGGTCGACCTCGACGTGGCCGACGTGGACATCGCGCTGCGCTACGGCCCGCCCGAAGGCATGCCGCCCGGTGCCGTGCGTCTGTTCGGCGAGACGCTGACGCCGGTGGCGAGCCCGTGGCTCATCAAGAGCAACCCGCCGATCAAGACGCCCGCCGACATCGCCCGCTTCACGCTGATCGAGGCGGGCGACGCGCACCGCACGCACCTGGAATGGCTCACGTGGCGGCGCTGGTTCGAAGTGAACGGGCTGGAGCGCGCGCAGCCCAAGCGCTGGCTCTATTTCAACTATGCGTACCAGATGGTGCAGGCCGCGCTCACGGGCCAGGGCCTGGTGCTGGCGCGCAGCTCGCTCATTGCCGAAAGCCTGGCCAACGGCGACCTGATCGAGGTGCTGCCGCAGCACCGGCTGGACTCACCGATGGCCTACTGGCTCATCTCGGGGCCGCGCAACGCGCTGCGGCCCGAGATCAAGGCCTTTTCCGACTGGCTGGAGGCGCAGGCCGTGACCACGCGCCAGACCATCGGCGAGGTGCCCGACCCGGACACGGTGGACAACCTCGACTGAGCCGGCTCAGGAGGTCGGCCAGACGACGCCGTTGTCGTTGAGGATCGCATCCAAGGGCAGGTCGTGCGCCTCGGGCTCGAAATCTTCCAGGAAGCCGTTCGTGAAGCCCAGCCCCACGGTGAACGGCCGCGGCTCGAGCGCTGCCAGCGTGCGGTCGTAGAAACCGCCGCCGTAGCCCAGCCGGTAGCCGCCCGCGCTGTAGCCCACGCAGGGCACGAACAGCAGGGTCGGCACGATCAGCTCGGTGTCCTTGGGCTTGGGAATGCCGTAGGCGTCTTCTTCCATCTGGCAGCCCGGGTACCAGGCATGGAAGGTGAGCGTCTTGTGAACTTTGTCGATCACCGGCAGTCCGATGCGGCGGCGCTGTGTTTCTTCCATGAGTTCGCCGTCTTCCTTCCAGCGATGCAGTGCGGGCAGCGGGTCGAACTCGCCCTTGATCGGCCAGTAGGCGCCGATCACGGTGTCGGGCCGGCCGACCAGCCAGATCCGCATCACCCGCTGCAACAGGTCGGCCCGCGCGAGGCGGTCGGGCAGCGCCAGGCGTTGCTCGATGAGTGCCTTTCGCAGTTGACCCTTCAGAAAACTCGCCGTGGCCGAGGTGTCGGCATCCTTTGACTTGTCCATAATCCCCCGATGCAGTTCCCAAGCATTTTGGCATCCGCGCGCGCTCGTCAGCGCCGCGGCGCGCCCGCCCTGGTTTTTTCCGCCGTTCTCGCACTCGCCGCGCTGCTGTCGCAACAGCCCGCCGCCGCGCAGAACAACACCAACGACGACGTGCTGGTCCAGATGAAGCAGGCCTTCCAGCGCGGCGACAAGGCCCGTCTCACGGCCTTGCTGCCGCAGGCCCGCGGCCACGCACTCGAACCCTGGGCCGCCTACTGGGAGCTCAAGGCCCGCCTGCAGGAGGCTGCCCCCAACGAGGTGCAGGACTTCTACGCGCGCTACCCCAACACCTACCAGGAAGACCGCCTGCGCAACGACTGGCTGCTGCTGCTCGGCCAGCGCCGCGACTGGGACGGCTTCGCCGCCAACATCGCCGGCTTCCGCATGGGCGACGACGCCCAAGTGCGCTGCTACGCGGTGCTGGTCGACACGCTGCGCACCGGCACGGCCACGCAGGCGCAGGCCGACGAGGTGCGCCGCAACTGGTTCGCGCAGAAGGACAGCGACGACGGCTGCCTCACCGCCGCCGACCGCATGGTCGCGGCCCGCCTGATGACGACCAACGACGCCTGGAAGAAGGCGCGCCTGGCCATCGAGGCCAACCGGCCCGCCGCCGCACGCGGCGCCGTCACCATCGCCGCCCCCGATGCGCTGCCGCTGTTCGAAGAGGTCAACGCCAGCGCCGCCAAGTTCCTCACCGGCCGCGCCTTCGTGGCCGCCAAGTCGCGCAAGGAACTGGTGGTGCTCGCGCTCATCAAGATCGCGGTCGCCGACCCCGACCAGGGCGCCTCACAGCTCGAGGGCAAGTGGGGCCCGATGCTCTCCGCCGAAGAGCGCAACTGGGTCTGGGGCACCATCGGCCGCGCGGCCGCGAACAAGCTCTCGCCGATGGCCGTGAGCTATTTCGGCAACGTCACGAAGAACAGCGACCTGTCGGACGACATGCTCGGCTGGCGCGTGCGCGCCGCACTGCGCGCCGGCCAGTGGAAAGACGTCGCACCCGCCATCAACGCCATGAGCGACGCCGCCCAGCAAGACCCCACCTGGGTCTACTGGAAGGCCCGCGCACTCAGCAGCGCCGGTGGCGACGAGCGCCGCGCCCAGGCCCGCGAGCTGTACACCAGCATCGCCGGCACGCGCGGCTTCTACGAAATGCTGGCGCTCGAAGAGCTGGGCCAGCGCGTCGTGGCCGCCACGCGGCCCGCGCCGCTCACGCCCGAGGAAAAGAACGCCGCGCGCACCAACCCGGGCCTGCAGCGCGGCCTGCAGGCCATCGGCATGGGCCTGCGCTCCGAAGGCACGCGCGAATGGAACTACGCCACCAACCTGCACGACAAGGGCGGCATGGACGACCGCGCCCTGCTGGCCGCCGCCGACCTGGCCTGCCAGCGCGAGGTGTGGGACCGCTGCATCAACACCAGCGAGCGCACCAAGGGCGTGATCGACGTCGAGCAGCGCTTCCCCATGCCCTTCCACGACACGGTGCTGCGCAAGAGCCAGGACATCGGCCTGGACCCCGCCTACGTGTACGGCCTGATCCGCCAGGAAAGCCGCTTCATCATGGACGCGCGCTCGGGCGTCGGCGCCTCGGGCCTGATGCAGGTCATGCCCGCCACGGCGCGCTGGACCGCCCGCAAGATCGGCCTGACCGACTTCACGCCCGGCCAGATCAACGACCGCGAGACCAACATCACCATCGGCACCAACTACCTGAAGCTCGCGCTCGACGACTTCGACGGTTCGATGGCGCTGGCCGCCGCGGCCTACAACGCCGGCCCGGGCCGCCCGCGCAACTGGCGCAACGGTCCGGTGATCGACGCCGCCATCTGGGCCGAGAACGTGCCCTTCAGCGAGACGCGCGACTACGTGAAGAAGGTGCTGGCCAACACCACCCACTACGCGGCCATCATCAGCGGCAGGCCGCAGTCGCTGAAGGAGCGCCTGGGCCGCGTGGGCCCGCGCAACGCCGCCGAGCCCGAGCCGAACAAGGACCTCCCCTGAAGCACATGAGCCCCCACGCTCATCACTTCGTGTATTCGCTGCCCCCCGAGGGGGCGCAGGCCTCCCTTGGGGCGGCCCGGCGCGAGGCCTGACATGACCTGGCGCGACGAGGTGCTCGACACCGTCGCGTCCGAATTCTCGGACGTGGGCGACGTCGCGCAACTCACGCGCATCTCGGTGCGGCTGCTGCTGGCAGCCGTACTGGGCTTTTTCCTCGGCTTCGAGCGCGAGCAGCAGGGCAAGGCGGCCGGCGTGCGCACGCACATGCTGGTGGCCATCGGCTCGGCGCTCTTCGTGCTGATCCCGCAGCAGACCGGCATCGTGCCGGCCGACATGAGCCGCGTGATCCAGGGGCTGGTGGCCGGCGTCGGTTTCCTGTGCGCCGGCACCATCCTCAAGCAGGGCAAGGACGAATCCCACGTGCAGGGCCTCACCACCGCCGCCGGGCTGTGGATGACGGCCGCCATCGGCATGGCCTGCGGGCTGGGCCGCGAGGTCACGGCCGTGTTCAGCGCGCTGCTGGCGCTCGCGGTGCTGTCGCTGGTGCCGCGCCTCGTGGGCCTGATCGAGCGCGTCGTGAAACCATCCACGGACGCCGCCGGCCCGCGCGTGATCGTCCCGCCGGAATCCCGCCAGGGCGACCAACGCTGAAGCAGCCCGCATCAATTCGCGCCGCCTTCGTCATCAATCGCAGCCCGCCGCCCGGCTAGCATCGACGGCTTTGCCCCGCATTCCCGCACTGACCCGGAGACCCTGACAGATGTCCAAGCTCTACATCGGCAACAAGAATTACTCGTCGTGGTCCATGCGCCCCTGGGTGCTCATGACGCAGGCCGGCATTCCCTTCGAAGAGGTGATGGTGCGCTTCGATTCGTTCGACGCCACCTCGCAGTTCAAGCACGTGGTCGGCGCCATCAACCCGGTGGCCAAGGTGCCGGTGCTGGTCGACGGCGACCTCGCCGTGTGGGACACCCTCGCCATCGCCGAGTACCTGGCCGAGCGCTTCCCCGAGAAGCAGCTGTGGCCCCAGGGCGTGGCCGAGCGGGCCCGTGCGCGCAGCATCTGCGCCGAGATGCATTCGGGTTTCACCGAGCTGCGCGGCAACTGCCCGATGAACATCGAGGCCTCGCTGCCCGAGGTGGGCGCGCGGCTTTTGGCCGAGCAGCCCGGCGTGCAGCAAGACCTCGACCGCATCGTGCAGATGTGGACCGAGCTGCTCGAGACGCACGGCGGCCCGATGCTGTTCGGCGCCTTCACCATCGCCGACGCCTTCTTCGCGCCGGTGGGCATGCGCATCCGAGGCTACGGCTTGCCGGTGCCGCCGGCCATCGATGCGTACATCGCGCGCGTGGCGGCCCTGCCGGGCGTCGCTGCGTGGATCGCGGGCGCCCTGGCTGAAAAAACCTTCGTGGCTTTCGACGAGCCTTACCGCACCTCGCGCGACTGAGGCTCGCCGGACCTCATCAGAACCGGTACGTCGCCGCCAGGTAGGTGACGATCGGGTTCAGCTTCAGGCTCGCCTCGCTGCGGGCCACCGGCAGGCCGGTGATGCTGGTCGTGGTGAGCTTGGCCTTGGTCTTCAGCGGGATGTAGGACACCGAGAACGACACGCCCCAGTGCTTGTCGAACTGGTAGGCCACGCCGGCGTTGAGCACGGGCGCGAACGAGCTGTCGAGCTTGGCGGTGGTGTTCACCGAATACGGCGACACGTGGAACTGGCTGGCGAGGGCGCCCTGCAGGTTCGACGTGAGCTTCACGTCGCTGTACCAGACGTAGGTGGCGCCCAGGCCCACGAACGGACGGAAGGCGTCGTTGCCTTCGTTGAAGTAGTACTTGGCCAGCACGGTCGGGCTCCACTGGCGGGCCTGGCCGAGTTCGCCCACGCGCGCCAGCGTGCCGCTGCCGTTGAGCTTGAACTTGGGCGGCACGCCGAGCACGCCCTCGACGGCCCAGTGGGGGTCGATGAAGTAGGCGACGTTCATGCCCAGCGTGTCCGAGTCGGTGACGCTCGCGCCCGAGCCGGCCAGCACGCTGTGCACGGGCGAGGTCACGGTCAGCGGCTTGCTCGAATCCTGCGGCGACAGGTGGAACCAGCCCGTGCCGACGACCCAGTCGCCCGCGTTCTGCGCCAGGGCGCTGCCCGATGCCAGGACCCCGAGTGCCGCCAATGCCAACGATGCTGTTGTTGTGAGTTTCTTCATAGCTGTGAATGCTCCTTGGGTATTGAAAACAGCCCCGCGCACGGGGGCGCCGGCCAGCGACCGGTGCTTCGCGCGACGCGGATTTACGAACGACCGTTCGCATCGCTCGTCGATTATCGAACGACCGTTCTTTTTTTGCCTAACGAGTATCCCTACACTGCACTCATGAACATTTTTCTCGTCGGCGGTGCACTGCGCGACCGGCTGCTGGGCCGCCCCGTCTCCGACCATGACTGGCTGGTGGTGGGCGCCACGCCCGAGGCCATGGTGGCGCGCGGCTACCTGCCCGTGGGGCGCGATTTCCCCGTGTTCCTGCACCCGCGCACGCGCGAGGAGTACGCGCTGGCCCGCACCGAGCGCAAGAGCGCGCCGGGCTACCGCGGCTTCGTGGTGCACGCGGCGCCCGACGTCACGCTGGAGCAAGACCTCGCGCGGCGCGACCTGACCGTCAACGCCATCGCGCTGCCTGCCGAGCACGTGGGCGCCGACGGCAGCTTCGAGGCGCGCCCCGAAACGCTGGCCGACCCCTTCCATGGCCAGCGCGACCTGCGCGACAAGGTGCTGCGCCACGTGACCGACGCCTTCCGCGAAGACCCGGTGCGCATCCTGCGCGTGGCGCGCTTTGCCGCGCGCTTCGACGACTTCAGCGTTGCGCCCGAAACCATGGCGCTCATGCGCGAGATGGTCGCGGCCGGCGAGGTCGATGCGCTGGTGCCCGAGCGCGTGTGGCAGGAGCTCGCGCGCGGCCTGATGGAAACGCGGCCCTCGCGCATGTTCGAGGTGCTGCGCGACTGCGGCGCGCTCGCCGTGCTGCTGCCCGAGGTCGATCGGCTGTGGGGCGTGCCGCAGCCGGCGCAGCACCATCCCGAGATCGACACCGGCGTGCACCTGATGATGGTGCTCGACACCAGCGCGCGGCTGGGCGCCACGCTGCCCGTGCGCTTCGCCTGCCTCATGCACGACCTCGGCAAGGGCACCACGCCCGCCGACATGCTGCCGCGCCACATCAACCACGAACTGCGCAGCGTCGACCTGCTGCAGGCGGTGTGCGAACGCTGGCGCGTGCCGGTGGAGCTGCGCGAGCTGGCCGAGGTGGTGGCGCGCGAGCACGGCAACATCCACCGCAGCGGTGCACTCGACGCGACGCCGCTGGTGCGCTTGCTGGAGCGCTGCGACGCCTTCCGCAAGCCGGCGCGCTTCGCCGAGGCGCTGCTGGCCTGCGAATGCGACGCGCGCGGCCGGCTCGGCTTCGAGGACGCGGCCTACCCGCAACGCCCGCGCCTGCTCGCGGTGCTCGCGGCGGCGCAGAGCGTGGCCACCGACGTGGTGGCGCGCGAGGCGCAGCAGGCCGGCGCCACGGGGCCGCGCATCGGCGAGGCGATCCACCGGGCGCGCATCGCGGCGGTGAAGGCGGCCTTGCCCGCCACGGCCGACTGAATCCGGTCATCGGCGCACGCCGGGACTTTGGCCGACACGCGCCGCGTGCGAGCCGTGCTATGGTTTTTCCCAATGCCAAAGTCCTCCAGCAGCAACGCCCAGTTGCCACCTCCGCCGGGCCGGGACGCCGCCCTTTTTCTCGACTTCGACGGCACGCTGGTCGGCCTCGCGGCCACGCCGGAAGCCATCGAGGTGCCGCCCGCCCTCGTGCCTCTGTTGAGCGACCTGCGCGACCTGCTCGGCGGCGCGCTCGCGGTGGTGTCGGGCCGCCAGATCGACGCCATCGACCGTTTTCTCGCGCCGCTGCGGCTGCCCGCGGCCGGTGAACATGGCGTGCAGCGGCGCGACGCGAAGGGCGGCATGCAGGAGCAGCGCGCGCCCGACCTCGTGCCCATCCTGGACGTGGCCAACGAACTCGCACGCATCCACGAAGGCCTGCTGGTGGAGCGCAAGCACGCCGCCATCGCGCTGCACTACCGGCTCGCGCCGCAGCTCGAAGCTGTCTGCCGTGACGCGATGACGCGCGCCATCGAAGGCCATCCGCAGCTGGAGCTGCTGCACGGCAAGTTCGTGTTCGAGGTGAAGCCCGCGGGCGTCAACAAGGGCCTCGCGATCGAAGCCTTCATGAACGAGGCACCCTTCGCGGGCCGCACACCGATCTTCGCGGGCGACGACACCACCGACGAGAGCGGCTTCGCCGTCGTGCAGCCGCGCGGCGGTGTCGCGATCAAGGTCGGCACCGGGCCGAGCCTGGCGCTGCACCGGCTCGAATCGCCGCGCGCGGTCTACGAATGGCTGGTGCAGGCACGCGACCTGCTGGCCGCACCCGATCACCACAAAGCATCACCGAGGAGCCCCGCATGAGCGAACAACAACTGCCGGTGGCCCCCGAGGACCGCGCGGGCAACGCCCTGGCCGGCGCGGCGGGCCCCGACGACCGGGCGCCCGTCGACGCCGCGAAAGTGGCGGCAGCCTTGCCGCGCGGCTTTGCGCCGCCGGCCGAGCCGTCGCTCAATGTCGGCGTGATCGGCAACTGCGCCTACAGCGCGCTCATCGATGCGCGCGCCCGCGCCGTCTGGTGCTGCCTGCCGCGCTTCGACGGCGACCCGGTCTTCAACGCGCTGCTGCATCCCGGCGAAGAAGCCGGTGCCTGGGCCATCGAGATCGAGGACTTCGCCTCCAGCAAGCAGTGGTACGAGCCCAATACCGCCGTGTTGCGCACGCAGCTGTTCGACAGCGCAGGGCAGGGCATCGAGATCACCGATTTCGCGCCGCGCTTTCACAGCCGCTCGCGCTATTTCCGCCCGCTGATGATGGTGCGCCGCGTGCGCCCCATTGCCGGCACGCCGCGCATCCGCGTGGCGCTCGACCCGCGCTTCCAGTGGGGCGCCTCGGAGCCCATCGAGGTCACGCGCGGCAGCAACCACATCCGCTACGTCGGGCCCGACGTGACCCTGCGGTTGAACACCGATGCGTCGATCTCGCACATCCTGTCGCGCCAGCCCTTCGTGATCTCGCGCGAGTACAACTTCATGTTCGGCGTGGACGAGACGCTGCTCGAAGGCATCGCCGACACCGCGCGCAAGTTCGAGCAGGAAACCATCGCCTACTGGCGCACCTGGAGCAAGCGCCTGGCCATTCCTTTCGAGTACCAGGACGCGGTGATCCGCGCGGCCATCACGCTCAAGCTCTCGCTGTACGAGGACACCGGCGCCATCGTCGCCGCCATGACCACCAGCATCCCCGAGGCGCCGGGCAGCCAGCGCAACTGGGACTACCGTTACTGCTGGCTGCGCGACGCCTTCTTCGTGGTGCGCGCGCTCAACTCGCTGAGCGAGGTGGGCACCATGGAAGACTATCTGCGCTGGCTGGCCAACGTGGTGATCGGCTCGCACGGCGAGCACATCCAGCCGCTGTACGGCATCGGGCTGGAGCGCGAGCTGCCCGAGTCTTTTGTCGACGGCCTTCCGGGCTACCGCGGCATGGGGCCGGTGCGCGTGGGCAACCAGGCGCAGGAGCACTTCCAGCACGACGTGTACGGCAACATCGTGCTCGGCGCGGCGCAGGCGTTTCACGACCACCGGCTGCTGAGCCGCGCAGGCGTGGCGGAGTTTCCGCACCTGGAGGCCGTGGGCGAACAGGCGGTGCGCGTGTACGGCACGCCCGACGCCGGCATGTGGGAGCTGCGCACGCGCGCCCGCGTGCACACCAGCTCGGCGCTCATGAGCTGGGCCGCCTGCGACCGGCTCGCCAAGATCGCGCGCACGCTGGAGCTGCCCGAACGCGCGGCCTACTGGCACGGCCATGCGGCACGCATGAAGGAAGAAATCCTGGCCAAGTCGTGGTGCGAAGAGCGCCAGGCCTTTGCCGAGAGCTTCGGCGGGCACGAACTCGACGCGAGCATCCTGCTGATGGTCGAGGTGGGGCTGATCGATGCGCGCGACCCGCGCTTCATCTCCACCGTCGACGCCATGGAAAAGTCGCTGTGCGACGGTCCCTACATGCGCCGCTACGAAGCCGCCGACGACTTCGGCAAGCCCGAGACCGCCTTCAACATCTGCACCTTCTGGCGCATCGACGCGCTCGCCAAGATCGGCCGCAAGGCCGAGGCGCGCCAGATCTTCGAGACCATGCTCGCCGCGCGCAACCCGCTGGGGCTGCTGTCGGAAGACACGCACCCGGTCACGGGCGAGATGTGGGGCAACTTTCCGCAGACCTATTCGATGGTCGGCATCATCAACGCGGCCGTGCGCCTGTCCGCCCCTTGGGATTCGTGCATATGAGTCGACTTGTCGTTGTTTCCAATCGAGTGGCCGACCCACGCAAGCCGGCAGCCGGCGGCCTCGCCGTGGCGCTCGGAGAAAGCCTGCAGCAAAGCGGCGGCCTGTGGTTCGGCTGGAGCGGGCAGATCGTCGAGGGCGGGCCCACGGGCGAAGGCGAGATGCACAAGCAGCAGGCCGGCAAGGTGACGCTCGCCACGCTCGACCTGAGCCGCGACGACCACGACAGCTACTACCTGGGCTACAGCAACGACGTGCTGTGGCCGGTGTTCCACAACCGCCTGGACCTGGCGCATTTCGATGCCGGCTTCATCGGCGGCTACCGCCGCGTGAACCAGCTGTTCGCGCGCAAGCTGATGCCGCTGCTGAAGGACGACGACATCATCTGGATCCACGACTACCACCTGATGCCGCTGGCCGCCGAGCTGCGCGCCATGGGCTGCAAGCAGCGCATCGGCTTCTTCCTGCACATTCCGCTGCCGCCGCAGATCATCATCGCGGCCATTCCGCAGCACGAATGGTTGATGCGCTCGCTGTTCTCGTACGACCTGATCGGCTTCCAGGCGCAGCAGGACGTGCAGCACTTCGAGCACTACGTGCGCAACGAGGCCCATGGCGAGTACCTGGGCAACGACATGTACCGCGCCTACGGGCAGACGGTGCGCTGCAACGCCTTCCCCATCGGCATCGACGTGGACGAGTTCGCGGCGCTCACGCACGCCAAGGAATCGCGCGACATGTACGAGACCATGAAGCGCGAGTACTCCAGCCGCCGGCTGCTGCTGGGCATTGACCGGCTCGACTATTCGAAGGGCATCCCGCAGCGCGTGCGCTCGTTCCGCGAGCTGCTGGCCAACTACCCCGAGAACCGCCGCAGCGCCACGCTGATCCAGATCGCCTCGCCCACGCGCGAGACGGTCGATGCCTACGCCGACATCCGCCGCGAACTCGAATCGCTGTGCGGCGCCATCAACGGCGACTACGGCGAGCTCGACTGGATGCCGGTGCGCTACATCCACCGCATGGTGGCGCGCCGCCGCGTGCCGGGCCTGTGCCGCGCGGCGGCCGTGGGGCTGGTGACGCCGTTGCGCGACGGCATGAACCTCGTGGCCAAGGAATACATCGCGGCGCAGGACCCGGCCGACCCCGGCGTGCTGGTGCTGTCGCGCTTTGCCGGTGCGGCGGAGCAGCTGAAGGAAGCGCTGCTGGTGAATCCGTACGACACGCACGGCACGGCAGAGACGGTGCAGCAGGCGCTTCAGATGCCGCTGGAAGAGCGGCGCGAGCGGCACCAGAAGCTGCTGTCGCGCATTCGCGAGCACGACATCCACTGGTGGCGGCGCACCTTCCTCGAAGCGCTGCGCGAGGCGGCGAGCGAGCGCTGATCGCGACCAGAGCCCCGCGTCAGCCCAGCGGCACCCGGGCCCCGAACTTTGCGCGCTTGAGGCTGAAGAACGCCTTCACGTTGCGCACGTTGGCGTCGGCCGTGAACAGCCGCTGCGTCAGCGCGCCGTAGCCGGGCATGTCGCGCGCCACCACGACCAGCACGAAATCGGGCCCCGGCGACACGCGCCAGCACTGCTGCACGGCGTCGTCCGCGATCACGCGGGCCTCGAAGGCGTCGAGCGCGGCGGCGTCCTGCCGGTCGAGCGAAATCTCCACCACCGCCTGCAGGCCGTGACCCAGCACCGTGGCGAGCCGATCGGGCGAGAGCAGGGCGACCTGGCGCTCGATGAGCCCCTCCTGCCGCAGGCGCTGCACCCGACGCAGGCAGGTGGGCGGCGAGATGCCCACCTCGGCCGCCAGGCGCTGGTTGGTCTGCGAGGCGTCGTTCTGGAGCGCATCGAGCAGCTTGAGGTCGATGGTGTCGAGGGAGATTGATTCCATATGAGTTGAAATTATGGAATAAAACTCCATCTATGGGTTTCGGTGAAATAAAAGTCCGAAACTGAGGAGATTTAGACGCCATATTTCTTGGTCGTCTCCCTACCATCGAGCCCTTCTGTTCTTCAAGACAAGGTACATCCCATGTGCGGCATCGTCGGCGCAGCCTCCCATCGCGACATCGTTCCGGTCCTGGTCCAGGGCCTTCAGCGGCTCGAATACCGCGGCTATGACTCCTGCGGCGTCGCGGTGCATGCCGGCGGCCTGAGCCGCGCGCGCACCACCTCGCGCGTGGCCGACCTGCTGACGCAGGTGCGCGACGACAAGGTCGAAGGCCTCACCGGCATCGCCCACACGCGCTGGGCCACCCACGGCGCACCGGCCGTGCACAACGCCCACCCCCACTTCAGCCACGGCGTCGGCGCCGACGCGCCTGCCGCGCGCCCGGGCCGCATCGCGCTCGTGCACAACGGCATCATCGAGAACCACGAGCCGCTGCGCGCCGCGCTCGAGGCCAAGGGCTACGTGTTCGAGAGCCAGACCGACACCGAGGTCATCGCCCACCTCGTCGACAGCCTCTACAACGGCGACCTGTTCGAAGCCGTCAAGGCCGCCGTGCTGCAGCTGCACGGCGCCTACGCCATCGCCGTCATCTGCCGCGACGAACCGCAGCGCGTGATCGGCGCGCGCGCCGGCTCGCCGCTGATCCTGGGCGCCGGCAAGGACGGCACCGAGAACTTCCTGGCCAGCGACGCGATGGCGCTGGCCGGCGTGACCGACCAGATCGTGTACCTCGAAGAAGGCGACGTGGTCGACCTGCAGCCCGGCAAGTACTGGATCGTCGACAAGAACCACAAGCCCGTCACGCGCACCGTGCGCACCGTGCACGCCCACAGCGGCGCGGCCGAGCTGGGCCCGTACCGCCACTACATGCAGAAGGAAATCTTCGAGCAGCCGCGCGCCATCGGCGACACGCTCGAAGGCGTCGAGGGCATCGTGCCCGAGCTGTTCGACGGCATCGGGCAGGACGGTGCCACCGGCGCGAGCGCGCACCGCGTGTTCCAGGACATCGACAAGATCCTCATCCTGGCCTGCGGCACCAGCTACTACAGCGGCTGCACTGCCAAGTACTGGCTCGAGAGCATCGCGAAGATCTCCACCCAGGTCGAGATCGCCAGCGAGTACCGCTACCGCGACTCCGTGCCCGACCCCAAGACGCTGGTCGTCACCATCAGCCAGTCGGGCGAAACCGCCGACACGCTGGCCGCGCTCAAGCATGCGCGCTCGCTGGGCATGGAACAGACGCTGACCATCTGCAACGTCGCCACCAGCGCCATGGTGCGCGAGTGCAAGCTGGCGTACATCACGCGCGCCGGCGTCGAAATCGGCGTGGCCTCGACCAAGGCCTTCACCACCCAGCTCGCGGGCCTGTTCCTGCTCACGCTGGCCATCGCGCAGTCCAAGAACCGCCTGAGCGCGCTCGACGAAGCGCGCTACCTGAAGGAAATGCGCCACCTGCCCGTCGCGCTGCAGTCGGTGCTCGCGCTCGAGCCGCAGATCATCGGCTGGGCCGAAGACTTCGCGCGCAAGGACAACGCCCTGTTCCTGGGCCGCGGCCTGCACTACCCGATCGCGCTCGAAGGCGCGCTCAAGCTCAAGGAAGTGACCTACATCCACGCCGAGGCCTATGCCGCCGGCGAACTCAAGCACGGCCCGCTCGCGCTCGTCACGAGCGAGATGCCCGTGGTCGCCGTGGCGCCGAACGACGCCCTGCTCGAAAAGCTCAAGAGCAACCTGCAGGAAGTGCGCGCCCGCGGCGGCGTGCTCTACGTGCTGGCCGACGGCGACACGCAGATCGCCAGCGGCGAAGGCCTGCACGTGATCCGCATGCCCGAGCACTACGGCGCGCTGTCGCCGCTGCTGCACGTGGTGCCGCTGCAGCTGCTGGCGTATCACACGGCGTGTGCGCGCGGGACGGACGTGGACAAGCCGCGGAACCTCGCGAAAAGCGTGACGGTGGAGTGAGCGTGCGTGGGCGGCGCGATCCTGATGATCGCGCCAAATAAAGTCTTGAACGCGCAAATAGCGTCTTAAATACTTTGAATTTGTTGATTTCCGTTTACGAGTAATCCAGTCCTCCATGCGAACAACGGCCGCAAGAAATTGCGGCCGGCCAGTTCGCGTCGGACAGGTGGATCAAACGTCCACGGAAATCAACATGAAGCGATCCGACGAGCTGGATCTTTTCCAGCGCTGTCGTCGAATGCAACTCACAGAGGCGACAGCACCCAAGGGCTGCGCTCATCGGTCATGAGATCTTCGGCAATACCGATGATTCCGCCCAGCGTCATATTCTGACCTGCCCAGCTGGCCCGGCCAATGATGTAGCTCTTTGCAAACTGCGGCCATGACGAAAAATTCGAGCGCAATTCTTTTTCTGCATGCGAAAGAATGCGATCGAATTCAGCCTGCTCGATGTATTCGCAGTCCAATGACATCCTCGCAACCGTGACGAGGCGGCCCAGATCCCAGGCGAGGATGCCGGCACTGTAATCCTTGGGAAGGTACGCGCCATTGACTTTGTCTCCGAGAAGACGAAAAACGGATCGCAGATTCTCCAGCATCTCCATCGCCTGCGCCAAAGCCGAGAAAACGAGATCTTTTTCCTCGTTCGACCCCTGCGCGGCAATCTGCTCGCGCACCGTTTCCGGGGAGCCGTATCGACCGCTGGCGATCAAGGCCTCGAGAACCTCCTGGCGCTCGTCTCCTGAAGCACCATCGCTGTAAATACGAAAAACAATGTCGTAAAAAAAGCGATGGCCATGGCGACCGAGTGACGCCAGGGTTTCAGCAGCCTCCTGGGGCGAGCGTATGCCCCAGTGCGAGCCAAGTCCCTCGACGAGCGCATCGTCCGACAGCCCCGTTGCGTAGCTGTCGCAATACGCCATGATCTGTTCGGAGTTGATGAGCCCCGCTTGAAGGGCTCGCTGCGCCACCGGATCCACTGCGGCCCCATCGGGGCAATTCCTGTATTTCTTGCCAGAAACTATCTGGAATAACTTCTTCAAGAAACCCATGGGTCAGATTTGCTTGAAGGTGGCATTGACGGCGCGATGCTTGAGCGCATTCACAAGAACTTCAAAGTCTGAATCCTTCACCATGTGAATGGCATCGAATTCGTGCTTCTTGGGTGCCATCGACGGCGTGCTGATTTCTATTGTTTTCTCTGCACTCGATGTGGAGGTTTCCGGAATATCCGTGATGGTGACTTGCTTGATGGCGTCATAGCCCACGGTGGTCAGTACGCCCGAGAATTTCTTGACAGTCGTGAAAGACATGCCCTTTTCATCAAGAACAATGCTGGCGCCCTGGCTGTTGGCTGCGCGCTTCTTGAAAAGAGTTCCCACCGTCAGGTACGTGACATATGCTCCGATCAACATGAGAATGCCATTGGCCACGCCGGTCGGCAGGTGAAGCCGAAGGGTGCCTATTTTCAGATCGGCAATCGGATAGAAAATGGCGGCAATGATGATTGCCGGGCCAATCAGGCCGAAAACGTACTCGAGAATCGAGTATTCCATCTTGTAATTGATGGTGTGCATGTAGCATTTTTCCTTATAGTTGATTTGGCCGGGCGATCGCCCGATAGGTAGTCGGTCCTGCAAAATTCCTCCAACCCCCGGACTAATGTAACAAATCGCGTCTTGGTGCCGGCAGCCTGCTGTGCCTTCAATGCGCCTGCACAGGCTTCGCATCCCACCCATGTCGAACGCGAGACAGGAACGCCCACGATGAGAAAGCCGTCCATTGGCCGCTTGGCCTTTGCCAGAACGCGTGTCCGCGCAGCGCTGGACCTTGGTCGAAGTCTTCACGCCCCCTCGGTTGATCGATGACAGCGAGACGATCCGTGCGCACTGCGTGCATCGCGATGGCGGTGAGCGCACTTCTGGCTGCTTGCGGTTCACGCGATTCCCAGCCGCCCGAGCGAATGCCACCGGCGCCTGCCGCCCCCACCACGGTGATGCTGCCGCCCGTCGCGTACGGGCATGACCAGGGCCGCCCGATGTCTGAAGCCGATGACGCGTGCGGCGTGCCGGGCCCGCTGCGTCAGGCCGTGCAAGATCAGTTGAAGGCGCGGTATGAGGTTGTGCGCCCCGTGCTGGGTACTGGCAGGGAAGCCGCCCTTGTGCTGAAGATCGACATCATGGACATCGTGACCATCAGCGCCGGCGGCCCCATGATCGTGGTCATCCATGCGGTGCTCGAACAACCGGGACTGCCCCCTGCGCAATTCAAGGCCCTGCGCCAGGTGCACACCCCCTACGCCGATATCACGGCGGAGACGACCGAATGCAGCGCCATGGACGCCGTGATTCACGGGTTGGGTGTGGACGTTGCGAAATGGATGCGCAAGCCGGCGGACGGGGTGTCTATGGTGAACGGAGAGTGAGTGTGGTCTTCGACCTGATGGGTCCAGGTCAGCTCCTCGCACATGCGGCCACGCGACCACGTGGCTTCATGGACAAACGGTAATGAAGCGCAGGCCTTTCCCTCTCCCACCTGGGCTAGCATTTGCGTTGCAGGCCCCCGCCTCCCAGGGGGCGCAACGTGAGCACAACCGCACCGCCATCCATGGGTATTTCTCGCCGTGGCCGCACCGACTGACGTGCTCGGCCCCACCGTCATCTGGCACTGCCTCATCGTCGAGGACGATGCCGACAACGCGCGCTACATCGCCGAAGGCTTCCGTTCGCTCGGCCATGTGGCGGTGATCAGCCGCGACGGCGCGGACGCGTTCGCGCGCGCCACGGGCGAGACGTGGGACCTCGTCATCCTCGACCGCATGCTGCCCAACGACGTGGACGGCCTGTCGATCCTCACCACGATGCGCGCCCTCGGCAAGAAGACGCCGGTGCTGGTGCTCAGCGCCTTGAGCGCGCTCGACGAGCGCGTGCGCGGGCTCAAGGCCGGCGGTGACGACTACCTGGCCAAGCCCTTTGCCTTTTCCGAACTCGCGGCGCGCGCCGAGGCGCTGGTGCGCCGCTCGCGCAGCGGGCCCGAGATCCGCACGCTGCAGCTGGCCGACCTCACGCTCGACCTGGCGCGCCGCCACGTGGAGCGCGGCGGCCGGCCCATCGCGCTGCAGCCGCGCGAGTTCAGGCTGCTGGCCTACCTCATGATGCATCCGGGCCAGGTGGTCACGCGCACCATGCTGCTCGAGGCCGTGTGGGACTACCAGTTCGACCCGCAGACCAACGTGATCGACGTGCAGGTGAGCCGCCTGCGCGGCAAGCTCGATGCGGGCGGCGCGCCGACGCTGATCCACACCGTGCGCGGCGTGGGCTACACGCTGGCCGCGCCGCAATGACCCGGGCCCTGCGCCAGCTGTGGCGCTCGGTCGGCTTCCGCCTGGCCTTCTACTACGGCCTGCTCGTGGCCATCACGATGCTGGCCGCGCTGGCCATCGTCTACATGCAGACCGTCGGCGTGCTGCAGCAGCGCATGGTGCGGCAGGTGGCCGCCAGCGTGCAGCAGCTGGTGGTGCGCTACGAAGCGCGCGGCGCCGAAGGCGTGGCGGGCGAGATCGCCCATGCGCTTTCCGACGGCCGCAACTCCGACAACGAGATCTACCTGCTCACCGACCGCGACGGAAACAAGCGCGCGGGCAACCTCGACCAGATGCCCTCGCTGGCGCCCGATGCGGGCGACGGCGTGCACCGCCGCGTGGTGCGCGCGGGCCAGACCGTCATCGCCTACCTCGTGATGCGCCCGCTGCCCGACGGCGGCATGCTCGTGGTGGGGCACGACCTGCGCGACCAGGAGTCGATCGAATCATTGGTGGCGAGCGCCAGCGCGGCGGCGGGCATCGTGGCGGTGCTGCTGCTCATCGGCGGCACCTTCGTTTTCCGCCAGGAGCTGGAGCGCAGCGTGGGCGCGGTGCGGCGCACGGCCGCGCGCATCGCGGCGGGCGAGCTGCAGGAGCGCGTGGCGCCTTCGGGCCAGGAGGACGAGTTCGCGCTGCTGGAGGGCGACATCAACGCGATGCTCGACCGCATCCAGTCGCTGATGGACGGCGTGCGCCATGTGTCCAACACCATCGCGCACGACCTGCGCACGCCGCTCACGCGCGTGCTGGTGCGCCTGCGTGCGGTGGAAGCGGGGCTGGGCGACGCCCACCATCCGCAGCGCGAGCCCGTGGCCACCGCCATCCGCGAGCTCGAGGAGCTGGCGGTGATGTTCGAGAAGCTGCTGCAGATCGCCGAGGTCGAGGCCGGCGCGCGGCGCCAGCAGTTCGCGCCGGTGGCGCTGCACGTCATCGCCGACGACGTGGCGGAGCTGTACGAGGCGGTGGCCGAGGTGCGGGGCATCGCGCTGCTGCGCGAGCCGGCCGACCGCGCCATCGCGCTCGGCGACCGCGACTTGCTCGCGGGCGCCGCGGCCAACCTGCTCGACAACGCGCTGAAATACGGCGGGGCCGGCGCCACGGTGCGCATCGGCACGCACACGGTCGACGGGCGCGCGCAGTTGTTCGTGCAGGACGACGGCCCCGGCATTCCGAGCGCCGAGTACGAGCGACTGGGCGTGCGCTTCCATCGGCTGGACCACAGCACGCCGGGCCACGGCCTGGGGCTCGCGAGCGTGCAGGCGGTGGTCGCGCTGCATGGCGGGCGCCTGCAGTTCGGCGATGCCCGCCCGGGCCTGCGCGCGTGCATCGACCTGCCGACGGCGGACGCCTGAGCGGCGCCTTCACCGTCTTCTTGCGCCTCGAACATTGCCGAATGGCAATGCTTTGTTCATACACACCGCGGCGCTGAATTCCTAGGATCGCTGACGCACATCCTGTGCCGATCAACGCAGTTCCAGGAGACATCAACGGTGAGAATCAAGAGTCAGAGAGACTTCTGCTCGGGCGTGCTTTTCAGCGCCTTCGGCGTGGCCTTCGCATGGGGCGCCACGACCTACAACGTGGGCACCGGCGCCCGCATGGGCCCCGGCTACTTCCCGCTCATCGTGGGCATCCTCATCGCCTTCATGGGCGTGCTGATCACGTTCAAGGCCCTCACGGTCGAGACCGACGACGGCGAGCCCGTGGGCCGCATCGCATGGAAGCCGCTGCTGTTCATCATCGGCGCCAACCTGATCTTCGGCGTGCTGCTCGGCGGCCTGCCGAGCATCGGCCTGCCGTCGATGGGGCTCATCGTCGCGATCTATGCGCTGACCTTCATCGCGAGCCTGGCGGGCGACAGCTTCGGCTGGAAGGGCGTGACCCTCCTGGCGACCGTGCTCGCGCTCGGCAGCTACCTGGCCTTCGTGGTGGCGCTGAAGCTGCAGTTCCAGGTGTGGCCCACCTTCATCGCCGGCTGACCCGCGCAGAACAACAAGAAATCCAAGAGAACAATGGACCTGATTACCAACCTCTCGATCGGCTTCGGCGTGGCCTTCACCGCGCAGAACCTTGTCTATGCCTTCGTCGGCTGCCTGCTGGGCACGCTGATCGGCGTGCTGCCGGGCATCGGCCCCGTGGCCACCATTGCGATGCTGCTGCCCGCCACCTACGCGCTGCCGCCCGTGTCGGCGCTCATCATGCTGGCCGGCATCTATTACGGCGCGCAGTACGGCGGCTCGACCACCGCGATCCTGGTGAATCTGCCGGGCGAATCGTCGTCGGTGGTGACCGTGATCGACGGCTACCAGATGGCGCGCAAGGGGAGGGCCGGGCCGGCGCTCGCTGCGGCGGGGCTGGGCTCGTTCTTCGCAGGCTGCGTCGGCACGCTGATTCTTGCCGCCTTCGCGCCGCCGTTGACCGAGCTGGCCTTCAAGTTCGGCCCGGCCGAATACTTCTCGCTGATGATCCTGGGCCTGATCGGCGCCGTGGTGCTGGCGTCGGGTTCGCTGCTCAAGGCCATCACGATGATCCTGCTCGGGCTGGCATTGGGCCTCGTGGGCACCGACGTGAACTCGGGCGTGGCGCGCTACAGCTTCGATATTCCCGAGCTGACCGACGGCATCGGCTTCATCGCGATCGCGATGGGCGTGTTCGGCTACGGAGAGATCATCGCCAACCTGGCCGTGCCCGAGCATGAGCGCGAGGTGTTCACCGCCAAGGTCAAGGGCCTGTGGCCCACCAAGGAAGACTTCCGGCGCATGACGCCCGCCGTGCTGCGCGGCACCGCGCTGGGCTCGGCGCTGGGCATCCTGCCGGGCGGCGGCGCGCTGCTGTCGGCCTTCGCGGCCTACACGATCGAGAAGCGCATCAAGCTCAAGCAGGGCGAGGTGCCCTTCGGCAAGGGCAACATCCGCGGCGTGGCGGGACCGGAGTCGGCCAACAACGCCGGCGCGCAGACCTCCTTCATTCCGTTGCTGACGTTGGGCATTCCGCCCAATGCGGTGATGGCGCTGATGGTCGGTGCCATGACCATTCACAACATCCAGCCCGGTCCGCAGGTGATGACCAGCAACCCGGAACTCTTCTGGGGCCTCATCGCCTCGATGTGGATCGGCAACCTGATGCTCATCGTGCTGAATCTGCCGATGATCGGCATCTGGATCAAGCTGCTGACCATTCCCTACAAGTGGCTCTTTCCGTCGATCGTGCTGTTCTGCGCGGTGGGCGTGTACTCGGAGAACAACAACACATTCGACGTGTGGATGGTCGCGATCTTCGGCATCGTGGGCTACCTGTTCCTGAAGCTCAAGTGCGAGCCCGCGCCGCTGCTGCTGGGGTTCATCCTCGGGCCGATGATGGAAGAGAACCTGCGCCGCGCGCTGCTGCTGTCGCGCGGCGACTGGAGCGTGTTCGTCATGCGCCCGCTGTCGGCGGGGCTGCTGGCCGCCGCGGCGCTGCTGCTCATCGTGGTGCTGCTGCCTTCGGTGAAGGCCAAGCGCGAAGAGGCTTTTGTCGAGGAGTGACGCGGCGCGTCACCCGCCGAACAGGCGCCGCATCCATCCCATCTTGACCTGCCCTGCGGCGCCGCCTTGCTGCACCGCCTTGCGCACCTGCGCGTGCACCAGCACTTCCGCCGATGAATCCGTCGTGTGCAGGTGCGCCTTCACGGTTGGCACGTACGCGCCGTCTTCATGGCGGATGTGGTTGAACAGCCAGCGCGAGAGCATGTCGTGCAGTTCGGCCAGCACCTCTTCGCCGTGCTCGAAGCGCGCGCGGAATTCGGTGACGCGGCGCACGAAGATCTCGTGCACCTTCCGGTGCGGACCCGTGAAGGGGTAGCCCGCGTCCTCGATCATGGCTTCCTCGAACGCGAAGTGCGAAGCGGTGTAGTCGATGGTCTCCTCGATGATCCGGCCCACGACCTGGCGGTCGTTGGTGCGCCGGGCATCGTCCAGCGCATTGATGTACTGCACGATGCGCTGGTGCTGCGTGTCGATCTCATGGATCCCCGTATTGAGCTCGGTCTTCCATACAAGGTGGGCCATGGTCTTCAGAACTTTGCAGGTGGATGTAAAAGTCCAGTATCGGCAGCCGAAAGCGGCGCGCGGTTGATCTGAATCAAGCGCGTCCGCGGGGCGAAAGAGAAAGAAAGACAATCGGCCCGTGACGCCCGCCGAAGACCCCCCACAGAAGCCGCCCGCTGCCGCGGAGCCCCAGCCGTTGCCGCTGGTCGTGCGCTGGCTGCTGATGGTCTTTGCCGGGCTGTGCCTGGTGCTGGCTGCCATCGGCGTGGTCGCGCCGGGCATGCCGACCACGGTCTTCGTGCTGATGGCCGCGTGGGCCGCGGCGCGCAGTTCGCCGCGGCTGCACCGCTGGCTGCTGAACCACCGGCTCTTCGGTCCGCTGCTGCGCAACTGGGAGAACGGCCGCACCGTGAGCCGCCGCGCCAAGTGGAGCGCCACCGCGGCGATGGCGTTCTGCGCGGTCGTCATCGGGTTCACCGCGCACAAGCCGTGGCTCGCGGGCGTGGCCATCGGTTCGATGGCGGTCGTGCTGACGTGGCTGTGGCGGCGGCCGGAGCCGCAAGGCTGATCCGGGGCGCGGCTATCGGCTGGCGCGCGCCAGTGGCAGCGTCAGCAGCGCACTCACCAGTTCCGCCTGCCGCGTGGTGCCCGTCTTCTCCATTGCCCGTTGCAGGTGCGAGCGCACGGTCGGCAGGGCGATGCGGCTGCGCTGCGCGATCTCCTTGAGCGCGAACCCCGAGGCGATCTGCACCGCGACCTTGGCCTCGGCCGGCGTCAGGCCGAAGCACTCGGCGACGATGAAGGCGTCCAGCGGCGCCTTCGAGGCCTGCGGGGCGTGCAGCAGGATCAGCGCGCACGACTGCTGGCCGAACATGCCCATCGTCTGCGTGGCGTCCATGCGCGTGACGAAGGCCAGGATGCGGGCGCCGTCCCTGCGGCGCAGGACCACCGCCTCCCGCCTGGCTTCACCGCCGTTGCCGCCGAGCTGCATCGCATCGATGCCGCGCGCGAGCCGCTCCTGGTTCTCCGGGTGATGGCAATGCAGGAAGCCGTGGCGCTCGCTCACCACATCCTGGCTGTTCAGCCAGGCCTGTGCCAACGGGTTGACGTGCCGGATGCGCCGGGCCTCGTCCACCAGGAGCATCGGATGCGCGAACTGGTCGAGCAGGTGCCGCGCCACCCCCAGCTCGACGAAGGCCGCGCGGATGTGCTGCACGTTCCGCAGCGCCTCGCCCAGGTGATGCCGGACCTGGTCGATCACCGGCAGGTCGGCGGGCCCGATGGGCGCGCTGCCGTGGCCGCGCATGATGCCCAGCAGGTAGAGCGCGTCGTCGCTGTCGAGGATCTTCGTGGCCGACAGGTAGCGACCGCCGTGCGGGATCAGGAAGTCCTGATAGAAGGGGCTCGCGGCCACGTAGCGCGCGTCGAAGTGCTCGTGGCAGTGCATCCACCGGCCGACCGGCGTGGCCAGGGTGGGCGCCATGCGCGGATTGATCGAGTGGAAGAAGCGGATGTAGTCGAGCGCCGCCTGCGGCGTCGCGGGGCCGCCTTCGCCGCTGAAGATCAGCGCGCCGCTGCGCTTGTCCACGCCGATGACCTGGACCGCCCACAGGTCCAGCTGCGCGGCGAGGCTGGACAGCGGCTGCTGCCAGTCGAGCCGGCCGGCCGCCGCGGCATACAGGTCGGAGATGAGCGGGTCGGAGAGCATGCGGCGCCTCAGGGCGACCCGTGTGCGAAGGTGCGCGCTGGCAGCGACAGCAGCACGCGCACCAGGTCCGACTGGCGGTTCACGTCGGCCTTGAGCATCACCTGCGCGACCTGGGTGCGCACCGTGGCCAGCGCCTTGCCGCTGCGCTGCGCGATCTCCTTGATGTTGCTGCCGCCCGCGAGCTGCGCCGCCACGCGCGATTCGGCGGGCGTGAGCTTGAAGCATTCCGCGAGGATGAACGGGTCGAGCCCCTGCGCGCGTTGCGCGGGGCCGTGCAGGATGACCAGCGCGCGGGCGCCGAGGCCGAAGGCGCCCATCGCCTGGTCGGGCCGCACGGCGCTCACGAAGGCCAGCCACGGTTCACCCGAGGCGCCTTTCAACGGCACCACGCCGCGCCGCAGCGAGGGCGGTGCTTCGGTTTCGGACAGCTGCAGCGCGTAGATCGCTTCGGTCAGCGCCTCGTTCTCCCCCTTGCCCAGGCCCGCCAGGAAGCCGCCGCGCTCCGCGACCACCCGGCCTTCGCGCAACAGCCTGGCCGCCGCACTGTTGCGGTGGCGGATGCCGCGCGTTTCGTCGACCAGCAGCATCGGATAGCCGAACTGGTTCAACAGCTCGCGCGCCATGCCGAGCTCGGCGTAGGCCTCGCGCACATGCACGAGGTTGTGCATGGCCTCGGCGAAGTGGAAGCGGAACTGCTCGAAGACCTTCATCTCGCCGCTGTGCAGCGGGTGGCTGCCGTGGCCGCGCATCATGGCCAGCAGGAACACGACCTCGTCGTTGTCGATGAGCACGGTGCCCGAGGCGTACCGGCCGCCGTGGGGAATGAGGAAGTCCTGGTAGAACGGGTCGTGTGCCACGTAGCGGTCGTCGAAGTGCTCGTGGCAGTGCAGCCATTGGCCGGGGGGCGTGGCCAGCGCCATGCCGACGCGCGGGTCGAGGGCGTTGTACTGCCGGAAGTAGTCCAGCGCGGTCTGCGGCGTGGAGCGGCCGCCGTGCACGCTGAACATCAGGTGGCCGCGTCGCTTGTCGACGCCCATGATCTGGATGGTCCACAGGTCGAGGTAGCGCGCCACATGGGCCAGGGTGGTCGACCAGTGGGCCCGTCCGCTCGCGGCGGCGTAGATCTCGGAAACCAGCGCATCGATCACGTCATCCTCCCTGTGCAAGCCTGCAAGGGATGGAATCCGAAAGGCGCGGGTCCGTCATCCCATGAACCCGGGACGTGCGATCTGCGTCGGATCGTTCCGGGGCGCCTGCGTCGCGCAGTGCCAGCGGCATGGTCGGCGCGCCTGGCGCGCCGCGCATCATGCAAACGAATGATGCGCCTGGGATGCGGCTTCGGCTAGCGTTTGCGTCGCCCCGGGGCTCAGCCCTTCGCCAGCTCCGCGCAGACCGCCGGGTTCCAGTGGAAGCTGCGTGCCTTGTAGTCGGTGTCGAAGATCACCTTGTAGCGGCAGCTCGTGGCGCCGCCACCCGAGCGGAAGTGGAAGACGTAATCCCACTCGCGCACGGCCGCCATGCCTTCGTCGAAGTGGGGGCGGCCGATGAGCGCGTACAGCTGGTCCTTGGTGGTGCCGGGGCCGATGGCGCGCAGGTTCTCGCGGTTCGGAAAGCTGCCTTCGGTCTGCCAGGTCTGCTGCTGGTCGGCGCCGGGCCAGACGAGCTCGGCGGCCTTGCCGTCGCTGTCGATGCCGCGGCTCACGTACGAGGTGCAGCCGGCGAGGGTGAGCAAGGCCAGCAGCGCGGCGGTGGGCAGAAAAAAGGTGCGTGTCATGAAAGAAGAATCCCTGTGGCCTGGAGCGATGGCAGTGCGGTGATTCATGCGGCTCACCACTGGAAGCCCGCACCGGCCGAGACGCCGACGTTGCCGCGCGAGTTGGCCGAGCCGGTGAACTTCATCACCCACTTGCCGTTGTCCGAGATGCTCGAGAAGCCGACCGCGAGCGCGCTCTGGCCCTCGTAGCCGGCGATGCCGGCCGCGATCATGTTCTTGCCCGGCATGTAGGCCTGCGGCATGCCGGCCATCGCCATCGCACCGGCGGTGCCGGCATTGGCATCGCGCTGGTTCACGCGGATGGCGTCGCGCCACTGCGCGCCCTGGGCGTTCAGCTGGTTCACGTTCACGGCGTCGGTGCCGGCCACGCCGGGCGCCACGTTGGACACGGTGGTGCCGTTGGGCGCCTGTCCGTTGCCCAGCACGATCTGGTTGTGGTTCACGCTGCCGTCCACGTTGGTCACGTAGTTGACCGCGCCGGCCTGCACAGCCTGCAGCTGGCGCACGTTGACCGCGTCGGTGGCCTGCGTGCCGCCCGCCACGTTCGTGATCTGCCGTTCGCCGCCCGCGCTGCCGACCGAGACCGCGCCCTGCGCGGAGCCCACGGCGACGTTCGAGAAGCGCTCTTGCTGGCCGCCCATGCCCGCGCGGTCGGCGGTGGCGCCAGCGCCGAGTGCCACGCCGTTGACGGCGCTCGCTGTCGCGCCGGTGCCGATGGCCACGGCGGCCGCGGCCGATGCGGTGCTCTGGCGGCCGACGGCCACGGCCGATTCGGCGCCCGCGGTGGCGCGGTCGCCCACGGCCACGGCGCTGTCGGCCAGCGCCTGCGTGTTCGCGCCCAGCGCGGCGGCGTTGATGCCGTCGGCGATCGCCTTGTCGCCGGCCGCCAGGCTGCTCTTCTTGCGCGCCTGCGTGTTGGCGCCGAGCGCGGTCGAATTGATGTCGCTCGCGGTGGCGCGGTCGCCCACTGCGACGCTGCTGGTGGCCACGGCCGTGCTGTTGGCGCCGATGGCCGTGGCGTTGGTGCCGAAGGCCTGGGCCACGTTGCCCACGGCCGTGCTGCTGACGCCCGCGGCCACGGTGGTGGAGCCGATGGCGGTGGCGTAGGTTTCGGTGGCGCGTGCGTCGGAGCCCGCTGCCACGCTGCCGAAGCCGGTGGCCTTGGCGGCCGTGCCGCCGAGCAGCAGCGCGTCGCCGCCGAGGTTGCCGCTCACCATCCCTTGCAAGGCCGCGGCATCGGGGCCGCCGTTCACGGGATCGGTCGGCACGCCGGTGATGAGCGCGAAGCCGCCGCTGCCGTTGGGCACCTGGCAGGCCCACGTGGGACCGGCGCCGCCCGAGCTGCAGACCGCGCCCGAGCCGGTCGTGTAGCTGGCACCGCCCAGGCTCACGTCGGCCCAGGCCGACGGGCCGGCAAGGCCGGCGGCCAGTGCGAGCACGGCGCCCGCGATGCCTCTGGTTTTCTTCTTGTGGACGAATGCGACGCGCGCACCGCCTCCCACGTGCTGGATGACGTGTTCCATGGTTCTCTCTGCTCCCTGAGATGGCGCCTGATGGCGCGCTTGATGTGTGACGCTTCGACTGTATGAACCGCCGGGCGCGTGAACCTAGGACCTAATTCACAATAAATGTGAACGACCCGAAAGCAATTGTTGCTTTCCATCGCGCATTCACACTTCAGGAGCCCGCATGAAACCCCAGCCCATCGAGCACGCCGCCGCCTCCGACGAGGTCCGCGCGGTGTTCGACGACATCAAGGCGTCGCGCAACGTGCCCGACGTCAACAACTTCTGGAAGTACCTGGCCAACGACCCGGCCACGCTCAAGCGCACCTGGGCCAGCCTCAAGGAGGTGATGTCGCCGGGCGCGCTCGACCCGGTGGTCAAGGAAATGATCTACCTCGCGGTGAGCGTCACCAACAACTGCGGCTATTGCATCGCGAGCCACCACGCGGGCGCGGAAAAGGCCGGCATGACGCCGGCCATGTTCGCCGAGCTGATGGCCGTGGTCGGCATGGCGAACGAGACGAACCGGCTGGTCAACGGCTACCGCGTGCCGATCGATCCCGCGTTCGATAAGTAAGCCTGCTCAACCGATCGTCATCAGGCTCGCATTGCCGCCGGCCGCGGCGGTGTTCACGCTGAGCGCGCGCTCCAGCACCAGGCTCTCGAGCGGGATGTCGGCGTCGCCCGGCGCGAAGCCGCGCACGCCGACGAGGGGGCCGGGCCGCGCCGCCACCTGCTGCAGCACGCTGGCAAGGTGGCCCGCGTCGCCGTGGTGCAGCACGGCGTCGAAGACCACGGTGGGCGCGCGCCAGTCGTTGGCGAGCACGACCGCGTGGCGCGCCTCGTCGGGCAATGCGGCCAGCAGCGCGTGCGCGCCGGGCGCATCGGCGGGCCAGATGGCGGTGCTGCCGACCGACAGCACGGCCGCCAGCTGCACGAGCCGGTCGGCTTCCGCATCGGCGAGGCACAGCACGGCCTCGCGCGGCTGCAGCGTGTAGACGTTGCGCTCGCCGGTCGGGCCGGCCAGCGTGCGTGCGCGGCCCACGTGGGCCAGGCCCGCGAAGCGGCGGCACTGCGCGGCCAGCGCGTCGCGGCCCGTGGCGCGCGCCCAGCCTTCGAGCGCCGCGAGGCTGCTGGCAGGTGCCACGGGTTGGTCTTCGGCCACGGCGCGCGCCAGCACGTCGTCGGGCCGCGCCGATAGCAGGCGCGCCATGTACAGCGGCCCGCCGGCCTTCGGTCCGGTGCCCGACAGCCCTTCGCCGCCGAAGGGCTGCACGCCCACCACGGCGCCGACCATGTTGCGGTTCACGTAGACATTGCCGGCCTGCGCCTGCGCCACCACCTGCGCAATGGTCTCGTCGATGCGCGTGTGCACGCCCAGCGTGAGGCCGTAGCCGCTGCCGTTGATCTGGCCGATGAGCGCGCCCAGGTCGCGGCGGCGGTAGCGCAGCAGGTGCAGCACGGGGCCGAACACCTCGCGCTGCAGCTCGCCCAGGTGTTCCAGCTCGACCAGCGTGGGCAGCACGAAGGTGCCGTGGCGCGTGTCGTGGCCGAACTCGCGGCCCTGGCGGAACACACGCCGTCCGCGCCCGCGCATGCCGGCGATGTGGCGCTCGATGCCGTCGCGCGCCTCGTCGTCGATGACGGGGCCCACGTCCACCGCGAGCCGCGCGGGGTTGCCGATGCAGCTCTCGGCCATCGCACCCTGCAGCATGGCGACGAGGCGGTCGGCCGCTTCTTCCTGCACGCACAGCACGCGCAGCGCCGAGCAGCGCTGGCCGGCGCTGTCGAAGGCCGAGGCCATCACGTCGGCCACCACCTGCTCCACGAGCGCGGACGAGTCCACGATCATCGCGTTCTGTCCGCCGGTCTCGGCGATCAGCGGCACCGGCGCGCCGTGCGCACCCAGGCGTGTCGCCAGCGTCTTCTGCAGCAGGCGCGCGACCTCGGTCGAGCCCGTGAACATCACGCCCTGCACGCGCGCGTCGCCGACCAGCGCGGCGCCGACGGTCTCACCGCGCCCCGGCAGCAGCTGCACCGCCGCGCGCGGCACGCCCGCTTCCCACAGCACGCGCACGGCTTCGGCGGCGACCAGCGGCGTCTGCTCGGCCGGCTTGGCCAGCACCGGATTGCCGGCCGCGAGCGCGGCGGCCACCTGGCCGGTGAAGATCGCGAGCGGAAAGTTCCACGGGCTGATGCACACCACCGGCCCGAGCGGGCGGTGCGTGGCGTTGGCGAAGTCGGTGCGCGCCTGCGCCGCGTAGTAGCGCAGGAAGTCGACCGCCTCGCGCACCTCGGCGATGGCGTTGGCGCCGCTCTTGCCGGCCTCGCGCATCAACAGGCCGAGCAGGCGCGGCTGCTGCGCTTCGAGCGATGCGGCGGCGCGCTCGAGCGCGGCGGCGCGTTCGGCGGGCGGCGTGGCGGCCCACGCCGCGGCGACGGCTTCGGCCTGCGCAATGGCCGAGGCCACGTCGCCCGGCACCGCGTCCTGCACCTGGCCGACGAGGTCGCGGCGGTCGGCGGGGTTGCGCACCTCGGCCCAGGTGCGACTGGCTTCGTCTTCAGCGCGCGGCGCAGCGAGCATCGGCGTGGCGCGCCACGGCTCGGTCGCGCTGGCCTGCAGCGTGGCGGCGAGCGCATGCAGCGTGGCTTCGCTCGCGAGGTCGAGGCCTTGAGAGTTGGCGCGCTGCGCACCGTAGAGCGCGGCCGGCAACGGAATGGCCGCGTGCGGCAGGCCCATCGCGCCTTCCTCTGCAGCCATGCGCTCGACGGTCGCGACCGGGTCTTCCACCAGCGTGTCGAGCGGAATCGACGCATCGGCGATGCGGTTCACAAACGAGGTGTTGGCGCCGTTCTCCAGCAGCCGCCGCACCAGGTAGGCCAGCAGCGTCTCGTGCGTGCCCACCGGCGCGTAGATGCGGCAGGGCCGCCCGAGCGGCCCCACCACCTGCTCGTACAGCGGCTCGCCCATGCCGTGCAGGCACTGGAATTCGTACTGGCCCGGCGTGTAGCGCGACGGGTCGGCCATCGTGTAGATCGCGGCCAGCGTGTGGGCGTTGTGCGTGGCGAACTGCGGGTACACCGCGTCGGGCGCGTCGAGCAGGCGGCGCGCGCAGGCCAGGTACGACACGTCGGTGTAGGCCTTGCGCGTGTAGACCGGGTAGCCCGCCAGCCCGTCGAGCTGCGCGCGCTTGATCTCGCTGTCCCAGTAGGCGCCCTTCACGAGGCGCACCATGAGCCGGTGGCCGCTGCGGCGCGCGAGGTCGATCACCCAGTCGATGACGAAGGGGCAGCGCTTCTGGTAGCCCTGCACCACGAAGCCGATGCCCTGCCAGCCCGCCAGCGCGGGCTCGAAGCACAGGCGCTCCAGCAGGTCGAGCGACAGCTCGAGCCGGTCGGCTTCTTCGGCGTCGATGTTCAGGCCGATGTCGTAATGCAGCGCCAGCAGCGCCAGGTCGCGCAGCACCGGGTACAGCTCGGCCATCACGCGCGTGTACTGCGCGCGGCTGTAGCGCGGGTGCAGCGCCGACAGCTTGATCGAGATGCCCGGCCCGCCGTACACGCCGCGCCCGTTCGAGGCGCGGCCGATGGCGTGGATCGCGTCTTCGTAGGCCGCGCGGTAGCGGCGCGCGTCGTCGGCCGTGAGCGCGGCTTCGCCGAGCATGTCGTACGAATAGCGAAAGCCCTGCGCCTCCAGCGCGCGCGCATGCGCCAGCGCCTGGGCGATGGTTTCGCCGGTGACGAACTGCTCGCCCATCATGCGCATCGCCATGTCCACGCCCTTGCGGATCAGCGGCTCGCCGCCCTTGCCGATCAGCCGCGTGAGCGTGGCCGACAGGCCCGTCTCGCTGTGCGTGGCCACCAGCTTGCCGGTGAGCAGCAGGCCCCAGGTGGCGGCGTTGACGAACACCGACGGGCTGTGCCCCGCGTGCGCCTGCCACTGGCCTTGGGCGATCTTGTCGCGGATGAGCGCGTCGCGCGTGTCGGCGTCGGGAATGCGCAGCAGCGCCTCGGCCAGGCACATCAGCGCCACGCCTTCCTGCGACGACAACGCGTACTCCTGCAGCAGGCCCTGCACGAGGCCCGAGCGGCCGCCGCCGTTTTTGCGCTGGCGCAACTGGTGGGCGATGCGGTGGGCCAGGGCATGGGCCTCGGCGGCCTGGTCGGCCGGCAGCCGGGCCTGCGCGAGCAGCGGTGCCAGCGCCTCGGATTCGGGCGGCCGGCAGGCGGCCGTGATGCGGGTGCGCAGCGCGGACGGCGCGGCCGGGCCGTCGGCGAAGGTGGCGAAGGTCGAGGGAAGGGGGGCGGGATCGTTGGCGCTCATGGTGCGTCGGTGGTGGTGATGTGTTGGATGATTTCAGCGATAGGCATGAATATTTCTCCAAAGAACAGTAACTTCGACGAGCAAGTCTCTGCGGCCGAGACGGCCGGTTTTCACCTCGGGGTTGACTGAATATCTATTTCACTGGATATTTAATCCAATATGAAAGAAGAATCAGCGTCACCCCCCAGCCTCAACGAACGTATCGCCCAGCGTGTGCGCGCACTGCGCGCCGCGCGCGATCTCTCGCTCGACGCCCTGGCCACGCACTGCGGCGTCAGCCGCTCGATGATCTCTCTGATCGAGCGCGGCGAGAGCAGTCCGACGGCCGTGCTGCTCGAAAAACTCGCGACCGGCCTGGGCGTGCCGCTGGCCTCGCTGTTCGAGTCCGACGCGCCGGCCGCCAGCCCGGTGTCGCGCCGCGCCGACCAGCTCGAATGGCGCGATCCGCATTCGGGCTACCTGCGCCGCAACGTCTCGGCCGGCGGCGACGCCTCGCCGATCCAGATCGTCGAGGTGCTGTTTCCGCCCGGCGCACGCGTGGCCTACGAAACCGGCGCGCGCGAGCCGCGCATCCACCAGCAGGTGTGGGTGCTCGAAGGCTGCATCGAACTCGCGGTCGGCGACGCCCAGCACCGGCTCGAAGCGGGCGACTGCCTCGCGCTGGTGCTCGACCAGCCGACGAGCTACTTCAACCCCACCCGCGAGACGGCGCGCTACGCGGTCGTCATCACCAGCGCGCCTTCTCACGCATCCAACCGGAAATGACCATGACTGCTGCCACCACCACCCCGCGCCTGCGCGCCCTTTCTTCCGTGACCGAGGCCGAGCTGAACGCGCTGGCCGACGTGCTCATCGACTGCGTCGACGGCGGCGCCTCGGTGAGCTTCATGCAGCCGCTCACGCCCGAACGCGCGCGGGCCTTCTGGCGCCACGTGGCCGACGGCGTGGCGCGCGGCGAGCGCGAGCTGCTCGTGGCCGAGGACGACGCGGGCATCGTCGGCACCGTGCAGCTGGTGCTGGCGCAGCCCGAGAACCAGCCGCACCGCGGCGAGGTCGCGAAGATGCTGGTGCACCGCCGCGCGCGCCGCCACGGCCTCGGCGCGCTGCTGATGAAGGGCGCCGAGCAGCGTGCGCGCGACCACGGCAAGACCCTGCTGGTGCTCGACACCTCCAGCCCCGAGGCCGAGCGGCTGTACACCCGCTGCGGCTGGCTGCGCGTGGGCACCATCCCCGGCTACGCGCTGCTGCCCGACGGCACGCCGTGCGGCACCACCTACTTCTACCGCGCGCTCGACGACGCCACCGTTGCATGAGCGCATTCGACGACCTGCTGCACGACGCCCAACAGCGCCCGCTGACCGGCTGGGACCTGTCGTGCGACGGCCGCATCGCCACCACGCCCGCGCCCTGGCATTTCGAGGACGCGGTCGACCAGCTGGCCCGCCGTTCGCCCGACCTGCTCGACATGGGCACCGGCGGCGGCGAGTGGCTGAGCCGCCTGCCGCACCGGCCCGCGCGCACCGTCGCCACCGAGGGCTGGGCGCCGAACGTCGGCATCGCGCGCGAGCGGCTGGCGCCGCTGGGCATCGAGGTGGTCGAGGTCGAGGGTGCCGACGACAACGCGCTGCAGGCGGACGACGGTGTGCAACCGAAGCTGCCGTTCGGCGATGCGTCGTTCCACCTCGTCGTCAACCGCCACGAGTCCTTCGCGGCGCGCGAGCTGCAACGCATCCTCGTGCCGGGCGGGCACTTCCTCACGCAGCAGGTCGCGTCGGATTTCAACGCCGGCTTCCACGCGCTGCTCGACCTGCCGTGGTCCGCGCCGCCGCGCTGGCAGCTCGACACCGCCACCGCGCAACTGACGCGGGCCGGGCTGCGCGTGGAGCACGGCGAGGCGGGCGCGGAGCGCCTGCGCTTTGCCGACATCGGCGCCTTCGCGTGGTACCTGCTGCAGGTGCCGTATGTGTGCCCCGGCTTTCGCATCGACGCCTGCCGCGCGGCGCTGCAGCGGTTGCATGCGCGCATCGCGGCAGGCGAGGCGCTCGAGGTGCGGCAGGCGCTGTTCTGGCTCACGGCCGTGCGGCCCTGAGCCCTGCGGTCTACAGTCGGCGGGTCCTTTCATTTCCCGTCGCCATGAAACATCCCTTCGCCGAACTGATCGACCTGCACTGCGAGCAAGCCTCCGCCGGCGCCAGCACCATGACGCTGGTGGTCGCGCCGCAGCACCTGAACCCGCACGAGGTCGTGCACGGCGCCGTGCTGTATGCGCTGGCCGACACGGGCATGGGCACGGCGCTGTACCCCACGCTCGAAGCGGGCGAGATCTGCGCCACCATCGAGATCAAGATGAACTACTTCAAGCCCGTGTTCGAAGGCCAGGTCGTCTGCAGGACCACGCTGCTCAACCGCGGGCGCACCGTCGCCAACCTGGAGTCGCGGCTGTACGTGGGCGAGGTGCTCGTGGGGCTGGCGAACGGCAACTACGCGATCTTCCGGCGCAGCCGCGCCGAGGGCTGATGTTCAGGGCGTGACGCCGCAGGTGCGCTGACCCGACGCCGGCGCGCGGACCGGGGCCACCGGCGTCGCCGCGCGCTTCGCTGCCGCCACATGCAGCAGCAGCGCCACCACCACCATCGCCACGCCGACGATCTCGTGCGTCGCGGGCGGCTTGCCGAGCGCCAGACTCATCAGCAAGGCCGACACCGGCACGAAGTTCAGGAAGGCCGTGCCCGTGACCGCGCCGAGCGCGCGCACGCCGTGGTTGAAGGCCAGCACCGCGAGCGCCGACGGCACCAGCCCCACGTACAGCAGCACCTGCCACGACAGGCGCAGCCCTTGCGCGTCGGGCGCGGGCGAGGCGCCCAGCGCGGTCATGCCCACCGCCACGGCCAGCAGCAGCGGCCATGAGGCCAGCACCGTGAGCGCGGTGTAGTCCACCGTGTCCAGCGTCGGGAAGCGCGCCGCGCCGCGCGTGTAGACGACCCAGCCCAGCGTGCCGACGAAGGCGATGGCGTCGCCCAGCAGCGTGTCGTGCGACAGGCCCGCGCCGCCGGGCGACAGCAGCCCGGCCACCGTGGCCACGCCGGCCAGCGCCAGCGCGGCGGTCAGCAAGGTGGTGCGCGTCGGGCGCACGCCGTCGAGCCACCAGCGCAGCAGTTGCGTGGTGATCGGCGTGGTGGCGATCAGCACCGCGCCGTGCGAAGGCACCGAGTGCGAGAGCCCGACGAACAGCAGGATGCTGAACACGCCGAAGCCCGCAAAGCCGTGCAGCGCCAGCGGCACCGCGTGCTGGCGCAGCTTGTGCCAGCCGCCGCTGCCGCGCAGGCCCAGCAGCGCGGCGAACACCAGCGCCGACAGGGTGTAGCGGATGAGCGTGAGCCACACCGGCGCCACGTGCTGCAGCACGCCCTTGCCGACGAGGAACAGGCTGCCCCAGCTGGCGGTGGCGAAGAGCAGGGCCGCAATGCCCGGCAGGCGTGAGGAAGGGGAGGACACGGGGAAACCTTTCAAGGAAACGGTGAGTGCGTGACCTGAAGGATGGGGACGGCCCGCCGCGAAGGCCATTCGTTTCTTTGGACAGGGGCTTCCGAAAAAGCGAACGGACGACTGCGCCGCACGCGCTCACAATCCGCGGTCATGGAGCTGTACCAACTGAAGACCTTCGTCGCCATCGCGAAGGAGGGCAACCTGACCCGTGCCGCCGAACGCGTGTTCACCAGCGCCCCGGCCGCCAGCGCGCAGCTCAAGGCGCTCGAAGACGAACTCGGCGTGCGCCTGTTCGAGCGCACGCCGCGCGGCATGTCGCCCACCGCGGCCGGCCGTCGCCTGCTCGAGGAGGCCGAGCGCACCCTGGCCTCGGCGATGCGCATGCAGTCGGCCGCCGACCAGCTGCGCGGCGCGGCGCAGGGCGTGGTGCGCTTCGGCACGGTGGTCGATCCGGTGGCGCTGCGCCTGGGCAGCGTGCTGGTCACGCTGGCGCAGCAGCACCCGCAGGTCACGCTGCAGCTCAAGCAGGGGCTGTCGTACGAAACCCTGGCGGCCGTGCAGCGCGGCGAACTCGACTGCGCCTACGTGCTCAGCGATGCCGAGCGGCTCGAAGGCTTCGAGCTGCGGCGCCTGGGCGTGGTCGACCTGGCCGTGGGCCTGCCGCTGTCGGTGGCGCAGGCGCACCCCGATCTCACGCTCGCGCAGCTCACCGACCTGACCTGGGTCGGCACGCCGCCCTCGTGCATCCTGCGCGCGCACCTCGAAAAGCTGTTCGCTTCGGCCGGGCGCGACTACCGCCAGGGCGTCACCGCCGACGGCGAGAGCGCCATCCGCAGCATGGTCGCCAGCGGCATGGGCGCGGGCCTGATGCGGCTGGACCAGGCCGAGCAGGGTGAGCGCCAGGGCGAACTCGTGGTCTGGAACGGTTGGCGCTCACACACGTGGCTGTGCTGGGTCGCGCCGGCCGGCGGCCAGCGATCGGCGGCGGTCGAGGCCGTGCGCGGCGCGGTGTTCGACGCCTGGGCGTGACCCGGGCCTGATCCGGGTCCGACGCCGCCCCGGATTTCCGCAGTGGCAGGCTGCGCCGTGGCCTGTCATCATTCGCGGCGCATGACTCACCAAGCTCCCGTCCCCCTCGCCGATCTGTTGAACCGCGCCAGGCAGGCCCTGGCCACCCCGGACGGGGCGCTGCCCCCGGCCCCGCCCGCCACCGACGAGGCCGGCTGCGTGGTGTTCCTCGCGATGGGCGAGGGCGAAAGCCGCGCCCGCGTCGTCATGGGCCGCGGCCCCGACACCGAGGCCGCGTGGCAGGCCGCCGCCGAGGCGCTGGCCGTGAAAGCCCAGCGCGCCGAGCGGCCCGCGCAGCGGCTGCGCGCGGAGATCGTCGAGCGCGCCACGCCCATGACCTGGGGCGAACTGAAAGCGCGGCTGGCGCAGACCAAGCGCAACTACTTCAACGAAGGCATCGCGCTCGACGCGCGCTTCGAGACCGCGCTGCTCGCGCAGGAGATGCACGGCAGCGCCGTGCTCTACAACGGCACGCTGGACCATGCCGACCCCAACAGCGGCAACCTGCGAACGCACACGAAGCGCCGCTTCGGCGACGAGCGCGACTTTCCCGCCGACGACGCCGCGCCCGTGTGGTGCTTCACCACGCGCGCCGTGTACGTCGACGCCGAGGGCGCCTGGCCGCTCACCGCGCAAGGGCAGGCCGCGGGCTTTCGCACGCTCACCGACTGGAACGCAAAACAGGTGCGCGCGCTGGTCGATTCGGCGAGCGACTACCTGGCCGAGCAGGTCAAGCCCACGGGCGAGTTCCACTACGGCTGGTTCCCCTGCTTCGACCGCGCGATTCCCACCTACAACACGCTGCGCCACGCCAGTTCCACCTACGCCATGCTCGAAGGCTGGGAGCTCACGCGCAGCGACACGCAGAAGGCCGCCATCGACCGCGCGCTGGCCTTCCTGAGCCAGCGGCTGATCCGCCGCGCCACGCTGGTCGACGGCACGCAGGCCGCGTTCCTGGTCGACATCGGCAACGAGATCAAGCTCGGCGGCAACGCCGTGTGCCTGCTGGCGCTCGTGAAGTACACCGAGCTCACCGGCGATGCGCAGTACCAGCCGCTGATGGAGCAGCTCGCGCTGGGCATCCGCTCCATGCAGGACCCCGAGACGGGCCGCTTCGTGCACGTGCTCAACCATCCGGGGCTCGACGTGAAGGAGCCCTACCGCATCATCTATTACGACGGCGAGGCGGCCTTCGGGCTGATGCGGCTGTACGGCCTCACGCGCGACGCGCGCTGGCTCGCGGTGGTCGAGAAGGCCTTCGAGCACTTCATCGCCGCGGGCCACTGGCGCGCGCATGACCACTGGCTGAGCTACTGCGTCAACGAGCTCACGCGCTTCAAGCCCGAGACGCGCTACTACCAGTTCGGCCTGCAGAACATGGCGGGCCACCTGGACTTCGTGCTGGAGCGCATCACCACCTTCCCCACGCTGCTCGAGCTGATGATGGCCGCGCGCGAGATGGTGCTGCGGCTCGAAGCCGACCCTGCCCTGCGCCCGCTGCTCGCGGGGCTCGATCGCCACAAGTTCGACCGCGCGCTGGAGCACCGCGCGCGCTACCTCGCCAACGGCCACTTCTGGCCCGAGCTGGCGATGTTCTTCCGCCACCCCGACCGCATCGCGGGCGCGTTCTTCATCAAGCACCACAGCTTCCGCGTGCGCATCGACGACGTGGAGCACTACCTGTCGGGCTACGTGGCCTACCACCGCCTGCTCGAGGCGCGCGAGGCGCAGCAACAGAGCGCACAGCTCTCGCAAGCCGCGACCGAGCCGGCCGCACCGCGCGGGCTCGAAGGCACCGTGCTGTGGGGCGGCGACGTCAACCTGGGCCGGCGCCAGCACTACCGCATGCACGAACTCGGCGGCCCCGCCCGCATGCTCGGCGACATCCCCGCGCTGCGCGAGGCCGACCTGCGCATCGTGAACCTCGAATGCGTAGTCGCCACCACGGGCGCGCAGGGCGTAGAGAAGGACGAGGGCGGCCCGTATTACTACCGCGCGCGGCCCGAGATGCTCGCGGTGCTGACCGAAGCCGGCATCGACATGGTCGCCACCGCCAACAACCACAGCGGCGACTACGGCCCCGAGGCGCTGCTGGAGCAGCACGGGCTGCTGAACGCCGCCGCCATCGCGTTCGCCGGCACCGGGCCCGACCTCGATTCCGCGCTGAGCCCCGCCTTCCGCCAGGCTGGCGGGCTGCGCGTGGCGCTGTTCTCGCTCGACGCCACGCAGCCGCGCTTTGCGGCCACCGCGAAGCTTCCTGGCGCCGCCTGGCTGTCGCTCGACGACCCCGCGGCCTGGCGCGCCACGCTCGCGCCGCGCATCGCCGCCGCGCGCCATGAAGCCGACGTGGTGCTGGTGGCCGTGCACTGGGGCGAGAACCTGGAGACCGAGCCCTCGCGCGCCGAGATCGCCGTCGGCCATGCCATCGTCGAGGCCGGCGCCGACGCGGTGCTCGGCACCTCGGCCCACGTGCTGCAGGGCATCGAGGTCTACCAGGGCCGGCCGATCCTGCACGACGCGGGCGACCTGCTGTTCGACGCGATCCGCAACGACCTCGCGGACTCCGGCGTGTTCTCGCTGCGCCTGGGCCCGCACGGCGTCGAAGAGGTGGTGTTCACGCCGGTGGGCGTGGGCTTCGGCTTCTCGCAGCAGCTCGCGGGCGAAGCGGCCGAAGCCGCCAGCGCGCGTTTCGCCGAACTGTGCCGCGCGCTCGGCACCGAGATGACGGCGCGGCCCGACGGGCGTTGCGCGCTGCGGCTGTCGCCACCCGAACGCACCGCGCCGGCCGGGCGCCCGCCGCTGGCGCCGCTGTCGGCCTCGCGCCCGCCCGCACTGGTCGGCCCCGTGCTCGCGCCCCGGCCCGAGTGGTCGGTCGATGCGGTGCCGGCCGACGCGCAGATGCGCCCGATCCAGATCGGCCCGCTGCGCCTCGTGGGCATCCGCTGCGCGCCGACGCAGATCGTGGGGCGCCGGCTGCTGTGGGTCGAGTCGTTCTGGACCGTCGATGCCCCCGTGAGCGCCGACCTGCGCGTGCAGTTCCGCGCGATGCCGATGCGCAGCAGCACCATGCCGCTCTGGGGCGAGGCCATGGACCACGACCCCTGCGACTGGATGTGGCCCACCAGCCGCTGGACGTCGGGGCGCATCTACCGCGACCGCTACGGCCTGCGCGCGCCGCGCCTGGGCCTGCTCGAGAACGACGTGCTGCAGATCGAGGTGCGCGTGCGCGGCAGCATGTCCGACCTGCCGGGCGCGCGCCGGCTGCCCGTGTGGTGCGGCCTGCGCGTGCCGAAATTCCCAACGCCGCTGCCCCAGCGCCCCGCGCCCGTGCTCGCCGCGCTGCGCCCCGGCGCAACGCCGCAGGCGTCGCCTGTGTGGACCGCCGACGAGCTGCAGCGCGTGGTCGGTGGGCAGTGGCTGGTGCCGCCGCCGCCGGGCTGGTTCGTGAACGCGGTGGTGCGCGGACCGGCGCACATGGCGCGGCTGCCGAAGCCGGCGCTGTTCATCGCGTCGGACTACCGCACGCTCGCCAAACACGAGAACTACAGCAAGCCGCGCAGCGACAACCCCGACCGCCATGACGACCTGCCCGCGCTGCAGCAGGCGCTGGCGGGCGCCGTGGTCGCGCACCCGGTGGCCGGGCTCGACCCGTCGCTCCCGCTGCTGCAGGTGGACGACCCGATCCGCGCCATGATCGACCTGGGCATCGCCGCGCGTGCGCGCTTCCAGGGCCGCGTGGTGGGCGTGACCGGCACGGTCGGCAAGTCGTCCACCATCGCCATGGTGCGCGACCTGCTGCCCGAGGCGGCGCGCGTGCACACCACCATCGACAACTACAACTCGCGCGTCGGCGTGCCGGCGATGCTGGCCAACCTCGCGGCCGACGCCGACGTGTGCGTGCTCGAGATGGCGCAGAGTTCGCTGTGGATGGACCGCGGCCCGATCTCGCTGCTGGCGCGCCCGCACGTGGCCATCCTCACCGAGATCGGCCTGTCGCAGACCCGCCAGACCGCCACGCTCGAGCAGACGGCCGAGTTCAAGTCGCGCATCTTCCTGGGGCTGGAGCCCGGCGGCGTGGCCATCGTGCCCGACCACATTGCCTGCCTGGCGCAGGTGGTGCGGGCCGCGGCGCGCACGGCGGGTGCGATCTGGGTGGTGGGCAGCGGGCCCGACGCCAACATCCGCATCGTCGACACCCGGCCCGAGCCCGACGGCGGCTGCCGCGTGCGCATCGCGCTGCCGGGACGCACGGTGGAGTACCTGTTCCCGATCGCGAGCGCCGGGCTGGTGCGCAATTCGTCGCTGGCCTTCGCCGCGCTGCTGGCCATGGGCTTCGACGCCGAGGCCGCGTGCGCACGCATGCCTTTCGTGCGCCTGCCGGCCTCGGTGATGCAGGTGCGCGCGCTGCGCACGCCGGGCGGCGTGCAGGCCACGCTGATCGACGACAGCTGGAACGCCGAGGTCATGTCGATGCGCAACGCGATGGAGTTCGTGCGCACCTACCAGCGCGCGGTGCACGGGCCGGTGACGCGCAAGATCGGCGTGCTCGGGCGCATCATCAACCTCGACAAGGAAGCCGAGGCCATGCACCGCAGCCTGGCCGCGCCGCTGCTGGCCTCGGGCATCCAGCACCTCGTGACGCACGGCGCCGAGATGCGCTGGCTGCGCGAGGAGGTGCCGGCCGAACTGCTCGGCCCGCACTTCGAAGACGCCGCGCAGCTCACCGGCTACCTCGTCGACTTCCTGCGCGACGGCGACCTGGTGCTGGTGAAAGGCGACCGCCAGCAGTCGGACTTCGGCCTTATTTCCGAACTGCTGCAGAAGCTATGAAACCCCGCGCGCGCCTGGCTTGTTTGCTGCTCGTGATCGCACTCGTGCAGACGGCCTGCGCGCAGCGTGCCGATCCGCCGAAGGCTTCGGCGCCGCGCGAGCCGGCAGCCTCCGCGTCGGCCGAGGGCGCGCTGCTGCACTGGAACCAGCCCGCCGTGCGCGCCAACTGCCCCGACCGCCCGGGCTTTCTCTGGGTGCAGGCGGTCGAAGGGCCGTCGTGCATCCGCTACTTCGCGAGCCGCGACATCGACGACGCGCGCATCGCCATCGTGCAGTTCTCGGGCGACCGCGACAGCGTGATGAACCAGTCGCCCACGCGCATTCCCGGCAACACCGAGCCGCTGCGCACGCTCGACGCACAGGCCGCGGGCGATCGCGCGGGCATGCCGTGGATCTTCATGGCGCGCCCCGGAACCTACGGCTCGTCGGGCGACCACCGCCGGCGGCGCGAGGCGGTGGAGTTCCATGCGCTCGATGCGGCCCTGGAGGCGCTGATGCAGCGCCACCGGCTGCAGCGCGTGGTGCTCTTCGGCCACAGCGGCGGCGCCACGGCCGGCGCCGCGCTGCTCACGCTCGGGCGCACGCGCGTGGCCTGCGCGGTGCTCACCTCGGGCGCGTTCGACCTGCTGGAGCGCGCGCGGCTGCTCGGCCGCTCGAAGGACGGGCGCACCGACACCACGGGCAGTTCGCAGGTCTACGACCCGCTGGACCATGTGGCCGGCATCCCGCGCGACCCGCAGCGGCGCATCGTGCTCATCGGCAACCCCGACGACCGCAACACGCCGTTCGCGCTGCAGCAGCGCTTTGCCGATGCGGTGCGCAAGGCAGGCCACCGCGTCGAGGTGATGACCTACGCGGCCGAGCCGCCGACCTTCCACGACTTGAAAGACCGCATCGGCCTGCGCACCGCGTCGCAGTGCGCGCGCGAGGCACTGCAGTCGCAAGAAGCCCGATGACCCTCACCTCGCGCCCCTTCGGCGCCATGCCCGACGGGCGTCCCGTCACCGAATACACGCTCGACAACGGCCACGGCCTGCGCCTGAGCGCCATCCACCTCGGCGGCATCGTCACCGCGCTGCACGTGCCCGACCGGCAGGGGCGCAGCGCGAACGTGGTGCTGGGCTTGCCGTCGCTGGCCGACTACCTGAAGCCGCACCCGCATTTCGGCACCATCGTCGGCCGTTACGCGAACCGCATCGCGGCGGGCCGCTTCACGCTCGATGGCACGGCTCACCAATTGGGCCTGAACGACGGTGTGAACACGCTGCACGGCGGCGCCACCGGCTTCGGCAAGCGCTACTGGGAGATCGTGCCGGTGCCTCACGAACTCGCCCTCGAACTGCGCTACACCAGCGCCGACGGCGAAGAGGGCTACCCCGGCGAGGTGCAGCTGACGGTGCGCTACACCTTGAGTGCCACCGCCAACACCTGGCGCATCGACTACCGCGCCACCACCGACCGGCCCACGGTGCTCAACCTGAGCCACCACGACTACTTCAACCTCGCCGGCAGCGGTTCGGTGATGGACCACGTGCTGACGCTGCCCGCGAGCCGCTACTGCCCGGTGGACGCCACGCTCATTCCGCTCGGGCTGGGCGAGGTGGCCGGCACGCCTTTCGATTTCCGCACGCCGACGCGCATCGGCGAGCGCATCCGCGAAGGGCACGAACAGCTGCTGCGCGCGCACGGCTACGACCACAACTGGGTGCTCGATCGCAGCGGTGCGGGGCTGGCCTTGGCCGCACGCCTCGCCCACGAGGCCTCGGGCCGCGTGATGGACGTGCACACCACCGAGCCCGGCGTGCAGTTCTATTCGGGCAACTTCCTCGACGGCAGCCTGCTCGGCAGCGCGGGCGCGAGCCTGCGCCAGGGCGACGGCCTGTGCCTGGAGACACAGCACTTTCCCGACGCGCCGAACCGGCAGGAGTTTGCGTCGACCGTGCTGCGCCCCGGCGAGGTGTTCGCCAGCGCGACCGAGCACCGCTTCGGCATCGGCTGACCACGGATCAGCGCTGCGGGCTCTGCACCGTCGCCGCGACGATCCGGCGCACCACCGGCAGCACCACGAGCAGCGACGGAAACGCGGCCAGCCACGACACGCCCCATGCGGCCATCCACATCTGGAAGAGGCCCGAGGCCAGCCCCACGCTCTTGAGCGTGGAGATGCCCGCCACGATGCACGACATGAAGATCGACAGCAGGAAGGGCATGGCGATGCCCGCATAGCGGGCCGGCAGTTTTCTTGTGGTCATGGTTGGGCAAGCTCCTGGATGTGGTTGTTCAAGGTGCGCGGACGGGGTTGCAGCCCCTCTGAGTCGTCGGCGCCGATCACCGGCACGGTGGGTCTGTGTCGTTGTTTCATGGAATGATTCCTTCGTTTGTGGCCATGCGGCCTGCGACCGCGAGGCCTCGAAGATACGAACGGCAGGCGCCATCGGGAAGCCACGCGCGCCGCCATAGACCTTCATCCAGACCGAGAGAATCCATGGACCAGATTCAGGACATCCGGGCCTTCGTGGCCATCGTCGACCACGGCAGCCAGAGCGCGGCGGCCCGGCACCTGGGGCGCTCGGTGCAGTCCATCAGCCGCTCGCTGAGCGTGCTCGAGCGCAGCCTCGGCGTGCAGCTCCTTCGCCGCACCACGCGGCAGTCGTCGGTCACCGAGGTGGGGTTGGCCTACCACCGCCGCGTGCAGGCCGCGCTGGCGGAGTTCGATGCGGCGGCCGTCGAGGCCAGCAGCCAGCTCGCCTCGCCGCGGGGCCTGCTGCGCGTGGCCGCGCCGGTGCAGTTCGCGCCGGCCTTCGTGGTGCCGCTGATCGGCGCGTTCATGCAGCGCTACCCGGACATGGAGGTCGAACTCACGGCTTCCGACCGTTTCGTGGACCTGATCGAAGGCGAGCTGGACCTGGCCATCCGCATCGGCGAGCTGCCCGATTCCGAACTGGCGGCCAAGCCGCTCGGCGAGCTGCGGCTGGTGGTGTTCGGCTCGCCGGCGTACTTCGCGCGGCACGGACGGCCGCAGCGGCCCGAAGACCTGGCCGACCACCAGTGTGTGGTGCGCACCACGCACGGCAGCGATGCGCACTGGCCCTTCACGGTCGACGGCACGCTGCAGCGCGTCAAGGTGACGGGGCGCTTCCGGGCCGACAACACGGCCGCGATCTATGCGGCGGTGCTGAGCGGGCTGGGCTTGTTCTTCACGCCGCTGTGGCAGATCCGCGACCTGCTCGACAGCGGGCAGGCCGAACTGGTGCTGACCGAGTTCGAGTCGCCGAGGATTCCGGTCCACGCGGTGTGGCCCTCATCCCGCGGCAGCTTTGCGCGGGCCCGGCTGTTCGCCGATTTCGCGGCGGCGCACCTGCCGTCGCTGCAGCCGCGCGAGGGCGCCTAACCGGCGAACAGCGCCGCCGGCACGCCCGGGCTGTCGATGCGCACCGAGAAGAGCCCACCGGCCAGCGGCTCGCCCTGCAGCTGCTCTTCGGTGCGGCCGTTGCGCGCCGTCGTGATGTAGAGCGTCTGCATGTCGGCGCCGCCGAAGGCGCAGTCGGTCACGTTGCTCGCGGGCAGCGCGATGCGGCACAGCTCGGCGGCGCTCACCGGGTCGTGGCAGGTGACGCAGGCGCCGTCCCAGTGCGCGATCCACAGGCGGCCGGCCGCGTCGGTGGTCATGCCGTCGGGCAGGCCGTCGCCCTTCGGGAAGCGGTGCCACACGCGCTTGTTCGACACCGTGCCGGCGTCCATGTCGAAGTCGTAGGCATACAGCTTGTTGATCGCCGTGTTGTTGAAGTACATGGTGCGGCCGTCGCCCGACCACGTCGGCCCGTTGGTCACCTCGAAGCCGTCGTCGTGCCGGGTGCAATGGCTGTCGGCGTCGAAGCGGTAGAGCGCGCCGGTGGGCGCCTTGCAGTCGAAGTCCATGCTGCCGGCCCAGAAGCGGCCGCGGCTGTCGCACTTGCCGTCGTTGAAGCGGTTGCCGGTGCGCTCGGGTTCGGGCTGGTGCAGGTAGCGCGGCTTCGCGGTGTCGCCGGGCGCGGTGGTGTCGAACAGCGCGAAGCCGCGGCGCAGCGTGAGGAACAGGCCCGGCGCCGATGCGCGCTCGGAAATCGCGGTGATCTCTTCGTCGAAGTGCCAGGTGCGCTGCGCGCCCGTGGCCGGGTCGTAGCGGAACAGGCGCGGCTGCAGGATGTCGATCCAGTACAGCGTCTGCTCGCGCACCGACCACAGCGTGCCTTCGCCGAGGTCGGCGGCGGCGGACCAGAGGCATTCGGGCGTGCCGAGCACGCGGGGCGCTGCGAGCGGCGAAGAAGGGGCGCTTGTCTCTTGCATGTTCATTTGTTCTTTCTGTAGGTCATGTCGCCTTGACGCGGCGGATCGTATCAAGGCATATTGATAATAGAAATGGAAAATAATTGCATTGATTGATATGTGTTTTGCAATGTCATGAGATGCCCCCTGGAGACCTTTTCTTGAATTCCCCCCAGCTTTCCATCCATCCCAGCCTGAAGGGCCGCACCGTGTTCGTCACCGGCGGCGGCAGCGGCATCGGCGCGGCCATCGTCGCTGCTTTCGCAGCGCAGGGCGCGCGCGTGGCCTTTGTCGATATTGCAGAAGCTGCCAGCGCGGCGCTCGCCGCGCAGATCGCCGGGGCCGGCCACGCCGCGCCGTGGTGGCGCGCCTGCGACGTGCGCGACATCGGCGCGCTGCAGCAGGCCGTGGCCGATGCGGCCGCCGAGCTCGGCGACTTCGCGGTGCTGGTCAACAACGTGGCCAGCGACGACCGCCACACGCTCGCATCGGTCACGCCCGACTACTACGACAACCGCATGGCCATCAACGAGCGGCCCGCGCTGTTCGCGATCCAGTCGGTGGTGCCGGGCATGAAGCGCCTGGGCTTCGGCTCGGTGATCAACCTCGGCTCCACGGGCTGGCAGACCAAGGGCTCGGGCTACCCTTGCTACGCGATCGCCAAGTCGTCGGTGAACGGCCTCACGCGCGGGCTCGCGGTGGAGCTGGGCCGCGATCGCATCCGCATCAACACCGTGTCGCCCGGCTGGGTGATGACCGAGCGGCAGGTGGCGCTGTGGCTCGACGACGAGGGCGAGAAGGCGCTGCACCGCAACCAGTGCCTGCCCGACAAGCTGATGCCGGAAGACATCGCGCGCATGGTGCTGTTCCTCGCGTCGGACGACGCGAAGATGTGCACCGCGCAGGAGTTCACCGTCGACGCGGGCTGGACCTGATCAGTCCATCTCGAGTTTGCGGCCGTAGACGCTCATGCTGGCGGTCTTCAGCGCCTTCATCATCACCTTCGCGGCCGGCGACAGCAGCCGGTCGGTGCGCGTGATGATGCCGAAGGCGTCCATGTGGCAGGGCATGTCCAGCGGCAGCAGCGACACGATGCCGTGCGCCGCGTAGTAGCGCGCCACGTCGGTCGCCAGCACCGCGACCATGTCGCTTTGCTGCAGCATGCGCGTGATGAACAGCAGCGCCGGGCTCTCGATGATGTTGCCCGGCGGCGCCAGGCCTTCCTCCTGGAACATCAGCTCGAAGCGGTGGCGCAGCACGCTGCCCGCGGGCGGCACGATCCAGCCGGCGCCCACCACGTCGCGCAGCGTGAGCCCGCTCACGCCCAGCAGCGGATGGCCGGGGCGCACCAGCGCGCACACGGGCTCCTCGGTGAGCGCCTCGTAGCGCAGCTGCGACTTGTCGTGCTCGGCGAACAGCCGCGCCACGAGGATGTCGAGCTTGCCCTGCTCGAGCCGCTCGAGCAGCACCGGGCTGGTCTCGATCTCCAGTGACACACGCAGGTCGGGCTGCTCGCGCTTGACCATCGCCACGGCCGGCGGCATCAGCGTGAGGCCCGGCGCGGTGATGGCGCCCACGTTCACCTGGCCGAGGCGTCCGGCCTTCAACGCGGTGAGCTCGTCGTGCGCCTGGTTCAGGCTGGCCAGCGCCACGCGGGCGTGGCGGATCATGGTTTCGCCGTACCAGGTGGGGCGCATGCCGCGCGGCAGCCGGTCGAACAGCGGCACCTCGAGCACGTCTTCCAGGTCTTTCAGCAATTTCGACGCGGCGGGCTGCGTCATGTTGAGCACCTGCGCCGCGCGGTGGATGTTGCCTTCCTCGGCCAGCGCCACCAGCAACAGCAGCTGGCGGGTCTTGAGGCGGGCGCGGATGAACCAGTGGTTGTAGGTGTTCATGAAGAGGCTGCGAACGAAGGTCTGACGGGGTTTTCCAGAATCCACCGATTGATATGCATTTTGTCTAAAAAACGATTGGATCGATATCGAAATCGTTTCTAGACTCCCGCCCCAGTCCCATCACAACAGAGACAAGGCAACGCCACGGTGATCCACGGCGAGCTTCGGCAGAGCGTGCGCCAGTACATCAACGGCCGCTGGGAAACCAGCGCGACCACCGGTGTCAGCGTCAATCCATCGGACACCAGCGAAGTGGTGGCCGAGTACGCACGTGCCGACCGGCGCCAGGTGGAGCTGGCGGTCCGCGCGGCCAGCGAGGCCTTCGTGCACTGGAGCCACAGCACGCCGCAGCGGCGCGCCGACGTGCTCGACCGCATCGGCGCCGAGCTGCTCGCCCGCAAGGACGAGCTGGGCCTGCTGCTGGCGCGCGAGGTCGGCAAGACGCTGCCCGAGGCCGTGGCCGAGGTGGCGCGCGCGGGCCAGATCTTCAAGTTCTTCGCGGGCGAGGCCCTGCGCGGCGGCGGGGGCGAGAACGTGGCCTCGGTGCGCGCCGGCGTGCAGGTCGACGTGACGCGCGAGCCGGTCGGCGTGGTGGGCCTCATCACGCCATGGAACACGCCCTTCGCGGTGCCGGCCTCCAAGATCGCCGCGGCGCTGGCGCATGGCAACAGCGTGGTCTTCAAGCCGGCCGAGCTGGTGCCGGCCTGCGGCTGGGCGCTCGCCGACATCATCGGCCGCGCCACGCTGCCGGCCGGCGTGTTCAACCTCGTGATGGGCAGCGGGCGCGAAGCGGGCCAGGCGCTGGTCGACAGCGCGCTGGTCGATGCGCTGAGCTTCACCGGCTCGGCCGCCAACGGCGAACGCGTGCTGCAGGCCGCCACCACACGGCGCGCCAAGGTGCAGCTGGAGATGGGCGGCAAGAACGCGCTGGTGGTGCTGGCCGATGCCGACCTCGACCGCGCCGTCGACTGCGCGGTGCAGGGCGCCTACTTTTCCAACGGCCAGCGCTGCACGGCGTCGAGCCGCCTCATCGTCGAAGCCGCCGTGCACGACGCCTTCGTGGCGCAGCTGCGCCAGCGCCTGAAGACACTGAAGATCGGCCACGCGCTGGAGCGCGGCATCGACATCGGCCCCGTGGCCGACGAAGAGCGGCTGGCGCAGAACCTCGCGTGGATCGACATCGCACGCGAGGAGGGCGCCGAGCACGTGTGGGGCGGCGAAGCGCTGCAGCGCGCCACCGCCGGCCACTACATGAGCCCCGCGCTCTTCCTGGCCCAACCCGAACACCGCATCGCGCGCGAAGAAATCTTCGGGCCGCTGGCCTGCGTGCTGCGCGCCGACGACTACGACGAAGCGCTCGCGCTGTGCAACGACACGCCCTTCGGCCTGTGCGCAGGCCTCTGCACCAACTCGCTGAAGCACGCGATGCACTTCAGGCGCCATGCCGTGGTCGGCATGACGATGGTCAATCTGCCGACCGCGGGGGTGGACTTTCATGTGCCCTTCGGTGGCCGCAAGGGGTCGGGCTACGGGCCGCGCGAACAAGGGCGCCACGCCGCGGAGTTCTACACGACGGTGAAGACCGGCTACATGCTGGCCTGAGCTGAAAGCCAACGGTTCTCGAACGGTTTCTTAAAAGCAAGTCAACAGAAGGAGACATCCCATGACCATGAATCGCCGCACCCTCAACACCGCGCTCGCCGCCGCAGCCCTGGGCAGCCTGCTGCCCGTGTCCGCCCTCGCGCAGAAGAAGCTCGTGCTGGGCTTCGCGCAGGTGGGCGCCGAGAGCGAATGGCGCACCGCCAACACCGAGTCGATCAAGTCCTCGGCCAAGGAGGCGGGCATCGAGCTCAAGTTCTCCGACGCGCAGCAGAAGCAGGAGAACCAGATCAAGGCCATCCGCTCGTACATCGCGCAGAAGGTCGACGTGATCGCGTTCTCGCCCGTGGTCGAGTCGGGCTGGGAAACCGTGCTGCGCGAAGCCAAGGCCGCGAAGATTCCGGTGGTGCTGACCGACCGCTCCGTGAACACCAAGGACGACTCGCTCTACGTGACCTTCATGGGCTCCGACTTCACCGAGGAAGGCCGCAAGGCCGGCCGCTGGCTGGTCGAGAAGATGAAGGACCAGAAGGGCGAGGTGAACATCGTCGAGCTGCAGGGCACCGTGGGCTCGGCCCCCGCCATCGACCGCAAGAAGGGCTTCGAGGAAATCATCAAGGCCGACCCGAAGTTCAAGATCACCCGCTCGCAGACCGGCGACTTCACGCGCGCCAAGGGCAAGGAGGTGATGGAAGCCTTCCTCAAGGCCGAGGGCAAGAAGATCAATGTGCTTTACGCGCACAACGACGACATGGCCATCGGCGCGATCCAGGCGATCGAAGAAGCCGGCATGAAGCCCGCGAAGGACATCACCATCATCTCCATCGACGGGGTGAAGGGCGCCTTCGAAGCCATGATCGCCGGCAAGCTCAACGTGTCGGTCGAATGCAGCCCGCTGCTCGGGCCGCAGCTCATGAGCGCGGTGAAGGACATCAAGGCCGGCAAGACGCTGCCCAAGCGCATCGTGACCGAAGAAGGCATCTTCCCCATGGAAGTCGCCGCCAAGGAATTCCCGAACCGCAAGTACTGAGGACCGACCGACATGAAACGCAACTTCCTCAAGGCCTCGCTCGCGGGCCTGGCCTTCGCCGTCGTCGGCTTCGCGCCGCTGGCCCACGCGCAGGACAAGGGCCTCATCGCCATCTCGATGCCCACCAAGTCGTCGGCGCGCTGGATCGCCGACGGCGCCAACATGGTCAAGTACTTCAAGGACAAGGGCTACAAGACCGACCTGCAGTACGCGGACGACGACATCCCGAACCAGCTCGCGCAGATCGAGAACATGGTGACGAAGGGCTCGAAGGTGCTGGTGATCGCGGCCATCGACGGCACCACACTCTCCGACGTGCTGCAAAAGGCCGCTGACAAGGGCGTGAAGGTCATCGCCTACGACCGGCTCATCAAGGGCTCGAAGAACGTCGACTACTACGCCACCTTCGACAACTTCCAGGTCGGCGTGCTGCAGGCGCAATCCATCGAAACCGCACTGGGCCTGAAGAGCGGCAAGGGCCCGTTCAACATCGAGCTGTTCGGCGGATCGCCCGACGACAACAACGCCTTCTTCTTCTACAACGGCGCGATGTCGGTGCTCGACCCGTACATCAAGAGCGGCAAGCTCGTGGTGCGCAGCAAGCAGATGGGCATGGACAAGGTCGGCACGCTGCGCTGGGACGGCGCAGTGGCGCAGGCCCGCATGGACAACCTGCTGTCGGCCTACTACACGAAGGACCGCGTCGATGCGGTGCTGTCGCCGTACGACGGCCTCTCCATCGGCATCCTGTCGTCGCTCAAGGGCGTGGGCTACGGCTCGGGCTCGCAGCCGATGCCGGTGGTGTCGGGGCAGGACGCGGAGATTCCGTCGGTCAAGTCGATCCTGCGCAAGGAGCAAAGCTCCACCGTGTTCAAGGACACGCGCGAGCTGGCCAAGGTGACGGTCTCGATGGTCGACGCCATGCTCTCGGGCAAGACGCCCGAGGTGAACGACACCAAGACCTACAACAACGGCATCAAGGTCGTGCCCTCGTACCTGCTCAAGCCGGTGAGCGTGGACGGCTCCAACTGGAAGCAGGTGCTGGTGGACAGCGGCTACTACAAGGAAAGCCAGGTCAAGTGAGCCCGGCCGGCGAAGCGCGCACGATCCTCGAGATGCGCGGGATCACCAAGACGTTCCCGGGCGTGAAGGCCCTGAGCAACGTCAACCTCGCCGTGCGCGCGGGGGAGATCCACGCGGTGGTCGGCGAGAACGGCGCGGGCAAGTCGACGCTCATGAAGGTGCTGAGCGGTGTCTACCCGTGCGACTCATACACCGGCGAGATCCATTTCGAGGGCGAGCTGCGCCGCTTCAAGGGCATCGCCGACAGCGAGAAGCTGGGCATCATCATCATTCACCAGGAGCTCGCGCTGGTGCCGCTGCTCTCGATTGCCGAGAACATCTTCCTGGGCAACGAGATCGCGAGCGGCGGCGTGATCGACTGGTTCGCCGCCTATGCGAAGACGCGCGAGCTGCTCGCCAAGGTGGGCCTGAAGGAGCCGCCCACCACGCTCGTGACCGACCTGGGCGTGGGCAAGCAGCAGCTGGTGGAGATCGCCAAGGCGCTGGCGAAGGAGGTGAAGCTGCTGATCCTCGACGAGCCCACCGCGAGCCTGAACGAGAACGACAGCGATGCGCTGCTCGCGCTGCTGCTCGAACTGAAGCGCCAGGGCATCGCGTCGATCCTCATCTCGCACAAGCTCAACGAGATCGCCAAGGTGGCCGATTCGATCACCGTGCTGCGCGACGGCGCGACGGTGGAGACCATGGACTGTCGCGGCGCGCCGATCAGCGAAGACCGCATCATCCGCGGCATGGTGGGCCGCGACATGGAACACCGCTATCCGCAGCGCTCGCCGAAGATCGGCGAGACGGTGCTGGAGGTGCGCGACTGGCGCGTGCACCACGCGCTGCATGCCGACCGCGAGCAGATCAAGGGCGTGAACCTGCAGGTGCGCCAGGGCGAGATCGTCGGCATCGCGGGCCTCATGGGCGCGGGGCGCACCGAGCTGGCGATGAGCGTGTTCGGCAAGTCGTACGGCCAGCGCATCAGCGGCTCGGTGCTGATGCACGGCAAGCCGGTGGATGTGAGCACCGTGCGCAAGGCCATCGACCACGGCATCGCCTACGTCACCGAAGACCGCAAGGGCCTCGGGCTGGTGCTGGAGGAGGGCATCCGCAAGAACATCAGCCTCGCGAACCTCGATGCGATTTCCGAACGCGCGGTGATCGACGACGGGCGCGAGTTCAAGGTGGCGAACGACTTCAAGAAGGCATTGAACATCCGCTGTTCGGGCGTCGAGCAGCTGGTGGTCAACCTGTCGGGCGGCAACCAGCAGAAGGTGGTGCTGAGCAAGTGGCTCTTCACCAAGCCCGAGCTGCTGATATTGGACGAGCCCACGCGCGGCATCGACGTGGGCGCCAAGTACGAGATCTACACCATCATCGACCAGCTCGCGAGCGAGGGCAAAGGCATTCTCATGATTTCTTCCGAACTGCCCGAGCTGCTGGGCATGTGCGACCGCATCTACGTGATGAACGAGGGGCGCTTCGTGGCCGAGTTCACCGCGGCCGAGGCGTCGCAGGAACGCATCATGCATGCCATCGTGAGCGCGGGGAGTTCTGTCCATGTCGCTGCCTGAAGCCAACGCGGTGCAGGGCGCCGCTCCCGTTGCCTCTCCGAAGCTGCACGTAGGCTTCCTGAAGAACAACCTGCGCGAGTACGGCATGCTGATCTCGCTGGTCGCGATCATGGTGCTGTTCCAGGTGCTGACCGACGGCACGCTGCTGCGGCCGCTCAACCTCACCAACCTGCTGCTGCAGAACAGCTACGTCGTCATCATGGCGCTGGGCATGCTGCTGGTGATCGTGGCGGGGCACATCGACCTGTCGGTGGGCTCGGTCTGCGGCTTCATCGGCGCGCTCGCGGCGGTGCTGATGGTGGAGTACGAATGGCACTTCATACCGACCGCGATCATCAGCATCGCGGCCGGTGCGGTGATCGGCGCCGCGCAGGGCTGGTTCGTGGCGTTCCGCAAGATCCCTTCGTTCATCGTCACGCTCGCGGGCATGCTGGTGTTCAAGGGGCTCACGCTGGCGCTGCTGGCGGGGCAGTCGGTGGGACCGTTTCCGGTCGAGTTCCAGCGCCTGAGTTCGGGCTTCATCCCCGATTCGCTCGGCGGCGACACGGTGCGCACCACCTCGCTGATCGTGGGCGCGCTGGCGGCTGCGGCGCTGGTGTTCTTCAAGCTGCGCGGGCGCGCCAAGCTCAAGGCGCATGGCATGGAGCAGGAGCCCTACGCCTTCTTCCTCGTGAAGAACCTGTTCTTCGCGGCGATCATTCTTTTCTTCAGCTACCTGCTCTCGACCTACAAGGGCCTGCCCAACGTGCTGGTGGTGATGGCGGTGCTGATCGTGGTGTACGACTTCGTCACCAACCGCACGACCATCGGCCGGCGCATCTATGCGCTGGGCGGCAACGAGAAGGCGGCGCGGCTGTCGGGTGTGAAGACGCAGCGGCTGGCGTTCCTCACCTTCGTGAACATGGGGGCGCTGGCGGCGTTGGCGGGGCTTGTGTTCGCGGCGCGCCTGAACACGGCGACGCCCAAGGCGGGCCTGGGTTTCGAGCTCGATGTGATTGCTGCCTGCTTCATCGGCGGCGCCTCGGCCTCGGGCGGCGTGGGCCGGGTAATGGGCGCGGTGATCGGCGCCTTCATCATGGGCGTGATGAACAACGGCATGTCGATCCTGGGCATCGGCATCGACTACCAGCAGGTCATCAAGGGGCTGGTGCTGCTGGCGGCAGTGTTCGTCGACGTCTACAACAAGAACAAGTGAACGCATGACCGACAGCGGCATCCCCCCCGTGCTGGAGTTGCGGGGCATCCACAAGCAGTTCGCCGGCATCCCGGTGCTCAACGGCGTGCAGCTGAAGCTCTACCCAGGCGAGATCCATGCGCTGATGGGGCAGAACGGCGCGGGCAAGTCCACGCTCATCAAGGTGCTCACGGGCGTGCTGCCGTCGAGCGGCGGAGAGATGTTTCTCGATGGCCAGGCCATCCGGCCCGGCTCGCCGCTGGAGGCGCAGAAGCTGGGCATCAGCACGGTCTACCAGGAGGTGAACCTGTGTCCGAACCTCTCGGTGGCGGAGAACGTGTTCGCGGGGCGCTATCCGCGCTGCGGCGCGATGCAGGGCTTTCGCATCGACTGGGCGGCGGTGAACCGCAGGGCTTCGGAGCTGCTGGCGCGCATCGGGCTCGACATCGACGTGACGCGCTTGCTGTCGAGCTATTCGGTCGCGGTGCAGCAGATGGTGGCGATCGCGCGGGCGCTCGGTGTGTCGTCGAAGGTGCTGATCCTCGATGAGCCGACTTCGAGCCTGGACGATGACGAGGTGGAGAAGCTGTTCGAGGTGCTGCGGCGCTTGCGCGGCGAGGGCCTTGCCATCGTCTTCGTGACGCACTTCCTGAACCAGATGTACGCGGTGTCCGACCGCATCACCGTGCTGCGCAACGGCAACTGGGTGGGCGAGTGGAAGGCGGTGGACCTCGGTCCGCAAGCCTTGATCGCGGCGATGCTGGGTCGCGAGTTGGCGGCGCAATCGGCACGACCTGCCGCGCTGCCTGCATTCGACGAGGCCGCGCCGGCGCTGCTGCAATCCGAAGGACTGGGGCAGGCGGGGCAGTTGCAGGCGACCGATCTGCGCGTGCGTGCCGGCGAGGTCGTCGGCATCGCCGGCCTGCTCGGCGCGGGCCGCACCGAACTGGCGCGCCTGCTGTTCGGGCTCGAATCACCCGACCGTGGCGTGCTGAAGATCGACGGTCGCTCCGTCAGTTTCTCGAACCCGGCCGATGCGATCCGCGAAGGCCTTGCGCTGTGCCCCGAAGAGCGCAAGACCGACGGCATCGTGGCCGAGCTGTCGGTGCGCGAGAACATCGCGCTCGCGCTGCAGGCCCGGCTCGGCACGCGGAAATTTCTCTCGCACGCCGAGCAGACCACGATGGCCGAGCGCTTCGTCGCCTCGCTGGGCATCAAGACCGCGAGCGTCGAAACGCCCATCGGCCTGCTCTCGGGCGGCAACCAGCAGAAAGCCATGATCGCGCGCTGGCTCGCGACCGAGCCGCGCCTCCTGATCCTGGACGAACCCACGCGCGGCATCGACGTGGCGGCCAAGCAGGAAATCATGGAAGAGATCCTGCGGCTCGCGCGCGCGGGCATGGCGGTGATCTTCATCTCGTCGGAGATGAGCGAAGTGGTGCGCGTGGCGCATCGCATCGTGGTGTTGCGCGACCGGCAGAAGGTGGGTGAGCTACCCGGTGGTTCGACTGAGGACGAGGTCTACGAAATGATTGCCGCCGCATGACGCGCCACGATCTCTCCTCTTGTTTCTCCCTCCCCTTCCGGGGGAGGGTCGGGGTGGGGGCTCGCGGCCTTCACCGCCGCGCAGCATCAGAGGCCGCGTGCCCCCATCCCAACCTTCCCCCGGAAGGGGAAGGAGCAAGGCGGAAGACATGACGCGCCTTTCATCCCTCATGCAGCATCGGCTTGCATGGCCGGTCATCACGCTGCTGCTCCTGCTCGCCATCAACACCGCGTTCAACGCGAGCTTCCTGCACCTCGAGTGGCGCGACGGCCATCTCTACGGCAGCCTGATCGACATCGTGAACCGCGCGGCGCCGCTGGTGCTGGTGTCGCTCGGCATGACGCTGGTGATCGCCACGCGCGGCATCGACATCTCGGTGGGCGCGGTGGTGGCCATCGCGGCGGCGGTCGCGGCCTGGATGATCGGCGGCTCGGTGTCCAGCGACGTGAGCCGCTTCCCGATGCCGCTCGCGATCCTCGCGGCGCTGGCCGTCGCGCTGCTGTGCGGCCTGTGGAACGGGTTGCTGGTCGCCAAGGTCGGCATGCAGCCGATCATCGCGACGCTGATCCTCATGGTGGCGGGGCGCGGCATCGCGCAGCTGGTCGCAGACGGGCAGATCATCACGATCTACTACAAGCCCTTCTTCTTCCTCGGCAGCGGCTACCTGCTGGGGCTGCCGTTCTCGCTGTTCATCGTGGCGGCGGTGTTCGCGCTGCTGTACCTGGCGATCACGCGCACGGCGCTCGGCCTGTTCATCCAGGCGGTGGGCATCAACCCGACGGCCGCGCGCGTGGCGGGCATCCAGGCGCGGCGGCTGGTCGTCGGGGCGTATGCGTTCTGCGGCGTGTGCGCGGGCGTGGCGGGGTTGCTGATCAGCTCGAACGTGAAGAGCGCGGACGGCAACAACGCGGGCCAGCTGCTGGAGTTGGATGCAATCCTCGCGGTCACGCTCGGCGGCACGGCGCTCACGGGCGGTCGCTTCAGCCTCGTGGGCAGCGTGATCGGCGCGCTCATCATCCAGACGCTGACCTACGCGATCTACTCGCTGGGCGTGCCGCCGGAAATCAATCTCGTGGTGAAGGCGGTGGTGGTGTTCGTGGTGATGCTGATGCAGTCGCCGGAGTTCCGGGCGGAGGTCCGCACGCTGGTGCAGCGGCCGGCGCATGACGGGGGCAGGGCATGAGCGCGGTGATCGACGCCAACGCGGCACCCTCACCCCAACCCGCTCCCGCAAGCGGGAGCGGGGGCAAGAAGGGGCTCAATCCGAAGTACCTGCCGCTCACCGCGACCATCTCGCTGTTCGTGCTGATGGCGACGCTGGGCTCGGTGTTCTACGACGGCTTCTTCTCGGCGCAGGTGTTCCTCAACCTGCTGATCGACAACGCCTTCCTCATCGTCGTCGCGGTCGGCATGACCTTCGTGATCCTGTCGGGCGGCATCGACCTGTCGGTGGGATCGGTGATTGCGCTCACCACGATGGTGTCGGCCTCGCTGGTCGAGAAGCACGGGTGGAGCCCGGCGGTGGTGATTCCGCTGGTGCTGGCGATGGGTACGGCGTTCGGCGCGTTCATGGGGCTGCTCATCGAACGCTTCCGGCTGCAGCCCTTCATCGTCACGCTCGCGGGCATGTTCCTCGCGCGGGGTCTGTGCTACCTCATCAGCATCGACTCGATCAGCATCACCAACGCGTTCTATTCGGAGGTCTCGCAGATCCGCATTCCCATCTGGGGCGAGGCCTCGGTGTCGGTCAGCGCGGTGATCGCCATCGCCGTGCTGCTGGCCGCGGTGTTCATCGCGCACTGCACGCCGTTCGGGCGCGCGGTGTATGCCATCGGCGGCAGCGAGCATTCGGCCATGCTCATGGGCCTGCCGGTGCGCCGCACGCTCGTGGGCGTGTACACGCTCTCGGGTTTCTGCTCGGCGCTGGCCGGCGTGATCTTCACCTTCTACATGCTCTCGGGCTACGGCCTGCATGCGCTCGGGCTGGAGCTCGACGCCATCGCGGCGGTGGTGATCGGCGGCACGCTGCTCACGGGCGGCGTGGGCTACGTGGCGGGCACGCTCTTCGGCGTGCTGATGCTCGGAATCATCCAGACGCTGATTTCCTTCGACGGCACGCTGAGCTCGTGGTGGACGCGCATCGTGGTCGGCGCGCTGCTCTTCGTGTTCTGCCTGCTCCAACGCTTCTTCACCTCGCGCGCCCCGCGCCGCTGACCATTTCCCCATGACAAAGAAACTGCGCTCGACCGAATGGTTCGGCTCCGCCGACAAGAACGGCTTCATGTACCGCAGCTGGATGAAGAACCAGGGCATCCCCGACCATGAGTTCGACGGCCGCCCCATCGTCGGCATCTGCAACACCTGGTCGGAACTCACGCCCTGCAACGCGCACTTCCGCAAGATCGCCGAGCACGTCAAGCGCGGCATCTCGGAGGCGGGCGGTTTTCCGGTCGAGTTCCCGGTGTTCTCGAACGGCGAATCGAACCTGCGGCCCACCGCGATGCTCACGCGCAACCTCGCGAGCATGGACGTGGAAGAAGCGATCCGCGGCAACCCGGTCGATGCGGTGGTGCTGCTCACGGGCTGCGACAAGACCACGCCCGCGCTGCTGATGGGCGCGGCCAGCTGCGACATCCCGGCCATCGTGGTCACGGGCGGGCCGATGCTCAACGGCAAGCTCGACGGCAAGGACATCGGCTCGGGCACGGCCGTGTGGCAGCTGCATGAATCGCTGAAGGCGGGCGAGATCAACCTGCACCAGTTCCTCTCGGCCGAGGGCGGCATGTCGCGTTCGGCGGGCACCTGCAACACGATGGGCACGGCCTCCACCATGGCCTGCATGGCCGAGGCGCTGGGCACCTCGCTGCCGCACAACGCGGCGATTCCGGCGGTTGATGCGCGGCGCTACGTGCTGGCGCAGATGTCGGGTGCGCGCGCGGTGCAGATGGCCAAGGACGGGCTCACGCTGTCGAAGATCCTCACGCGCGAAGCCTTCGAGAACGCGATCCGCGTGAATGCGGCCATCGGCGGATCGACCAATGCGGTGATCCACCTGAAGGCGATCGCGGGGCGCATCGGCGTCGAGCTCGAGCTGGAAGACTGGACGCGCATCGGCAGCCACACGCCGACCCTCGTGGACCTCATGCCTTCGGGGCGCTTCCTCATGGAAGAGTTCTATTACGCGGGCGGCCTGCCCGCCGTGCTGCGCCGCCTCGGCGAGCACGGGCTGTTGCCGCACCCCGGCGCGCTCACCGTCAACGGCCAGTCGCTCTGGGACAACGTGCGCGAGGCGCCGAGCCTGAACGACGAGGTGATCCGCCCGCTCGACAACCCGCTGATCGCCGACGGCGGCATCCGCATCCTGCGCGGCAACCTGTCGCCGCGCGGCGCGGTGCTCAAGCCCTCGGCCGCCACGCCCGAGCTGCTGAAGCACCGTGGCCGCGCCGTGGTGTTCGAGAACCTGGAGCACTACAAGGCACGCATCGTCGATGAAGACCTCGACATCGATGCGAGCTGCGTGATGGTGCTGAAGAACTGCGGCCCCAAGGGCTACCCCGGCATGGCCGAGGTCGGCAACATGGGCCTGCCGCCGAAGCTGTTGCGCCAGGGCGTGAAGGACATGGTGCGCATCTCCGACGCGCGCATGAGCGGCACGGCCTACGGCACGGTGGTGCTGCACGTCGCACCTGAAGCGGCCGACGGCGGGCCTTTGGCTGCGGTGCGCGATGGCGACTGGATCGAGCTCGATTGCGATGCGGGGCGGCTGCACCTGGACATCAGCGACGAGGAACTGGCGTCGCGGCTCGCGTCGTTGTCCGCCTCCGATGCGCAGCCGATGAGCACGCGCGGCGGCGGCTACCAGAAGCTCTACGTGAACCACGTGCTGCAGGCCGACGAAGGCTGCGATTTCGATTTCCTGGTCGGCTGCAGAGGCTCGGCCGTTCCCCGTCACTCCCACTGATCACACGTCATGACCCCCCGATACCGCGGCATCTTCCCGGTGGTGCCCACCACCTTCACCGAACAGGGCGCGCTCGATCTGGAGAGCCAGAAGCGCTGCGTCGATTTCATGATCGACGCGGGCTCCGACGGCCTGTGCATCCTGGCGAATTTCTCCGAGCAGTTCGTGCTGTCCGACGAGGAGCGCGAGGTGCTCACGCGCACCATCCTCGAGCACGTGAAGGGCCGCGTGCCGGTGATCGTGACCACCACGCACTACAGCACCCAGGTCTGCGCCGAGCGCAGCCGCCGCGCGCAGGCGATGGGCGCGGCGATGCTGATGGTGATGCCGCCGTACCACGGCGCGACCTTCCGCGTGCCCGAGCCGCAGATCCACGAGTTCTACGCGCGGTTGTCGGATGCGGTGACGATTCCGATCATGGTCCAGGACGCACCCGCGAGCGGCACAGTGCTGTCGGCACCGTTCCTCGCGCGCATGGCGCAGGAGATCGAGCAGGTTGCGTATTTCAAGATCGAGACGGCCGGTGCCGCGTCGAAGCTGCGCGAGCTGATCCGCCTGGGCGGCGACGCCATCGAAGGGCCCTGGGACGGCGAAGAGGCCATCACGCTGATGTCCGACCTCGATGCCGGTGCGACCGGTTCGATGACCGGCGGCGGCTACCCGGACGGCATCCGTCCGATCATCGAAGCGCACCGTGCGGGCGACCGCGACAAGGCTTTCGCGCTGTACCAGCAGTGGCTGCCGCTCATCAACTATGAGAACCGGCAGGCGGGCCTGCTGGCTTGCAAGTCGCTCATGAAGGAGGGCGGCGTGATCGTTTGCGAGGCGCCGCGGCATCCGCTGCCGGCGATGCACCCCGCAACGCGCGCGGGCCTGATCGAGACGGCGAAGCGGCTCGATCCGCTGGTGCTGCGCTGGGGACGATAGCGAGTTTGCTGTCCTCCACGAAGTACGGTGTGAGGATCTCCGTCAGCCAGTTCATCACGGCGAGCACGCGCGGCGCGAGCTGGCGCCGGTTGACGTACACCAGCGACACCGGCATCGGGCGCGCGCTGAACGCCGGCATCACCTGCACGAGCGAGCCGGCCGCAAAGCCGCGCAGCAGGCCGGCGATCGGCGCCTGGATCAGCCCGAGGCCCGCGACCGCCGCGGCGTTGTAGGCGTCGGTGCCGTTCACCGTGACGGTGGCGCGCACCGGCTGCATCCGGTAGCGGCCCTGGGCCGCGTCGAAGTACTCCCAGCCTGCGTCGTTCGGCGAAAGGGTCTGCGCGAAATGCACGATGCGGTGCTGCGCGAGGTCGGCGAGCGTCTGCGGCGTGCCGTGCGCCTGCAGGTAGGCGGGACTCGCGGCGTTGGCCATGCGCATGAACCCGAGCGGTCGGGCGACGAGTTCGGAGTCGCCCAGCACCCCCACGCGCAGCACGCAGTCGAAGCCCTCGTTCACGAGGTCGACGCGGCGGTCGGTGGTGCTGATGCCGATCTCCAGCGCGGGATGCCGCGCGAGGAATTCGGGCAGGCGCGGAATGACGAGGTCGCGCGCCACGGTGGCCGGCAGATCGATGCGCAGACGCCCCGTGAGGCCGCCGGTGTTCGCGCGGAACATGGTGGCCAGTTGCTCGCCTTCGGCCAGGTGGTCCTTGCAGCGCTCGAGAAAGCGCGTGCCGTCTTCCGTGAGGCGCACGCTGCGCGTGGTGCGCTGCAGCAGCCGTGTGCCCAGGCGCTCTTCCAGTTGCTGCACGGCCACCGAGACGCGGGCACGGGTCAGGCCGAGCTGGTCGGCGGCGCGGCTGAAGCTCGCGAGTTCGGCGACCCTCGCGAAGATGCGCAGTTCGTCGGTGCTCATGGCGGCGGATTGTTTCGTTTTTGAATAACAGTGTGCGTAGTCTGGCGGAATTTATCTTTCTGCCGGTAATTTTTAAAGTCCTCCCATCGATTCACCGATCAACCACCGAGGACTTTGAAATGACCGCTTCCAGCAGCCCCAACGCATCGCGCATCGCACTCATCACCGGCGGCAGCCGTGGCCTGGGCCGCAGCGCCGCGCTGGCGCTCGCCGCCGACGGCGTCGATGTGATCCTGACCTACGTGTCGAACGAAGCCACCGCACAGGCGGTGGTGTCGCAGATCGAGGCGAAGGGGCGTCGCGCCGTTGCGCTGCAGCTCGACGTCGGCGACAGCACGGCCTTCGCCGCGTTCGCAGCGTCAGTGAAGACGGCGCTGGCCGCCACGTGGCAGCGCGAGCGCTTCGACTTCCTGGTGAACAACGCCGGCGTGGGCCTGCATGTGAACTTCGAGGACATGACCGAAGCGCAGTTCGACACGCTCTACAACATCCACTTCAAGGGCACGTACTTCCTCACGCAGAAGCTGCTGCCGCTGATCAACGACGGCGGGCGCATCGTCAACGTGTCGTCGGGGCTGACGCGCTTCGCCATGGAAGGCGCGTCGGCCTATGCCGCGATGAAGGGCGCGGTGGAAGTGCTGACGCGCTACCTCGCCAAGGAACTCGGCAAGCGCGGCATCGCGGCGAACACGATCGCACCGGGTGCGATCGAGACCGACTTCAGCGGGGGCAGGGTGCGCGACAACGCACAGGTGAACGCGATGGTCGCGAGCTTCACCGCGCTCGGACGTGCGGGCCAGCCCGACGACATCGGCGGTGCGATCGCGGGCTTGCTGGGGGAGGGGAGCCGCTGGGTGAATGCCCAGCGCATCGAGGTGTCGGGCGGGATGTTCGCCTGAGCACCGCGTGCCCGGCGAGGGTCAGCTCTTCTCGAGCTCGGTGACTTGCAGCGACAGATCGAACAGCTTGGACTTGCTGGCGTAGTAGCGGTCCAGGCGCCACTCCTTCAGGATGTCCATCGCAAGCTGGAAGCTCTTGTAGTCGAGGCTGTAGAGCGTGATCAACTCGAAGCTGCGTTCGGCTTCGAGCGCCAGCACGAGTTGGGCAAGGATCTTGGCCGATTCGTTGGCCGGGTCCGTTTCGATGAATCGGCGAGCGACCTTGATGGCATTCATGGGAAAGTGTTCCTCGGTTGGCAGGGACCGGGAACTATAGCTAGCACATGCCTGTATTTTGTGACGATTTGATGACAAATGAGGGTATCGCCCGTGAACGCGGCGTCGGTGTTATCACCAACACGCGCTTGCGGGCGAGGCGCTCATCGGCACGTCATTGCATCGGCGCGTTGCGCGGCACCGGCATCGGCATGGGGTCGGGCATCCGCGGCGGCAGCGTCGCGGCCGGCACGGGCACCATGACGGTGGAGACCGACTCGCGGATCACGCCGCCGCCCATCACGCTGCCGTCGACATTGCTGCGGATGTTGCCTGCGCTGCCCAGCACGCGGGCCTCGCAGTCGGCGCGCTCGGCCGGCGGCTGCAGGCTGCAGCGGGCCACGGCGTTGGCGCGGTAGTCGGGCGCGGAGGTCAGGCCGCCGCGGGCCGCAGCCTGGCGCGCGGCGCCGGCTTCGCGGATGCAGGCGGCACGGTCCTGCTGGTTGTGGCCGCAGACGGCCACTTCCTGCTGGTAGATGCCGCCGCCGCCGTCCCCGCGGGCGGCCGCGGCGATGGTGGAGGTGGCCAGCCCGCTGATCGCGAGCAGGGCGAAGATCATCGAACGCACGTTGTTTGGCATGGTGTGCTCCTTGTGGCGTATCGGGACGAAAGACCGCAAGGGTTGGACCGGCCATGCGCGGTCGAGTTCATGGCCGGGTGCGGTCAGCGCACAGGCTGCGGCGGCAGCGGGGTGACGGTTTCGCGGATCACGCCGCCGCCCATCACGCTGCCTTCGGTGGTGGTGCGCGCACCGCCGCGTATGCGCGCTTCGCAGTCCGCGCGGTCGGCCACGGGCTGTTCGCTGCAGCGCGCCATCGCGTTGGCGTCTTCACGCGCGGCACCGGGGGCGGTCAGGCCGTTGCGCCCGGTTTCCTGGCGCGCGGCGCCGGCTTCGCGCAGGCAGGCCGCGCGGTCCTGTTGCACGCCGTCACACGTGGCACGTTCTTTTTGCATCCGCGCGTCGCTGCCCGGCGCCTGGGCCGAGGCCAGCGGCGCGCCGGCCATGAAGAAGCCGCCGACGGCCACGAGGGCGGCCGTCGAGAGCGTGGAACGGAAGGTGTGGATCGTCATCGGGGCTCCTGAAGCGGCGCGCCGTGCGAACAGAGAACAGAAAACAAAAGAACGCAGGCCGCGACCGGTGCCCCAGTGTGGGCCGGGGGGCCGCGGCGGGCTGTGGGACAAGCCGCGCGCCGTGGAGCGGGCCGGACGCGCCCCTGCGTGTGGGACACGTCCGTCAGCGCCAGGAGGGCGGGCCTCCCGCGCTGCGGGGCGGGCGGATCAGCCCTGCGCGATGCGCTGCGCGAGGTGGGCCAGCGCCTCTTCGACCTGGTCGACGAGGATCAGCGACAGGTCGCCCGGCTGCAGCCGCGCCAGCGCGGTGTCGATGGCGACGAACTCGCCGCGGATCTCGTCGATCTGGCGCGTGCGCGAGGCACCCTGCAGGCCCTGGCGCAGCAGCGCCATGACTTCGCCGTCGGCCCGGCCGCGCTGCGCCGCGTCCTGGTACAGGATCACGTCGTCGAAGGCCTGGCCGAGGATCGCGGTCTGGTCGCGGATGTCGGAGTCGCGCCGGTCGCCCGCGCCGCTGATGACCACCGAGCGCTTGTTGGCGGGCATGGTGTCCACGGCCGACACCAGCGCCTTCATGGCGTCGGTGTTGTGGCCGTAGTCGGCGATCACGGTGGCGCCGCGGTAGTCCATGACATTGAAGCGCCCGGGCACGCCGGCCGCGTCGTTCATGAAGCTCGACAGGCCGCTGCGGATGGTGTCCCAGTCCAGGCCCACGGCCCACGCGGCGGCCACCGAGGCCATCACGTTGTCGACCTGGAAGCCGATGGTGCCGCCGCGCGTGATGGGCACGTCGCGCAGCGCGATGCGTTCGCGCCACGAGCCTTCGGCGGCCACCAGCGTGTCCTGGTCGACGTACACGGTGCGCTTGCCCTGCGCGCGGTGCGTGGCCATCACCGGGTGCATGCGGTCGGCGGTGAAGAAGATGACGTTGCCGGGGCAGCCGGCCGCCATGGCGGCGACGTTCACGTCGGCCGCGTTGAGCACCGCGTAGCCGTCGGGGGCCACGTTGCGCACGATCACGCGCTTGAGCACCGCCAGGTCTTCCACCGTGGTGATGTAGTTCAGGCCCAGGTGGTCGCCGCTGCCGATGTTGGTGACCACGGCCACCTCGCAGCGGTCGAAGCCCAGGCCCTCGCGCAGCACGCCGCCGCGGGCCACTTCGAACACGGCCGCGTCGACGTCGGGGTGCATCAGCACGTTGCGCGCGCTCTTGGGGCCGCTGCAGTCGCCGCTGTCGGTCTGGCGGCCGTTGACGTACACGCCGTCGGTGTTCGTCATGCCGGTGCGCAGGCCGCTGGAGGCAATGATGTGGTTGATCAGGCGCGCGGTGGTGGTCTTGCCGTTGGTGCCGGTGACGGCCACCACGGGAATGCGGCCGTCGTCGCCGGGGGCGAACAGCGTGTCCATCACCGCTTCGCCGACCGCGCGGCCGCGGCCGAACGAGGGCGAGATGTGCATGCGCAGGCCGGGCGCGGCGTTCACCTCGACCACGCCGCCGTGTTGTTCTTCGAGCGGGCGCAGCACGTTCTCGCAGACCATGTCGACGCCGCAGATGTGCAGGCCGACCATCTGCGCCGCATCGACGGCGCGCGCGGCCACTTCGGGGTGCACGGTGTCGGTGACGTCGGTGGCGGTGCCGCCGGTCGAGAGGTTGGCGTTGTTGCGCAGCACGACGCGCTGGCCCAGCTCGGGCACGCTCTCGGGCGTGAGGCCCTGCGACTCGAGCCGGCCGATGGCGATGTCGTCCAGGCGGATCTTGGTGAGCGAGGTGGCGTGGCCCTCGCCGCGGCGCGGGTCGAGGTTCACGGTGTCGACCAGCTGGCGCACGGTGGAACTGCCGTCGCCGATCACCTGCGGCGGGTCGCGGCGCGCGGCGGCCACGAGGCGGTCGCCCACCACCAACAGGCGGAAGTCGAAGCCGGGCAAAAATTTCTCGACCATCACCTCGCCGTACACGGCGGCCGAGTCGTAGGCCGAGTTCAGCTGCTCGCGCGTGGTGATGTTCACCGTCACGCCCTTGCCCTGGTTGCCGTCCTGCGGCTTCACCACGACCGGCAGGCCGATTTCTTCGGCGGCGGCCCAGCCGTCGTCGGCGCTGCTCACGGGGCGGCCCAGCGGCACCGGCACGCCGGCGGCGTTGAGCAGCTGCTTGGTGAGTTCCTTGTCCTGCGCGATCGATTCGGCCACGCCGCTGGTGCTGTCGATCTCGGCGGCCTGGATGCGGCGCTGCTTGGAGCCCCAGCCGAACTGCACCAGGCTGCCGCTGGTGAGGCGGCGGTACGGAATGCCGCGCGCCACGGCGGCGTCGACGATGGAGCCGGTGCTCGGGCCCAGGCGCTCCGATTCGTCGAGGTCGCGCAGCTCGGTGATGGCGGCGTCGGCGTCGAAGGGGGTGTCGGCCAGCGCGGCCCGGATCAGCGCTTCGGCCAGCGCGAGGGCGCGGCGGCCCACGTCTTCCTCGGTGTACTGCACGGTGACCTGGTAGACGCCTTCGTCCGTCGTCGGCGCGGTGTTGCCGAAGTTGACGGCGCAGCCGGCCTGGGCCTGCAGCGCCACGGCGGCGTTCTCGAGCACGTGGGCCAGCGCCAGCGGCTGGCCGAGCACCATCGGGTGCAGCTCGCCGATGGTCGGGAAGCGGGCGCGCAGGCGGGCTTCGAACCCGTCGAGCTTGCCGACGGCGTTCTCGTCGCCTTCGCAGGCCACGACGGCCTCGATGGTGGTGTGGCGGCTCCAGAGATTGGGGCCGCGCAGGGCGCGGATGCGGGTGACTTTCATGGGGCTACGGCACGGGGCGCGCGGTTGCGGTGATCTTGCGGTGTGACCTGGGCGCCGGCCCCGCGGGTGGCGGGGCGGCGCATCGTGTCATGCCAATTGTTGTTGGGGCGAAAGGGGCGAGGCCTGCGACAGCTGCAGCGAGGCCAGAGCCGCCTGCAGGTCGGCTTCGAAGGCTTCGACGCCGGCGCCGATCAGGTTGAGCGGAATGCCCATGGCCCAGCCGGCGGCCACCGCGGCCAGCAGGCTTTCGAGGCTCACGCCGACGTGGGTCGCGCGCCAGATGGTCAGGCGGCCCAGGCCGGGCAGGAACGATTCGCTCGTGCCGTTGGCCAGCACCACGCGGTCCTGGCGCACCAGCACGGCCTTGCCGCCGGCGGCCTGGTGCGCGGACAGCGCGGCGGCCTGCGGGTCGGCCGCATAGAGGATGACCGAGCCGTCGCACAGCGGCGCCAGCGCGGCGATGCGCGGCTCGTCGGCGTTCAGCACGGCCGTGCCTTCGCCCAGCACCACGTCGACCTGGGTGCGCAGCACCTTGACCATCTGGTCGCTCTCGGTGATGTCGTAGTCGGCCAGGGCTTCGGAGCCTTCGAGGTCGGTCACGATGCCGACTTCGCAGCGGTCGTAGGCCAGGCCGTCGCGCAGGATGGTTTCGGCGCCGTTCTCGATCACCACGGCCTCGACGGCGCGGTTCACGAGCAGGCGGTGGCCGGCGTCCCAGTTGGCGCTGTCGCGTGCGTCGACGCGGCGGCGCTCCAGGAACAGGCCGTCGCGGCAGGCCAGGCCGGTGTGGCGCCCGCCGAGGTTGATGAGCCAGGCCACCAGCCGCGCGAGCACGGCGGTGTCGCGCGAGCCGGCCACGCCCACCACGGGGATGCGGCCGGGCGCGTCGTTCGGGAACAGGTGGTCGCAGATGGCGCGGCCCACGGGGCGCGGCGAGCCGATGGCCGGCTTCAGGTGCATCAGCAGGCCGGGGCCGGCGTTCACTTCGACGATCGCGCCGCCCTGCGGGCCCAGCGGCTTGGAGATGTCTTGCGCGACCATGTCGATGCCCGCGATGTCCAGGCCGACCACGCGGGCGGCGAGCACGGCGGCGTGCGCCACCTCGGGGTGCACGAGGTCGGTGCAGTCGTAGGCCATGTTGCCGTTGCGCTGGATCGTCACCACGCGGCCGGCGGCGGGCACCGAGGTGCCGTCCAGCTCCTGGCGCTTGAGCTCCAGCTGCAGCTTGGCGTCGGTGGCCAGCACGATCACGTCGAGCGGGAATTCTTCTTCGGCGCCGCGGCGCGGGTCGCTGTTGAGCTGCTTGTCGATCAGCCCGGCCACGGTGTTCGTGCCGTCGCCGGTCACGGTGATGATCTCGCCGCGCGCGGCCGCCACCACCTCGCCGCCCACCACCAGCAGGCGGTGTTCGTGGCCGCGGATGAAGCGCTCGACCATCACGTCGCTGCCCTCGGGCTCGGCGACCGCGAAGGCGGCCATGACTTCCTCGCGCGTGGTCAGCTCGAGCGACACGCCGCGGCCGTGGTTGGCGTCCGAGGGCTTCACGACCACGGGCAGGCCGATGTCCTCGGCGGCTTCCCAGGCTTCTTCGGGCGACTCGACCACCTGGCCATGCGGCACGGGCACGCCGCAGCTGGCGAGCAGCGACTTGGTCAGTTCCTTGTCGCTGGCGATCGATTCGCCGATGGCGCTGGTGTAGTCGGTCTCGGCGGTCCAGATGCGCTGCTGATTGGCGCCGTAGCCCAGCTGCACCAGGTTGCCGCTGTTCAGGCGCATGTGCGGAATGCCGCGGTCGGTGGCGGCGGACACGATGGCCGCGGTGCTCGGGCCGAGGTAGCAGTCTTCGACCTTGGCCTTGACGGCCTCGACGGCGGTCTGCACGTCGGCGGCGGTGAACGGGTCGTTGTTGATGGCCGCCATCAGCAGGCGGTGGCCTTCGGCCAGCGCCACCCGGGCGACCTGCTCGTCACGGGCCCGGAACACCATGCGGTACACGCCGTGCTCCGAGGTGCTGCGGGTCTGGCCGAAGCCGGTCGGCATGCCGGCCAGGTTCAGCAGCTCGATCACGACGTGCTCCAGCACGTGGCCCGACCAGGTGCCTTCGGTGAGGCGCTGGATGAAGCCTCCGCGCTCGCCCACGCCGCAGTGGTGCTCGATGAGCGCCGGCAGCAGGGTGGTCAGCCGGTCGGTGAAACCGTCGATCTTGTTGGAGGGGAAGTCCTCGAGCTTGCCCAGGTCGAGCCAGACTTCGAGCACCGGACGGTAGGTCCAGAGGTTGGGACCGCGCAAATAGTTGATGCGCAGCAATTGGATGTCGTCGAAACGGGTCATGCAAACGTTCGATGTGCTTTGGCCGAGCACCACGGCGCCTTCAAGCGCTCCCATGGCGATCGGTCAGAATCGGCGCCCGACCAAGGGCGCCATGACGCGGTCCCTGCGGCCCGCGACGGGCAAGAGTCAAATAAACACAATGCAACATCACGATCCAGTCGGCGCCCAGGCGGGCGAAACGGAGGCGGTCTCAGGCGTGCTGAAAAGCCGACTCGCAGGCACTGAAAACGTTTCGGTAACACTTGCGGTTGACCTCGACGACCAACTTCGCTTCGCCACGGGCCTCGTCGCCCTGACCGACCAGCGCCTCATTGCCCTGGAACCCGGTGGTGAGTGGCGTGAGTGGCCACTCACTGAGCAGGCCTTGGAAATGCGTCTTTCCGACCACGCAGGTGTCGGAACCCTCGACCTCATCGGCCCCGCCGGACAGCTCGCCCGCTGGCGCTACACCCTGGCCGGCCAGCCGGCGGCGCTGAAGCTGCTCAAGTTGTTCGGCCAGCGCGCCGCACCGGCTGTCACAAAGGCGACAGAAGAGGTGCCCGAAGGTCTCGAGGCCGAAGGCACCGACACCGAGCTCCAGACCCCGCCTTCGACCTGGGTGCTGCTGCGCCTGGGCCGCTTCGCCGGGCCGTACCGCAAGCAGCTGATCCTCGGGTTTGTTCTGACCCTCATTTCCACCGCCGCCACGCTGGTGCCGCCGTACCTGACCATCCCGCTGATGGACGACATCCTGATTCCGTTCCAGAACGGGCAGAAGATCGATTCCGGCCGGGTCGGCCTGTACCTGGGCGGCCTGCTGATCGCGGCGCTGGTCGGCTGGGGGCTCGGCTGGGCGCGCACCTACCTGCTGGCGCTGGTGTCCGAGCGCATCGGCGCCGACCTGCGCACCACCACCTACGAGCACCTGCTGACCCTGCCGCTGGACTATTTCGGCGGCAAGCGCACCGGCGACCTCATGGCGCGCATCGGCTCGGAAACCGACCGCATCAACGTCTTTCTGTCGCTGCATGCGCTCGATTTCGCGAACGACGTGCTGATGATCGTCATGACGGCGGTCATCCTGTTCTCGATCAACCCGCTGCTGGCCGTGGTCACGCTGGTGCCGCTGCCCTTCATCGCCTGGATGATCCACGTCGTGCGCGACCGCCTGCGCACCGGCTTCGAGAAAATCGACCGCGTCTGGTCCGAAGTGACCAACGTGCTGGCCGACACCATCCCCGGCATCCGCGTGGTCAAGGCCTTCGCGCAGGAGCGTCGCGAAGCCGAGCGCTTCCGCGTCGCCAACGCCTACAACCTGCAGGTCAACGACAAGCTCAACCGCACGTGGTCGCTGTTCACGCCGACCGTGTCGCTGCTGACCGAAATCGGCCTGCTCGTGGTCTGGGCCTTCGGCATCTGGCAGGTGGCGCGCGGCCACATCACGGTGGGTGTGCTCACCGCGTTCATCGCCTACATCGGCCGCTTCTACACACGGCTCGACTCGATGAGCCGCATCGTCTCGGTCACGCAGAAGGCCGCGGCCGGCGCCAAGCGCATCTTCGACATCCTGGACCACGTGAGCAACGTGCCCGAGCCGGCCAACCCCGTGAAGGTGGAGCGCGTGCAGGGCCGCATCGAGATGAGCGGGCTGGGCTTTCGCTACGGCTCGCGCGCCGTGATTCACGACCTCGACCTGACCATCGAGCCCGGCGAGATGATCGGCCTCGTGGGCCACAGCGGCTCGGGCAAGAGCACGCTGGTCAACCTGATCTGCCGCTTCTACGACGTGACCGACGGCGCCATCAAGGTCGACGGCACCGACATCCGCCGCTTCGCCGTGGCCGACTACCGCCGCCACGTCGGGCTGGTGCTGCAGGAGCCGTTCCTGTTCTTCGGCACCATCGCGCAGAACATCGCCTACGGCAAGCCCGACGCCACGCGCGAAGAGGTGGTGGCCGCAGCCCGCGCGGCCCACGCGCACGACTTCATCCTGCGCCTGCCGCACGGCTACGACTCGTTGGTCGGCGAGCGCGGCCAGGGCCTGTCGGGCGGCGAGCGCCAGCGCATCAGCATCGCGCGCGCACTGCTCATCGACCCGCGCATCCTGATCCTCGACGAGGCCACTTCGGCCGTCGACACCGAGACCGAGAAGGAAATCCAGAAGGCGCTCGACAACCTCGTGCAGGGCCGCACCACCATCGCCATCGCCCACCGTTTGTCCACGCTGCGCAAGGCCGACCGCCTCGTGGTCATGGACCGCGGCGAGGTGGTCGAGGTCGGGCCGCACGACGCGCTCATGGCCAAGCAGGGCGCCTACTGGCGCCTGTACCAGGCGCAGCTGCGCCAGGGCGACGATGACGACGTGAGCGAAGGCGCCGCCGACGAGCGCGCCAACGCCCAGGCACCGCTGGCCGTGAGCCACGCGGCCCATCCGGCAGGGGACGTGTGATGAGCAGCAACAACAACAACTTCGAATTGGCCCGCGACACCTTCGGCCGCCTCGTGCTGACCGACGCACAGGGCGAGCGCCACGTGGGCGTGACGCCCGTGCGCGCCTTTCCGCTGAGTGCGCCCAACGAGGGCGTGTCGCTCGTCGGCAGCGAAGGCCGCGAACTCGTGTGGGTCGACCGCGTCGACCAGTTGCCCGCACCCACGCAGGTGCTGCTGACCGAGGAACTCGCGGTGCGCGACTTTGCGCCGACGCTGCTGAAGCTGCACCGCGTGTCGAGCTTCGGCGTGCCCAGCACCTGGACCGTGAGCACCGACCGCGGCGACACCAGCTTCGTGCTCAAGGCCGAGGAAGACATCCGCCGCCTCGAGGGCGGTGCGCTGCTCATCGCGAGCGCGCACGGCGTGCAGTTCCGCATCCCCGATGCGAAGGTGCTCGACCGCGCCTCGCGCAAGCTGCTCGAGCGCTTCCTCTAAGAAGTACCAGGGCCTGTTCACGCTGTTTCCGGCGACGCCGGAAATAGCGTGCACAAGCCCTAATCCAGCAGGTCCGAGTAGTCGCCGCGCGCGTAGCTTTCGACCTGCTGCCACGGCAGCACCTTCGGCGCGGCGATGGCCGAGGCGGTCATCACGTTGAGCGAGGTGCCGTGCGCGTCGCGCTGCTCGATCTTGCGCGCATAGCGGCCCGCCACGTCCCAGTCGACGCGCAGCGTGCGTTCGCCTTGCGGCAGCTCGTAGCGCTGCACGCCACCGCGCGCCGTGCCGAGCGCCTTCATGCGCGGCAGGCTGGCCGGGTCGATCAGCCAGTAGGCGTTGGCCCACGAGCCGCTGTAGCCGACGTTGCCGTAGTTGGCCGCGTCCACCTCGATCACCTTGCGCTGTTGGCGCAGCACCATGTTCACCTGCACCGTGCCGGCCGCATCGCGGCGCAGCCACAGCGGCGCGGCCGTGTTGTCGGCGTGCGCGTGGCCGATGTGCACCTTGCCTTCGCTGGCCTCGTGGTCATGGCCGGCGCGCAGCGCGGGCGGCAGCTCGCGCTCGATCCACACCGTGCCGGCGCGGCGCACCATGCGGTCGGCGTAGCGGCTTTCGCGCTGCACGCCGTCCTTGCCGATCGACATCACGTGGTGCGTGATGCGCAGGGTCTGGTCGGGCGCGGCGGCATCGCCTGCCGCGCCGGCTGCCAGCGGAAGGGCCGCGAGGGCCGCCGCCGCCAGCAGCGTCTTGAGCGTCACGGCAGCGTTCACAGGCCCGCCGCTTCCTTGACCTTGTTGAACACCTTGATGTTCTCCACGGTGCCCTTGAAGAGCTTCGCGCCCGCGCCGCCCGCGAACAGCATCACGTCGCCGCCGCCGTGCGTTTCCGAACCCGGCGTGCCCAGGTTGATGCCGACTTCCTGCAGGAAGTTGTCGTCCGTGGTGTCCATCGCGGTCTGGTCGTCGCGCGAGGCGCCGCGCGCCGGCGCGATCCACGGCTTGTTGTTGTCTTCCGGGTTGATCTGGCTGGCGGCCGTCGCGTTGGGCCGTCCGCCGTTGCCGAACACCAGCGTGGTGTAGGGCTTGCCGTCCGCCGCCTTCGAGGGCTTGCCGTCGGCGTAGCCGTTGACCTTGCCCAGGATCGGGTTGCCGATCTTCGGGTAGCCGTTGAAGGCGATCGCGTGGTCGTGGTCGACCGTGACCACCACCAGCGTGTTCTTCAGGCCCGGGTCCTTCTTGTTCATGTAGTCCAGCGCGGTCTGGATGGCCGTGTCGAAGGCCAGCGTGTCTTCCAGCGCGCGCTTGGCGTTGGTGCCGTGCAGCGCGTGGTCGATGCGACCGCCTTCCACCATGAGGAAGAAGCCCTTGTCGTTCTTGCTGAGCACGCCCAGGGCCTTCTCGGTCATTTCCGACAGGCTGGGCTGGTCGAGGTTCTGCTTCACGCGGTCGAGTTCGTAGGCCATTTCGCTCGGCGTGAACAGGCCCAGCAGCTTGCCCGTGGCGCCCGCGTCGACGGCGCGCAGCTTGGTGCCGGTGTCGACGTAGGTGTAGCCCTTGGCCTGCATCGCCGTCACCAGGTTCACGCCGTCGGTGCGCTTGCTGCCTGCCAGCACCGTGGTCGGCAGGTAGTTGCGCTGGCCGCCGCCCAGCAGCACGTCCACGCCGTCGAGCAGCTTGGGGTTGTAGTTGGCGTGGCCCGGCACGCTCTGCTCGGCGATGGTGTTGTAGCCGTTGCGGTTGCAGATGTGCGCGTAGGTGGTGGCCGGCGTGGCATGGCCGACGCGCGTGGTCGACACCGCGCCGACCGCACGGCCCTTGGCCTTGGCGAGCTCGAGCAGCGTGTCGGCGGCCTGGCCGTTGGTCGGCGGGCAGGTGGTGTTCTCGCCGTTGATGTACTGCTTGCCGGTGCTGTCGACGGCGACCGTGTCGCTGGACATCGAGATCACCTCGTTGCGCATCTTCACGCCGGTCATGTAGGCGGCCATCGAGGGCGCGCTGTCGGTGGTCTGGCCGTCGAGCGAGAAGGTCTTCACGCGCGCCGCATACGGCAGCGACTGCATCGTGAGGTTCGCGCGCTCGGGGCTCACCAGCGAGCCGGGCTTGGCGGCCAGCTGCTTCTCGCCCTTGTAGATGCGCGCGGCGGTCACGGTGACGGGGCCCATGCCGTCGCCGAGGAAGAAGATCACGTTCTTGGCTTCGCCGGCGGCGTGGGCGCCGGTGGCGAGCATGCCGGCGGCGGCGCAGACGAGCGCGGCGGCCAGGCGGGGGGTGAGGAGGGTGCGGTTCATGGTCGTGTGCATGGTTGTGTTCGTCCGTGAGTGGCTGCCGCCCTTCACAGGCCGACCGCCTTCCTGATCAGGCCGAACACGTCGGTGTTGGTGATCACGCCCGAGAAGTTGTCGGCGCCCAGGCCCTGCGCGCCGAGGAACACGTCGGCGCCGCCGTGGGTTTCGGAATCGCTCGCGGGGTCCATCGGCACCACGGCTTCCTGGCGGTAGTCGGGCAGCTCCAGGTCCGCCTCGCTGATGGCGATGTCGCGTGCCGTGCGGTGCGGGCCATTGCCGAAACCGATGATGGTGTAGGGCATGCCGTTCACGTCCTTGCTGGTCTTGCTGGTGTCGACGTAGTCCTTCACCAGGCCGAGCACGCCGGGCTTGCCCGACTCGGTCTTGCCGGTGCGTGCGGCATAGCCGTTGAGCTGCAGCGTGTGGTCGTGGTCGGCCGTGACCACCACCAGCGTGTTCTTCAGGCCCGGGTCGATGGCCTGCATCTTCTGCAGCGCCAGCTTGATGGCGTCGTCGAAGGCGCCGGTGTCCTGCAGCGCACGGCGCGCGTTGGTGGCGTGCAGGGCGTGGTCGATGCGCCCGCCTTCCACCATCAGGAAGAAGCCCTTCTTGCGCGCGGCCAGCGCGTCGATGGCCTTGCCCGTCATCTCGGCCAGGCTGGGTTCCTTGGTCGGGTTGCGGTCCAGGTCGTAGGCCATGTGGCTCTTGGTGAAGAGGCCGGCGATCTTGGTGGCGCCGTCGGCCGGCAGCTTGTCGAACTCGGCCCGGCTGGCGGCGAAGCTGTACTTGGCGGTCTTCAGCTCGGCGATCAGGTCGCGCTTGTCGTTGCGCTTGCCGCCGGCTTCCTTGGCCGTGAAGTAGTCGGTGCCGCCGCCGAAGAACACGTCGACGCCGTCGCCCAGCTTGCCGTTGTAGCCGGCGCCGCCCGGCACCAGCGCGGCAGCGATGGTGTTCTCGGCGTCGCGGTGGCACACGTGCGAATAGGTGGCGGCGGGCGTGGCGTGCGTGATGCGCGTGGTCGTGACCACGCCGGTCGCGTAGCCCTTGGCCTTGCTCTGCTCGAGCAGCGTGTCGACGGCCTGGCCGTTGCCCGAGGGGCAGGTGCTGTCGAAGTTGAGGTGGTAGGCCTTGCCCGCAGCGTCGGTGGCGCGGGTTTCGGCACTCATCGAGATGACCTCGTTGTTCATCTTCACGCCGGTCATGTAGGCCGACATCGAGGGCGCGCTGTCGGTCACCTGCGCGTCGTTCGAGTAGGTGTGGACGAAGGCGGTCTCGGGCAGCGTGTCGATCGTCAGGTCGCCGTCCTCACCGACCTTGTAGATGCGCGCAGCGGTCAGCGTGGTGATGCCCATGCCGTCGCCCAGGAAGAAGAGGATGTTCTTCTGTGCCTGCGCGGCCGGCGGCGTGGTGGGTGGCGGAAGGAACGGCAGCGACGGGCTGTTGTTGTTGCTGCCGCCGCAGGCGGACAGCATCAGTGAAGCGCCCAGCAGCGCCGGGGCGATCAAACGGTGATTCATGCAACGGACTCCCTCGAAGGTCGTGACGTTCGGCGCGCGTGCTGCGCACCGACTCAGGGAGTGCAATCTAGAGACCTCCGGTGACTCGGCCGTGACGATGCGGGCCGGCCGCGAAAGTTCAGTCTTTGTTTGCTCGTGACTGTCTTGCGCGTGTCACGTTGCTGCGCAGGGCCAGCGCGCCCGCACCGGCGGCCACGCCGCTCACGAGCGTGCCCCAGGCCATGTCGATGAACGACAGCGCCAGCGGCCAGTCGCGGATCGTCGCGAGGTTCGTCAGGTCGTAGGTGCCGTAGCAGAAGAGGCCGAACAGGCTGCCGAGCAGTGCGGCGCGCAGCACGCCCTGCGCTTGCAGGCCTGGCACGATGGCGAAGACCAGCAGGCCGATCGGATAGAGCAGGTAGAACGCCGTCGCCACGCCCAGCCGCGGGTCGGGCGCCATCAGGTTGCCCATCTCTCGCTGGTAGAGGCCGTCGGCGACGAAGCCCAGCCAGAGCGTGTCCAGGGCCAGAAGGACCGCGAAGGTGGCGGCCCATGCGGCAAGGGATCTGGTGTTCATGCGCGGCATCGTATCCGGGTGTCGGCGCGCTGAATAAAATCAGCCCGCCATGGTCAATCTCTACCTCGTCTCCAGTGCCCTCAACACGAAGATCGGGGTGTTCGACAGCGACCAGCGCCTGGCGCAGACGCTGTACACCCTGGCCAGCATCCGCCTGCAGGACCCGGGCGCCCGCATCTACCTGGTCGAGATGGGCGCCGTGCCTTACAACGACCTCCAGCGCGTCGTGCTGGCGCGGGCGGTCGACCGGGTGCTCGACTTCTCGGGCGACGGCGAGGTGCAGCGGATCGCCGCGGGTTACGACCTCAGCATCGTCAAGAACCTGACCGAGACCCTCTGCCTGGAGGTCATGTTCGGTTTCCTGCGTTCCGAAGGCCTGCTGGCCGACGTGTCGCGCGTCTTCAAGGTCAGCGGTCGCTACCAGCTCACCGAGCGTGCCGACATCGGCCGCTATGCCGATGAACGTTTCGCGGGCAAGGTGGTGTTCGCCCAGCGGCGCCCGCCGGGCACCGTCACCGCGGTCGTCGGCATTCCGGGGCAGTACATGAGCCGCCTGTGGAGCTTCGACGCCGTGCTGATCGACCACGTCGTGACCGTCTACCAGCAGATCCTGGCGCACATGCTGGCCGTGGTCCATGCCGGGGAGTACATCGACATCGAGCATTGCCTGTGCAAGTTCTTCCCGGCGGAGCAGATCGCCGAGGTCGAGGCCGTCGGCGTGCGCGGCCCCTCCGGCGGCAGCGGCATCCTGCTCGAAGATTGACCGGGCGCGCCGGCCGCTTTTTCTTTTTTTCCTATTTCCCGGAGGCTCCATGCCCCTGCACACTACCGCCCTCGTTCTGTTTTCCGGCGGCCAGGACTCGGCCACCTGCCTGGCCGAGGCCCTGTCCAAGTACCAGCGGGTCGAAACCCTGGGCTTCGACTACGGCCAGCGCCACCGCGTCGAACTCGACGTGCGCGGCACCGTGCTCGCCAAGATCCGCGAGCGCTTTCCCGAATGGGCGCCGCGCCTGGGCGAAGACCACGTGCTCACGCTGGCCGCGCTGGCCCAGCTCGGCGGCTCGTCGCTCACCGAGGAAGTCGCCTTCGCCATGCAGGCCGACGGCCTGCCCAACACCTTCGTGCCGGGGCGCAACCTGCTGTTCCTCACGCTCGCGGGCGCGCTGGCCTACCGGCGCGGGCTGCAGGTGATCGTCACCGGCGTCTGCGAAACCGACTTCTCGGGCTACCCCGACTGCCGCGACGACACCATGAAGGCCATGCAGCTCGCGCTGTCGCTCGGCCTGGAGCGCCGCCTCGTCATCGAGACGCCGCTCATGTGGATCGACAAGGCCGAGACCTGGGCGCTGGCCCACCGCCTGGGCGGCCAGCCGCTGGTCGACCTGATCGTGGAAGAAACCCACACCTGCTACCTCGGCGACCGCGAACACCGCCAGGCCTGGGGCTACGGCTGTGGCGAATGCCCGGCCTGCGACCTGCGCAAGAAGGGCTGGGAGCGCTACGCCGCAGCGGGCTGAGCGGCCGTGTTCAAGCGGTAGCGCGCACCACCGTCTCCCGCTGTGCCACCGGTTCGCGGCACCAGCGTCCACCGCTGGTTGTGGAAATCGCCCACGGCCGCGCGGTGCGCAATCGACACCATCGCCCCGCCCGCGGCCTGCACCGTGGCGGCGAGGCGCTTGTACAGCACGCTTTCGGCCTCGGCATCGAGCGCGCTCGTGATCTCGTCGGCGAACAGCCATGCCGGCTTTCTCAGCAGCACGCGGGCTATGGCCAGTCGCTGTTGTTCGCCGCCCGAGAGCTTCTGGCTCCACGCGTCGCTGTCGTCGAGGCGGCTGGCAAGGTCCGGCAGCAGGGCATCGGCGAGCGCCTGGCGCAACTGGTCGTCGCTGTAGTTCGAGGCCGGATTCGGATACGTCAGCGCATCGCGCAGCTTGCCGTCGGGCACGTAGGGGCGCTGCGGCATGAACATCGCGTCGCCGGGCACTTGCACATGCCCGCGCGAGAACGGCCAGATGCCCGCGAAGGAGCGGAACAGCGTCGACTTGCCGCTGCCCGAAGGCCCCTGCAACAGCACGCTGTCGCCGGGCGCCACGGACAGGGCGGCACCGGCAAGCAGCGCCGTGCCGTTGGGCAGGGCCACCCCGAGGTCGTCGGTGTGCAGGACTGCGGCCGGAGCGCGCTGCAGTTCGTTGTCGCGCGTCGCGTGGGCCTTCATGGCGTCGTCGAAGCTGGTCAGGCGGTCGGTGGTGGCGCGCCACACGGCCACGCTGTCGTAGTTGTCGACGAACCAGCTCAGCGACTCCTGCACCTTGCCGAAGGCCGAGACGATCTGCATCAGGTGGCCGAGCTGGATCGAGCCGCCGAAATACTGCTGCGCCCCGACGATGAACGGAAAGATCACCGCCGCCTGGCCGAAGAACGAGGTGAAGGTCACCAGGTTCTTCTGCTGCTTGATCAGCAGCAGGTAGTTGCGCAGCACGTCGCCGAAGCGCAGGTTGAGCTGGCCGCTCTCGACCTTCTCGCCATGGTCGAGCGCAATGGCTTCGCTGTACTCGCGCACGCGCACCAGGTGATGGCGGAAGTCGGCCTCGAAGCGCTGTTGCCGGAAGTTCAGTCCGATCAGCGGGCGGCCGATGAAATGCGTGACCACGGTGCCCACGATCGAATACCCCAGCGCCAGCCAGACCATCGCGCCGACGATCTGGTAGGTGGTGCCGCCGGCCGTGAACGAGAAATTGCCCGACAGCGTCCAGAGCAGGCCGATGAAGCTCAGCAGCGTGACCACGGCGTTCAGCAGGCCCATCGAGAGCGACATCGTGGCGCTGGTGAACATCTGCATGTCTTCCTGGATACGCTGGTCGGGGTTGTCCGGCGCGGTGCCGTCCTTGCCGGCGTAGCGCGCCAGTTCCAGGTGATAGAAGGTGCGGTCCGCCATCCAGCGCGACAGGTAGCTGCGCGTCATCCAGGTGCGCCAGCGCAGTTGCAGCAACTGCGTCACATAGAACTTGAGCACCTGCACCGCGATGTTGAAGAAGGCGATCCAGCCGAACACCCGCACCTCGCGCCAGAAGGCGACCACGTCCTTGTTCTGCAGTGCGTCGTAGAAGCGCCCGTACCACTGGTTGCCGAGCACCGCCACATAGACGTAGAAAAGGTTCAGGGCAATGATCCCCAGCAGCATGGCACGTGCCCGCCATTTCTCCTCGGACCGGAAGTAGGGCGCCGCGAGCGTGAAGACGCGGCGCAGGACCTGGATGAACGAGCTGGCGCGCGCCGTGACGGATAAAGACATTCGGGTTTCCTCGCAGGCGCGGGTGCGCCGGTCATCGTGAGGAACCCATCGTAGACAAATGTTTCTTAAACGGAACTGAAATTCCGCCAGAGGTGCCCGATGCACCTGAAATGCCAGAACTGCCCGGGGCGCAGGTCCGCCCGCTCAGCGCAGCATGATCCGCGCAGCGGTCGCCAGGAAGTGCGCCAGCGCTGGCGTCTTGAGCCCTTCGACCTTCGCTGCTTCGTCCCACAGCCGCAGCCGCACCGCGTCGCCCGACCACGGCAGGCCGGCAAAGCGCTGCGCCGCGTCGTCGTCCATCACGCCGCCCTGCAGCGCCAGGCTGCGCACCGAATCGGGCGAGAGCTTCGACACGTAGCCCGGCCGCGTCGCGCACAGGTAGCGCTTGGCGTCCACGTGCAGGCGGATCGGCTCGCGCACCGCCACGTCGAAGGCGCCGCGCAGCAGCGGCAGCGCGATGTACTGGTGGCGGTCGTCGATGCCCAGTTCGGTGGGCGAGTGCGACAGCGTCTGGTGCTCGGCGATCAGCAGGTGCCCCAGGTCGTGCAGCAATGCAGCCGTCACGAGCGTGTCGCCGGCGCCGGCCTGTTCGGCCAGCCAGGCGCATTGCAACGCGTGTTCGAGCTGCGACACCGGCTCACCCGCGTACGCCAGCCCGCCGCGTTCGGCGAACAGGCGGGCGATCTCGGCGAGGTCGAGTGTCATGGGATTGCAAAAGAACGGGTGCGACAGCCTGTACAGGCTCGCGCCGCGCGATGACAGCCGTGTGACGAAAGTGCAAACGCCGCGGCGCGGGTACGGCCATGTGACAAACCTTTGTCACATACCGCTGCGAGCATCGCTGCGTTCACGGCCCCGGCCGTGTTTTCTTTTTGCGTACACCGCCTGTTCTTACCTCGAGGGAATCTCCCATGCTGCATCGTCGTCTGATGTGGGCCGCCGTGCCCGCCGCCTTGTTCTCGCTGGCTTTCGCCGCCTCGGCCCAGGGCCGCACCGAGCTGCTGGTCTACACCGCGCTCGAAGCCGACCAGGTGCAGGCCTACAAGGCTGCCTTCGAAAAGGAGAACCCCAACATCGAACTGAAGTTCGTGCGCGACTCCACCGGCATCGTCACCGCCAAGCTGCTGGCCGAAAAGGCCAACCCGCAGGCCGACGTGGTGTGGGGCCTGGCCGCCACCTCGCTGATGCTGCTGGACAAGGAAGGCATGCTCCAGCCCTACGCCCCCAAGGGCCTGGACGCCATCAAGCCCACCATGCGCGACACGGCCAACCCGCCCAAGTGGGTCGGCATGGACGTGTGGTCGTCGGCCATCTGCTTCAACACCGCCGAAGCCACGAAGAAGAACCTGCCCAAGCCCACCAGCTGGGCCGACCTGACCAACCCGGTCTACAAGGGCCAGATCACCATGCCCAACCCGGCGGCCTCGGGCACCGGCTACCTCATGGTGTCGGGCTGGATCCAGATGATGGGCGAGGACAAGGCCTGGAAGTACATGGACGCGCTGCACCAGAACATCGGCGTGTACAGCCTGTCGGGCAGCAAGCCCTGCCGCCAGGCCGGTGCCGGCGAGTTCGCGCTGGGCATGTCCTTCGAATACCGCGCCAACAAGACCAAGCGCGACGGCGCCCCCATCGACATCGTGCTGCCCAAGGAAGGCCTGGGCTGGGACATGGAAGCCACCGGCATCATGAAGACCAGCAAGAAGCAGGACGCCGCCAAGGCCCTGGCCGACTGGGCCGTGACGAAGCAGGCCAACGAGCTGTACGCGAAGAACTTCGCCGTGCTCGCGCTGCCGGGCATCCAGGAAAAGCTGGAGTTCGTGCCGGGCGACGTCGAGAAGCTGCTGGCCAAGAACGACTTCAACTGGGCTGCCGCGAACCGCGACCGCATCCTGACGGAATGGTCGAAGCGCTACGACGCCAAGGCTGAAAAGAAACCCATGTAATGGGCTCTCCCCCAGTCTTCGCGCACTTCGTGTCGCTACGCCAACCCCCTCACCGGGGGCAACACCAGCGGCCCGGCAAAGCCGGTTCCGCGGTGTTTCTCGACTGGGGCCACTGAACATGACCAGCTTTCTTTCTCTTCGCGGCATCGGCAAGTCCTTTGGCGCCACGCGCGTGCTCGACGGCATCGACCTGGACATCGAGCCCGGCGAGTTCGTCTGCCTGCTCGGTCCTTCGGGCTGCGGCAAGACCACGCTGCTGCGCATCGTGTGCGGCATCGAGCGCGCCGACAGCGGGCAAATCTTGCTCGGCGGCCAGGACATCGCGGGCCTGCCGCCCGCGGCGCGCGGCTTCGGCGTGGTGTTTCAGTCGTATGCGCTGTTCCCCAACCTCACGGCGGCGCAGAACATCGCCTACGGCCTGCACCCCACGGGCGCCCTGGCGCGCGAGATGGCCAAGCGCTCGCGCGAAATGCTCGACCTTGTCGGGCTCACCGCGCATGCCGACAAGTACCCGGTGCAGCTCTCGGGCGGCCAGCAACAGCGCATCGCCTTGGCGCGCGCGCTCGCACCCAACCCGCGCCTGCTGCTGCTCGACGAGCCGCTCTCCGCGCTCGACGCGCAGGTGCGCGCCACGCTGCGCAGCGAAATCCGCGCGCTGCAAAAGCGCCTGGGCATCGTCACCATCATGGTCACGCACGACCAGGAAGAAGCCCTCTCGATGGCCGACCGTGTGGTGCTGATGCACAACGGCCGCATCGAACAGGCCGGCACGCCCGACGAGCTGTACCGCAAGCCGCGCACCCGCTTCGTGGCGGGCTTCGTGGGCCGCATGAACATGCTGCCCGCGACCGTGTTGGCCGACGGCAAGGTGCGTGTGCGCGACAGCGAACTGTTCTGCGCACCGGGCAACCTGAGCGTCGGTTCGCAAGCCACCGTGGGCATCCGGCCCGAGCATGTGGTGGTGAAACGCTTCGGTTCCGAGCTCGGCACCAACAGCTTCGCCGCGCGCCTGCTCGACACCGAGTTCTTCGGTAACCGCACCTCGGCGCGTCTGGCCTGCGAGCCGCTCGGCATCGAGATCGAGGCCGAGCTGCCCGCCGATGCGCGCAGCGGTGGCGAAGAGCCGCTGGTGCCCAGCAGCATGGTGCACATCCAGCTTCCCTTGAACGCGCTGTCGGTCCTGGCGCAATGAGATGACGTCGCGTGTGCGAGGTCCTTGTCGCGCGGGGCGCAGCCATCCAGGGCGCGCTCCCGCCGACGGGGTACCTTGCTCCGCGAATGTCCCCCGCCCTTCGGGCTCCTCCTTGATTTCGCTGCGCAAGGCACCCCATCAGCGTGAGCGTTGTTCGCAACGAGCGTTCATCGGCCGCAAACCGACAGCGTGCCCTGGTGCGCAGGGCACTGGGTGCTCCCCGCAGCGAAATCAAGGAGGAGGCCGCAGGCCGGGGGACATTCGCGGAGGGGAGTACCCGGTGTCCTGTGCACACGCCCCGAACAACGACATCAAAAGAACAACAACATGAGCACCCCTTCCGAAGCCCTCGCCCCGATTGCCATCCCGCGTTCGAATCACTTCGACCGCGAACGCTGGCTCACCGGCGCCGCCGTGCTGCTCGTCGTGCTGCTGCTCGTCGTGATCGTCGCGCTCCCCGTCGGCGCGCTGGTCGGCCAGAGCTTCTACGACCGCGCGGGCAGCTTCGTCGGCCTGACCAACTTCGCGCGCTACCTCGAGAGCCCCGCGCTCGTGCAGTCGGCCTTCAACAGCGTGCTGCTCGCGGTGATCAGCGCCGTGCTGTGCACCGCCATCGCCTACGTGTACGCCTACGGCCTCACGCTCTCGTGCATGCCCGCCAAGGGCCTGCTGCGCGCCGTGGCGCTCATGCCGCTGCTCGCGCCCTCGCTGCTGCCGGCCATCAGCCTGATCTACCTGTTCGGCAACCAGGGCCTGTTCAAGGGGCTGCTGGGCGACCTGTCGATCTACGGGCCGCTGGGCATCGTGCTCGGCTCGGTGTTCTGGACGCTGCCGCATGCGCTGCTGATCCTCACCACCGCCATGGCCACGTCCGACGGGCGTTTGTATGAAGCCGCCCAGACCCTGGGCGCCTCGCGCTGGCGCATCTTCCGCACCGTCACGCTGCCCTCGTCGCGCTACGGCCTCATCGTGGCCGCGATGGTCGTGTTCGTGCTCGTCATCACCGACTTCGGCGTGCCCAAGGTCGTGGGCGGCCAGACCGGCGTGCTCGCGACCGACATCTACAAGCAGGTGGTCGGCCAGCAGAACTTCCAGATGGGCGCGGTGGTCGGCCTCGTGCTGCTGATTCCGGCCGTGCTGTCGTTCCTCGTCGAGCGGCGCGTGCGCCGCAAGCAGGCCGCGGCGCTGTCGGCGCGCGCCACGCCGTACCAGCCCGAGCCGGTGAAGTCGCGCGACCGCGCACTGCTCGTGTTCTGCACGCTCACCGCCATCGCCATCGTCGTGATGATCGGCATGGCCGTGTTCGCCTCGCTCGCCAGCTACTGGCCCTACAAGCTCACGCCTTCGCTGAAGAACTACGACTTCAGCAACATGGACGGCGGCGGCTGGGGCAGCTACGGCAACTCGCTGCGCCTGGCGCTGTGCGCGGCCGTGGCGGGCGCGTTCGCCACCTTTGTGTCGGCCTACTTCGTGGAGAAGCCGCGCCACTTCGGCCTGCTGCGCGAGCTGCTCAACCTGCTGGCCAACCTGCCGCTCGCCGTGCCGGGGCTCGTGCTCGGCGTGGGTTACATCTTCTTCTTCAACTCGGCCTCGAACCCGCTGCACGGCCTCTACGGCGGCATGGCGATCCTCGTGATCTGCACCGTGGCGCACTTCTTCTCGGTGGCGCACCTCACCTCGCTCACCGCGCTGCGCCAGCTCGACCGCGAGTACGAGCTGGTGTCCGAATCGATGGGCGTGCCGTTCTGGCGCACGCTGTGGCGCGTGCACCTGCCGGTGGCGCTGCCCACCGTGCTCAACGTGGCCGGCTACTTCTTCGTCAACGCGATGACCACCGTGTCGGCCGTCGTGTTCCTCTATTCGCCAAAGACCACGCTGGCCGCCATCGCCGTGCTCAACATGGACGATGCCGGCGACGTGGCACCCGCCGCCGCCATGGCCTCGCTCATCATGCTCACGGCCGCCGTCGGACGCGGCCTGTTCGCGCTGGCCGGGCACTGGGCGCTGAAGCGCACGCAAGCCTGGAGACAACGGTGATGAACCCCAGCATGTCTGTCGACAGCTTCGATGTGATCGTGGTCGGTGCCGGCATCGTCGGCCTGGCCCATGCCTACACCGCCGCGCAGCGCGGCCTGCGCGTGTGCGTGGTCGAGCGCGATGCCGCGTGCCTGGGCGCATCGATCCGCAACTTCGGCTTCATCACCGTCACCGGCCAGGCGCCGGGCGACATGTGGCGCCGCGCCATGCATTCGCGCGACGTGTGGCAGGCCGTCGCGCCGCAGGCCGGCATCGACATCGTGCACCGCCACCTCTGGCTCGCGGCCTACCGCCCCGAGGCGCATGCCGTGCTCGAAGCCTTCCTGCGCACGCCGATGGCCGAGGCCTGCGCGCTCATCGACGCCGTGGACGCGCAGGAGCGCGCGCCCGGCCTCAACCTCGCGCAGGCGCGCTCGGTGCTGTTCAGCCCGCACGAGCTGCGCGTCGAATCGCGCACCGCCGTCGGCCTGCTCGCGCGCTGGCTGGCCGAGGTGCACGGCGTGGTGTTCCGCTTCGGCGAAACCGTGCACGAGGTCGAAACCCCGCGCGTGCGCACCTCGCGCGGCACCTTGCGCGGCGAGCGCGTGGTGGTCTGCACCAACACCGAGCTGCACGGCCTGTTCGCCGGCCGCATCGCCGCGCACGACCTCAGGCTGTGCCGCCTGCAGATGCTGCGCGTGCAGCCCGAGGCGGGCTTTCGGCTGCAGGGCGCGGTCATGACCGACCTGAGCCTGGTGCGCTACGAGGGCTACAGCAGCTTGCCCGAAGCGGCGGCGCTGCGCGAGCGGCTGATGCAGGAAGAGCGTGCTTCGCTCGAGCACGGCATCCACCTCATCGTGGTGCAGAGCGCCGACGGCTCGCTGGTGGTCGGCGACTCGCACCACTACGGCGACGCACCCGAACCCTTCGCCATCGAAGCGGTCGACCAGCTCATCCTGCGCCACCTGCGCAGCACGCTCAACCTCGAGACCGCGCAGGTCACCGAGCGCTGGACCGGCGTGTACCCGTCGTCCAAGACCACGCCCTGCGTGATCGACGCGCCCGACGACGCCACGCGCGTGGTGCTGGTCACCAGCGGCAGCGGCGCGAGCACCGGCTTCGGCATTGCCGCCGACGTGTTCGACGCGTGGTGAGCGCCGCCACCTTCCTGACCTTTCCTCCCTTTTCGCCATGAACGCCCACCACCATTCCAAGCTGCAAGCCGTCGTCTTCGACTGGGCCGGCACCATCCTCGACTTCGGTTCCTGCGCGCCGATGGGCGCCTTCGTGAAGCTGTTCGAACAGTTCGGCATCGGCATCACCATCGACGAAGCACGCGCCCCGATGGGCATGGCCAAGTGGGACCACATCAAGGCCCTGGGCACGCAGCCGCGCATCGCCGCGCAGTGGGAGGCGAAGCACGGGCATGCCTTCAGCGACGCCGACGTCGACCGCCTGTACGAGGTGTTCACGCCCATGAACGCAGCCAGCGTGCGCGACCACACCGACTTCATTCCGGGCGCCCTCGAGGCCGTCAACGCGGCGCGCGAACGCGGCCTGAAGATCGGCTCCACCACCGGCTACAACCGCCCGATCATGGAGGTCGTCACGCCGCTCGCGGCGGCCGGCGGCTACGAGCCCGACAACCTCGTGTGCGCGGGCGACCTTGCGGCAGGGCGCCCGTCGCCGCTCATGATGTACCGCTGCTTCGCCGACCTCGGCGTGTGGCCGCCGCACACCGTCGTCAAGGTCGACGACACCGGCGTGGGCCTGCAGGAAGGCCTCAACGCCGGCACCTGGGCCGTCGGCGTGTCGGTCAGCGGCAACGTCAACGGCCTGACGCTGGCCGAGTGGCAGGCGCTCGACGCCGACAGCCAGCAGGCCCGCCGCGCCCGCGCCACCGCCGAGCTGCAAGCCGCCGGCGCGCACTACGTGATCGACAGCGTGGCCGACCTGCCGAACGTGCTGGAAGACATCGAACGCCGCCTGCAGGCCGGCGAGCGGCCGGAAGTCCTCTTGCGCTGAAGCAGAAAGCTCGCTTCACCGACGGTGGCTGGCGCTGCCGTCCGACTTGACGCGCCACTTCGCGGGCTTAGCATGCGCCGCATGCGAAGCACAGCCTTTGTTCTTCTGCTCTGTCTCGGCCTGCTGACTGCGGCCTGCGACGGCAAGCGCAAGCCCGGCACTCCGATGCCGAAGGCCTTCTTGTCGTCAAGTGTCGTGGTGATGATGGCGCCTGCGCCGTGCGTGGGCTGAGGCTGCCGGGGCGTTCAGCGCACCGGCCGCGGCGAACGTCTCAGGACGGGACGTACGCCAGCACTTCATCGCCCGCTGCATCGAATTCGCCCGTGGGCTTCCAGCCCAGGTGCCGGTAGAACCCGTGCGAGCGCACCTGCGGATCGGGCGAGCAGCCCAGGAAGAGCCGCTGGAAGCCCAGCCCTTTGAGCTCCTCGACCATCAGCGCGAGCAGCGCCTTGCCGATGCCCTGGCCTTCGTACGCAGGCAGCAGCGCCAGCACGCCGATCTCGCCGGTGTCCCGCTCGCCGAAGCAGTAACCGGCCAGCACGCCATCGACGAGGGCCACGTAGCCGGGCAGGGTGCCGTCGGCGATGCCGGCTTGCCAGCTTTCCAATGTGATGCCGATCGCTCTCAGGTCTTCGACCGAGAAGGCGTTCTCTCGCGTGCGGCCTCGCAGGTCGAGGCACGCGGGCGTGTCTTCGGGAATGGCTTGTCTGTAGGTAATTGGCATGCGTCGGATGCTCGAGGGCGCACGCAGCAGGCGGCGCGGCCTTCCGCGAGAATGCCACACGACGTGCGCCACCCGATGCACGCGTGGAGACAAGAAGAATGAAGACGACCCAAGCGACAACCATCGTCCACCAGCCCGACTCGCGCTACGCCATGGTGCGCCTGGCGCTCACGCTGCTGGTCATGACGGTCGGCAGCAGCGGCATGTACGTGGTGTCGGTCATGCTGCCCGCCGTGCAGGCCGAGTTCGGCGTGGCGCGCGCCGACGCCTCCATGCCCTACACGCTGCTGATGCTGGGCTTCGGTTTCGGCGGCGTGCTCATGGGCAAGCTGGCCGACCGCATCGGCGTGATGAAGCCGCTGCTGATGGGCTCGGTCTTCCTGGCCGCCGGCTACATCGCCACGGGTCTGTCGCAAGGCATCGTGTCCTTCACCATCGCGCAGGCGCTGCTGGTCGGCCTGCTCGGCAGTTCGGTGGCCTTTGCGCCGCTGGTGGCCGACACCTCGCTGTGGTTCGTCAAGCGGCGCGGCATCGCGGTGGCGGTGTGCGCCAGCGGCAACTACCTCGCGGGCGCGGTGTGGCCGCCCATCGCGCAGCACTTCGTCGAGCAGGTGGGCTGGCGCCAGACCTACATCGGCATGGGCATCTTCTGCGGCCTGACGATGGCGCTGCTCGCGCTGTTCTTCCGCGCACGGCCGCCGGCACTGGTCGAGGCGGCGCCGGTGTCGCACGCCTCGGGCGGCAGCACGCGGGTGCGCGACATGACGCGCCCCTTCGGCCTGAGCATGGGCACGGCGCAGGGCCTGCTGTGCGTGGCGGGCGTGGCCTGCTGCGTGGCCATGGCGATGCCGCAGGTGCACATCGTGGCCTACTGCGGCGACCTGGGCTACGGCCCGGCGCAGGGCGCGATGATGCTGTCGCTGATGCTGGGCTTCGGCATCGTGAGCCGGCTGGTGTCGGGCGCCATCTGCGACCGCATCGGCGGGCTGCGCACGCTGATGCTGGGCGGCGTGCTGCAGTGCGTGGCGCTGCTGCTGTTCCTGCCCTTCGACGGGCTGGTGCCGCTGTACGTGATCTCGGCGCTGTTCGGCCTGTTCCAGGGCGGCATCGTGCCCTCGTACGCGATCATCGTGCGCGAGCACTTTCCGCCGAAGGAAGCCGGCGCACGCGTGGGCACGGTGCTGATGTTCACGCTGTTCGGCATGGCGCTGGGCGGCTGGATGTCGGGCAAGGTGTTCGACCTGACGGGCAGCTACCACGCGGCCTTCCTGAACGGCATCGGATGGAACCTGGTGAACGTGAGCATCGCGGCGTTCCTGTTGTTCAGGGTGCGCCGGATGCGGCGGGGTGGGGTGGCGGTGGCGGCCTGAGGCCGCGAAAGATCGCGCCGCCTAGCTTTCGCACCACGTGATCGATTCGGGCCGCGCGCCGTTGCGGTCGCGGAAATCGACGAGGGCCTGGTGGCACTGTGCAAGATCGATGCACCACGCGCGCGGGTACTCGTCGACCTGTCCGTTGCCCAGCGTGAAGGCTTCCACGCCCGGCCGGTGCGTGTCGCCCGACGACCTGAAGCCGCTGTCGCCCGGCTCCCGCAGGTACATGAGCCATGCGCTCTCGCCGTTGCGCAGCATGCACATCGAAGGGCCGTCCGGCACGCAGACCCACAACTCGAACCGGGACGTCGACCGGACCAGGTCCAGTGCCAAGGCCCATGCGCCCGGCGACGCGAGGTCGAGGGAGCGGTCGTCGAGGGTCATCTGAATCACGTGCGTCATCTCGCGGGGGCGCCTCGGGGCAGGCGCTTCATCGGTGTCCTGCCTCGCTGCGGGAGGCGGCCCCGCGCATTGTGACCCGCCCGCGCGCACCACTCGCCCACCCGGTACGTAGTTCCCCTCGCGCCCGCGTCAGATTCCGATCAGCTTGCGAAAAGAGCATCGATCCGTCCGGAACTTCCCTCCGGGCGGAGACACGCCCGCGCCCGTTCCGCCGGTCGCGGGCGCATTCGAATCACAACATTACGTGAGCGTATGAATGAAAAATAGAAACCTTGTCAGAGGTCTGTTCCTCATGGCGATCGCGCTGGGCTTCGGCCTGACCGCGCTGAGCTATCCCATCGGCGACTTCAGCCGGGCGGGGCCGGGCCTGTTCCCCGTGATGGTGAGCAGCCTGCTGCTGCTGATCGGCGTGGCCACGGTGGTCCGGTCGTTCGTGGTGGCGCCGGTGGCGCTGAACCTGAACTTCAAGAACATCGGCCTCATCCTGTCGAGCCTGTGCGGGTTCGCGCTGATCTCGATGTACGTGAACATGATCGCGGGCATCGTCTTCATGGTGTTCTGTTCGGCCTTCGCGGGCAGCTCCAACTCGTGGGTGCGCAACGTGAAGATCTCGGCGGGCCTGATCGCCATGGCGCTGGCGCTGCAGAAGCTGCTCGGCCTGAACCTGCCGCTTTTCTGAGGTCACGACCATGACGGAAGTTTTGAACAACCTGGCGTTCGGTTTCTCGCACGCCCTGACACTCCACAACCTGATGTACTGCGCCATCGGCTGCACGGTGGGCACGCTGGTCGGCCTGCTGCCGGGCCTGGGCCCGCTGGCCACCATCAGCCTGCTGCTGCCGCTGACGTACTCGATTCCCACCACCGGCGCGCTCATCATGCTGGCCGGCATCTACTACGGTGCGCAGTACGGCGACAGCGTGAGCGCGATCACGATGAAGATCCCGCACGCCAGCAGCATCGTGGCCTGCATCGACGGCTACGCGATGACGCTCAAGGGCCAGACAGGGCTGGCGCTGTTCACGGCCGGCTTCTCCAGCTTCATCGGCGGCACGGTGGCGATCCTGGTGCTGTCGTTCCTGGCGCCGACGCTGGGCGAGGTGGCCTTCCTGTTCGGCCCGGCGGACTACGTCGCGATGATGCTGGTGGGCTTCGTGTGCGTGAGCTTCGTGACCACGGGCAGCCTGCTGAACGGGCTGGCGATGTGCATGATCGGCGTGCTGCTGGGCACCATCGGCACCGACGTGAACAGCGGCATGGCGCGCTTCACGATGGACATGCCGTTCCTGACCGACGGCGTGGGCATCGTGAGCATTGCGCTGGGCTGCTTCGGCATCGCCGAGATCACCAAGAACCTCGACTCGCGCGAGGAGCGCTCGCCCTTCAACGGCAAGATCAACCTCATTCCGACCTGGGCGGAGTTCAAGCGGATCATTCCGAGCGCGCTGCGCGGCAGCGTGGTCGGCTCCATCCTGGGCATCCTGCCCGGCGGCGGCCCGACCATTGCGCAGTTCGCGGCGTACGCGCTGGACAAGAAGGTCAGCAAGTACAAGCACGAGATCGGCACCGGCTGCATCGAAGGCGTGGCCGGCCAGGCCGCAGCCGACGAAGCGGCGGCGCGCACGAGCTTCATTCCGCTCATGAGCATCGGCATTCCCGAGAACGCGGTCATGGCGCTGATGCTGGCGGCCTTCATCATCAAGGGCATCCAGCCGGGCCCGAACATGATCGCCAGCCACCCCGAGCTGTTCTGGGGCCTGGTGGCCAGCATGTGGATCGGCAACGTGTTCCTGCTGGTGCTGAACGTGCCGCTGGTGCGTTACTGGCTCTCGGTGTTCAAGATCCCGTACAGCGTGCTGTTCCCGTCGATTTTGTTCTTCTGCTGCATCGGCACCTACAGCGTGAACAACAACCTGCAGGACGTGTTCATCACCGCCGCGTTCGGCTTCATGGGCTACATGTTCATGCGGCTGGAGCTCGATGCCGCGCCGCTCATGCTGGGCTTCATCCTCGGGCCGATGCTCGAGGAGAACTTCCGCCGCGCGATGTTGCTCAGCCGCGGCAGCTTCGGCACCTTCGTCTCGCGGCCCATCAGCGGCACGCTGCTGGGGCTGATCGCGGTCTTCGTGCTGTGGCAGCTGGTGGCGTTCGTGCTGCAGGCGCGCAAGAAGAACGGGGCGCCGGCGCCGGTGGCGCTGGAACCGCAAGAGTAGGTCGACATGAACGAACAACGCCCGCCCCTTCGGCGGGCGTTGTCGTTTCAGCTCGCTTCGGCCACCAGCCGCCCCAGCGTCTGCAGCGCCTGCTCGCTGTGCGCGTCCCACGCGTGGCCGTAGTTCAGCCGCAGGCAGTTGGCGAACGCACGCGTGGCCGAGAAGATCGGCCCGGGCGCGACGCTGATGCCGCGCTCCAGCGCCAGGCGATGGATCTCCAGCGCATCCACCTGCGCCGGCAATTCGACCCACAGGAAGTACCCGCCCAGCGGCCGCGTGGCGCGCGTGCCCGCCGGAAAGTAATGACCCACGGCCTGCGCGAAGCTGGCCTGCTGCATCGCCAGCGTCTGGCGCAGCTTGCGCAGGTGCTTGTCGAAGCCGCCCTTCTCGAGGTAGTCGGCCAGCGCCAGCTGCGCGGGCACCGAGGTGCTGAGCGTGGTCGTGAGCTTCTGGCGCGCCACCTTGCGCGCGAAGCGCCCGGCCGAGGCCCAGCCGATGCGGTAGCCGGGTGCGAGGCTCTTCGAGAACGACGAGCAGTGCAGCACCAGCCCCTGCGTGTCGAAGGCCTTGGCCGGCGGCGGGCGGCGCTCGCCGAAGTAGAGCTCGGCGTACACGTCGTCCTCGATCAGCGGCAGTTCGTGGCGCGCGAGCAGTTCGACCAGCGCCTTCTTCTTCGCGTCGGGCATCAGGCTGCCCAGCGGGTTCTGGAAGGTGGTCATGAGCCAGCAGGCGGTCGGCTTGTGCGCGGCGATGGCCTGCGCCAGCGCGTCGAGGTCGATGCCTTCGCCCGGGTGCGTCGGCACCTCGATGGCGCGCAGGCCCATGCGTTCGAGCGCCTGCAGCGCGGCATAGAAGGTGGGCGACTCGACGATCACCGCGTCGCCCGGCCGCGTCACGGCCGAGAGGCACAGGTTGAGCGCTTCGAGCGCGCCGTTGGTGACCACGATCTCCTCGGCCGGCACGGGCAGGCCGTCGGCCAGGTAGCGCAGCGCGATCTGCCGGCGCAGGGCGGCGCTGCCGGGCGTGAGGTCGTCCACGGTGCGCCAGGGGTCGAGCGCCTTGGCGCTGGCCGCCATGAACTGGCCCAGCCGCGCCAGCGGAAACAGCAGCGGGCTCGGGAAGGCCGAGCCGAAGGGCACGACCTGGCGCGACATGCTGGCTTCGAGGATGTCGAACACCTGGTCGCTCACCTCGAGCGCGCGCGGGCCTTCGGCGGGGCGCGAGGTCAGGGTGGTCTCGGGCGGCGCGTCGCGCAGGCCGCCGCCGGCCACGTAATAGCCCGAGCGGTCGCGCGCGCGCACCAGCCCGCGCGCCTCCAGCAGGTAGTAGGCTTGGAACACGGTGGAGGCGCTCACGCCGCGGCTGCTGCCCGTGTGGCGCACGGAGGGCAGGCGGTCGCCGGTCTTGAGGGTGCCGTTGCGGATCGAGGCCTCGATGTCCGAGGCCAGGGCTTCATAACGCTTCATCGGTGGGCCGTTGTCATTCGCGGGGACTCTAATCTGATATGGTGAATCGAGCTGGATCTGCATCTGTTTTTTTTGACCCGTTTGCGCGACAGTGGACCCATGTTCAATCTGATGCGCGCGGTGCGCGCCGTACTCTGGAGCTTCATCGGGCTGGGTGGTCGCCGGGCCGACGCCGACAAGCGGACCGCCCAACTGGGCATCCTGCCGCTGATCGGCGTGGGGCTGTGCATGGCCCTGCTGCTGATCGCGGGCCTGCTGGCCCTGGCGCATTTCGCGGCAGGCACGTGATGAAGGCCGTGCTCCACCGGGCAGCGCTGGCCCTGGCGCTGCTGTGGCCGCTTGCGCCCATCGCCGCGCAAGCTGCCACTACCACCGTGCCCGACACCATCGAGCAGCGCGTGGCCGCCTGCATCGCCTGCCACGGGCGCGAGGGCGCCACCACCAACGCCGGCTTCTTCCCGCGCCTGGCGGGCAAGCCGGCGGGCTACCTGTTCAACCAGCTCGTGAGTTTTCGCGACGGGCGCCGCTTCAACAGCGACATGACCTACATGGTCCAGCACCTGTCGGACGACTACCTGCGCGAGATGGCCGAGTACTTCGCCAACCTGGCGCTGCCGTACGCGGCGATCTCGCCGCAGAGCGACGCTTCGCCCGAGCAGCTGCGCCGTGGCCGCCAGCTGGCGCTCGAAGGCGATGCCGCGCGCCAGATCCCGGCCTGCGTGCAGTGCCACGGCGCGGCGCTCACGGGCGTGCAGCCGGCCATTCCGGGCCTGCTGGGCCTGCCGCGGCTGTACGTGTCGTCGCAGCTCGGCGCCTGGCTCACCAAGGAGCGCCACGCGCCCGCGCCCGACTGCATGGCGCAGATCGGCCAGCGCATGACCACCGCCGACATCAACGCCGTGGCCAGCTGGCTGGCCGTGCAGCCGATGCCGGCCGACACCCGCCCGGCGGCCTCGCTGCCCGCGCCGCTGCCCGTGACCTGCGGCGGCATGCCCACCGCGGCGAAACCCTGAGAACCCGATGACCGCGCGACTGAGACATTTCGGCTGGGCCCTGCTGGGCCTGGTCACCCTGGCGGCCGTGCTGGCCGGCGTCGTGCTGGCGCTGAACCTGCGCGGCGAAGACCCGCTGCCCGAACACGCTGAAGCCTTCGAGGCCACGCCGCAGCTGGTCGAGCGCGGGCGCTACCTTGCGCTGGCGGGCAACTGCGCCGGCTGCCACACCACGCGCGGCGGCCAGCCCTATGCGGGCGGCGTGCCGCTCGAAACGCCGTTCGGCACCATCTACGCGACCAACCTCACGCCCGATGCGACGCACGGCATCGGCGGCTGGAGCAGCGCGCATTTCTGGCGCGCCATGCACAACGGCCGCAGCAAGGACGGGCGCCTGCTGTACCCGGCCTTCCCATACCCGAACTTCACGCAGGTCACGCGCGAAGACTCCGACGCCCTGTACGCCTACCTGCGCAGCGTGGCGCCGGCCGACACGGAAAACCAGGCGCACCGCCTGCGCTTCCCGTACGACACGCAGGCCGCGCTCGCGGTGTGGCGCGCGCTCTCGTTCAAGCCGCAGCCCTTCGTGGTCAACGCGAACAAGCCGGCCGAATGGAACCGTGGCGCCTACCTCGTGGGCGGGCTGGGCCACTGCATCGCCTGCCACGGCAGCCGCAACTCGCTGGGCGCGACCGAAACCAAGCTCGGGCTGTCGGGCGGCCTGATCGCGGTGGAGAACTGGTACGCACCCTCGCTGGCCGATCCGCACGAAGCGGGCGTGGCCGACTGGCCCGCGGCCGACGTCGTGGCGCTGCTCAAGAGCGGCACCGCCCCGCGCGGCTCGGTGATGGGCCCGATGGCCGACGTCGTGTTCCGCAGCACGCAGTACCTGAGCGACGCCGACCTGGGCGCGATGGCCATCTACCTGAAGGACCTGCCCGAGGCTGTGAAGAAGGACGCCCCCGAAGCAACCAAGGCCCCCGCCGCGCCGGTGCGGCGCGATGCCGGCACGATGGTGCGTGGCGCCAAAATTTACGACCAGCGCTGCGCCTACTGCCACGGCGACCAGGGCCAGGGCGCGGCCGGCGCCTACCCGCCGCTCGCGGGCAACCGCGCGGTGACGATGGCGCGGCCCACCAACCTGATCCAGGTGGTCGCGCACGGCGGCTTCCTGCCCGCGACGGCCGGCAACCCGCGCCCCTACGGCATGCCGCCGTTCGGGCACGCGCTCGACGCCACCGAGGTGGCCGAGGTGCTCACCTACATCCGCGGGTCGTGGGGCAACAACGCCGCGCCCGTCACGCAGCTGGACACGATGCGTCGCTGAGCGGCGCCCGCTTCAGATGTTCGTGCTCGAAGGAATGCGGCTCGGCAGCAGGTGCTCGTAGGGCCGCGCACGCGCAGTGTTGCGCTGGCAGATGGTGGCTTCGATGCCAACCAGCGCGGTGCGAAAGCGCTCCAGCGGCCCGCCGGGCCCGGCAATCGCCGGGTCGAGCAGCACCGGCAGGTGCGGGAACGCGTTGTCCTTGTACTCGCCCAGCGGCCGGTAGTACACGCCGCCCAGGATGTGGAACAGCAGGATCTGCTCCTGCGCCGCCAGCCGTGACGGCAGCATCTGCGACCAGCTTGCTTCGCTCTGCCCCGCGCTGCCCGTCGGCGCCGGCACGCCGGCCGCGCCTGCGCTGAAGGGCGCATAGGTCATCACCGAATACTGCGGGAAGTTCACGGCCGCATGCTGCGCGCTGGCGTTGAAGATGATCGCGGTCAGCACGTCGGCCAGTTGCGCGCGCGTGGTGATCGGCCGGAAGCCGTGCACCTTGCCGCTGGTCGCGAGCTCGGTGGCCCAGGCCTTGAGTTCGTAGTCACCGGTCACGTCGGCGTCGCTCAGGTAGTAGGTGCCGACGTAGTCGCCCACCCACTGCGCGATGGCGTTCCACACCAGCAGCGCATCGTCGCGGTAGGGGTAGTCGGGCAGTGCCGCGGCGTCGTCCACGCCGCGCGTGCGCAGGTCGTTGGGCAGCATCATGCGGTCGTAGAAGTCGTAGGCCAGCCGGTCGCGCCCGCACTGCTGCTGCAGCGTCTCGATGGGCGCGGCCAGGATCACGTCGCCCGTGGTCAGCGGCGCCATGATGATCAGCGTCGCGAACTCGTTGATGAACATCGCGCCCTCCAGGTGCGGCGACAGCAGCCGGCTCAGCGGGTGCGCGGTCGCGAGCTGGCGCTGCGTGGCCATCGCGAAGGCCTCCGACATCAGGTGCGTGCGGCCCAGGTGCACGAACATCTCGTGGTAGTTGAAGTCGGCCACCTGCACGGCGGTCTTGGCCGATTGCCAGGCCCAGTAGGCGCCGGCGTCGGCCGTGTCGTCCACGCGCAGGAAGATCGGGTTGAGCGTCGGGTCCTGCCCGCACTGGATGGCCACCGGCACCAGCGAGCGGCCGGTCTTCGGCCGCGCGAACAAGGCAATGGGCGCATGGATGTAGGCCGTGCCCGTGAGCGGCTTGCTCACCGGGCCCGCCGGCGCCATGTCGCCCAGGCCTTCGTAGTCCAGCAGGTAGAGCCGGCCCGAGGCGGCGGCGTCGGCCAGGCTGTCGCCGGCGCCCATCACCTGGCGGTACTGCGTGTCGCCCAGCGGGAACTTGGTGGGCAGCGCGGTCGCGCGCTGGAGCAGCATCGGGTTGGGCCCGGCCACGCGCATCGCCGCGAACAGGTCGTTGTCGTGCAGCAGCTGCGCGATGGCGGGCTTCTCGATGGTGACGAACAGCGCGTCGTACTGCGCCACCGTCTTCGGTCCGTTCAGCGCGCCCAGCGGGCCTTGCGACAGCAGGTCGTGGTGGATCTGCCTGAGCTGCGTGGCGATGTCGCCCGCCGTGCCCGTGAGCGTGCCCAGCAGGTTCAGCACCGCGGCCGGCAGCGTGGCCAGCCCGCCGTTGGCGGCCAGCAGCTGCTCGAAGCTGGCCTGCAGGCCGGCCAGGCGTGTGCGCAGGGTGTCGAGCGACTGCAGGCTGCCCGAGGCCAGCGCGCTGGTGGCGAACGAGGCCGCGAAGTTGGTGACGGCCTCCAGCGCCTTGGCGATGGTCTTGAGCTGGTGCTCCAGCGCCGGCAGCTCGGTCGGTGGCACCACCGCGCCCATCGGCACGCCGGCCAGGTTGATGTGCGATTCGGTCCAGAGGTAGGCCGACTGCCGCCCCAGCAACTCGAGCCGCCGCAGGGTGGCGCTGATCGGGTCGATCTTCTGCGGCAACGTGGGCCTGGGCACAGGCAGGGCCGCCGAGGCGGTGGAGGTCTTGCCGGCCAGCAGGCCCAGGCCGCCCGCCGAGGCGGACCATTTGAGGATGTCTCTGCGCTTCATCGGAAATTTCCCTGTCGTTATGCATCTGGGGAAGGCCGACGGGGGTGTCCCGCCACGAAATAGAACGCTCGTTCTATTTGGTGGGCGGATTCTGCGGAGGGGCTCTGGCGTTGGCAATGAGGGTTGCTGCCTACCTCGAAGGTGCACATCCGGCGGGGCCGGAATGGGGTCAGGTCGTGGTCAGGCTGTGTGCGGATGGCGCGCCGATTCGTACAGCGTGCGCGCCAGGTCGCGGTGCGTGGCCAGCAGCGGCGCCAGCTCGAAGCCCGTGAAGCGCCCGTCGCGGATGCGGACCACGCCGTCGATCACGCTCAGCGCGGCCGTCACCGGCGTGCAGAACACCAGCGCCGCCACCGGGTCGTGCCAGGCGCCCGCGTGGTCCACGCCGCGCATGTCGAAGGCCACGAGGTCGGCCGACATGCCCGGCGCCAGCGCGCCGATGTCGTCGCGCCCGAGCACGCGGGCTCCGCCGAGCGTGGCGATCTCCAGCGCCTCGCGCGCGGTCATGGCGGCGGGGCCGTAGCCCACGCGCTGCAGCAGCATGGCCTGGCGCGCTTCGCCCAGCATGTGCGCGCCGTCGTTCGATGCGCTGCCGTCCACGCCCAGGCCCACGGGCACGCCCGCGCGCCGCATCGCGCCGATGGGCGCGATGCCCGAGGCCAGCCGCATGTTCGAGCACGGGCAGTGCGCCACGCCGGTGCCGGTGCGCCCGAAGAGCGCGATGCCGGCGTCGTCCAGCTTCACGCAGTGCGCGTGCCACACGTCGTGGCCCACCCAGCCGAGGTCTTCGGCGTACTCGGCCGGCGTCATGCCGAACTTCTCGCGCGAGTAGGCGACGTCGTTGTCGTTCTCGGCCAGGTGCGTGTGCAGCGACACGCCGCGTTCGCGCGCCAGCTCGGCCGACAGCCGCATCAGGTCGCGCGACACCGAGAAGGGCGAGCAGGGCGCCAGCACGATGCGGCGCATCGAATGGCGCGCGGGGTTGTGCCAGCGGTCGATGAGGCGTTCGCTGTCGCGCAGGATCGCCGCTTCGGTCTCCACCACCTCGTCGGGCGGCAGGCCGCCGGCGCTGCGGCCCACGCTCATGCTGCCGCGCGCGGCGTGAAAGCGCATGCCCATGGCGTCGGCCGCCTCGATCGAGTCGTCGAGCCGCGAGCCGTTCGGAAACAGGTAGAGGTGGTCGCTGGTGGTGGTGCAGCCCGAGCGCATGAGCTCGGCCATCGCGGTCTGCGTCGACACGCGGATCATCTCGGGCGTGAGCCGCGCCCACAGCAGGTACAGGTTCGTGAGCCAGCCGAAGAGCTCCGCGTCCTGCGCCTCGGGCACGGCGCGCGTGAGGCTCTGGTACATGTGGTGGTGCGTGTTCACCAGCCCGGGCATCACGACATGGCCGTGCATGTCGATGGCCTCGGCCTGGCCGCTGCGCAGCGCGTCGAGGTACGCCGCCGGCAGCTCGGCCGTGGCGCCCACCCAGGCGACGGCGGGGCCGTCCATCACCACGGCGCCGTCGGCGATCTCGCGCCGCGCGGCGTCCATGGTGACGAGCACGTCGGCGTGCCGGACGATCAGCAGCGGCGGGCGCTGCGGTGAAGAGGATGAAGGGTTCTGGAAGGTCATTCGGTACCGTGCGAAGTGCGCGCCGCCATCGCGAAGGAGCGTTCCTTCGACAGCACGCCGTTGTAGAAAAGATTGAGCAGCACCGCGGCCAGCGTGCCCAGCACGATGCCGCTGTGCGTCAGCGGATGGGTCCAGGCGGGAAAGTGCTGGAAGAAGTTGGGCGACAGCGTGGGGATCAATCCGAGCCCGATCGAAATGGCGATCACGTACAGCGCATGGCGGTTCTGCGCATAGTCGATCGCGCCCAGGATGCGCACGCCCGTGGCCGCCACCATGCCGAACATCACGATGCCCGCGCCGCCGAGCACGAACTGCGGCACCGAGGCCACGATGTGCGCGATCTTCGGAAAGAGCGCCAGCGCGATCAGCATCAGGCCACCGCCCGCCGCCACGTAGCGCGAGCGCACGCCCGTCACCGTGACCAGCCCCACGTTCTGCGAGAACGAGGTGTACGGAAAGGTGTTGAACACACCGCCGATGACGGTGCCCAGCCCGTCGGCGCGCAGCCCGCGCGTGAGCGCGTCGGTCGTCACCTTGCGGCCGGTGATCTCGCCCAGCGCGAGGAACATGCCGGTCGATTCGACCAGCGTGATGAGCATCACGATGCACATCGAGGCGATGGCCGTGAGTTCGAAACGCGGCAGGCCGAAGTGGAAGGGCGTGGTCACGGCCATCCAGCTGGCTTCCTCGAGCCCGTCGAAGTGCATGCGCCCGAGCGCCAGCGACAGGCCCACGCCGAACACGATGCCCAGCAGCACGGCGATGTTGGCGATGAGGCCCTTGCCGAAGCGCGTGATCGCGATGATCACCGCCAGCACGGCCGCGGCAATCGCCAGGTTCACCGGTTCGCCGTAGGCCGGGTTGGCCACCGCATGCGCCACGCCGTCGACCATGCGGGTCGCGGTGGGCTGGCCGCCCGCGGCCCAGTTGATGGCCACGCCCATGAGCGACACGCCGATCAGCGTGATGACCGTGCCCGTGACCAGGGGCGGAAACACGCCCAGCACGCGCCCCATGAGCGGCGCGACCAGCATGCCGAACACGCCCGCCACGATGGTTGCGCCGTAGATCGCGGGCAGCCCGAGCGAGGGGTCCATGCCGATGGCGATCATCGGCCCGACGGCGGCGAAGGTCACGCCCATCATCACCGGCATGCGGATGCCGAAACGCCAGAAGCCGATGGCCTGCACCAGCGTGGCAATGCCGGCGGCGAACAGGTCGGCGTTGATGAGGAAGGCGATGTCGGCCTTCGAGAGGCCGAGCGCACCGCCCACGATGAGCGGCACGGCGACCGTGCCCGCGTACATCACGAGCACGTGCTGCAGGCTCAATGCGCTGCAACGGGCGAGCGGAAGCTTCTGGTCGACCCCTTCGCCGTCTCCTGCGGGGGGCTTTTTATCGTTCGAGAACATGGGAACCTTTCCTGCCGATGAACCGGCGCGGCAGTCTAGGAGCGATGTCTTTGCCCATGCAAAGTCAATAAATGACGCGCCCTGTGCACAAAAAGTGGACGGTCATTCAGAAGGGAATCTCAGGGTGCCAGCAGGTCGTCCAGGCAGGCGACGACATGGTTCGCGAACAGCTCGGCCGCGGCGCTCGGCGCCTGCGCGGCGCGGGTCTCGAGCGTGAGCGTCTGCGCGCGCAGCGTGGGGTCGCGCAGCGGCACGAAGACGAGCGTGCCGTCGTTGCGCTCCTCGTCCACGTCCAGGCGATTGAGCAGTGTGATGCCGCCGCCGTCGCGCACCAGCCGGCGCATCAGCGCGGTGGACGTGGTCTCGACCACTGGCGACACGTGGATGGCCGAGCGCTCGAACGCGGCATCAAGGATCGGGCGGATCGACAGCGAGGGCGCGGGCAGGATCAGCGGGTAGCCCACGCACTCGGCCAGCAGCGCGGTCGCATGCGCCGTGAGCGGATGGCCCGGCGGCACCACCGCGCCGATCGGCCACTCGCTGCTGAACAGCGTGCGAAAGCCGGCCGTGCCGGGCACGTCGTAGGCCAGCGCCAGGTCGGCATCGCCTTCGGCCACGCTGCGCAGCACGGCCGCGATGGGCAGGCCCAGCAGCTTCAGCTGGATGCCCGGGTGCGCCGCGCGAAAGCGCTGCACCACGGCCGGCAGGAAGGCGTCGGCCAGGCCGGCCGTGGTGGCCAGCGTGACCTCGCCCTGGCGCAGGCCGCGCACGTCCTCGATGCGCTGGCGCACGAGGTCGAACTCGCGCAGCGTGCCGCGCGCGTGCGCCAGCACGATCTCGCCCACGGGCGTGAGCTTGAGCGTGTTGTGGATGCGCTCGAACAGCGGTGCGCCCAGTTCTTCCTCGAGGTTGAGGATCTGGCGGTTGACGGCCGTGGGCACCACGTGCAGCTGCTCGGCCGCCTTGCGGATCGAGCCCGCGCGAACCACCTCGACGAAGTACCGGATGACCTTGGCGTGCATGAATTCCCCCGCGCCGCTGGCGGGCGCGGGGGGATCATGCCTACGTCTTCAGAGGTCGGGCAAGCCCATGGCCGGATCGCTGACTGTGTGCTTGCCGGTTTCCACGCGGCCGGCGAAGCGGCGGTAGAAGGCCGGGTCGCTGTCGCAGGTGACGGCGAAGTCGTACCACTGGCCGCTGGCGGCGAGTTCCCAATGCTGCTCGGCCTGGGCCCCGCCGTTCACCGTCGCGTTCCACGGGCCGTCGTCGCGGTAGGCCTTGGCGCGCACCGTGAACTTGCACGGAGCCTTGCCGTCGTTGCGCATCTGCAGGTAGACGTTGCCGTTGGCGATGTCGTAGCAGACACGCACCTCGGGCGCGGCCACGCCGCCCGCGCGCAGGCGGTTGAGGTCGCCCTTGAAGTGGCGGTGGTAGCCGTTGGGGCCGAGCACCCACAGGTCGTAGAAGCCGCTGTTGTCGATCGCCGCGGTCCAGCTGTCGTCGAGTGTCTTGCCAGGCTCGACCATGTAGCGGCGCGGCAGGCGGTCGAGGTTGAGCTTGTCGTACACATGGAACACGGCGGCGGCCTTGCCGGTGTTCGAGAAGATCAGCTTCACGGTGCCGGTGAGGGTGTCGGCCCTGGCGCTCGTGTGCAGCTCGTAGGGCAGGGCACGCGACGGCCGCGTGCCGGTGGCCTGGCGCGGCAGCTGCGGATCGGTCGGCAGCGGCACCAGCGGCAGCGCCTGCTGGTCGTTGCGCACCTTGTCGGCAGCGGTTCGGCTCAACTTGCCTGCGAGTTGGGGCGGGGCCTCGGTGTTCGGCGTGGCGAAGTTGAAGGCGCTCGTGAGGTCGCCGCACACCGCACGACGGAACGGCGAGATGTTGGGCTCCTTCACGCCGAAGCGCGTTTCGAGGAAACGCAGCACCGAGGTGTGGTCGAAGGCCTGCGAGCTGACCCAGCCGCCGCGGCTCCAGGGCGAGATCACGTACAGCGGCACGCGCGGGCCGGGGCCGAACACGCGGTTGTCGGGCTTCGGCTGCGAGGTGCTGCCGTCGGGTGCCGGCTGCGTGAAGTACTCGGCCTTCAGGTCGTCGGCGGCGAGCGTGGTCTTGCCGGCCGGCGTCTTGTCGGGATTGAGCGAAGGCGCCGAGGGCGAGGGCATGTGGTCGAAGTAGCCGTCGTTCTCGTCGAAGTTCACCAGCAGCACGGTCTTGCTCCACACCTCGGGCACGGCGGTGAGCGCATCGAGGATTTCCTGGAGGAACCACGCGCCCTGCACCGGGCTGGACGGCCCCGGGTGCTCGCAATAGGCGGAGGGCGCGTTGATCCAGCTCACCTGCGGCAGGCGGCCGGCCTTGATGTCGCGCCGGAACGCGTCCAGGTAGTCCTCGGGCTTGTCGCCGGGCAGCGTGTTGGCGATGCCCTTGTACAGCGGGTTGCCCGGGTTGTCGCTGGCCGCGTCGTAGGCGTGGAAGGGGAGCGTCTGGCCGGTGTTGGAAAACGGCGCCTTGTAGTAGCCGCTGGTCACCGGGTAGGGCGACGCGCGGTTGGCGCGGCGGAACTGGCGGAACGCGCCCAGCATGTTGTCGCCCCATTCGTCGGGCATGTTCTGGTAGCAGATCCAGCTCACGCCCGCGTCTTCGAGGCGCTCGGCGTAGGTCTTCCACGTGTAGCCGGTGTCGACCTTGCTGGGGGTGGCGTCCAGCCAGTCCCACTCGTTGCTGACGAAGGCCACGTTCTGCGCGGTCGGGCCGTTGGTGCCGGTGATGTGGAACGAACGGTTCGCGTCGGTGCCGGTGTGCATCGCGCAGTGGTACGCGTCGCACAGCGTGAAGGCATCGGCCAGCGCGAACTGGAACGGGATCTCGGCCTGCTTGTGGTAGCCCATGGCCTTGGGCGTCTTGTAGCGCGCCCATTCGTTCATGCGGCCGCCGCCCCAGGCCTGCTGGCTGTCGTCCCAGTCGTGCGGCGTGCCGCCGTCGCGCTGCGCGTTGCCCTTGCGGCTGTCGAAGTGGTACGGCAGCACCACGTTGCCGTTGGCATCGCTTTGCTGCCAGACGTTGAGGCCCTTGGGCAGCGGAATGGGGAAGCGGTCGCCGAAGCCACGCACGCCGGCCAGCGTGCCGAAGTAGTGGTCGAACGAACGGTTCTCCTGCATCAGGATCACGACGTGCTCGACGTCCTTGATCGTGCCGGTCTTGTTGTTGGCGGGAATGGCCAGGGCGCGTCGGATGCTCGGCGGAAAGGCCGAGAGTGCGAGCGCGGCGGCACCGGTGGTGGCGGTGCCGGTGAGGAAGTTGCGGCGGGAGGTCATGGTGTCACCTTGGCCTCAGGCGGCGGCCGTGCCCATGGCCGGGTCGCTCACCGAGTGCCGGCCGGTTTCCACGCGGCCCGCGAAGCGGCGGTAATAGCTGGTGTCGGCGTCGCAGGTCACTTCGAAGTCGTACCAGGCGCCGCTGGCGGCCAGGTCCCAGTGCTGCTCGGCCGAGGTGCCGCCGGCCACGGTTGCGGTCCACGGGCCGTCGGTGCGGTAGGCCCGGGGGCGCACGGTGAACTTGCAGGCGTTGCGTCCGCCGTTGAGCATCTGCAGGTAGACGTTGCCGTTGGCGATGTCGTAGCACACGCGCACTTCGGGGTTGGGTGCATCGCCGGCGCGCAGGCTGTTCAGGTCGCCGCGGAAATGGCGGTGGAAGCCGTTGGGGCCGAGCACCCACAGGTCGTAGAAGCCCGTGTTGTCGAGCATCGCGTTCCAGGTGTCGTCCAGCGTCTTGCCGGCCTCGACCATGTAGCGGCGCGGCAGGCGTTCCAGGTTCAGCTTGTCGTACACGTGGAACACGGCGGCGGCCTTGCCGGTGTTGGCGAACAGCAACCGCACCTTGCCGCTGGTGGCGTCGTTGCGCGCGCTCACGTGCAGTTCGTAGGGCAGGGCGCGCGAAGGGCGCGTGCCGGCGGCCTGGCGCGGCAGCTGCGGCGTGGCGGGCATCGGGACCTGCGCCTGGGCTTCCTGCGCCGCGCGCTTGTCGTTCGCCTGCGTGCGACTCGTGCGGCCGGCCAGCGTCGGCAGCACTTCGTTGTTGGGCGTGGCGAAGTTGAAGGCGCTCGTCAGGTCGCCGCACACCGCGCGACGGAACGGCGAGATGTTCGGCTCCTTCACGCCGAAGCGCGCCTCGATGAAGCGGATCACCGAGGTGTGGTCGAAGGCCTGCGAGTTGACCCAGCCGCCGCGGCTCCAGGGCGAGATCACGTACATCGGCACGCGCACGCCGGGGCCGTACACGCGGCCGTCGGGCGCGGGTTGGCGGGTGGTGCCCGGCGGCTTGGGGTGCGTGAAGCGCTCGAAGGCAATGTCGGCTTCGGGCAGCGTCGTCTTGCCCGCGGCCGAGCCGTCGGGGTTGAGCGAAGGCGCAGCCGGCGACGGGTAGTGGTCGAAGTAGCCGTCGTTCTCGTCGAAGTTGATGATCAGCACGGTCTTGCTCCACACCTCCGGCACGGCGGTGAGGGCATCGAGCGTTTCCTGGATGTACCAGCCGCCTTCCACCGGGCTCGACGGTCCGGGGTGCTCCGAGTAGGTGGCGGGCGCGATGATCCACGACACCTGCGGCAGCTTGCCGTTCTTCACGTCGTTGCGGAAGGTGTTCAGGTACTCGTCCACGTTGGCGCCGGGCATGGTGTTGGCGATGCCCTTGTACAGCGGGTTGCCGACGTCGTCGCTGGCCGGGTCGTAGGCCGGCACCGGGCCGGTGTTCTTGATCGGCTTGCCCGAGGCTTCGCTGGCCTGGCGGTACTGCTTGAAGCCGACCAGCGGGTTGTCGCCGAAGTTGTCGCGCATGTTTTCATACACGATCCAGCTGACGCCGGCGGCCTGCAGGCGCTCGGGGAAGGTCTTCCACTCGTAGCCGGTGGTCGAGGGCGGCGTGTAGCTGTCGTCCCACTCGTTGGTGACCGAGGCCACGTTCGCACCCGTGGGGCCGTTGGTGCCGGTCCAGTGGAACATGCGGTTCGAGTTGGTGCCCGTGTGCATGCTGCAGTGGTAGCCGTCGCACAGCGTGAAGGCGTTGGCCAGCGCGAACTGGTACGGCAGCTCGGCCTGCTCGAGGTAGCCCATGGCCTGGGTGTACGGCGCGGTGCCGGTCTTCTTGTACCTGACCCACTGGTAGGCGCGGCCGCCGTCCCAGGCGTTCTGGCCGTCGTTCCAGTCGTGCGGCGTGCCGGCGACGCGCTGTGCGTTGCCCTTGGTCTGGTCCAGGTGGTAGGGCAGCACGGGCGCGCCCGTTTCGTCGGCCTGCTGCCACACGTTGCGTCCGCCCGGCAGCGGAATGGTGAAGCGGTCGCCGAAACCGCGCACGCCCATGAGCGTGCCGAAGTAGTGGTCGAACGAGCGGTTTTCCTGCATCAGGATGACGATGTGCTCCACGTCCTTGATGGTGCCGGTCTTGTTGTTGGCCGGAATGGCCAGCGCGCGGCGGATGCTCGGCGGGAAGGCCGAGAGGGCGAGGGCGGCCGCGCCGGTGGTGGCGGTGCCCGTGAGGAATTTGCGGCGTGAATTCATGGTCTTGTCGTGGGATGTCATGACGTCGCGGGTCACGGTGCGCAGCGCATCTCGGGCTTCACGCCGGGCTCGGGTTGGGGCTGCGGTGGCGGCGTGATGATGGGCGGAATGCCGCCACCGCCGTTGTCGCTGCCGCCGCAGGCGGACAGCGTGCAGGCCAGGAGGAAGGCGGCCAGCAGGCGCGCGGGGAGGGAAGCTTGATGCAGCATGGGGTGATCCTCTCTTTGTGATGTCGTGGAGATCGGGGTGATCGGAGTAATCAGGGCGCCAGTGCCGACAGCGGCTGGCCCGAGGTGTAGATGGCCGTGAGCTCTTCGGCGGTGAGTGCGCGGTTCCAGATCGCGAAGTCGTTGAAGTCCATCGCGCCGCGCGGCGAAGCCGACCAGCGCTGGTAGTACAGGCCGGTGGCGTCTTCGTTCAGGGCGATGCCCTTGCCCAGGCCGCCGAGCGCGGCGACCAGCGCATTCGAGAGCGCGACGCTGCCGGTCTGCGTGCCCTTCACGGGGTCGAACACGTAGCCGCTCATGTTCTTGCCGGCCTTGTCGACGACCATCGCCACGTAAGCCCAGCGGCCCGCGCTCAGGAAGTGCTTGCCCTTGATCTCGCCGCGGCCGCTGCCGGTGCCGGTGTTGAAGCGCAGCTCGCAGTTGCTGAACAGGCCGAGGGCCAGGCCGGCGTTGTCGCCGGTGTCGTAGTTCTTGTTGGCGATGACCGAGGCGCCGTTGCTCACGCCCTGGCTGCAGGTGGCGTCGGTGCGCAGCCAGAAGCCGAAGGTGAAGGCGGCCACGGCGGGTGCCGTGGTCACGTCGCGCGTCTGCAGCAGCTTGTAGCCGGCGATGCCGCTCGCGTTCTTGATGCGGCTGTCCACGCGCAGCGCCTGCACGCGGTAGGGCGGCAGGAAGTTGTCGTCGGCCACGAGCGAGCCGCCGTCGGCATCCGCGGCCATGGGCACGAGCGTGGCGGTGGCGTTGAGGTCCAGCGCGGGCAGTGCGTCGAGCGGGAACAGATTGACCAGGCCCACCTTCACGTAGGCGATCTGCGCGGAGACCGAGACATTGGCGCCGCCGGCGGCCACCGTGTACTGGAACGCGTAGAGGCCGTCGGCCGCGGCCTTGACCGGGTCGGCGTAGCGCGTGGCGCCGGCCGGCAGCGTGGCGATGGGCTTGCCGTCGCGCAGCACCTGCACCGGGCCGCCGAGGTCGCCCGCGAGGGTCCACGAGAGTTCGATGCTGCTGCGGTCGGCGCTGGTGCGGGCCGCGAGCTGCTGCACGGCGGTGGTGGCCTGCAGGGCCTGGCCGTTGAGGTTGTAGGCCGCGGTCGCGGGCAGCGCGCCGAGGTGGCGCAGCACCGTGGGTGCGATGTCGGTCGCGGCGGCCGACTGGCGCAGCGCGGTGTCGTCGGCCGGCGAGGCGGCGCCGACGGCGGGCAGCGCGGGCAAGGTCTTGTTGCTGGCGATGAAGACGGTCTTGTTGTCGACGTCCTTCAGGCTGGTGACGCCGCCGAAGGCATCGAGGCCGTGGCCGGTCGTGAGGATCACGAGCCAGTCTTCCTTCGCATCGTTGGCCGTGCGTTGCGCGATGCGTGCGAGCAGCTGGCCGACGGCCGTGGCGGTGTCGGAGACGGCGCGCTGGTAGCTCTCGCTGCGCAGGCCGTTGGCGGCCGCGGCGGCGGGCGCGCTGTACTGCGCCACGAGCAGGTCGTAGCCCGCGCCGATGAGGCGTGTGGTGTTGGCGGTCACGCAGGCATCGGCACCGGCGCAGTCGACGGCGGTGTCGAGCGTGCCGGTTTCCGCGAGCAGCAGGTTCGGATAGAGCGTGTTGGCGGTGACCGATGCGGTGCGGTAGCCCGCGTCCTTCTTCTGCTTCGCGAAGGCGAAGACCGAGGGCGCGAGCTTGGCGTCGATGCGTTGGTCCGCGGTGTCGGCGCGCACCGCGTGGCGCGGCACCCAGGTGCCGGTCAGCAGTGTGGCCCAGCCGGGGCCGTCGGTGGCGGGCTGCTCACTGAGCGCGCCATCGGTGCCGCCGGTCCATGCGGGAGCGAGCTGCAGCGATTGCAGCGCGGCCGGCACCTTCTTCTGTGCGATGGCGTCGCGCAGGACGGCATGGGTGAGGCCGTCGATCTCGACGATCAGCGCCTTCGGGCCGCTCTTGCCTTCGTTGGGCGTGCTGCTCGGGGGCGGCGTGGGAGTGCCGCTGATGGGAGGAAAGGCAACGCCACCGCCGCCTCCACCGCCGCAGGCCGCGAGCGCGGCGGAAATCGCAAGGGGCAACAGCCAGCGCGTGAGAGGCGCGGCGTGCGTGAGGGAGTTCGGACGCATCGGAAAAGCCGTTCGGTTCTTGTTGTCTGTCGAGGGAGGTGAAAGGCCGGCGCGAAAAAAAAGTGCCACGAAGGCACTGCGCACCGGACAGGCGACAAGACTAGGGAGAACCCGTTACTCGGCAGTGAACAAGCGATGACAGTGGGACGAAACGCGTGTGACAACGCGCAGGTCTTTGAGGTTGCGAGTGACGGACGGTGGTGCGTGCACAGGACACCGGGTACTCCCCTCCGCGAATGTCCCCCGGGGCTTCGCCCCTCCTCCTTGATTTCGCTGCGGGGAGCACCCAGTGCCCTGCGCGCGAGGGCACGTTGCTGGTGTGCGGCCGGTCAACGACCGCACTGCCCATCGATCACGTCGATGGGGTGCCTTGCGCAGCGAAATAAAGGGGGAGCCCGAAGGGCGGAGGACATTCGCGGAGCAAGGTGCCCCGTCGGCGTGATCGCGCCCTGAACGGCGTCAGGACTCGTTGCTGATGCCGCTCGATACATGCCCCGCAGGCACATGCCGCGAGGCCGCGTCGACGTGACCGGTCTGGTCGTCGAAGAAGAAGTCGGGTTCGAACTCGCGCAGGAACTCGCCCTTGGGCAGGCCGCCGAGGAACATCGCTTCGTCGACGCGGATGTTCCACTTCATGAGCGTGCGGATCGCGCGCTCGTGCGCCGGTGCGCTGCGCGCCGTGACCAGTGCGGTGCGGATGCGCATCTGCGCATTGCCCGCCATCTGCAGACGGTGCAGCGCCATCAGCAGCGGCTTGAACGGGCCTTCGGGCAGGGGCAGGTCGGCCTTGCTGAGTTCGTGCGCCTGGAAGGCGTCGAGGCCCTCGGCCTGGAACACGCGCTCGGCCTCGTCGCTGAAGAGAACGGCGTCGCCGTCGAAGGCGATGCGCACTTCGTTGGGCCACGCGTCGCTGGCCTTCACCGATTCGACGAGCACGCGCGCGGCCGGAAAGCCCGCGGCGAGTGCCTCGCGCACGTCCTGCGCGTTGACCGACAGGAACAGGTGCGCGCGCAGCGGGCGCAGGTAGCCGAAGGGCGGGCGGCCTTGCGTGAACACGCCGCGCTGCAGCTTGATGTCGGCCGCGGCGCTCGACTTGAAGATGCGCATGCCCGACACCGGGTCGTTGCGCGAAAGAATGACCACCTCGACGCGCTGCACGCCGTCTTCGTTGAAGCGCAGCAGCTTGCGGATCAGCGACGACGCGATGCCGGGGGCGGCCGGTTCATCGATGCGGTCGAGCTGCAGCTTCATGTAGCCCTCGTTGTCGCCGGCCTCGAAGATCTTGTTTTCTTCTTCGAGGTTGAACAGGGCGCGCGAGGAGATCGCGACCACGAGTTTGTCTTCGAGCGTTACGGGCATGTGAGGGGCTCCCCGTCCGTCGTCACTTGACGAACTGATTGAGCTGGATGATAGGCAGCATGACGGCCAGCACGATGAGCATGACCACGCCGCCCATGGCGACGATGAGCAGCGGCTCGAGGATGGTGGCCAGGTGCATGGCGCGGCGCTGCACTTCGGCGCCGAGCTGGTTGGCGGCGCGTTGCAGCATCACGGGCAGCGTGCCGGTCTGCTCGCCCAGTCGCGCGAACATCGACACCAGCCCCGGGAAGCGTTTTTTCTGTGCCAGCGCCGAGGCCAGCGGCGCGCCTTCGCGCACCAGCACCAGCGCATCGAGCGCGTCGGCGCGCATGGCGCGGTTGCCCAGCGTTTCGGAGGCGGCCTGCAGCGCGCGCAGGATCGGCACGCCGGCCGTGGCCAGCATGGCGAGCGTGCTCGCGAAGCGCGCCGCGTTGTAGCCGCGCGCGAGCTTGCCGACCAGCGGCAGCTTGAGCCAGGCGGCATCGAACTTGAGGCGGAAGGCTTCCTGCGCCAGCGCGACACGCACGCCGACGGCCGCGAGCACGATGGCGCCCAGCATCCACCAGCCATAGTTGCGCACGGCCGCGCTCAGCGACAGCATCACGGTCGTGAGGAAGGGCAGCGAGCGCTTGGTGCCCGCGAACACCTGCGCCACCTGCGGCACCACGTAGCTCACGAGGAAGATCACGATCACGATCGCCACCAGCGTGACGATGGCCGGGTACAGCGCGGCGCCGATCAGCTTCTGCTGCAGCACCTGGCGCTCTTCGAGGTCGTCGGCCAGGCGTTCGAGCACGAGCCCGAGGTTGCCGCTTTGCTCGCCGGCGCCGATCACGGCGGTGTAGATGGGCGAGAACTCGCGCGGGTGCGCCGACAGCGCGCGCGCGAAGGGCGAGCCCGCGTTGACTTCGGCGCGCAGCGAGGCCACGAGGTTGCGCTGCGGTTCCGATTCGGCTTCGTCGGTGAGCGCCGTGAGCGCGCGTTCCAGCGGCAGGCCGGCCGAGATGAGGCCGGCGAGCTGGCGCGTCCACACGGCGAGGTTCGTCGAATTGAAGACGCGCTTGCCGCCGCCGAGCCAGCGCGTGAGCGTGCTGCTCCCGGCGCCGCCACCGCCGGCCGCATCGCCGCCGCCGACCGGCTTGACCGACAGCGGAATGAGCGCCTGTGCCCGCAGCAGGCCGCGTGCGGCGCGCGCGGTGTCGGCCTCGAGCACGCCTTCGCGCGACTGGCCGCTGGCATCGATGGCTTCGAAGGAATAGGCGGGCATCGCGGGTCGCTACTCGCGGGTGACGCGCAGCAGTTCGGCGCGCGAGGTGATGCCGGCCTGCACCAGCCGTTCGCCGTCTTCGCGCATGGAGCGCAGGCCGCCGCGTGCGCCGGCCTCGAACAGCACGCTCTCGGCGGCCTTGCCGTGGATGAGGGCCTGCACTTCGTCGTCGGCCACGAGCAGCTCGAAGATGCCGGTGCGGCCCTGGTAGCCGGTCTGGCCGCAGGCCTCGCAGCCCGCGCCGCCGCAGGCCGTGCAGACCTTGCGCACGAGGCGCTGGGCCAGCACGCCGAGCAGCGACGAGCTCAAGAGGAAGGGCTCCACGCCCATGTCGGTCAGGCGCGTGACGGCACTCACCGAGTCGTTGGTGTGCAGCGTGGCCAGCACGAGGTGGCCGGTGAGCGAGGCCTGGATGGCGATCTGCGCGGTTTCGAAGTCGCGGATTTCGCCGATCATGATCACGTCGGGGTCCTGCCGCAGGATGGCGCGCAGGGCCTTGGCGAAGGTGAGTTCGATCTTCGCGTTGATCTGTGTCTGGCCCACGCCCGGCAGCTCGTATTCGATCGGGTCTTCCACCGTCATGATGTTGCTGCGGCTCGCGTCGAGCCGGGCCAGCGCGGCATACAGCGTGGTGGTCTTGCCCGAGCCGGTGGGGCCGGTCACGAGGATGATGCCGTGCGGCTGCGCAATGAGCTTTTCGAAGCGCGCCAGCGAGTCGCCCTGCATGCCGACCGACTCGAGCGTGAGCTTCGATTCGCTCTTGTCCAGGAGGCGCAGCACGGCGCGTTCGCCGTGCGCGCTGGGCAGCGTCGACACCCGCACGTCGACCGCGCGCGTGCCGATGCGCAGGCTGATGCGCCCGTCCTGCGGCAGCCGCTTCTCGGAGATGTCGAGGTCGGCCATGATCTTCAGGCGCGAGATCAGCGCGGCGTGCAGCGCGCGGTTGGGCTGCACCACCTCGCGCAGCGTGCCGTCGATGCGAAAGCGCACCGACGACGTGCGCTCGTAGGGCTCGATGTGGATGTCGCTGGCGCCGTCGCGCGCGGCCTGCGTGAGCAGCGCGTTGAGCATGCGGATGATGGGCGCATCGCCGGCGCTGGCCAGCAGGTCTTCGACCGCCGGCAGCTCCTGCATCATGCGCGAGAGGTCGGCGTCGTTCTGCACTTCGCTGACCACCGCGGCGGCGCTCGATTCGCCCTGCGCGTAGGCGGCGCTGATGCGCTGGGCGAGCGGGCCGTCGTCGAGCACCTCGAAGGCCTGCACGCCGTACTTGCGGGTCACTTCACCGACGGCGCTGCGTGCCGGATGGGAGGACATCCACAGCGTGTGGCGGCCGTCGTCCGTGGCCTCGAGCAGCAGTTGCTGGCTGCGTGCGAACGCGTAGGGCAGGGGATAGCGCATGGGTGGCTGGCGTGTGCGGGACGGGGTTCAGGGCGACTCGCGCGAGCTGGTCGGGTCGGAGGTGGGCGGCAGTGCGCCGCGCAGCGGGCTGGGGGCGAGCCGGCGGTTGTCGGTGGCGGGGCGCGGCGGCGGGATCAGCTGCGTGCCTTCCATGCGGGTCTCGCTGCTCTTCTTGCCGCTGTCGTTGCCGTTGAGGCGGTTGATGCGCACCAGCGGCGCCTCGGGCAGCACGGGCGCCGAGTCGACACCGCGCAGCATGATGTTGTCGGTGTTGGGCTGCGTGCGCTGCTGCATGCCGCGGATCTCGTCGTAGCGGTCGTAGGCGAAGGCTTCGGTCGAAGCGCCGTCGCGCATCACGGCGGGGCGCAGGAACATCATGAGGTTGCTCTTGTCGCGCGTGCGCACCTCGTTCTTGAACAGGTTGCCGAGCACTGGGATGTCGCCGGCCACGGGCACCTTCTCGACGGTGTTGCCGTAGTTGTCCGACAGCAGGCCGCCGAGCATCACGAGGCCGCCGTCTTCCACCAGCACGCTCGACTCGATGGAGCGCTTGTTGGTGGTCGGGCCGTTGGGGTCCTTCACGGTGTTCTGGTCGACCGTGGAGGTCTCCTGGAAGATGGTCATCTTCACGGTGCCGTTCTCGTTGATGGTCGGGCGCACGCGCAGCGTGAGGCCCACGTCCTTGCGCTCCACCGTGGTGAACGGGTTGATGCCGACCGAGCCCGAGGTGCTGGCGTACTGGCCGGTCACGAAGGGCACGTTCTGGCCGATGACGATCTTGGCTTCTTCGTTGTCCAGCGTCAGCAGGTTGGGCGTGGACAGCACGTTGGCGTCGCCGTCGCTGTTGAAGAAGTTGGCGATGGCGCCCAGGATGTACTGGCCGCCGATCTTGCCGGCAATGCCCAGGTTCAGGCCGGTGGAGGGGCGGATGCCGGCCACGTCGCGCGTGGCCAGTGCTTGCGTCAGCGCCAGGATGTTGGCGCTGGCCAGGCTGGAGTTGGTGCCGATGACGGCGTTGTTGCCCAGCGCGCTTTGCCACTGCACGCCGAAGTTGGCGGCCTTCTTGGCGCTGACCTCGACGATGAGCGCCTCGATCATCACCTGCGCGCGGCGGCCGTCGAGCTTGTCGATCACGGCGCGCATCTGGCGGTACTGCGGCTCGGGCGCGGTGATGATCAGCGAGTTGGTGCTCGGGTCGGCCTGGATCTGGCCGCCGGTGGACGGCTGGTTGGCGTTGTTCAGCGGCGCGTTGGCCGCGGCCGAACCGCCGCCCTGGCTGTTGTTGCCGCCGAAGCCGGCCTGTGTCATCGGCATGCTGGCCGGCGGCACCGACGAGCCGGCGCTGCCTGCGGCGCCGGGCGCACCCGGCACCTGCGACTGCTGCTGGCTCGCGGCCATGGCGGCGCGCAGCGTGGCCGCGAGGCGCACCGCATCGGCGTTCTTCAGGTAGACCACGTAGATGTTGCCGGCCGCGCCGTTGCTGCTTTCGGCCGGTGCGCGGTCGAGCTTCTCGACCAGCGTGCGCACGAGTTGCGCGCGTGCCGGGTTGGCGGCGCGAAGGATCAGCGAGTTGCTGCGCGGGTCGGCCATCAGCGTGGTGCGGAACGAGGCATCGGCCCCGCCCGGTGCGGCGGCGCCCGGCGCACCCGCGCCGCCGCCTTCGACCAGCCGCGTGACCAGCGGCACCATGTCGGTGGCGACCGAGTGCTTGAGCTGGATCACCTCGATGTCGGACGCGTTGGGCACGTCGAGCGACGCGATGATGCGCGCCAGCCGGCGCATGTTGTCGGCGTAGTCGGTGATCACGAGCGAGTTGTTGCCCGGGTTCACGTTGATGGTGTTGTTCGGCGGGATCAGCGGGCGCAGCACCGGCAGCAGGCTGTTGGCCGACTCGTAGTTCAGGCGAAAGATCTGCGTGACGATCTGGTTGGCCGCGGCCGAGCTGGCGCCGCTGATGGTGGTGTTGACGGTGCTGGTCTGCAGCTTGGCGTCGGCCTCGGGCACCACCTTGTACAGGCCGTCGGCCTCCACCACCGCGAAGCCCTGCAGGCGCAGCGCGGCGGCAAACTGGTTGAACGCAGCGGCCGGCGCCAGCGGGCGGTCGGTGACCAGGTTCATGGTGCCCTTGACGCGCGGATCGACCACCACGTCGCGCCCGGTGACCACGGCCATGGTGCGGGCCACGGCCTCGATGTCGGCGGCGGCGAAGTTGAGCGTGATCGGTTCGCCGCGCCGCGGGGCGTCGCCGGTCTGTGCGTAGGCGGCCGGCAAGACCGGCACGAGAGACGCCGCGATCAGCAGGCGTACCGCGAGCGCGATGAGGCCGGGGCGGGCGCCGGACGAGGACAGAGGCTTCTTCATGGTCGGATCAACCCAGGGTGATGATCGAGCGCGCACCGTCGCGCCGCCCGATGATGTTCAACAAATTGGAAAGTGCGTCTTCGCGGCCCGGTGCCGCGCTGGCTTCGCCGGTGAAGCGCAACGCGGTGCCGCTCCAGCTGCCGCTGCCGTTCAGTTCGAGGCTGCCTTCGCGCGTGCTCAGCAGCAGCGTGGGGCGCGTGCCGCCTTCGAGCGACAGGCGGTAGCTGCCCATCGGCCGCAGGGTCGACAGGGCTGACGACACATCGGTGGCGTCGAGCGTGGCCTGGCCTTCGATGCGCAAGGCGGGGCCGTCCCACTGCATGGCGAAGGCGCGGGTGTTGAGGTCGAGGGCGCCTTCGAGCTTGAGCGTGTTCCAGGGCGCGCCCAGGCCGGTGAGCAGCGTGGCGGGCCAGCGCGAGCGGGCGTCCTGCCAGGTGAGCTGCAGGCCGTCGGCGCGCGGGCTGGCCTGCAGGCCCAGCGGTTGCGCCGCGCAGCAGGACAGGTCGAGGCGCGCCGAGAGACCGCGCCAGTTCGGCCACATGCGCCAGTTCAGCAGGCCCGGCAGCGAGACGGCCTGCGTGCCGCCCGCGCCGCTGGCGAACACGACGGCGGCGGTGCCGTTCCAGACCGTGCCGCGCGGGTTGACCAGCAGCAGGCGGCCCTGCGTCCAGCCCGAGAGCGCCGAGGCCAGCCAGCGCGCCGGTGCGAACAGAACGACCGCGACCAGCATGCCGGTGGCGGCGCCGAGCACGGCCCAGCGCCAGCTGCCGCGGCGCGGCTGGAGGTCGGGGACCGGGGGGCGTCTCGCCATGCCGTGCGGTGCGTGGGGGTGCTTCAGCGCGGGGCGGGCAGCGCCATCACGAGCGTGCCGTCCCAGCGGGGTTGCGGAGGTTGGTCGGGCGTGGCGGGCGCGGGCTTGGCGCCCGGCGGCGGCGGTGCGACGGGCGCGCGCGTCAGGTGCACTTCGCGCGGCACGGCGTGGGCGTTGCCGCGCGCCTGCGCGAGCCACTGCGCCAGGTTTTGGGCGGGCGCGCCGCGCAGCGTGACGGTGGCGGCGCCGTCGCCGCCGGCCGTCATGAGCTGGGCGTTCGTGACGCCGAGGCCGTCGCGCACCGAGCTTTCGAGCGCGCGCAGGGCGTCGTCGCGCGCCAGGCGCGGTTGCGACTGCAGCGCCTTCGCGCGGTTCTGCAAGGTGGCCATCTGCTGGAGCTGGGCGTCGAGCCGTGCGTGTTCGGCCGGGGCCGCGGCTAGCGTGCGCAGCGCGGGGGCGAGCGCGATCCACCAGAGCAAGGCCAGTGCCACCAGCGCGACGGCGCCGATGACGAGGCGGCGCTCGCGCATCCCGAGGACGGCCCAGCGGGCCTTGAGTTGTTCGCTGAAGTTCATCGGTTGGCCTCGGCCTGTACCAGCAGCAGGTCGCCTTCGGTGCGCACCTGGTAGCCGCGCGGCGACAGCGCGCTGGTGATCTGCGTGACCTCCTGCGGCTGCAGCCCGAGGCCGCGCAGACGCAGCTGGCCGGCGCTGAAGTCGATGGCGCTCGGGGAGCGCCCGGGCGGCAGGGCGGCGGCGATGGCGCCGACCATGGGTTCGAAATCGCTCGGTGCCACGTCGCCCACCGCCTGCTGCAGCGCGGCGACCTCGCGGCCCATCTGCAGCGGCGCGTCGACCACGATCTTCACCGAGGGGAAGGTCTGCGTCAGGATGGCGCGCGTGGCCTGGCGCTTGGACTCGAGCGCGTTGCGCTCCTTCCAGGCCCAGGCGTTCAGGCCGATGAGTTGCGTCAACAGCAGCACCACGATGCCCCAGCGCGCGGCGCGCCATTCGGGTGCGAAACGCAGGGTCTGCAACACCGAGGCGAACTTCTTGCCGGCGCGCGCGCGGCCCGTCACGGCGAGGTCGAACTGCGCGAGCTCCCAGGGCGTGCGCGTGGCGTGCAGCCAGCGCTGCGGCGCCTGCACGATCGGCACGCGGCGCTGCAGCAGGTGCTCGGCCGCTTCGGCGACGGCGGGTTCGGTGGTGATGACGGCCGTGTCCAGCGGCAGGCCGTTCGACAGGGCCAGGCCCGCGCCGGCCAGCGGCAGCGAGACCACGCCGTCGCCGTCGCAGACCGTGAGTTGCGGCGCCTCGGGCTCGCCCGTGACCTGCAGCAGCGGCGGCGCGTCGGCCGGCTGCGGCGTGAATTCGGGAACGATGCGCACGACGCGCCGGCCGGCGGCTTCGAGCCCCTGCAAGACGCTGCGCAACCAGATGCGGTTGCAGGCCGCGACCCATACCGGTTCGCCGGCCTTGGCGTCGGGCGCGAGCGCGAAGTGCAGGGCTTCCGGGTCGTCGAGCAGGTGCTCTTCGAGCAGGCCGTCGAGCACGGCGCGCAGCTTCGAGGTGCTGCCCATGCTGCCCTTGGGCAAGGTGACGCGGTGCCACGAGAGCGCCGTGGACGGGATGCCGAGCGTGACCTCGGGGCCCGACGGCAGCAGTGCCAGCAGCGCACGGCCCTGGTCGCGCAGGGCGATGCCGTCCTCACCGGCCTGGGCCCAGTCGTACTCGCCCGCGGCATCGGCCGGAGGGAGGGGGGCAAGGAGCAGCAGCGGGGTCATGTCGGGGGGGTGTCGGAAAAGCCGGTGATTGTAGGAGGGTGGCTTACAAGTTGTTGCTATTGTTTGAATAGCATACCTTGCAGAGACTACGTGCGTTTGACGGTGTTTTGATCAGAGAAAAGGAAAGCGGCGTCAGGGTTTTGCCGGGGGCAGGGTGGCGCCCGCGCCACGGGTGCGCCAGACGGTGGTCACGGCCAGGCCCTTGCGAAAGAGCAGCGAGTGCTCCTCGACCCAGGTGCGGTCCAGCCGCAGCCGGCCATACACCTCGAAATACTGGGTGCCCACGCCGTGCTGGGCCGCGTTGAAGCGCGAGCCGCCGCTGGGCAGGCCGGCATTGGCTTCCTCGATGTTCTTGAAGAACGACCGCGTGCGCCGCTCCACCAGCTGGCGCGCGCTGGCGATGCCCAGCGATTCGACGCTCGCGCTGATGGCCTCGGCGCTGGCCGTGTTGAGGTTGAGCGTGGTGCGCTCCGGCAGGATCGTCACGTAGGGCTCGAGCGCGGCGGCGGTGGCGGGCGAGAGGCCGAGCCACACCAGCTGCGCGACTTCCTGCGGCATCAGGGGGGCGGCGCCGGTGTCGGCGCTGGCGTCGCTGCCGCCACCGCCTGACGCCGCGTCGGTGCTGCCGGTGTGCAGCGCGCTCGCGAGCCGCGCGGTCATCTGGGTCAGTTCGCCGGCCGGCAGGCCCAGCAGGTTGAAGAGGCGCGTGAAGGTGGCGACGCTGGCCGGCACCGGCTTGCCGGCATCCACCAGCGACAGCACGTTGAGCTTGGACTGCGCGTCGACGATGCGGCCCGACAGGAAGGCGTCGGGCAGGCCTTCGAGGTTGTCGCTCGCCACGTTCTTTTCGGCCGACAGGAAGCTGGTGAGGCGGGCCTCTTCGAGCGGCACGGCCCACGGCTCGCCGAGGTGGTCGGGGCCGCCGGCGCGGCCGTCTTCGCCGAGGATCAGGCGCGACCAGTCGAGCGCGCCGATCAGCACCCAGGCCGCCTGCACGCGCGCGCGCTCGGCGCCTTCGACTTCGGCCGAGCGCCATTGCTGCCAGAGCGCGGCGGCGGAAAAGGTGGCGACCAGCATCACGGTCAGCATGGCGGCGAGCAGCGCGGCGCCGCGCTGGCGGCGCGTGCTTGCCACGCGATGGCGTTGCGGCGCGGTCATGAGCGCGGCCCCCCGAGCGTCGGGCGCACCCAGTCGCGCGTGAGCGTGCCCGAGAGCCCGTCGCCGGGCGGCAGGTTCAGCACCAGCCGCACGCCGTCGGGCATCGCGATGAGCGCACCGGCCGGGTTGGACGGGTTCGCCGCCGCCACGGGCAGCGGTTCTGCCGGCACCCAGGCGTTGTTGCGGAAGTACGCGAGCTGCCAGCTGTTGACGGGCATCAGCGCGACATCGGTGGCGCCGCCGGTGGGGGCGGCGCCATCCTGTGCCCACGCGGCCGCGAGGTTCCAGGCCTGCACCCATTCGCCGCGCGTGGCGAAGGGCGCCGACTGCCAGCGCCGCCAGCGTGTGCCGTCCGCGCCGGGGCGCAGCGTCCAGGCGACGACCTGCACGGTCGGCGTGCTGGTGTCGCTGCCGCGGCGCGTCATGCGCAGCACGCGGCCGTCCCAGTCGATCGGGCGGGTCTGCGCGAGCAGGGTGATGGCGTCGAGGTCGGCGCTCCACTGCGCGAGCGTGGCCTGCAGCGTGAGCACCGCGTCGGCGCGCTGCTGGTTCTGCGTGGTGGCGCGCGACATGCTGTCCAGGCCGCGCCAGCTCACGAGGGCGAGCAACGCCATCACGGCGATGGCGACCAGCAGCTCGATCAGCGTGAAGCCGCGTGCGCGCGAAGGCTTCGTCATCAGACGCGCCCCACCACGGTCGACACGCGCAGCAGCGGCGCGCTACCTTCGTCGCGCACCTGCACGTCGACGCGCCGGAAATTTGGGTTGAGCGTGGGCACCGTCGTGGTTGTCACGAGGAAGGTGAGACCGGCCTGCAGGCAGATCGAGCCCGAGTCGCCGACGGCCGGCATCTGCCGCGACAGGCGCGCCTTGGCGAGTTCGTTTTCGGCGCACAGGCCGGCCAGCACGAGGTCGGACTGGCGCTGCGCATTGCGCGTGAGCGACATCGTGGCCTGCGAGCCCGCCGCGAGCGCGAGCGCGACGATGCCGAGTGCGATCAGCACCTCGATCAGTGTGAAGCCGCGGTGGCGTGCGGTGCGCCGCAGCCGTTGTCTCATGGCACGGCGAACACGGTGAAGGGCCGCAGCCCGTCGGTGGCAACGCGCAGCATGCGCGCGGGCGGGCCTTCGCTGTGCAGCATGACCTGCTGCGCCGGAATGATGGGGTCGGGCCCGAGCTGCAGCGCCGCCACCGGCGTGCCGCCGCCCAGCAGGGGCTGGGCCGTGATGCCGGCGTGGGTCCAGCCGGTGGGGAGGGCGTCGGCCGGCAGGCCGTCGAAGACGAAGCCGCCGCCTTCGACGAGGCGCCAGCGCACCATGACGCCGCTGGCGCGCGACTGGGCGCGGGCCGATTCGAGCAGGGCGGCGAGGCGGTCGGCCTCGCGATCGAGCGCGGCGGCGTTGGTGTCGCGCATCGCGAAGCTGACGCCGGCGGTCGCGATGGCGATGATCGCGATCACCACGATCAGCTCCAGCAGCGTGAAGCCGCGCGCTGCGCGAGGCGGTGGCAGCACCACGCGGCCGGGGGCGATGCGCTTACTGCCAGCTGCCGATGTCGGCATTCTTGCCCTCGCCGCCGCTCTGTCCGTCGGCGCCGAAGGAGAGCACGTCGATTTCGCCCTTGATGCCCGGGTTCATGTACTGGTACGGGTGGCCCCAGGGGTCGTTGGGCAGCTTCTCGACGTAGGGCTTCCAGTTGGGCGCGGCCGGGCCCGCGGTGGGGCGGGTCAGCAGCGCCTGCAAGCCCTGCTCGGCGGTCGGGTAGCGCTGGTTGTCGAGGCGGTAGAGCTTGAGCGCCTGCATCAGGTTGTTGATGTCGGTGCGGGCGGCGGTGACGCGGGCGTCGTCGGCGCGCTCGATCACGTTCGGCACGATCAGCGCAGCGAGCACGCCGATGATGACAAGCACCACCATGAGTTCGATCAGCGTGAAGCCGCGCTGGGCGGTGCGGGAGACGGAACGAAGGAGTTTGTTCATAGCTTGCGGGGACATGAGGCAGTAAGCGCGCTGCATGATAATCCGCGGCCATGACAAGTCCTTACTCCGCAGCCCGCTGGCATGCCCCACTTGCAACGACGGGGCTTTGGGCGTTGGCCGCAGGCGCCGCGGTGTTCTGGGCGCTGCGGCTGGCGTCGCCGGCCGACGCCGTGGCCGCTGCGGCCACGATGCCGCGCGCGCCGGTCGCGGCCGATGCCGAGGCGGTGGCCCGGTTGCTGGGCGTGGTCACGGTGACGTCGAACGCGCCCGTGGCGCCGGAGGCCGCGAGCCGCTTCGCGCTGTCGGGCGTGGTGGCGGACCCGTCGAACCAGGGCGCGGCGTTGATCTCGATCGACGGCAAACCGCCGCGGCCGTTTCGCGTGGGTTCGAAGGTCGGCGAGAGCTATGTGCTGCAGTCAGTGGGCGTGCGCGCGGCGACGCTCGGTGCCCAGCGCGACGGGCCGGCGGCGTTCACGCTGCAGCTGCCAGTGCGTGCGCCACTGAGCATGGGGCTTCCGACGCCGCCTGCCGGTCTGCCCACGATGCAGTCACCTGCGCCGGCCGGGCTGTTGCCGGCCACGATGCCGGCGGTGGTGATGCCGCCTCAGCAGCCCCCGGCACTGGCGGGCGCCGCGATGGAGCCGCCGCCGCAGGCGCAGACCCCCGCGCAGTAAGCGCAGCGGTCTCTTTCTTTCTCTTCTCTTCTTTGCTTCAGGCCTGGAGGAACAGGCGGTAGGCCGGGTTGGCCGTTTCCTCGACGCAGGGATAGCCCAGCGTTTCGAGGAAGCTGTCGAAGGCGGCCGACTCTTCGGCCGGCACCTGCAGGCCCACGAGGATGCGCCCGTAGTCGGCGCCCTGGTTGCGGTAGTGGAACAGGCTGATGTTCCAGTTCGGCCGCATCAGGCTCAGGAACTTGAGCAACGCACCCGGACGCTCGGGGAACACGAAGCGCAGCAGGCGCTCGTCGTGCGCCAGCCCGGTGCGGCCGCCGACCAGGTGGCGCAGGTGCTCCTTCGCGAGTTCGTCGTGCGTGAGGTCGAGCGCGTCGAAGCCGTGTTCGATGAAGACCTTCGCGATGGTGGCCGACTCGCCACGCGCCGAGGTCGTGAGGCCGACGAACACGTGGGCCTTGGCCGCGTCGCTGATGCGGTAGTTGAACTCGGTCACGTTGCGCGGCGCACCGCCGGCAGGCAACTCGCTGATGAGTTCGCAGAAACGACGGAAGCTGCCGCGCTCTTCGGGGATGGTCACGGCGAACAGCGCCTCGCGCTCCTCGCCGACCTCGGCCCGCTCGGCCACGAAGCGCAGCCGGTCGAAGTTCATGTTCGCGCCGCACAGGATCGCTGCGTAGGTCTCGCCTTGGCGACCATGCTCGGCGGCGTACTGCTTGATCGCCGCCACGGCCAGCGCACCGGCCGGCTCGACGATGCTGCGCGTGTCGACGAACACGTCCTTGATCGCGGCGCACACGGCATCGGTGTCGACCGAGATGTAGCTGTCGACCAGGTTCTGCGCGATGCGGAAGGTTTCCTCGCCGACCAGCTTGACGGCCGTGCCGTCGGAGAACAGGCCGACGTCGGGCAGGTTCACGCGCTGGTGCGCGGCGACCGATTGCATCATCGCGTCGGAGTCGTTCATCTGGACGCCGATCACCTTGATCTCGGGCCGCACGGCCTTGATGTAGTTGGCCACGCCGGAGATCAAACCACCGCCGCCGATCGCCACGAACACCGCATCGAGCGGGCCCTGGTGCTGGCGAAGGATCTCCATCGCGATGGTGCCCTGGCCTGCGATGACATCGGGATCGTCGAACGGGTGGACGAAGGTTAGGTTCTGTTGCGCCTGCAATTCGAGCGCGTGCAGGTAGGCGTCGGAATAGCTGTCGCCGTGCAACACGATCTCGCCGCCGAAACCACGCACCGCATCGATCTTCAATTGCGGCGTGGTCACGGGCATCACGATCACTGCGCGCGTGCCGAGCTTGCGCGCACCGAGCGCAACGCCTTGCGCGTGATTGCCGGCCGATGCGCAAATCACACCGCTCGCCAATTGCGCTTTGCTCAGGTGCGCCATCTTGTTATAGGCACCGCGCAGTTTGAAACTGAATACGGGTTGCTGGTCCTCGCGCTTGAGCAATACGGTATTGCCGAGCCGCTCGCTGAGCGCGCGCGCCTTCTCCAACGCAGACTCGACAGCCACGTCGTAGACCCGCGCATTGAGGATTTTTCTGAGATAGTCGGCGGGCGTTAAGGCCGCAGTAACGGGTGCATTGCGCAAGATCTTTTCCAGGGAGTTTTCATTTGCTAACCATCAATCATAAGAGGCATCGGTATTGCATGCGGGGAATGGCATGGACACAAATGTCATAAACCTATTCCGCAAGGCTCCTGCTGCAAATGATTCCGGTTTTTTGCGCGCACCTATCCCGCGATTCATACGCCCGCTAATTCGCTAACAGTTGGGCAGAATTTGTTATCAGTTTCTGTCAGTGACCTTTCGAAAGGACTGATGCAGGCCGAGGCCGCGCGCGTGCAACGCGGCGAAATCGGACGGCCCACATGGCAAGTCATGGGCAACAGATTGCGTGCGCACATCGTTCCGTTGCTGGGCAATGTGCCGGCGGCTGTGTTCGCGACCGCAGACGTGCAGCGCCTGATCGATCACCTCGGCGAACAAGGTTTCACCAGCACGACGATCGCGCAGTACCTTGTGCTGCTGCGCAAGGTGGTCATGCATGGCGTGCACGTCGGTGCATTGCGCGAGGCCCCCGTGTTTCCGAAGGTCAAGGTGCGCAGCCAGCCGCGCGGCAGCTTCAGCGTGGCGGAGTACCGTGCACTGATCGCGGCGGCGCGCAGCTTGCGCGGCCATTCGCACCCGGTGCTGGACCGGCTGACGGCCGGCGAACGTTTCTGGATCGCACGCGAATTGCTCGTCATGCCCGACGAGCTGCCCTGGCTGATCCGCTGGATGGTCAACACCTTCGTGCGTCCCAGCGACATCAAGCTCATGAAGCACAAGCACATCGAGGTGGTGCGAGGCAAGCATGTCTACCTGCGGATGAATCTGCCGGAGACCAAGCGGCACAGCCAGCCCATCGTGAGCCTGCGACCTGCCGTTCGTGTCTATGAATGCCTGCGCACGTACCGCGAGACGCATGGCTTCGGTGGGGCGGAAGACTACATCTTCATGCCGCACCTGAAGAACCGCGAGCACGCGCTGGCGGTTCTCAATTTCTTCTTTCACTGGGTGCTCGAAAAGACGGGGCTCGAAAAGGGGCCGCTGGGTCAATCGAGGACGCTGTACTGCCTGCGCCATACCGCCATCACGTTGCGGCTCTTGTATGGGCAGGGCATCGACATGCTGACCTTGGCGCGCAATGCACGCACGAGCGTCAACATGGTCGAGCGTTTCTACGCATCGGTGTTGAGCGGAGAAATGAATGTGGGGCTGCTGCAGAGCAGGCGTGGCCGGGTGAGTTGAAGAAGGACAAAAAGCCGCCCGGCGTGAGCCGGGCGGCTTGAGGGCCTCTTGATTCAAACTGGCGTGGGCCAGCATGGGAATCGAGCCGCGATCGATCAGAAGGCGTGACGGATGCCGAAGTCGTAGCCGGTCGAGGTCTTCGGGGTGAAGCCACCCGTGGTCACGAACGACGGGCCGCCAACGGTCAGACCTGCACCGTTCTTGTTGCTCACGCGAGCAACGGTGGCGTACAGGGCCGTGCGCTTCGACAGGTTGTGCACGTAGCCGATCGCCAGCTTGTTGGCCTTCTTGTCGGCGGGCAGCACTTCCCACGGGTTGCGGGCAACGAGGTTCTCGTCGTACTTGACGCTCGAGTACGAAGCGCGGATCAGGCCAGCACCGACCGGCACGGTCACGCCGAGCAGATAGCCGGTCAGATCGATGTCCGGACGGCCACCGAGGTACGGTTCGACTTCGTAGTCGACCTTGTTCTTGGCGCGCGACAGCTCACCGAACAGCTTCACGGGACCGAAGTCGTACGAAGCGCCCAGGTTCAGCGTGTTGACCTTGGTGGTCGTGCCGACGTAGAACTGGTCGCCCACGGTGCTGCTCCCGTAACCCAGCGCAACGTCCAGCGGGCCGTTGGCGTAGCCGAAGCGGCCACCGATGTAACGGCCGGTGCGCGACGTGTTGTCCGTGGAAGGCGTAGCCAGGCCAGGGCTGTACTTGGTCTTCTCGCTGAAGCCGTACATCACTTGACCGTAGAAACCACCCAGGTTCGGCGGCAGGAAGTAGCCGATGCTGTTGCCGGCGCGCGCATAGGTGCTGCCACCCGCATCGGGGAGTTGCGGAACGTTCTTGAGGGCATCGGGGAGCTTCTTGCCGTCGGCGTAGCCGGTGAAGCCGCCGAACGCGCCGTTGGCGGTGTTGACCAGGTTGGTGCCCACGCCGTTGGTGCCGAACGGATCGAACACGGTGTCATTCCAGAACGTCGGGGTGTAGTCGCGGCCGAGGCGGACTTCACCGAAACCGCCCGAGAGGCTCACGGTCGAACGGCGCGTGAATGTCGAGACGCCGGTCTGACCATCGTCGTTGCTGATGGGCGCTTCGAGCCAGAAGCTGGCGGCCAGGCCACCACCGAGGTCTTCCGTGCCACGGAAGCCCAGGCGGCTGGAGTTGTAGCCCGAGTGGGCCAGTTCGCGGCGGCTTGCCTTGACGCTGCCGCGGTTCACGTAGAACGGGTTGTAGATGGGGAAGCCCAGCTTGTCGTACGTGACGCCGTTGCCCAGGTCACGCGAGGTGGACGAGTAGCCGCTGATCGACGCGTCGACCACACCAAACAGCGTGACGGACGACTGAGCCGAGGCAACACCGGCAACAGCCAGGGCAGCCAGAGCAGCTGCCCTTTCAGGGGTGGCGGCTAGAGTGGCGCCGTCATGGGACGCACAAAGAAAAAAGCCCCGAGTTTTGCAACTCGGGGCTAAATCCACCAATTGGAAGGGTGGAGGAGACAACTGGGTGCGCACCATGAAGTGCGCAGCAATGAAATAGAGTATACCCACCCTTTGTTGCGATGCAACAAGCAGGCGATGCTTTTCCCACACACAAACCGATGTTGGCGTGCACTTTTGCGCACCAATTCATCCCAATTGGAGCTGAAACACCATGGAATGCACAGTAAGTTGGACCGGTGACGCAGGCACCCGATCGGCCATGGGCTTCGTGGCCGAGACTGGCAGCGGCCACGTGCTGATGATGGACGGCGCCCCGGACGCGGCCAAGCCCGAGAACGGCGGCCAGAACCTGGCGGCGCGGCCGATGGAAACCGTGCTTGCGGGCACGGGCGGGTGCACGGCCTACGACGTGGTGCTCATATTGAAGAGGGGGCGCCATCGCGTCGAACGCTGCAGTGTGAAGTTGACCAGCGAGCGCGCGGAAAAGGACCCCAAGGTCTTCACGAAGATCCACATGCATTTCACCGTGGCGGGCAAGGGCATTCCGGCCACCGCCGTGGAGCGGGCGATCGCGCTGAGCCACGAAACCTACTGCTCCGCCAGCATCATGTTGGCGAAGACGGCGGAAATCACGACCAGCTTCGACCTGATCGAGACCTGAAACGCCGGGTGGCGGCGCGCTGGGCCTTAAATCCGGTGCGCGACGGTCGTCATGACCCGGGACGCCAGGCGCATCAGGGCCTTGGCTGGGGCCGGCAGTTCCGCGGCGCCCGCGTCGACGGCTTGCGTGGCATGGCGGGCTTCGTCGATCTTCATCTGCTCGACCACGGCGCGGGAGGCGTGATCGGTCGGCGGCAGGCGGTCCAGGTGGCTTTCGAGGTGCGCTTCCACCTGCCGTTCGGTTTCGGCGACAAAGCCGAGGCTCAGGGGATCGCCCAGGCGTCCGGCAACCAGTCCGAGCCCGAAGGCTCCTGCATACCAGAGCGGGTTCAGGAGGGACGGTCGGGCACCCAGGTCGTCCAGCCGTTGCCGGGTCCAGGCCAGGTGATCGGTTTCTTCATGCGCGGCTTCCAGGAAGTGCGCACGCAGCGCCGGGTCCCGCGCCACGGCGGCCTGGGCGGTGTACAGCGCCTGGGCGCACACCTCGCCGACATGGTTCACGCGCATCAGCGCCCCGGCTTCGCGGCGCTCCGACTCGCTCAATTCACCTTGCGGCTGGATCGCGGGCGGAAGCGCCCGGGTGGCGTGAGATCGAGCAAAAAGCGTGCGCAAAGCCGCATCGGCGGCAGTCAGGGCGGGGTCGAGCAGGGCAGTCATGGCTCTATTTGAACGCACCTGTCCAGCGATGCAAGGAGGGCACATTTCGTTTCATATCGTGGCAAAACCACCTGTCTAAGTCCTTTGTTGCACGACTGCAACGAAACACACGGGGCTTCCAAGATTTAGGGCGATTTGTTTTGCCCTGCCGCAGCGGCTCTGGTGCAATAGCATCAACTTCCCAAAAGGAGGTTGGCCCGGGGTCCGGTGGGAGCACTAAGTGCCAGTCACGGTGAGCCCTTCGCACCGGAGCCCTATGTTTAACCTTGGAGAAACTTGCAATGAAAAAATCTCTAGTTGCTCTGGCTGCCCTGGCTGTTGCCGGTGTTGCCTCGGCTCAGTCGTCCGTCACGCTGTTTGGTGTGGTCGACGCGTCGATCAGCGGCTACTCGTCCACCTCGCGTGACCTGAACGGTGCCACCTTCCTGAACCCGTTCTACCTGAACAAGGGCAGCGTCAAGGCAAGCCGTCGCGAACTGGCTAACTCGGGCTACAACTCCAGCCGTCTGGGCTTCCGTGGTACGGAAGACCTCGGTGGTGGCCTGGCAGCCAGCTTCTGGCTCGAAGCTCCGATCAGCAACGACGACGGCAGCCAAGGTGTCGCGACGTTCGCACGTCGTTCGACCGTGAGCCTGTCGGGTGGTTTCGGTGAAATCCGCCTGGGTCGTGACTACACCCCGACGTTCTGGAACGACACCGTGTTCGATCCGTTCGGCACCAACGGCGTTGGCACCAACCTGATCTCGACGGCCAATGGCTCGTTCGGCGGCTTCGGCAGCCCCACGGCTAGCGTCGGCCCGTTCGCCAACGTCGGTGCAAACAACTACGTGCGCGCCAGCAACACGATCGGCTACTTCCTGCCGCCGAACCTGGGTGGTTTCTACGGTCAAGTGATGTACGGCTTCGCTGAGAAGACCAAGTACAGCCCTGGCCTGGCAACGCCTGATGTGGCTAACAGCCAGCGTCAAGGTCGTTACGTCGGCGGTCGCTTCGGCTACGCCAACGGCCCCCTGGACGTGGCTCTGGCTTACGGCAGCAGCACCGTGGGTGACAACTACTACCCCGGCACGACCGACAAGGTCAACACGCTGAACCTGGGCGCTTCGTACGACTTCGGTCCCGTGAAGCTGTTCGGTGAACTGTCGCGCGCCAAGAACAAGCGTGACTACGAAGTCACCCCGTTCGCTGGCGGCCGTGCTGACACGGACCTGACCGGTTACCTGCTCGGCGTGACCGTGCCGGTCGGTGCTGGCCTGATCCGCGCTTCGTACTCGGCAGTCAAGTACGACCTGAACCAGCCCGACGTGCTGTTCCAGCCGCGTCTGGCTGACCCGAAGGCCAACAAGCTGGCTATCGGCTACGTGCACAACCTGTCGAAGCGCACGGCTCTGTACGCTACCGTTGCTCGCGTGAGCAACAAGAACGGTGCTTCGCTGACCGTTGGCGGCCCGAACTTCGTGACCACGGGTGGCTTCACCCCGAAGACCTCGACCGGCTACGACTTCGGTATCCGTCACGCTTTCTAATTTGATGCTGGCGTAAGCCAGCTTCGAATCGAAAGACTCAAAAGCCACCCGGCGCAAGCCGGGTGGCTTTTTTCATTGGGGCGCGCCTGTTCTCACTCGTAAAAATTGCGCCTCCACCCCCGGGGAACCCCCGTGCGGGCACGCTGTTTGCACTGCTAGCATGCCGCGATCACTCTTGTTGCTGAATGACTGCCTTTGTACTGCGCCGCCTGATCCAGGCCGTGATCGTGATGATCGCGGTTGCGTTCATTGCCTTCCTCCTCTTTCAATATGTCGGCGACCCGGTCGTGTTCCTGCTGGGACAAGACGCCAAGCCCGACCAGATCCGTGAAATGCGCGCCGCATTGGGGCTCGACCGACCCTTCTTCGTGCAGTTCTGGCATTTCCTCGTCAATGCCGCACAAGGTGAGTTCGGCCTGAGCCTGCGCCAGGGCGCCAAGGTGTCGCGCCTGATCGGCGAGCGCTTCCCGGCCACGCTCGAACTGGCCCTGGTGGCCGCGGCCCTGGCGCTGTTCGTCGGCATCCCGATGGGCGTGTACACCGCCCTGCGCCGTGGCACCTTCATGAGCCAGGTGTTCATGACCGTGTCGCTGCTCGGCGTGTCGCTGCCCACCTTCCTGATCGGCATCCTGCTGATCCTCGTCTTCGCCGTGACGCTGGGCTGGTTCCCGAGCTTCGGGCGCGGCGATACCGTGCAGTTCGGCTGGTGGACCAGCGGCCTGTTCAAGGCCGATGGCTGGCACCACATCATCCTGCCGGCGGTGACGCTGGCGATCTTCCAGCTCACGTTGATCATGCGGCTGGTGCGCGCCGAGATGCTCGAGGTGCTGCGCACCGACTACATCAAGTTCGCACGGGCACGGGGCTTGTCGAACCGCGCGATCCACTTTGGCCACGCCCTCAAGAACACGCTGGTGCCGGTCATGACCATCACGGGCCTGCAGCTCGGCGGCCTGATCGCCTTTGCCATCATCACGGAGTCGGTGTTCCAGTGGCCCGGCATGGGGCTGCTCTTCATCCAGGCCGTGACCTTCGCGGACATCCCGGTGATGGCTGCCTACCTGTGCCTGATCGCGCTGATCTTCGTGGTGATCAACCTCGTGGTCGACCTGCTGTACTTCGTGGTCGATCCCCGGCTGCGCGTGGGCAAGGCGGGAGGCCATTGAGGTGAGCGCCCCAACAGCTGCCACTACGCCGCGCCTGCAGGCCTCCGGCCGGGCCTTCGCGCACATCGCCAGCTTCTACCCCGAGATCACGGCCTTTCGCCGCGACCTGCACGCCCACCCCGAGCTCGGCTTCGAAGAGGTCTACACGGCGGGCCGTGTGCGCGAGGCGCTGCGCGCCTGCGGCGTGGACGAGATCCACGAGGGCATCGGCAAGACCGGCGTCGTCGGCGTCATCCGCGGCAAGTCGACGGCCAGCGGCCGCATGATCGGCCTGCGCGCCGACATGGACGCGCTGCCCATGCGCGAGGACAACGACTTCGGCTGGCGCTCCGCCAACGACGGCCTCATGCACGGCTGCGGCCACGACGGCCACACCGCCATGCTCGTCGGCGCCGCGCGCTACCTGGCCGAGACGCGCGACTTCGACGGCACCGCCGTGCTGATCTTCCAGCCCGGCGAAGAAGGCTTTGCCGGTGCGCGCGTGATGATCGAAGACGGCCTGTTCGACCGCTTCCCGGTGAATGCGGTCTACGCCATGCACAACTGGCCCGCGATGCCCGCTGGCACCGTCGGCATCAACCGCGGCGCCATGATGGCCGCGGCCGACCGCGTGACGATCGAGATCAAGGGCAAGGGCGGCCATGGCGCGCACGCCTACCAGACCATCGACCCCGTCGTGGTGGCTGCGCACATCATCACCGCGGCGCAGACCATCGTGTCGCGCAGCGTGCGTCCCATCGACGCGGCCGTCGTCAGCATCTGCGCCGTGCAGGCCGGCGACCTCGGCGCGATGAGCGTGATCCCGGGCGAGGCCACGCTGGTCGGAACCGTGCGCACCTTCAGTGCGCGCGTGCAGGCGCAGGTCGAGCAGCGACTGAGCGAGCTGTGCACGGCCATTGCCGCCGGCTTTGGCGCGACCGCGACGATCAAATACGAACGCATCTACCCGGCCACCATCAACACCGCCCCCGAGGCGATGTTCGCGGCCGACGTGGCCGAGTCATTGGTCGGCGCGAAGAACGTCGACCGCAACATGGAGCCCAGCATGGGCGCCGAAGATTTCTCTTTCATGCTGCAGAAGAAGGCCGGTGCCTATCTGCGCATCGGCCAGGACGTCCGCAGCGGCGCCTTCCTGCACAACAGCCGCTACGACTTCAACGACGAGATCCTGCCGTTGGGCGCCGCACTGCATGCGGGCCTGATCGAGCAGGGCATGCCGCTGGCTGCTACCCGCAGCCAGCAGCCAGGGAAAGCCGCCGCTACCGCGGCGCCGTGATGTGTTCGATTTCAACCCGAGGAGTGTTCCCATGAGTTTCAAGAAGCAAGCGGCTGCGGTCGCTGTCCTGTGCGCTCTGAGCGCCGTCAGCATGGTCGCCAGCGCGCAGACCATCCGCATCGCGAACCAGGGCGACGCCCTGTCGCTCGACCCGCACTCGCTCAACGAGTCGCTGCAACTGAGCGTCACCGCCAACGTCTATGAAACTCTCGTGGGCCGCAACAAGGACCTGAGCCTGGCGCCGCTGCTGGCCACGAGCTGGAAGCAGACCTCGCCGAACGTGTGGCGCTTCGAACTGCGCAAGGGCGTGGTGTTCCATGACGGCACGCCGTTCAGCGCCGACGACGTGGTGTTCAGCTTTGCGCGTGCGCAGGGCGACGGCTCCGACATGCGCGCCACGCTCAGCGACATCAAGGCCGTGCGCAAGGTCGGCGACCTCGCCGTCGAAATCGAAACCAACGGCCCGTTCCCCATCCTGCCCGACGTGATCTCGCTCACCATGATCATGAGCAAGAAGTGGTGCGAGGAAAACCAGGCCACCAAGCCCGTCGACCGCCGCAAGGGCATCGAGAACACCGCTTCGTTCAAGGCCAACGGCACCGGCCCGTTCCGCGTGCGTGAACGCCAGCCCAACGTGCGCACTGTGTTCACGCGCAACGGCACCTACTGGGGCAAGATCGACGGCAACGCGCAGGAGATCGTCTTCTCGCCCATCGCCAACCCCGCGACCCGCGTGGCCGCGCTGGTCTCCGGCGAAGTCGACGTGATGGAGCCCGTGCCCGTGCAGGACATCGCGCGCATCAACGCCGCGCCCAACGCCCGCGTCATCACCGGCCCCGAGATGCGCACCATCTTCCTGGGCATGGACCAGAAGCGCGACGAGCTGCAGTACTCGAACGTGAAGGGCAAGAACCCGTTCAAGGACAAGCGCGTGCGCCAGGCCTTCTACCAGGCCATCGACATCGCCGGCATCCAGCGCACCGTGATGCGCGGCGCCTCCAAGCCCACCGCGCTGCTCGTCGGTCCGGGCATCAACGGCTGGACCGCCGAGCAGGACAAGCGCTTGCCCTTCGACGTCGATGCCGCCAAGAAGCTGCTGACCGAAGCCGGCTACCCCAACGGCTTCGAAGTCTCGATGAACTGCCCGAACGACCGCTACGTCAACGACGGCCAGATCTGCCAGAGCGTGGCCGCCAACCTGGCCAAGATCGGCGTCAAGATCAACCTCGTGGCCGAGACCAAGGGCACCTACTTCCCGAAGATCCTGCGCCGCGACACCAGCTTCTACATGCTGGGCTGGACCCCGACCACCTACGACTCGCACAACGCGCTGAGCTCGCTCACCTCGTGCCCCGACGACAAGGGCACGGGTCAGTTCAACCTGGGCGCCTACTGCAACCCCAAGCTCGACGAGCTGACCAAGAAGATCCAGTCCGAGTCGGACAAGGCCAAGCGCAACGAGATGATCAAGGAAGCCTTCAAGGTCCATTCCGACGACATCGGCCACCTGCCGCTGCATCAGCAGTCGCTGGCCTGGGGTGTGAGCAAGAAGGTCGAGCTGGTGCAACTGGCCGACAACTTCATGTACTTCAAGTGGATGAGCATCAAGTAAGTCGACCGTGGGCCGCTGCCTGAGCGGCCCGACCATGGGCCCGCTTCTTGCGGGCCCATTCTTTTTTGCCTCACGATGAAAAATAACCCCCACGCGGCCCGGCGATGAAAAGAACCCTTGCCCGCTGGCTCGACAGCGATGTCGGCTACAGCTTCCGAACCTCGCCGGTGGCGATTGCCGCCGCCGTCATTGCGCTGGTGTGCGTCTTCTGTTCGGTGTTCGCCGGATGGGTGTCGCCGCACAACCCCTTCGACCTCGCCACCCTCGAACTCGGCGATGCCCGCCTGCCGCCGGCCTGGAGCGCCGACGGCTCCACCAAATACATCCTCGGCACCGACGACCAGGGCCGCGACATTCTTTCGGCCGTGATCTACGGCGCGCGCATCTCGCTGATCGTCGGCGTGGTGTCGGTGGTGCTGTCGGTCGTGGTCGGCGTGGTGCTCGGCCTGCTGGCCGGTTTCTTCGGCGGCTGGCTCGACTCCTTCCTCATGCGCGTGTGCGACGTGATGCTGTCGTTCCCGCCCATCCTGGTCGCGCTGCTCATCGCCGGTGTCGGCCGTGCGCTCTTTCCGAGCGCGCACGAATCGCTGGCCTTCGGCGTGCTGATCATCTCGATCTCGCTCACGGGCTGGGTGCAGTACGCGCGCACCGTGCGCGGCTCCACGCTGGTGGAGCGCAACAAGGAGTACGTGCAGGCCGCGCGCGTCACCGGCGTGGCGCCGCTGCGCATCATGCTGCGCCACGTGCTGCCCAACGTGATGGGGCCGGTGATGGTGCTGGCCACCATCCAGGTCGCGACCGCGATCATCACCGAGGCCACGCTCTCGTTCCTGGGCGTCGGCGTGCCGCCGACCTCGCCCTCGCTGGGCACGCTCATCAGCATCGGCAACCAGTACCTGTTCTCGGGCGAATGGTGGATCACGGTGTTCCCGGGCCTGATGCTGGTGCTCATCGCGCTCAGCGTGAACCTGCTCGGCGACTGGCTGCGCGACGCGCTGAACCCGCGCTTGCGCTGAACAGAAAAGGAGAACGCCCCCATGACGCTGCTCCAGGTCAAAGACCTCGTCGTCGAATTTCCGAACCGCCGCGGCACGCTGCGCGCGCTCGACCGCATCTCCTTCGACATCGCGCCCGGAGAAATCCTCGGCGTGGTGGGTGAGTCGGGTGCAGGCAAGTCGCTCACCGGCGCGGCCATCATCGGCCTGCTCGAACCGCCGGGCCGCGTGGCCGGCGGCGAGATCCTGCTCGAGGGCCAGCGCATCGACAACCTCGGTTTCGATGCGATGCGCCCCATCCGCGGTCGCAAGATCGGTGCGATCTTCCAGGACCCGCTGACCTCGCTGAACCCGCTGTACACGGTGGGCCGCCAGCTCATCGAGACCATCCGCACGCATTTGCCGGTGAATGAATCCGAAGCGCGCAAGCGCGCCATCGGCTTGCTGCAGGACACCGGCATTCCCGCCGCCGAACAGCGCATCGACCACTTCCCGCACCAGTTCTCGGGCGGCATGCGCCAGCGCGTGGTGATTGCCCTGGCGCTCGCGGCCGAGCCCAAGCTCATCGTGGCCGACGAGCCGACCACCGCGCTCGACGTGTCGATCCAGGCGCAGATCATCCAGCTGCTCAAGCAGGTCTGCAAAGAGCGTGGTGCGGCGGTGATGCTCATCACGCACGACATGGGCGTGATCGCCGAGACCTGCGATCGCGTGGCCGTGATGTATGCCGGCCGCATCGCCGAGATCGGCCCGGTGCACGAGGTGATCCACCAGCCCGCGCATCCCTACACCTCGGGCCTGATGGCGTCGATCCCCGACATGACGAGCGACCGCGAACGGCTCAACCAGATCGACGGCGCCATGCCGCGGCTCAATGCCATTCCCACCGGCTGTGCCTACAACCCGCGCTGCCCGCGCACCTTCGCACGTTGCCTGACCGAGCGGCCCGAGCTGATGCACGCGGGCGCCACGCGCGCCGCCTGCTGGCTGCACGACGCCGCCGACCCGCATGCGAGGCAGGCCGAGATTGCCGCGCAGCACCACGACGCCCTGGCCGCCGGCGAGCGCGCCACGCCCGAGGCGGCCGAACCCCTCGCAGAGGTGACCCGATGAGCGCCGTGATCGAACCCCGCAAGGACGCCGCGGCAGCAAAGACCGGCGAGCCGCTCGTGGTCGCGCACGACCTCGCGCGCACCTTCGACGTCTCGCCGCCCTGGCTCAACCGCGTGCTCGAACGCAAGCCGCGCGTGCTGCTGCACGCGGTCGACGGCGTGAGCTTCTCGATCGAGCGCGGCAAGACGCTTGCGCTGGTCGGCGAATCGGGCTGTGGCAAGAGCACCGTGGCGCGCCTGCTGGTCGGCCTCTATGCGCCGACCCGCGGCGGCTTGCAGTTCGACGGGCAGGACGCGCACGCCGCGTTCAAGACGCCCGAAGGCCGGCAGCTGCGCCGCCGCATCCAGATGATTTTCCAGGACCCCTACGCGAGCCTCAACCCGCGCTGGATCGTCGAGGACATCATCGGCGAGCCGCTGCGCGAGCACGGCATCCTGAGCGACAAGGACGCGCTGCGCCAGCGCGTGGGCGAGCTGCTGCAGTCGGTCGGCCTTTCGCCGCTGGACATGAGCAAGTACCCGCACCAGTTCTCGGGCGGCCAGCGCCAGCGCATCTCCATCGCGCGCGCCCTCGCCACGCAGCCTGAGTTCCTCGTGTGCGACGAGCCCACCTCGGCGCTCGACGTGAGCGTGCAGGCGCAGGTGCTCAACATCATGAAGGACCTGCAGCGCGAGCAGGGCCTGACCTACCTCTTCATCTCGCACAACCTCGCGGTGGTGCGCCACGTGGCCGACCAGGTCGGCGTGATGTACCTGGGCCGGCTGGTCGAGGTGGCGGACAAGCAGAAGCTCTTCGCCGAGCCGCAGCATCCGTACACCCGCATGCTGCTCGATGCGATCCCGCAGATGAAGCACACCGGCCGTGCGCGCACGCCGGTGCAGGGCGAGGTGCCGAACCCGCTGAACCCTCCGACGGGGTGTGCCTTTCATCCGCGCTGCCCGCATGCGAATGCGCGCTGCTCGTCGGAGCGGCCGTCGCTGTTGAGCCTCAAGGGCGTGCAGGTGGCTTGCCACGCGGTGGAGGAAGGCCGCTTGTGAGTGAAGGCGGCAGTCCGCAGGGTTGGCCCGCGGACTTTCCGTACCGGCCGCACCTGCGCTTCTGCTCGCTGGGCAACGAGAACGTGCGGGAGGTGATGGAGGGCTTTCGCCTCGCCTGCGAACGCCTCGGCTACACCACAAGCATCGCGCCGGGGCCGGGTGTCGACAACGACGACATCAATCTCTTCTTCTTCGCGATGGGCCTGAGCCTGCCCTCGGACGACGAGCTGCCGCCGAACGCGATCGTCGTCAACTTCGAGCCGGCCCTGCCCGAGTTGCTCGCGCAGATGCCCGGTTATCGACGGCTGCTGCAGCGCGCCCACGTATGGGAGTACAGCCTCGAGAACATGGTGCACCACCCGGCGCTGGGCATCTACCGCTCCGACTACGTGGGCCCGGGCTTCGAGCCACTGGCCACGCCGCTGGTGCCGGAGTCCGAAGTGCTGGACGACGCACAGCAGGACATCGACGTCATCTTCTTCGGCGAGACGACGCCCCGGCGGCTGCAGGTGCTGGAAGCGCTGACGGCCGCCGGACTGCGCGTGGCCTATCCCTTCGGCAAGGCATGGACGCCGGCGCAGCGCGACGCCTTGCTGCCGCGCGCCAAGGTCGGGCTGAACATGCGCAAGGCCGACCACTCCAGCACGGTGGAGCTGCCGCGCCTGTCGATCCTGCTGCGGCATCGCAAGGCCGTGGTGTCGGAGCTGTATCCCCATTCCGAAATTCCGCAGGTGCTGCGCGACGCGGTCGAAGGGTGCACGAAGGACGAGCTGGTCGACCGCGTGCGCGCGCTGGTGGCCGATGCGCCGCGGCGGCGCGCACTGGAAATGGCCGGGCCGCGGGCGCTGCAGTCCTTGCCGCCGCAGCATGAGGTGCTGGCGGGTGCGATACAGCGTTATCTCGCGGCGGCTCGGCAGCGATGGGTGGGGCAGCAGGCGCTGAACGATGGTGGACCTGCTTCGCAGGTGTCGGTCTTGATGGTGACGCGCGACGACGAGGCGAACGTTGCAGAGGCCCTGGCATCGATCGCCGAGCAAAGCCTCGCACCGCACCAGATCATCGTGGTGGACGACGGCTCCACCGACGCCACCGTCGACGTGATTCGCGCGCGCATGGCCGCCGATCCGCGGCTGGCCGGGTTGCTGCTGTTGCAGGCGTCCGTCCCGATGGGGTGGGCCGTCGCCGCGCAATGGGGGCTGATGCAGGCGCGCGGCGACGCGCTGGCTTTGTCGTCGCCGACCGTGCGCTGTGCGCCCGAGCGCCTGCAGGTGCAGTCCGCATTCCTGCGGGCGTCGCCCGAGATCGGGGCGGCCGGCGCCTGGTACACCCGCGACGGCGGCGCAGAACCGCCGATGCAGCGGCTGCCGGAGATGCACGACCAGATCCTGGCCGCGCTGCTGGCGCATCTGCCGCATGAACAACCGCTGTGGATGGGCGGCCTGATGCTGTCGCTGCCCCGCATCCGGCAACGCGGGCTCGGCTTCGACGCCACGCTCGGCCGGTTCGCATGGCTCGGCCTGCTGCTGGAACTGGTGCGCGGCGGTGCGCGGCTGGCCAATCTCGGCATGAGTCTCAGCCAACTGACGACCCGCCACGCCGCGGGACTCGTGGAAACCGATGTGACGGCGCTGACCCGTGTGCGAGAGCATCTGCTGCCACTGGTCTTCCCCGACGTGCCGTCCGCCGATGCGCAGCGGCTGGCCCGGCTCTATGGCCAGCAATGGGCGCCCGATGCCGACGATGCCACGGCGCTGCTGCGCGACATGGCGAGCGCCTGTGCGCGGCAGGGCGACGTCCACGCGACCACCGTGCTGCGCGGAGAGAGCCTGCGCGTGCTGGCGGTGTATGGGGAGAACGGGCGACTGGCGCCGGGCTACCTCGACACGCTGATGCGCGAGCCCTTGCTGCGCGATTTTCTGGCGCCGTTGGGCGAGCGCCTGCGTGAATTCGTGCCGTGAAGCATGGACCTTGCGCCGGACGGTGTGCGTAAACGCACTTTCCCTGCCGTCACTCTGCTGCACAGTCCCGGGTTGGCCTCGAACCCACACCCCCTGACACGATGACCTCCACCCCGATGACCCGCCTGCTCGGCCGCCGCGGCTTTCTCATGGGCTCGGCGCTGGGCGCCACCGCCGCGCTGGCGTCGATGGCCGAGATCGCGCACGCGGCCGGCACTCAACCTGCGCGCCGCATGCCCGTCATCTTCATCGGCCACGGCTCGCCGATGAACGCGCTGGCGGACAACGCCTTCACGCGCCGCCTCGCCGCCTGGGGCCGCGAGCTGCCGCGCCCCACGGCGATCCTCAGCGTGTCGGCGCACTGGCTCAGCCAGGGCGCGACCGGGGTCACGGTGCAGACGCGGCCCAAGACGATCCACGACTTCGGCGGCTTTCCGCAGGCGCTGTTCGACATCGAGTACCCCGCGGCCGGTCATCCTGCACTGGCGCGCGAAGCGATCGGCGCCGTCAAGCAGACGCCCGTGATCGCCACCGAGCAGTGGGGGCTGGACCACGGCACCTGGAGCGTGCTGAAGCACCTGTACCCGAAGGCCGACGTGCCGGTCTTCCAGCTCAGCATCGACTACGACAAGCCGGCGGCGTTCCATCATGCGGTGGGGCGCGACCTGTCAGCCTTGCGCGACCAGGGGGTGCTCGTGATGGGCAGCGGCAACGTGGTGCACAACCTGCGCGCCACCGACCGCGGCACGCCCGATGGACTCAAGGCCAGCCGCCCGTGGGCGCAGTCGTTCGACGATGCGGTGAAGGCCGCGCTGGCCGGCCGGGACGACCGTGCGCTGATCGGCTACGAGAAACTGGAGGGGGCGTCGACCGCCGTGGCCACGCCGGACCACTACTTCCCCTTCCTGTATGCCCTGGGCGCTGCTGCGCCGGGCGAGCGCGCAAAGACGGTCTACGAAGGCTTCCAGTCGGGCACGCTCGGCATGCGCTGCCTTCAGTTCGGTTGAAGACAGCGCAGTCTTGGCGTCCTACTGCTCTTCGCCCCAGGCGAAGCCGTCGCGGGCGATCATGGCGCTCGACGCGCTGGGCCCCCAGGTGCCGGCCGCATAAGGGCGCGGACCGCCGTCGGACTCCCAGGAGTCGATGAGCGGCTCGACCCAGCGCCAGGCTTCTTCCTGCTCGTCGCTGCGCACGAACAGGTTCAGGCGCCCGTCGATCACGTCGAGCAGCAGGCGCTCGTAGGCGCCCACGCGTTCGGCGCCGAAGCGCTTGTCGAAGTCCAGGTCGAGCTGCACCGGCGCCAGTTGCGCGGCGCTGGCGTGGCCGTTGCCGCCGCGCTGGCGGTTGTCCTGCGCCTGCGCGAGCATGTGCAGTTCCAGGCCGTCCTTCGGCTGCAGGTTGATGACCAGCTTGTTGACGTTGCCGGCGGGCGCGCGGTAGATGGCGTGCGGCGTGGGGCGGAAGTTGACCTCGATGCGTGCGTCGCGCGAGGCCAGCCGCTTGCCGGTGCGGATGTAGAAGGGCACACCGGCCCAGCGCCAGTTGGCGATCTCGGTGCGCAGCGCCACGAAGGTTTCGGTGCGGCTGTCGGGGTTCACGCCCGGCTCGTCGCGGTAGCCCTGCACGCGCTCGCCGTAGGCCGTGCCGGCCGTGTACTGGCCGCGCACCGCGTGCAGGCCGAGCGTCTCGGGCGTCCAGGGCTTGAGGGCGCGCAGCACCTTGAGCTTTTCGTCGCGGATGGCGTCGGCGTGCGCGTTGATGGGCGGCTCCATGGCCACGGCGCACAGCAGCTGCAGCGCGTGGTTCTGCACCATGTCGCGCAGCGCGCCGGTCTGGTCGTAGAAGGCGCCGCGCTTTTCCACGCCCAGGTCCTCGGCCATGGTGATCTGGATGTTGGCGATGTGCTCGCGGCGCCAGATGGGTTCGAACAGCGCATTGCCGAAGCGCATCGCGAACAGGTTCTGCACCGAGGGCTTGCCCAGGTAGTGGTCGATGCGAAAGACCTGCTTTTCTTCGAGCACCTTGCCCACCGCGGCGTTGATGGCGCGGTTGGAGGCCAGGTCGTGGCCCAGCGGCTTCTCGAGCACGACGCGGGTGCGCGGGCCGTTGAGCCCGGCGGCGGCGATCTGCTCGACCACCTGCGTGAAGAGCGCGGGCGCCGTGGCCACGTACATCACGACCGTCTTGGCGTCGCGCTGCTTGAGCAGGTCGGCCAGGCTGGCGTAGTCGGCGGGCTTGGACAGGTCCATGCGCAGGTAGTGCAGCATGGACGCGAACTTCTTGAACTCTTCGGGGGAGGGGCGCTTGGCGCCTTCGACGGCGCTGAAGCGCGACTGGATCAGCTCGCGGTACTGGTCGTCGGACAGGTCGTCGCGCGCCACGCCGACGATGCGCCCGTCCTGCGGCAGGCTGCCGTGCCTGAAGGCCTGGAACAGCGCGGGCATCAGCTTGCGCCACGCAAGGTCGCCAGTACCGCCGAACAGAACGAGATCGAAGCTCATGAGAAAACTTTCCTTTTGTCTGGATGCAGAGCAGGCCGTGTGCCAGTCGCGATGGTACTTCTACCGATTCGGCACACCTGTACTAAAGCTACGCTGACCCAAGGCCGCAAGGCCTTTTTTTATTGCCGAGGCAGGGGAATACCAATGAAGAAGCTTTTCACGGCAGCCGCGCTGCTGGGTCTGTCGGCCGCAGCGTCGGCGCAAACCGTCAACGTCATCTGCTCGGTCCAGGCCGAGTGGTGCAACGTGATCTCCACCGTCTACGCCCGCACCACGGGCGTGCGCATCAACATGGCGCTCAAGGGCTCGGGCGAGGCGCTGGCCCAGCTCATCGCCGAGAAGGACAACCCCAAGACCGACGTCTGGTTCGGCGGCACGGGCGACCCGCACCTGCAGGCGGCCGAGCAGGGGCTCACGCTCGAATACAAGTCGCCCACGCTCACGCAGCTGCATCCCTGGGCCCAGCAGCAGGCCAAGCAGTCGGGCTACAAGACCGTGGGCATCTACTCGGGCCCGCTGGGCTTCGGCTACAACCCCGAGCTGCTGGCCAAGAAGAAGCTGCCCGTGCCCAAGACCTGGGCCGACCTGCTCAAGCCCGAGTACAAGGGCGACATCCAGGTGGCCAACCCCGCATCGAGCGGCACGGCCTACACCATGATCGCCACGCTGGTGCAGCTCATGGGCGAGGACAAGGCCTTCGACTACCTCAAGGCGCTGCACAGGAACGTGGGCCAGTACACGCGCTCGGGCACCGGCCCGATCAAGGCGGTGGCGCGCGGCGAGACCGCGATCTCCATCAGCTTCGTGCACGACGGCCCCGGCGAGAAGATGCAGGGCTTCCCCGTCGAAACCATCACGCCCGCCGACGGCACCGGCGCCGAGATCGGCTCCATGAGCATCATCAAGGGCGCGCGCAACCTCGATGCGGCCAAGAAGTTCTACGAATGGGCGCTCACGCCCGCCGCGCAGGAGCTGGGCGCCGCCAACAAGCAGTTCCAGCTGCCGAGCAACGCGAGCGCCAAGCTCGACCCGCGCATTCCCGACTTCAAGAAGATCAAGTTCATCAACTACGACTACGCCAAGTACGGCGCCAGCGCCGAGCGCCGTCGCCTGATCGCGCGCTGGGAAAAAGACGTCAACTCGCTGCCGCGCTAAGTGCAGGCGCGTTCCAACGAAGGCGCGCCGGCCAACCCGGCGTCCCTGGCCGCCGCCCGGCGCGCGCGGCGCTGGATCTGGGCCTGGGTCGCACTGGGCCTGGCGGCCTGCCTTTTGCTGCCCTGGTATGCGATCCAGGACGCGACCTGGTACGAAGCCGTTCCGCAGGTCTTCGGCAGTGCAGAGGGCGCCAATGGCCTGATGCAGGCGGCCACGCAGGGCCGCAGCTGGCTCTTTATCGGGCTGGCCGGGCTGCTGCTGTGCGCCGTCGGCGCGGCCTTGCCGGCCGGCAAGGCGCAGGGGCGTTGGCTGCTGGCGGGCGGCGCGATCGGCGCCATCGGCCTGGCCGTGGCGGGCTTCACCATTGGCGCGCGCGGCTGGAGCGTTGCGGCGCTCAACACCCAGTTCGGCGAGCTGGCCGTCAACCAGTTCGGCATCGGCGCGGGCGGCTTCGTGGCGCTCACGGCGCTGGTGCTGCTGGCGGCCTTCGGCATCGCGCGGCTCGGCCTGTTCAAGGGCGACCTGTTCGTGGCTGCGTCGGTGGTCGGCTGCGGCGTGCTGATGGCGCTGTTCATCGCCTACCCGGTGAGCCGCGCGCTCTCGGGTGCCTTCTTCAACGAAGACGGGCAATGGTCGATCACGGCCTTCGCGGCGCGTGTGTTCACCGAGCGCATCTGGGGCCTGGGTTGCCTGGCGGGCGGGGTGCGCTGTGGCGTGGCGTGGAACACGCTGGTGCTGGCGCTGCTCACCGCGGCCGGGACCACCTTCCTGGGCACCCTGATGGCGCTGATGGCCGAGCGCGGCAACCGGCGCGGACAGGGCGTGCTGCGGGTGCTGGCGCTGCTGCCGATCATCACGCCGCCGTTCGTCGTCGGCCTGGGCCTCATCTTGCTGTTCGGCCGTGCGGGCATCGTCAACCAGGTGCTCGAAAACGTGTTCGGCATCGAGCCCACGCGCTGGTTCTACGGCATGCCGGGCGTGCTGGTGGCGCAGCTCTTTGCCTTCACGCCCATCGCCTTCATGATCATGCGCGGCGTGGTGCAGGGCATCGCGCCCAGCCTGGAGGAGGCTGCGCAGATGCTGCGCGCCGACCGGCGCCGCGCCTTCTTCACCGTCACGCTGCCGTTGCTCAAGCCCGGTCTGGCCAACGCCTTCCTGGTCGGCTTCATCGAGAGCATTGCCGACTTCGGCAACCCGGTGGTGGTGGGCGGGCAGTTCTCGGTGCTGTCGACCGACATCTTCTTTGCCATCGTCGGCGCGCAGTACGACCAGGGCCGTGCCGCGTCGCTGGCCTGGGTGCTCACGCTGTTCGCGCTCGGCGTGTTCGCGCTGCAGCGCGGCCTGCTCGGCAAGCAGAACTACACGACCGTGAGTGGCAAGGGCGACGCCGGCATCGCGATGGCGCTGCCCGACGGCGTGCGCCGCACCATCCAGTGCATCGCGCTGCCGTGGATCGCCTTCACCGCCGTGGTCTACCTGTTCGCCTTCGCGGGCGGCTTCGTGCAGACCTGGGGCCGCGACTACAGCTTCACGCTCAACCACTTCAAGAGCGCCTTCGCGCTGGAGTGGGGCCAGTTCGGGCTGGTGTGGGCCGGCACCGCGTGGAACTCGCTGATCACCACGCTGAAGCTGGCCGGCATCTCGGCGCCGATCACCGCGGCGCTGGGCCTGCTCATTGCATGGCTGCTGGCGCGCAACGAGTTCAAGGGGCAGGGCGCCTTCGAGTTCGGCGCGCTGCTGGCCTTTGCGATCCCGGGCACGGTGCTCGGCGTGAGCTACATCCTGGCCTTCAACGTGCCGCCGTTCGAACTCACGGGCACCGGGCTCATCATCGTGCTGTGCTTCATGTTCCGCAATTTGCCGGTGGGTGTGCGGGCCGGCACCGCGGCCTTCAAGCAGCTGGACCGCTCGCTCGACGAAGCTTCGCTGATGCTGCGCGCCTCGACCTCGCAGACCCTGTTCAAGGTGGTGCTGCCGCTGCTCAAGCCGGCGCTGGTGGCCGCGCTGGTCTACAGCTTCGTGCGTGCCATGACGACGGTGAGCGCCGTGATCTTCCTGGTCACGGCCGAGAACGAACTGGCCACCACCTACATCATCGGCCGCGTCGGCAATGGCGACTACGGCATCGCGCTCGCCTACTGCACGGTGCTCATGGTGCTGATGTCGCTGGCCATTGCGCTGGTGCAGTTCGTGGTCGGAGAGCGCAAGTTGGGAAGACGCGGGGCCACGCCCAATCATCAAGGGCATCACAAAATGGAAAGCCTCTCCGCATGAACGGTATCGAATTCCGCAACGTCACCAAGCGCTACGGCGCAGACAAGAACGGGCCGATGGCCGTCAAGGGCATCAGCTTCGAGGTGCCCGTGGGCACGCTCACCACCATCCTCGGCCCCTCGGGCTGCGGCAAGACGACCACGCTGCGCATGATCGCGGGGCTCGAATCGCCGACCTCGGGCTCGATCTTCATGGGCGGGCGCGACGTCACCACGCTCGGCCCGGGCGAGCGCAACGTGAGCATGATGTTCCAGAGCTACGCGCTGTTCCCGCACATGAACGTGATCGAGAACGTGGGCTACGGCCTGCGCATGAGCGGCGTGAAGAAGGACGAAGCCACGGTGCGCGCGCGCGAGGCGCTCCGGGGCGTGGGTCTGGTCGGCTTCGACGAGCGCCTGCCCAGTGAGCTGTCGGGCGGCCAGCAGCAGCGCGTGGCCCTGGCGCGCGCGCTGGTGCTCGAACCGGCGGTGCTGCTGTTCGACGAGCCGCTGTCCAACCTCGACGCCCGCCTGCGGCGCGAGATGCGCGAGGAGATCCGCTCGCTGCAGCAGCGCCTGAAGCTCACGGTGGCCTACGTGACGCACGACCAGAGCGAGGCGCTGGCCGTGAGCGACCAGATCATCGTCATGGACCACGGCGTGATCGCCCAGCGCGGCACGCCCGAGCAGCTGTACGGCCGCCCCGAGAGCGAGTTCGTCGCCGGCTTCATGGGCGAGGCGATGGTGTTCCCGGCCGTGGCGCAGGCCGACGGCAGCGTCACGCTCGGCCCGCTGCGCCTGCAGCCGCGCTACGCAGTGGCGCCCGGGACGGTGAAGGTGGCGGTGCGGCCCGAGGCCTGGGACATCGGCGCGCTCGACGGCCTGCCCGCCACGCTGCGCAAGTCGGCGTACCTGGGCAGCTTCTACGAATACGGCTTCGACACCCCGCTGGGGCCGGTCTTCGTGGTCTCGACCGACCTGTCGCGCCCGCTGGCGGCTGGCACGCAGACCACCCTGTCGCTCGGAACCCATGGCGTGAGCGTGGTGCCCGGCGCATGAAACAATGGCGCCATGAACGTGGTTTTCGATCTTGGCGCCGTGCTGTTCGCCTGGGAGCCGGCACGGCTGGTCCAGGCCCATCTCCCCTCTCACGCCCCCACTGAAGCCGCCGCCGCGGCCCTGGGCCGGGCCCTTTTCCATCACGACGACTGGACCGGCTTCGACTGCGGCACCCGCACGCTGGACGATGCCATCGCCCGCATGTCGGCGCGGCTGGCGCTGCCGGCCGAGTCGCTGCACGCCATGCTCGACGGGCTCGGGGAGCGGCTGGCGCCGATCGACGTCACGGTCGCGATGCTCGAAGAGCTGCTCGTGCAGCGCGACGCCGGCGAGCCGCTGCGGCTGTACTACCTGTCGAACATGCCCGTGCCGTTCGCCCGCGCCCTCGAGCGCCGGCACGCCTTCATGCGGCGCTTTGACGGCGGCGTGTTCTCGGGCGACGTGAAGTTCCTCAAGCCCGAGCGCGAGATCTACGAGCTGCTGGCCATGCGCCACGGCCTCGACCCCGAGCAGACGGTGTTCATCGACGATTCGGCCGCCAACGTCGAGATGGCCCGCGCCTTCGGCTGGCACGCCATCCACTGCACCGCGCCCGACAAGCTGCCGGCGCAACTGCAGCGCTACCTGCCGGTGAGCACCACCTTGTCGGTGTCGAACCCCAGGCTGCGGGCGTAGTCCAGCTCGGCCTGCAGCGCGTCGTCCTCCAGGCGCGGCGCGCGCGACAGCACCCAAAGGTACTCACGGTCGGGCGTGCCGACCAGGGCCACCTGGTAGTCGCGGTCGAGCTTCAGGATCCAGTAGTCGCCCCACACCAGCGGCAGCCAGCCCATCCACGCGGGGGCGAAGCGCACCTGCAGCCGCCCCGCGCCGGGCTGGCCGGCCACGGGCACCACGCGCGCGCTGCCGATGGCCTCGTCGAAGTTGCCGTCGTCGCGCACGCAGCGGTTGCGCACCTGCACGGTGCCGTCGGGCTGCGGCGTGTACTCGGCGCTCACCGGGCCGGCGCACTGTTTCTGGAAGCGGTTGGGCAGCCGCGCCTGTTCGTGCCAGACGCCGGCGTAGCGGTGCAGATCGACCGGCGCCACCACCTGAAGCGGCGCGCGCATCAGCGGGGCGCCGTCGGCCGGGCCGGCGGGCCGGGCACGGGCCGTGCGTGCGGCACCCAGCGCGTACCAGGTGGCCACGCCGCCCACGACGAAGGCGGTGGCCATGGCGCCGATCGCGTGGCTGGTGCGGCGGTCGTCGAAGGGGCGGCCGGCGGCGGGTTGGGGGCGAGGGGTCATGAGGGCTCCTGGGGAAAAGTCGTTCTCGGCGTGGATGCCGTGTCAGGTTCAGAGTGCCTTCGGCCGCGGCCGGCTGCCGTCAGCCGGGGACCACAGCCCCTGTAGGGCAGGGCGGCCGACAACCCTTCGCGCTGCAGGCCGATGGAGCTTCGCGAAAACCCGTGCTACGGTTCGCATGAAAACATCGACCGCCGCGCAACTGCGTGCAGGACTTGTCACACCCCTCCCCGGATAATTGATTTCATGAACCAACTCGATGCACTCCGCCAGTGGACCACCGTGGTTGCCGACACCGGCGACTTCAAGCAGCTCAGCATTTCCAAGCCGCAGGACGCGACCACCAACCCGTCGCTGATCCTCAAGGCCGTGCAGAAGGCCGAGTACCGGCCGCTGCTCGATGAAACCGTGAAGGCCCAGGCCGGCAAGCCGCTCGACGAGGTCATCGACCGCTTGCTGGTGCGCTTCGGCACCGAAATCCTCTCCATCATTCCGGGCCGCGTGTCCACCGAAGTCGACGCACGCCTCTCGTTCGACACCGCCGCCACCGTGGCCCGCGGTGAGCGCATCGTGGCGCTGTACAAGGCCGAGGGCATCGACACCGAGAAGCGCCTGCTGATCAAGGTCGCCTCCACCTGGGAAGGCATCGAGGCCGCGCGCCTGCTCGAGCAGAAGGGCATCCGCACCAACCTCACGCTGCTGTTCTCGTTCGCGCAGGCCGTGGCCTGCGGCGCCGCGAAAGTGCAGTTGATCTCGCCCTTCGTGGGCCGCATCTACGACTGGTACAAGAAGTCGGCCGGTGCGAAGTGGGACGAAGCCGCCAGCGCGGGCGCCAACGACCCCGGCGTGAAGTCGGTGCGTGAAATCTTCAACTACTACAAGCAGCAAGGCATCAAGACCGAGGTCATGGGCGCGAGCTTCCGCAACGTGGGGCAGATCCAGGCGCTCGCCGGTTGCGACCTGCTGACCATCAGCCCCGAACTGCTGGCCGAGCTGGCCGCGAGCAACGAGCCGCTCACGCACGCGCTCGACGCCAAGGCTGCCGCGAGCGGCAACGCAGAGAAGGTGAGCTACGACGAAGCCGGCTTCCGCTTCGCGCTCAACGAAGACGCCATGGCCACCGAGAAGCTCGCCGAAGGCATCCGTGCCTTCGCAGCCGACGCCGTGAAGCTCGAAAAGCTCATGCAGGAAAGCGGCAAGTAAACATGACCATGACCCTGCGCTGTGACCGCGCGCCGGCCTGGGCGCAACTGCAGTCCAGCTTCGACACGGCCGGCCGCCAGTTCGACCTTCGCCATGCCTTCGTGGACGACGCCGGGCGCTTCGCGCGCTTCAGCCAGGAGGCGCCGCACGTCTTCGCCGACCTGTCGAAGAACCTGATCGACGCGCGCACCGAGGCGCTGCTGTTCTCGCTGGCGCGCGAATGCGGCCTCGAGGCCCACCGCGACGCCATGTTCGCGGGTGCGCACATCAACAACACCGAAGACCGCGCCGTGCTGCACACGCTGCTGCGCGCGCCGGCCGACGCGGCCACCGGCCGCCAGACGGTCCACGAGCTGCGCGAGGTGCACGTCACGCTCGACGCCATGCTGGCCTACGCCGAGAAGGTGCGCAGCGACCACACGATCACCGACGTGGTCAACATCGGCATCGGCGGCTCCGACCTCGGCCCGCAGATGGCCGTGCTGGCGCTCGCGGAGTTCGTGGCGCCGGGCAAGCGCTTTCACTTCGTGTCGAATGTCGACGGCCACGAGCTGGCGGGCGTGCTCAAGGGCCTGGCGCCCGAGCACACGCTGTTCCTGGTCGCCTCGAAGACCTTCACCACGGCTGAGACGATGACAAACGCGCTTTCGGCCAAGCGCTGGTACGAGCAGTCGGGCGGCACCGACATCGCCGGCCATTTCGCCGCGCTCACCACCAACGTCGAGGCCGCGAAGCAGTTCGGCATCGACACCACCTTCGGCTTCTGGGACTGGGTGGGCGGGCGCTACTCGCTGTGGTCGGCCATCGGCCTGCCGATCGCGCTGGCCATCGGCGCCGACGGCTTTCGCCGGCTGCTGGCGGGCGCGCATGCGATGGACGAGCACTTCCGCACCGCACCGCTCGAGCAGAACCTGCCCGTGCGCCTGGGCCTGCTCGACGTCTGGTACCGCAACTTCCACCGCTTCACGAGCCGCAGCATCGCGCCGTACCACAGCGCCCTGAAGCGCGTGCCGGCCTACCTGCAGCAGCTCGAGATGGAGAGCAACGGCAAGCAGGTCGATGCGAGCGGCGCGCCGCTGGCCTTCGGCACCTCGCCCGTGCTCTGGGGCGAGCCCGGCACCAACGGCCAGCACGCCTACTTCCAGATGCTGCACCAGGGCACCGACGTGATCCCGCTCGAGTTCATGGCGGTGCGCGACGCCTCGCACGACCTGGACGGCCACCACCCCAAGCTGCTGGCCAACGCGCTCGCGCAGGCGCAGGCGCTGATGGTCGGCAAGCTCGACGAGGGCGGCCACAAGAACTTCCCGGGCAACCGGCCGAGCACCTTCTTCGTGTTCGAGAAGCTCACGCCCGAAGCGCTGGGCGCCTTCCTCGCGATGTACGAGCACCGCGTGTTCACCAGCGGTGCGCTGTGGGGCATCAACAGCTTCGACCAGTGGGGCGTGGAACTCGGCAAGGTGCTGGCGCGCGACATCGAGCCGCGCCTGGCCTCGGGCGATGTCTCGGGGCTCGATGCCTCGACGGCCGGCCTGCTGAAGCGGTTGAGCGCCTGACGGCGCACCTCATCGCAAGGCTTGCGAGCCTTGGCCAAAGGCGCTATCCACTAGGCCTTTAGGCCATTGGTTTGCAGCGCGGTGGCCGGTTTGGCCGAGTTTGTCGTTGCACAGTGCGCCGATATGATGGCCCCGGGGAAATTTCCCTGGGATTCATCAAGAGGAGCGAGTCAATGGACTTTCAAACAGCGGTCAAGACGTGCATCGCCAAGTACACCGACTTCAGCGGTCGTGCGTCGCGTTCGGAATTCTGGTGGTTTTTTCTGGCCCAGATCGGGGTGCTCGTCGTGACGAGCCTGATCCATCGCTATGTGTACGCCATCGCAGCGCTGGGCCTCCTGCTGCCGGGGCTCGCAGTGGGTGCACGCCGCCTGCATGACATCGGCAAGAGCGGCTGGTTCCTGCTGCTGTCGATCATCCCGCTGATCAACCTGGTGCTGATCTACTTCGTCGTTCAACCGACGCAGCCCGAGACCAACGCCTACGGCGCGCCACCAAACGCCTGAGCTGCTTTCCTCTCCGACGAGGGCCGCGCAAGCGGCCCTTTTTCTTTGGGCTGCGGCCGACGCTTCGACACACACGGCATTGCCGAAGTCGCGATGTGAGCCAGCGCACGCCGGGGCACGGCGCCCGCCGTGGGTCGGCTGGCTTCGAGGGCTTGTGGGCAGGAGCGCGTCGATATGATCTGCCGGGGGAATTTCCCCGGGGACCTGTCAAGAGGAGAGAGTGAATGATGGATTTTCAAACCGCAGTTCAGACGTGCCTGCGCAAGTACGTCGATTTCAGCGGGCGGGCGTCGCGGTCGGAATTCTGGTGGTTTGCATTGGCGCAACTGGTCGTCCTTTTCTCGGCGAACCTGATTCATGATTTCGTGGGCTTCATCGTGGGGTTGGCGTTGCTGCTGCCTTCGCTGTCTGCGGGGGCGCGCCGCTTGCACGATGTGGACAAGAGTGGATGGTTTCAGTTGCTCTTGATCATTCCGCTCATCAATCTCGTGGTGATCTTTTTCTGGGTCGGGCGGTCGCAGCCCGAGGCCAATGGCTACGGCGAGTCGCCGAGCGCCTGAGCTTTTTTCCTTCGAAGGGCCGCACACGCGGCCCTTTTTTCTTTGGGGCACCAGGTGGCTCAGGCCACTGTCGCCTCGACGGACGCAGGCGCCGGCGCGCCGCTTGCCATCCGCACGCACAGATCGAAGGCCTGCTGCAGCCCTTCGATCTGCGCCATGCCCTTGCCGGCAATGTCGAAGGCGCTGCCGCTGGCCGAGGTGGCCACGGGCACGGGCAGGCCGCCGTGCAAGGTCACGCCCTGTTCGAAGCCCATGAGCTTCATCGCGATCTGGCCCTGGTCGTGGTACATCGACACCACCGCGTCCACGTCGCCGCGCCGTGCGCCGATGAACACGGTGTCGGGCGAGAAGGGGCCGCGCGCATCGTGGCCTTCGGCACGCAGCTGTTCGATGGCGGGCGCGATGATCTCGATCTCTTCCATGCCGATCGAGCCGCCGTCGCCCGCGTGCGGGTTGAGTCCGGTCACCGCGATGCGCGGCTGTGCCACGCCGGCGCGGCGCAGCGCCGACGCGATGATCTTCACGGCGTCGCGCACGCCTTCCACGGTGATGTGCCGGGCCACGTCCTTCAGCGGGATGTGCGAGGTCACGCGCGAGGTCCACAGCGACCCGGTGAGGTTGAACTCGCAGACGAAGCCCGTGACGGCGAAGCGCTCCTGCATGTAGCGCAGCTCGTCTTCGTGCGTCAGGCCTCCGAGCCGCAGTGAATGCTTGTTGAGGGGCGCGAAGAGGATCGCGTCGGCCTGGCCGTTTCGCACGGCCTGCGTGGCCAGCTCCAGCGCTTCGAACGAGGCACGCCCGGAGCGCTCGTTCGACTCGCCGAGCACCGGCGCCTCGCCCGCCATCCAGTCGCGCACGAGAAGGCTCAGACGGCCGTCCTCGAAGCGCAGGCTGTCGAGGGTGTTCACCTGCAAAGGGGCCAGCTTCGCGCCCGCCACGCGCTCGCCCGCGGCCAGCACGACGGGGTCGGCGATCAGCAGCACGCGCGCGGCGTCGAGGTTGCGCTGGCGCGCGAGCAGCTTCACGGCCATCTCGGGGCCGACGCCGCTGGGGTCGCCCAGCAGCACGGCGATGCGGGGTTTGGCGGAGGTCACGCGCGGGGAGGAGGAGGGGATGGGCATGGTCGATGTCTGAGAAAAAAAGAAGGGGAAGGACGGCCTCACTCGGCCTTGATGCGCGCGTCGCGCACGAGCCGGCCGTAGTGGTCGAACTCCTGCCGGTTCATCGCCGCGAAGGGTTCGCCGGTCAGCGTGCCGGGCTCGCCGCCCAGGGCCTTGATGCGCGACTGCACGTCCGCCAGGCCCATCGTGCGTGTGAGTTCGGCGCTCAGCCGCTCGACGGCGGCGCGCGGCGTGCCGGCCGTCACGTACAGGCCGTACCAGGTCGACACGTCGGCGCCCTTGACGCCTTGCTCGGCGAGCGTCGGCACGTCGGGCAGCTCGGGCGAGCGCTGCGGCGCGCTCACGGCCAGCGCGCGGAACTTGCCGGCGCGGATCTGGCCCATGGCCGACGAGGTGCTGTCGAACATCATCTCGACCTCGCCCGAGATGATGTCGATGTGCGCCTGCGAGCTGCCCTTGTAGGGCACGTGGATCGAGGTCATGCCCGTGGCCAGGTTGAAGGCTTCGCCGCCCACGTGCTGCGTGCTGCCGATGCCCGACGACGCGTACTTGAAGCCGCCGGGCTTCGCGGCCATCGCGGCCAGAAGGTCCTTCACCGACTTGTAGGGCGAGCTGGCCGACACCACCAGCACGTTGGGCATCACGGCCACGAGGCCGATGGGTTGCAGGTCTTTCAGCGGGTCGTACTTGAGCTTGAGGATGTGCGGTGCCACGGCCTGCGCCGTGTTGGTGGCCAGCAGCAGCGTGGCGCCGTCGGCCGGCGCGCGGGCTGTGAGTTCGCCGGCGATGGTGTTCGATGCGCCGGGGCGGTTCTCCACCGTCACGGGCTGCTTCAGCACGGGCGCGAACTTGTCGGCCAGCACGCGCGCAAGGATGTCGGTGCCGCCGCCGGGCGAGGCGCCGACCAGGATGCGCAGCGGCTTGTCGGGGTAGGCCGGCTGCGCACCCGCGTTCAGGCAGGCGGCCAGCGCCAGGAGCGCCGCCAGGCCGGCACCGCGGGCCAGGGGAAAGAGGGTCATCGCGTCGTCTCCTGCTTGTTGTGGGCCCGAGCCTACGGAGCTTCGGTCGCGCGATCCAATCGAAAAAGGCCGAAGCTCCATATACTTTTGTGCATGAAACCCGGCCTCACCGACGCCTCGCTGATGCTGCATGTGAGGCCGCGCCAGCTGCTCTTGCTGGCCCGGCTCGATGCGCACCGCCACCTAGGCCGCGCCGCCGAGGCCATGAACATCAGCCAGCCGGCCGCCACCAAGCTGCTGCAGCAGCTGGAGGAGTCGCTGGGCGAACAGCTCTTCGAGCGCTTGGCGCGCGGCATGGCCCCCACGCCCTACGGCGAGATCCTGATCCGCTACGCCCACCGCGTGCTCAGCGACTTCGGCACCGCCCGCGAGGAAATGCTCGCGCTGCGCTCGGGCCTGAGCGGCGCGCTGCGCGTGGGCAGTGTGCCGGGCGCGGTGTCCGGGCTGCTGGCGCCGGCGCTGGTCGAGTACCACCTGCGCCATCCGCAGGTGGCCGTGTCGGTGGTGGTCGAGACCAGCGACCTGATGCAGGCACAGCTGGAGCAGGGCGACGTCGACCTCGTGCTGGGCCGCCTCACCGATGGCCACGACGAGGCGAAGTACGCGAGCGTGCCGCTCCTGGGCGAGTCGCAGGTGGTCGTGGTGCGCGCGGCGCACCCGGTGTTCGAGCGCACGGCCACCGTCACGCTGGCCGAGATGGCGAACTGGTCGTGGGTGCTGCAGCCGCCGGGCTCGCCGCAGCGCGGGCGCTTCGAGGCGGCGATGCGCGAGGCGGGCATCCAGGCGCGGCTGGACATCATCGAAACGGCATCGCCCATCGCCATCACGGCGCTGCTGGAGAACTCCGACATGGCCGCCGTCATGCCAGCTTCGCAGGCCAGCCACTACGCCCGCCTGGGCGTGCTGCGCACCGTGCCGGTGGAGTTGCCGGTGCGCGTGCCGCCGATCTGCCTGATCACCCGCGAGGACCGCGCGCTGTCGCCGGCGGCGGCGCAGTTCCGGCGCCAGCTGCTGGGCGGCGGCGGGCACGCATGAGAACTTCAGACAGACAGTTTTCCATCCTGAATTGCATCAACTAGGGATTTCACTAGCCAACTGGTGCATGAGAGTACTGGTGGTGACTCTCGAAATACCAAAACTGCAAGCGCGTTTCTCCAGAATCCGGGCACGGCGACCACGATACCGAGGCGTCGCTCACCCAAGGAGACACCATGAAGCGCTTTCTGAAAGCGGGCCTCGCCCTCGCACTCATCGGCACGGGCCTTGTGTCCCACGCCGCCCCCACCGAACTCGTGATCGCGACCGTCAACAACGGCCACATGATCGAGATGCAGAAGCTCACGCCCTTCTTCGAAAAGGCCAACCCCGACATCAAGCTCAAGTGGGTCACGCTCGAGGAAGGCACGCTGCGCCAGCGCGTGACCACCGACATCGCCACCAAGGGCGGCCAGTTCGACGTGATGACCATCGGCCTGTACGAGGCGCCGATCTGGTCGAAGAAGGGCTGGCTGCAGCCCATCGCCACCGACGCCGCCTACGACGCCGACGACCTGCTGCCCGCCATCCGCGCCGGCCTGTCGCACGAAGGCAAGCTGTACGCCGCGCCGTTCTACGGCGAGAGCTCGATGCTCATGTACCGCAAGGACCTGGCCGACAAGGTCGGCTTCAAGATGCCCGAGCAGCCCACCTGGGCGCAGGTGAAGGAGCTGGCCGGCAAGATCCATGACCCCAAGGGCGGCCTGTACGGCATGTGCCTGCGCGGCAAGCCGGGCTGGGGCGACAACATGGCCTTCCTGACCACGCTGGTCAACACCAACGGCGGCCAGTGGTTCGACATGCAGTGGAAGCCGCAGATCGACACCAAGCCCTGGAAGGACGCGATCGGCTTCTATGTCGACCTGATGAAGGCCTACGGCCCGCCGGGCGCCTCGGCCAACAGCTTCAACGAGAACCTGGCGCTCTTCAACGAAGGCAAGTGCGGCATGTGGGTCGACGCGACCATCGCGGCCTCGTTCATCAGCGACCCCAAGCAGTCGAAGGTGGCCGACAAGGTGGCCTTCGCGCAGGCACCCGTCGCCGTCACGCCGAAGGGCGCGAACTGGCTGTGGACCTGGAACCTGGCCATTCCCGCCAGCTCGACCAAGGGCGCCGCCGCACAGACCTTCGTGAAGTGGGCGACCTCCAAGGAGTACGTCAACCTCGTGGCCAAGGAGCACGGCTGGGGCACGGTGCCCACCGGCACGCGCAAGTCGACCTACGCGAATCCCGAGTTCCAGAAGGTCGCCAAGTTCGCCGCGGCCGAGAAGAAGGCCATCGACAGCGCCAACCTCAGCGACAGCACCTTGCCCAAGTCGCCGTACGTCGGCGTGCAGTACGCGGCCATTCCCGAGTTCCAGGCCATCGGCGTGGCGGTGGGCCAGCAGATGAGCGCGGCGCTGTCGGGCAAGGTCACGGTCGACCAGGCGCTGAAGACCTCGCAGCTCGCCGCTGAGCGCGAGATGAAGAAAGCGGGCTACTACAAATAAGCCGCGCTTCTTCCCCTCTCCCCGCGGGGAGAGGGCCGCAGCCTGAGAGGAACAGACCATGAAAAGACTCCTGCCCCGCGCCCTCATGGCGCCCGCCGTGCTCACGCTCTTCCTCTGGATGATCGTGCCGCTGCTGATGACGTTGTACTTCTCGTTCGTGAACTACAACCTCATGCAGCCCGGCGAACGCACGTTCGCGGGCCTCGAGAACTTTCACTACTTCGTCACCGACCCCGACTTCTGGCCGGCCACGTGGAACACGCTGCTGCTCATCGGCAGCGTGATCGTCATCACGGTGGTGTTCGGCGTGCTGCTCGCGCTGCTGGTGAACGAACCCTTCCCCGGCCGCGGCATCGTGCGCGTGCTGCTGATCTCGCCCTTCTTCGTCATGCCCGCAGTGAACGCGCTGCTGTGGAAGCACATGATGATGAACCCCATCTACGGCATCCTGGCCGACGTGTGGCGCTTCTTCGGCGCGCAGCCGGTCGACTGGCTCACCGACGTGCCGCTCTTCTCCGTGATCATCATGGTGGCGTGGCAGTGGCTGCCCTTCGCGTGCCTGATCTTCATCACCTCGCTGCAGTCGCTGGACCGCGAGCAGATGGAAGCCGCGCGCATGGACGGCGCGAGCTCGTTTCAGCGCTTCTTCTATCTCACCATTCCGCACCTGGGCCGCCCGATGGCCGTGGTGATCATGATCGAGATGATCTTCCTGCTCAGCGTGTTCGCCGAGATCGCCATCACCACCAATGGCGGCCCGGGCAACGAGAGCACGAACATGACCTACATGATCTTCAAGCAGTCGCTCATGAACTTCGACGTGGGCGTGGCCTCCGCCGGTGCGCTGTTCGCGGTGGTGCTGGCCAACATCGTGGCCGTGTTCCTGATCCGCATCATCGGCAAGAACCTCGACTGAAGAAGGAACGACCATGCAACCCAGCAACTTCCTTCCCCAGCTGCTGCGCACCGTCGGTGCGTGGGCCGTGGCGCTGCTTCTGTTCTTCCCGCTCGGCTGGCTGTTCCTCACGGCCTTCAAGACGGAGCTGCAGGCCATTCATGTGCCGCCGCTGTTCATCTTCGAGCCCACGCTCGACAACTTCGGCGAAGTGCAGCGCCGCAGCGACTACCTGCTGTACGCGCGCAACTCGCTCATCACCAGCCTGGGCTCGACGATCCTCGGCCTCTTGATCGCAGCGCCCGCCGCGTACTCGATGGCGTTCTTCCGCACGAAGAAGACGCGCGACATCCTCATGTGGATGCTCTCCACCAAGATGATGCCGGCCGTGGGTGCGCTGGTGCCGATCTACGTGCTCGCGCAGACCGCGGGCATGCTGGACTCGCTCACCGCGCTGACCATCGTGTTCACGCTGTCGAACCTGCCGATCATGGTGTGGATGCTCTACAGCGCCTACAAGGACATTCCGAACGAGATCCTCGAGGCGGCGCGCATGGACGGCGCGAGCCTGTGGACCGAGTTCCGCCATGTCGTGATGCCGCTGTCGGTCGGCGGGCTCGCATCGACCGGCCTGCTGTGCCTGGTGCTGAGCTGGAACGAAGCCTTCTGGGCGTTGAACCTCACCTCCGCCAAGGCCGGCACGCTGGCCACGCTCATCGCGTCGTACTCCAGCCCCGAGGGCCTGTTCTGGGCCAAGTTGTCGGCCGCCTCGCTGATGGCCATCGCGCCCATCGTCGTGTTCGGCTGGTTCAGCCAGAAGCAGCTCGTGCAGGGCCTGACCTTCGGCGCCGTCAAGTAAAGAAAGGGAGACATCTCATGGCCTACCTCGAACTCAAGAACATCAAGAAGAGCTTTGGCGACGTCCACATCATCAAGGGCGTCGACCTGCAGATCCAGAAGGGCGAGTTCATCGTCTTCGTCGGGCCCTCGGGCTGCGGCAAGTCGACGCTGCTGCGGCTGATCGCGGGGCTCGAACCCATCACCAGCGGCAACCTGCTGCTCGACAGCAAGGACATCACCTGGACGCCCTCGGGCAAGCGCGACCTGGCGATGGTGTTCCAGAGCTACGCGCTGTACCCGCACATGAGCGTGTACGACAACATGTCCTTCGCGCTGAAGCTCGCGGGCGTGGCCAAGGACGAGATCAAGACGAAGGTCGAGTACGCGGCCAAGACGCTGAACCTCACGCAGTACCTGGACCGCACGCCGAAGGACCTGTCGGGCGGCCAGCGCCAGCGCGTGGCCATCGGGCGCGCGATCGTGCGTGCGCCGAAGGTGTTTCTCTTCGACGAGCCGCTGTCGAACCTCGATGCGGCGCTGCGCGGCAACACGCGCGTCGAGATCCACAAGCTGCACCGCGCGCTCGGCGCGACCACCATCTACGTGACGCACGACCAGGTCGAGGCCATGACGCTGGCCGACCGCGTGGTGGTGCTGAAAGACGGGCTCATCGAGCAGGTCGGCACGCCGCTGGAGCTGTACGACCGCCCCGCCAACCAGTTCGTCGCGCAGTTCATCGGCATGCCGTCGATGAACATGGTGGCGGCGAGCGCCATTCCGAGCTTTTCCGCCGCCACCGGCGGGCGCCTGCCGAGCGACGGCTTCCTGGGCGTGCGCCCCGAAGGCCTGCGCGTGCATCCGAAGCAGGGCGCGGCCGCCGGCGTGCCGGGCCGCGTCGAGCTCATCGAGGCGCTGGGCGCCGACACGCTGATCCACGTGGACGTGGGTGGCGTGCCGCTCATCGCGCGCCAGAACGAGCGCACGCCGCTGCAGGCTGGTGACGACGTGGCGGTCGAGCTTGACCCGTCCGTGCTGCACCTGTTCAGCCGCGAAGGCCGCGCGGTGGCCGCCTGATTCGACGACCCTCACTTTCAACGGACCTTCCCCGTGACCCTCGCAGCAGCGGGCCTCGTGCCCACCCCACCGGCGCCTTCGGAATTCACGGTGCTTCACCTCGGCCTCGGCTCGTTCCATCGCGCCCACCAGGCCGTCTACCTGCAGCGGCTGATCGATGCGGGCGACACCCGCTGGTCGCTGTCGGGCGCCAACATCCGGCCCGACATGGCCGAGGTCGTCGCGGCGCTGCAGGCCCAGGGCGGGCGCTACACGCTCGAGACGGTGTCGCCGGCCGGTGAGTACCGCTACGAGCAGATCGAGGCGATCCGCGAGGTGCTGCCGTACGAGCCCTCGCTGGCCCCGGTGATCGCACGCGGCGCGGCGCCGTCCACGCGCATCGTCTCCTTCACCGTGACCGAGGCGGGCTACTACCTCGACACCAAGGGCCGGCTCGACCTGTCGTTCGCCGACCTCGCGGCCGACATCGAACGCGCGCGGCGCGGCGAGGCCGGCGAGACGATCTACGGCGCGGTCTGCGCGATCCTGCGGGCACGGCGCGCCGCGCAGGCGGGCCCCGTGACGCTGCTGAACTGCGACAACCTGCGTCACAACGGCGACCGCTTTCGCGCAGGCCTGCTCGAGTTCATCGCGCGCGTCGGCGACGCGCCGCTGCAGGCCTGGGTCGACGCCAACACCCGCTGCCCGAACGCGATGGTCGATCGCATCACGCCGCGCCCGCCGCCGGAGCTGCGTGCGCGCGTGCTGGCCGCCACGGGCCGCGACGACGGCGCGGCGGTCACGGGCGAGAGCTTCATCCAGTGGGTGATCGAAGACGACTTCATTGCCGGCCGGCCCGACTGGGGGCGCGTGGGCGTGGAGCTGGTCGAGTCGGTGCAACCGTATGAAGAGGCCAAGATCCGCATCCTCAACGCCACGCACAGCTGCATCGCCTGGGCCGGCACGCTGGCGGGGCTGGGTTTCATCCACGAAGGCACGCACGACGCGGCCATCCGCCGCATGGCCTTCGACTACGTGACCGACGACGTCATTCCGTGCCTGAGCCCGAGCCCGATCGATCTGGCGGCCTACCGCGACGTGGTGCTCGACCGCTTCGGCAACCCCGCGATCCGCGACACCAACCAGCGCGTGGCGGCCGACGGCTTCTCGAAGATCCCGGGCTTCATCGCGCCGACCGTGCGCGAGCGCCTGGCAGCCGGGCAGGGCATCGACAGCGTGGCGATGCTGCCCGCGCTGTTCCTCGCGTTCCTGCAGCGCTGGCACAAGGGCGCGCTGCCCTATGCCTATCAGGACCAGAGCATGGACGATGCCGTGGCCCACGCCATGTGCGACGCGGCCGACCCCGTGGCGGCGCTGTGCGCCGATGCCGGGCTGTGGGGCAGCCTCGCGGGCGATGCGCGGCTGGTCGACGCGGTGCGCCGTGCCGGCGAGCGCGTGGCGCGCTTCATCGAAGAGAAGGCCGCGTCATGAGCGGCCGTCTGCAAGACCGCCATGTGCTGCTGACCGGTGCTGGCGGCGGCATCGGCCTGGCCGTGGCCGAGGCCTGCATCGCCGAAGGCGCGCGCTGCAGCGTGATCGACCGCGCGACCGCCGCGCCCGAGGCCGTGCGCGCGCTGCAGCAAGCCCACCCCGACACGCTCGCTTACATCGCGGCCGACGTGACCGACACGCAGGCCATCGCGCACATGCTGGCCGAGGCGCAGGTCGCCTTCGGCCCCATCCACACGCTGTTCAACAACGCCGCCGTGTTCGACCTCGCGCCGCTGCTCGACAGCGACGAAGCCTCGTTCGACCGGCTCTTCGCCGTCAACGTGAAAGGCATGTTCTTCGTGATGCAGGCCGTGCTGCGCCACATGGTCGAGGCCGGCACGCCGGGCGCGTCGGTCATCAACATGGCCTCGCAGGCCGGGCGCCGCGGCGAGGCGCTGGTGTCGCACTACTGCGCGACCAAGGCGGCCGTCATCAGCTACACGCAGAGCGCCGCGCTGGCCATGGCGCCGCACGGCATCCGCGTCAACGGCATCGCCCCCGGTGTGGTCGACACGCCGATGTGGGACCATGTCGACAGCCTGTTCGCCAAGGCCGAAGGGCTGGCGCCGGGCGAGAAGAAGCGGCGTGTCGGCCTCGCCGTGCCGCTCGGGCGCATGGGCGTGCCGGGCGACATTGCCGGGGCGGCGGTGTTTCTCGCCAGCGACGAGGCGCGCTACATCACGGCGCAGACCCTCAATGTCGACGGCGGCAATGTCATGAGCTGAACTCACCTTCCTTCCGCATTTCTGCATGAACGACGACTTCCACCTGTACCTCGACAGCGCCGACCTGGCCGAGCTGCAGGCCTGCCTGCCGCACCCGGTGGTGCACGGCGTGACGACCAACCCGACGCTGCTGCAACGCGCCGGCGTGGGGCGCGCCGATGTGCCCGACCTGCTGAAACGCTGCATCGACCTGGGCGCGCGCCAGGTGCAGGCCCAGGTGTATTCGAGCGAGGTCGACGGCATGCTGGAAGACGCCGCCGTCCTGCTGCCGCAGTTCGACCGCGGCCAGCTCGTCATCAAGATTCCCGCCACGCGCCAGGGCCTGGACGCCGGCGCGCGGCTCATCGCCCAGGGCGTGCCCGTCACCTGGACCGCCGTGTACGCGCCCGAGCAGGCGCACTTCGCCGCGCAACTGGGCGCGGCCTATGCGGCGCCGTACCTCGGCCGGCTCGAAGACGCCGGCATCGACGGGCTGGCGCTCATCGCGCAGATGCAGTCGCTGGTCGTGCAACGGCCTTCTTCGGGCACGCGGCTGCTGGTGGCGAGCATCCGTTCGCGCGCGGCCTACCTGTCGCTGCTGGGGCTGGGCGTGGGCGCCATCACCATTCCGCCACGCCTCTTTGCCGAGCTGCTCGACCATCCCGCCACCCTGGCTGCCGAAGCGGGTTTCCTGGCCGACGCCCGCGCCTTGCCCTGACAGAAGAAGAAAATCCAAGCACCATGCGCATTGCACTCACGGGCGAGGCCCTGATCGATTTCACCGCCGCCGAAGGTGGCACCCTGGCGTTCCTCGGCCATGAAGGCGGCTCGCCGCTGAACACGGCCGTGGCCTGCGCGCGGCTGGGGCAGCCGACCGGCTTTCTCACGCAGCTGTCGACCGACCTGTTCGGCGAGCGGCTGGTGGCTTTTCTCGAACGCAACGGCGTCGACACCCGCCTCATCCTGCGCAGCGACGCACCGTCGACGCTGGCCTTTGTCGAGCGCACGCCGCAAACCAACCGCTACGCCTTCTACACACGCGGCAGTGCCGACGCCACCTGGGCGCCCGAGCCACTGCCGCAGCTGCCGGCGGAATGCCGCTTCCTGCACTTCGGCTCGATCTCGCTGCTGCAGGAGCCGGCGTCGTCGCGCATCGCCGACCTCGTGGCCGCCCACACGGGGCGCTGCGTGATCGTGTTCGACCCCAACGTGCGGCCCAGCCTGATCCCGGACATGGCCACCTACCGCGCCCGCGTCAGCGAGTGGTTCACCATGGCCGACCTGGTCAAGCTCAGTGACGAAGACGCCGCGCTGCTCGCCCCCGGGCGACCGGTAGATGCGCTCGCGGCCGAGTGCCTCACCGCTGGCGCGCGCGCCGTGATCGTCACGCGCGGCGGTGCCGGTGCCACGCTGTGGCGCACCGGCAGCGCACCGCTCACCGTGGCCGCGCCGCGCGTCGAGGTGGTCGACACCATCGGCGCGGGAGACACCTTCACCGCCGGGCTGTCGGTGGCGCTGCTGGCGCATGGCGTCGAGCACCCGGCGCAACTGGCCGAGCTCGGCGACGACGCCTGGCGCGCCGTGATGCGCTTTGCCGCCACAGCTGCGGCCCTGAACTGCACCCGCGAGGGCGCCGATCCACCGACGCTGGAAGCCGTTCGCACGGCGCTTTCGCAGGAAGACAATGAGGCCGTCGCTTCCCGGCCCTGATCGACCCGTGCCGCCATGACCACGACCACCCGCAAACGCGCGATCCCTCGCCAACGCCAACCCGAGCTGGAGCGCGATTTCGCGCGCTCCCCGTCGCTGGGCTACGAGGCCCCGGAAGAAACCGGCCTCGTGCGCTGCCTCGCGCACGGCTTTCCGAGCCCGCTGGTGCGTTGGCACTTCCATGAAGACTACGAGCTGCACCTGATCACCGAGACCTCGGGCAAGGCCTTCATCGGCGACTGGATCGGGCCGTTCCAGCCCGGGCATCTCGTGCTGTGCGGGCCGCGCCTGCCGCACAACTGGATCTCGCTCGATGTGCCCGAAGAAGGCGCCGCCGGGCGCGACCGCGTGATCCAGTTCCGCCACGAGCCCATCGAGCGCGCAGCCGCCGAGATTCCCGAGCTGCGCGACGTGATGCCGCTGCTCGACCGCGCGCGCCACGGCATCGAGTTCTTCGGCATGTCGGCGCAGGCGCTGGCGCACTGGGACGCCATCAAGGCCGCGCGCGGCGTGCGCCGCCTGGGCCTGTTCTGCGAGTTCATGGCCGACCTGGCGCAGTGCACCGACTACCGGCTGCTGTCGAGCGTGCAGATGCAGGGCGTGCAGGGCAGCGACGGCGATGCGCAGGTCGACCAGATCAACGACATCGTGAACCGCATCACCAACAACATGACCGACTCGATCTCGATGTCGGACGTGGCCGCCGAGCTGGGCATGAGCGAGAGCCGCTTCAGCCGCTTCTTCCGCCGCTCGACGGGCAACAGCTTCACCGACTTCGTGAACCGCGTGCGCATCAACAGCGCCTGCCACCTGCTGATGCAGACCGACCACTACGTGACCGACATCTGCTACCAGGTGGGCTTCAACAACGTGGCCAACTTCAACAGGCGCTTCCTCGAAATCAAGGGCATGACGCCCAGCGAGTTCAGGCGCCAGGCCGACACGCGCTTCGGCTGACTTCTTTCAAGGCGAACGCGCCCGCTCCGAAGGCGCCATCAGGGAGACCATCTTGTATCTGGGACTCGACCTCGGCACGTCCGAGCTCAAGGCATTGCTGCTCGCGGACGATCACCGCATCGTCGGCGTGGCACGCGCGCCGCTCACGGTCGACCGGCCGCAACCGCTGTGGTCGGAACAGGCGCCCGCCCAATGGTGGCGGGCGCTCGACACGGTCATGGCCGAGCTGCGCACCACGCATGCGAAGGCGCTGGCGCAGGTGCGCGCCATCGGCCTGTCGGGCCAGATGCACGGCGCCACGCTGCTCGACGCGGCAGGCGAGGTGCTGCGCCCGGCCATTCTCTGGAACGACGGCCGCAGCGGCGCGCAGTGCGAGGCGCTCACGCGCGTCGTGCCGCGCCTGGGCGAGATCGCGGGCAACCTCGCGATGCCCGGCTTCACCGCGCCCAAGCTGCTGTGGGTGCGCGAGCACGAGCCCGAGGTCTTCGCCCGCGTGGCGCGCGTGCTGCTGCCCAAGGACTGGCTGCGCTTCATGCTCAGCGGCGAAGCGGTCAGCGAGATGTCCGACGCGGCCGGCACGCTGTGGCTCGACGTGGGCGCGCGCGACTGGTCCGACGAACTGCTCGCCGCCACGGGGCTCACACGTGCTCACATGCCGCGGCTCGTGGAAGGCAGTGAAGTCTCCGCGCTGCTCAAGCCGGAACTGGCGGCGCGCTGGGGACTGCGCGAGGGCGTGAAGATCGCCGGCGGTGCAGGCGACAACGCCGCCAGCGCGGTCGGCATGGGGCTCGTGGAACCGGGGCAGGGCTTCGTCTCGCTCGGCACCTCGGGCGTGGTGTTCGTCTCGACCGATCGCTTCCTGCCGAACCCTGCGCAGGCGATGCACGCCTTCTGCCACGCGCTGCCGAAGCGTTGGCACCAGATGTCGGTGATGCTCTCGGCCGCGAGTGCTGTGAGCTGGGCCGCCAAGGCATTCAAGTTCGCCGATGAATCCGCGCTGCTCGCGGCGGCGGCGTCGGTCGCGCTGGCGGACCGGGCGCGTTGCCCGCTGTTTCTGCCGTACCTGTCGGGCGAGCGTTCGCCGCACAACAACCCGAACGCGCAGGGCACGTTGTTCGGCTTGACGCATGCACACGGCCCCGCAGAGATCGCCTATGCCGTGGTCGAGGGCGTGAGCTTCGGCCTGCGCGACGGCTTCGACACCTTGCGCCTGCCGACCGACATGCCGCTGCGCGAAGTTGCGCTCGTGGGTGGCGGCGCGCGCAGTGTGTGGTGGGGGCAGTTGCTGGCCGACATCTTCCAGGTGCCGCTGACGCTGTATGCGGGCAGCGAAACCGGCGGTGCGCTTGGCGCAGCGCGCCTCGCATGGCTTGCCGATGGTGGCGCGGTGGCAGAGGTTTGCACGTTACCGCCGGTCAAGCAGACGCTGACGCCTTCATCCGAAGGGGCCGACGGACACAGGACGCGGCATGCTCGCTTCCAGGTGCTCTACATGGCGCTGCGCGATCAATTCCGATAGAAGACGCAATACCGAACGCCCATAGAAAAAGCCCCGCCGAAGCGGGGCTTTTTCATTTCGCGAAACACCGCGGAACCGGCTTTGCCGGGCCGCAGGTGTTGCCCCCGGTAGGGGGTTGGCGTAGCGGACACGAAGTGCCGCGCAGCCTGGGGGCGAGCGAAATTACATACCCATGCCGCCCATGCCGCCCATTCCGCCCATGTCAGGCATGCCGCCGCCACCGCCGGCTTCGTCCTTCGGAGCGTCAGCGATCATGGCTTCGGTCGTCAGCAGCAGCGAGGACACCGAAGCGGCGTTCTGCAGTGCGGTGCGGGTGACCTTCGTCGGGTCCAGGATGCCCAGCTCGAGCATGTCGCCGTACGTGTCGTTCGCAGCGTTGAAACCGTAGTTGCCCTTGCCGGCCAGCACAGCGTTCACCACCACCGAGGCTTCGCCGCCGGCGTTGTTCACGATTTCGCGCAGGGGCGCTTCGATGGCCTTCAGCACCAGCTTGATGCCGGCTTCCTGGTCGGCGTTGTCGCCCTTGACCGAGTCGCCCACGGCTTGCTTGGCACGCAGCAGAGCCACGCCGCCGCCAGCCACAACGCCTTCTTCCACTGCAGCGCGGGTGGCGTGCAGGGCGTCTTCGACGCGAGCCTTCTTTTCCTTCATTTCGACTTCGGTGGCAGCGCCAACCTTGATCACTGCCACGCCGCCGGCCAGCTTGGCCACGCGCTCTTGCAGCTTTTCACGGTCGTAGTCGCTGGTCGCTTCTTCGATCTGAACGCGCACTTGCTTCACGCGGGCTTCGATGTCACCAGCAGCGCCAGCGCCGTCGATGATGATCGTGTTTTCCTTGCCCACTTCGATGCGCTTGGCTTGACCCAGGTCGGCCAGCGTCACCTTTTCGAGCGTCAGGCCCACTTCTTCAGCGATGACCTTGCCGCCCGTCAGGATGGCGATGTCTTCCAGCATGGCCTTGCGGCGGTCGCCGAAGCCAGGAGCCTTCACAGCCACAACCTTCAGGATGCCGCGGATCGTGTTCACGACCAAGGTAGCCAGGGCTTCGCCTTCGACTTCTTCGGCAATGATCAGCAGCGGACGGCCCGCCTTGGCGACTTGCTCCAGCACCGGCAGCAGGTCACGGATGTTGCTGATCTTCTTGTCGAACAGCAGCACGAAGGGGTTGTCGAGCAGCGCCGATTGCTTCTCGGGGTTGTTGATGAAGTAGGGCGACAGGTAGCCGCGGTCGAACTGCATGCCTTCGACGACGTCGAGTTCGCTGTCCAGCGACTTGCCGTCTTCCACGGTGATCACGCCTTCCTTGCCGACCTTGTCCATCGCGTCAGCGATGAGCTTGCCGATGGTTTCGTCGCTGTTGGCCGAGATGGAGCCGACTTGCGCGATTTCCTTGGAGGTGGTGGTGGGCTTGGAAGCCTTCTTCAGCTGGGCGACCAGGGCCGTGACAGCCTTGTCGATGCCGCGCTTCAGGTCCATCGGGTTCATGCCGGCAGCCACCAGCTTGAAACCTTCGCGAACGATGGCTTGTGCCAGGACCGTGGCGGTCGTGGTGCCGTCACCAGCGTTGTCGCTGGTCTTGGAGGCCACTTCCTTCACGAGCTGGGCGCCCATGTTCTGCAGCTTGTCCTTCAGTTCGATTTCCTTGGCCACGGACACACCGTCCTTGGTCACGGTGGGGGCGCCGAACGAACGCTCGAGCACCACGTTGCGGCCCTTGGGGCCCAGGGTCACTTTGACTGCGTTGGCCAGGATGTTGACACCCTCGACCATGCGTGCGCGGGCTTCGCCGCCGAAGACTACGTCTTTTGCTGCCATGATGAATTAACTCCGAATGGATTGAATTGGGATGAGATCGAAAGAGAGGAGAAGAATTACTTCTCGACGACTGCGAACAGGTCGTCTTCCTTCATCACGAGCAGTTCGTCGCCATCGACCTTGACGGTCTGGCCGCTGTACTTGCCGAACAGGACGCGGTCGCCGACCTTGACGGTCAGTGCGGCCAGTTCGCCCTTGTCGTTGCGCTTGCCCGGGCCCACGGCCAGGACTTCACCCTGATCGGGCTTTTCGGCGGCTGCGTCGGGGATGACGATGCCGGAGGCGGTCTTGGTTTCGCTGTCAACACGCTTGACGATCACGCGATCGGCCAAAGGACGAAGTTTCATTGCATCTCCTGGAAGGGTAAGAAACGGGTTTGTTTGTGGTCGGGCACCGGAGAAACCGGCGACCTGTCGACTGGATGGGAGGGCTGTTAGCACTCGTCAGCAGCGAGTGCTAATCATAAGGGCATTCGATGACCTTTCAAGAGCGTGGCCCTTGCCCTCGTCCTGCACGGCTGTGCTTTTCCGGGGAAACCCCGGGCTGCCGGGTTCCATCGGTCGGAACGTTTGGGGTTCTTTTGTCCGGGTGAAATGAAACCACTCAGACCCCTGCAGGGGCCGCGCGCGGATTGCTTCTTTGTAATCCACGTGATCGGCGATTGACGGGGCGGGCTTCCTAGAGTCGCGGCACGCCAGCACGCAGCACCGGATGGATGTGCGCGCAGGCCGCCCGATCCACCTCTACAACTTCCAAGGACACCATGGCTCTCACCTTCCGCAACACCGTTTTCGCTGCCTTGGTCGCACTGGCCGCGGCCGGCGCTTCCGCCTCGGGCACCCATGCCGGTGGCCACGACCACGATGCCGAAGCCGCCGTCGGCAAGCCCGGCGTGGCTGCCAAGGTGACGCGCACGGTCCAGGTCGACATGACGGATTCGATGCGCTTCACGCCGGCGGACATCAAGGTCAAGCAGGGGGAGACGGTGCGCTTCGTCGTCAAGAACTCGGGCGTCCTGAAGCACGAGCTTGTGCTCGGGACCGAGAAGGCGCTCAAGGCGCACTACGACGCGATGAAGAAGAACCCCGAGATGGAGCACGCCGATCCGAACATGGTCACGCTGGCCGCGGGCAAGACCGGCGAGATCGTCTGGCAGTTCACCCAGGCCGGCAAGGTCGATTTCGGCTGCCTGCAGCCGGGCCACTACGACGCCGGGATGAAGGGCGCGGTGCTGGTGGGCAAGGCCGGCAAGTAAAGACAGGGAAGCGGCCGCGTGCCGGACACGCACGCAGCCGCCCGGCACGCTCAGAACTTCGCGCGCAGCGTCAGCTGCACCTCGCGCCCCGGTCCCGGCAGGATCAGGTTGTCCACGCTGCCGTGGGCCGAGACGTAGTCTTTGCGGTTCGCGATGTTCTTCAGGTTCAGCGCGATCTCGTAGCGCTCGGTCTTGTAGCTGGCCGCGAGGTCGGCGGTCAGGTACGAGGGCAGCGTGACGAGGTTGCTCAGCGACGCGTAACGCGCGCTGACGTAGTTCAGGCCGCCGCCGGCGCTGAAGCCGTGGCCGAGGTCCTTCATGGCCCACACGAAGGCCGAGTGGCGCGGCGTGAGGGCGGCGGTCTTGCCCTGCACCGGGATCGCGGCGCCCACGGGCAGCTGCAGCGAGCTCACGGTGGCGAGCGATTTGGTCATCTTCGCGTCGAGGTAGGCATAGCCCGCACTCACGTCCCAGCGGCCCGGCAGGCGGCCGTTGAGCGCGAGCTCCAGGCCGTTGGTGCGCTGCGTGCCGACGTTGATCTGGCGGCGCGGGTTGTTCGGGTCGGTGTTCTTGATGCCCGAGCGTTCCAGGTTGAATAGCGCGGTCGTGAGGTTCAGGCCGCCGTCGAGCAGGTCGAACTTGGCGCCGATTTCCTTGTTGACGGTGATCTCGGGCGCGTTGTCGATGTTGCCGGTGGACAGCGCGAAGTTTTCGCCCGAGGGCTGGAACGAGCGGCTGTACGACACGTAGTACGACTGCACCGTGTCGGGCTGCCACACCACGCCGGCGCGCGGGCTGAACTTGCGGTCGGTGCGTTCCAGCGGCGCGAGCTTGCGTTCGAAGCTGGTGTCCTGCTTGAACACGTCGTAGCGCCCGCCGATCAGCGCCTTCCACTGCGGCGCCAGCGTGATCTGGTCCTGGAAGTACACGGCCGCGGTCTTGAACTCGCTGTTGCTCGGGATCGCGCCGTCGGCGAGGTAGGTGGCCAGCGGGATCGGCAGCGGGTCCGCCACCGGGCTGAACAGGTTCACGCGCTGCGCTCCCGTGGCGGAAGACACGCTGAACAGCCGCTTGCGCTGCACGCCGAACTCGGCGCCGACCAGCCACTCCTGCTTGAAGCCGCCGATGTCGTTGCGCCAGGTCAGGTCGGTCTGGTTGAACCAGCCGCTCTCGTCGCGCTCGACGATGCCGCGCGTGCGGCCCACCGTCAGGCGCACCGGGTCGGTGGTGCCGCTGGGCAGCGTGTTGTTGCGGTCCAGGTGGTAGCTGGAATAGCGCGTGGTGTTGCGCAGGCTCAGCGCGTCGCTGAAACGGTGGTTCAGCGTGGCGGTGAAGGTCTGCACCTTGCTGGTCACGGTGTCGTCGCGCTTGCCGTGCGCGGAGCCGTAATACGCGCCGATGGGCACGTCGACCGGGCGGCCGTTGAGCGCCGGGATGCCGAAGTCGGTGAGGCGCTGGTCGCGCAGGTGGGTGTATTGCAGCAGCAGGTCGGTCTGCGGGCTGAACTTGATCGCCAGCGAGGGCGCGATGTTGTGGCGGTCGGTGAACTGCTGGTCGCGGTAGCTGTCCGACTGCTCGCCCGCCACGTTCAGGCGGAAGGCCATGTTCTCGCCGATGGGCGTGTTCAGGTCGATCGTGCTGCGCGTGTAGTGATGGCTGCCCAGGCCCAGCGAGACCTCGCCGAAGCGGCGCTCGAACACGGGCTTCTTGGTCACGCGGTTGATCAGGCCGCCCGAGGAGCCGCGGCCGTAGAGCACGGCGGCCGGGCCCTTGAGCACTTCGATGCGCTCGGTGTCCGAGAGGTCGCGGAAGTACAGCGCGTCGTCGCGCACGCCGTCGACGAACCAGTCGGAGATGCCGCTGAAGCCGCGGATCACGACTTGGTCGCGCTGGCCGTCACCGTGGTTGAAGCTCACGCCCGGCACGTTGCGCAGGGCGTCCTGCATCGACACGGCGCCCTGGTCGCGCAGCAGCTGCTCGGGCAGCACGTTGACGGCCTGCGGCACGTCGCGCAGCGGCGCGCTGCCCTTGGTGGCGGTGCTGGCGGCGGCGGGGGCGTAGCCCTTGTCGTCTTCGGCGCTGACGGTGACTTCCTTCAGGGTCGAGGCGGTGGTCTGTGCCAGCGCGACGCCGCTCAGCGACGCGAGGGCGGCGCCGGCCAGCAGCGAAAGGGGCCACAGCGGGCGCGAGGGAGAGGCGGTGCGGTAGGCGCGGGAAGAGGGCTTCATGTTGTCCAGTTTTTTTAAGGCGGCGGCACCACGCACGGCGGGCCGCGCACGCACACGCACCGCCCTGTCGTCCACGCGACGAAGGGCGATGTCGTGCCTTGCCTTGAAAAAATCTGGGTGAGGCGGGGGCCGCGCGGACGGAAGCTCCGTCGGCGGCACCCCTGGGTGACGGCCGCTGGGCGCGGCGGACTGAATTGTAAAGTTCTAGATGCGAGCTGTTCGCATTTGTGGTGCGGATGCGACGTGCGGCCGTGGGCTCACAGCTGGTCGGTCGGCACGAACCACGAGAACAGCAGCAGCTGCAATCGCGTGAGCATGCTGGAGTCGGGCTCGCTGTCGAGCACCTCGTTATGCACGTCACCGGTGCCGATCCACTGCACGTTCTGGCCGTCGGGCTTGAGCACGACGCGGTACACGCCTTCCATGTCGTCCAGCTGGTAGGCGAAGAGCAGCGCCTGCGTGAGCTCGAAGCTGCGCACGCGCACGCCGAACTCGGTGTTCAGCAGGGCGGAGCGGGGGTCGAGGTTCATCGAGCCGAGCAGCACCCACTGGCGGTCGACCAGCGCCAGCTTGGCGTGCAGGCGCCCGCGCGCCTTCTTGAGCAGGCTGCGGAACTGGCCGCTGCGCTTGAGCTGCTGCGTGCTGACCTCGTACAGGTTCACGCCCAGCTTGAGCATGTCGACGCGGTAGCGGTTGTAGTTGATGTTCACCAGCGGCTCGTCGCTGTCGGCCAGCGAGTTGGTGACCACCGTGATGTTCAGGCCGTGCGCGCGGCCCATGCGGATGCGTTCCATGCCCTCGTCGCCGGGAATGAAGTAGGGCGAGATCACCACCACGTTCGACTTCGCGGCGCCCAGCATCTCGTGGAAGCGCTGGGCCAGCGACTCCTGCGGGCGCGCCATCGTGCCCAGGGCCTTGTTCGGGCTGTCGGCGGTGGCGGCGGCCTCGGCACGGATCCAGCGCGTCTCGCCGATGTTGTCGAGCTGAGCGCCCAGCGGCAGGTCGCCCAGCAGGTCGGTGGCGGCCAGCGGGTCGGGAAGGGGCGCAAAGGCGGGCGAGGTCGCGGCGTCGAAGGCGGCCTTGAGCTCATCGGGCGTGAGCGGCGTGCCGGCCATGCGCTGCAGCGGGTAGACCACGTCGCTGTTCCAGTAGGTGTCGAAGATCCCGGCCGACTGCGGCACCACCGGGCCGGCCAGCAGCAGCTCGAAGTCGATGAAGTTGGCGCTCTCGCTGCGCAGGAAGTACTCGTCCGCGAGGTTGCGCCCGCCGGCGATGGCCAGGGCCCCGTCGGCGATGAACAGCTTGTTGTGCATGCGGTGGTTGAGCCGCCGGAAATCGCCGAAGAACTCCAGCCAGCGCATCGACGAATGGTCGCGGGCGTTCACGAAGGGGTTGAACAGCCGCACCTGCGCGTTGGGCTCGGCGGCCAGCCCGAGCAGCAGGCGGTCCATGCCGGCGGTGTAGAAGTCGTCGAGCAGCAGGCGCACGCGCACGCCGCGCCGGGCGGCGTCGCGCAGTTCGCGCAGCAGCAGGCGGCCGGTCTTGTCGTTGCCGAGCTGGTAGGTCTGCACGTCGAGCGAAGACTGGGCGCGGCGGATGAGCTCCAGCCGCGCATCGAGCGCGAACGAGGCCTCGATCAGCGGCCGCATGCTCGAGAGCCCGTCGGGCGGTGAATCGAGGCTGGCGGCGGCGCGGCCGAGCGGGGTGGCGGCCGAGGCGGGAATGGCGATCGAGGGCGGCCCGTCGGGCAGGCGCGGCGGCAGGCCGGCGCAGCCGGTGAGCACCAGCACGGCCAGCATCAGCGCCGGGCCGCGCAGCGCAGGAAACAACGAGGCGAGGAGCTTGAGCATGGGGCCTGTCAGCGCACGCAAACGGCGTGCGGGCGGGATCGTAGCTCGGCTGGTGCGGGCGTCCGCGGCGGTTTTGCAACGCTTCGCCCCCGTCTGCTGGAAAACCCGAGGACCGAGACTTTCTTGACAATAGAATGCGAATTGTTATCAATAGCGTTCAATGAACCATAAAAACATGGCAAGAATGAGGGCGCGGCGCAGGGCCGCTTCGGTGTTGGTGGGCTGCCTGGCGATCTACGCGCAGCAGCACGTTCTGGCGCAAACGGGCGGCACGGGTTCGCTCCCTGAAGTGCGCGTCGATGCCAATGCCGAAGCCGAAACCGCCACCTCGCCCGTGATCGGCTACCGCGCGAAGAATGCCGTCACCGCCACCAAGACCGACACGCCGCTGTCGGAAACCCCGCAGGCCGTGACCGTGGTCACGCGCGACCAGATGGTCGACCAGGGCGCAACCAACCTGCAGGAGGCGCTCAACTACGCGGCGGGCGTGCGCTCCGACGCCTACGGTGTCGATTCGCGCACCGACTCGATGCGCGTGCGCGGCGCCAACCCCGACATCTACCTCGATGGCCTGCGCCAGGCCTACGGCTACTACACCAGCACGACGCGCACCGAGCCCTACACGCTGGAGCGCCTCGAAGTGCTGCGCGGCCCTTCGGGCATGCTGTTCGGCGCGGGCACCGCGGCGGGCGTGATCAACATGGTCAGCAAGCGACCGCTGCAGGAGGCCCAGCGCGAGGTGGGCGTGCAGTTCGGCAGCTTCGGCCGCAAGCAGGTGCAGGCCGACCTCACCGGTCCGCTGAACGCCGACGGCTCGCTGTCGTACCGGCTCATCGCGCTGCAGCGCAAGTCCGATTCGCAGGTCGACCACGTGCCCGACGACCGCAGCGTGATCGCGCCGTCGCTCGCCTGGCGCCCCAACGCCGCGACCTCGCTCACGCTGCAGGGCCTGTGGCAGAAGGACAAGAACGGCAGCAGCTCGCAGTTCCTGCCGTGGGAAGGCACCTTGCTGCCGAACCCGAACGGCCGCGTGCCGAGCAGCCGCTTCATCGGCGAGCCTGGCGACTACTACAACAGCGAGCGCCAGACCTTCGGCTGGCAGTTCGAGCACAAGTTCAACGACAGCTGGACCGTGCGCCAGAACTTCCGCTATGCGAAGAACGAAAACGACAACCGCTACCACTACGGCGGCGCGTTCAGCGGCTTCGACAGCTGGTCGACCGACCCGATCTTCAAGCGCGTGTTCCCCCGCTACTACGACAGCCAGCTGACGCGCAACCGCACGCAGACACTCGACAACCACGTCGAAGGCCACTTCCAGACCGGCGCGCTCCAGCACACGCTGCTCGTGGGCGCGGACTTCGCGCGCCAGCGCGAGAACGTCTGGGGCGGTACCACGGTCGACACCATCGACCTCTATGCGCCGGTGTACGGCCACCTGGACGAACCCGAGCGCGTGGCGCGTCCGCGCACCCGCCAGCGCCAGACCGGCCTGTACCTGCAGGACCAGATCAAGCTCGACCACTGGATCTTCGTGGCCGGCCTGCGCCATGACCGGGCCGTGTCCAGCGCCGCCGGCAGCGATGAGCAAAAGAGCAGCGCCACCACCAAGCGCCTGGGCGTGATGTACGCCCATCCGTCGGGCTGGTCGCCGTACCTGAGCTACAGCGAGTCGTTCACGCCACAGTCGCCGCGCGAAGGCCGCATCTTCTCGCCGCTGCGCGGCGAGCAGTGGGAAGCGGGCGTCAAGTACGAGCCGAAGAACCGCGCCATGGCCTTCAGCGCCGCGGTGTACGACCTGCGCGAGAAGAACCAGATCGTCGAAGAGCAGCCGAAGGTGTTCTCGCAGCGCGGCCTCACCAAGACGAAGGGCGTGGAGCTCGAAGCCAAGGGCTCGGTGGGCGCCAACCTCGACCTGATCGCCCACTACAACTACACCGACGCCGACGCGCAGATCGAAGGCCTGCCCAAGCACCAGGCCAGCTTCTGGGCCAAGTACAGGTTCTCGGTGGCCGGCATGAGCGGCTTCTCGGCCGGCGCCGGCGTGCGCGTGATGAGCTCGTTCCGCGACACCCAGTTCGGCACCGGCCCGCGCATCCCGGGCGTGGCGCTGGCGGACCTGGTGTTTGCCTACGATACGGCCCAGTGGCGCTATGCGCTCAACATCAACAACGTGACGGACAAGGTGTACTTCAGCACCTGCCTCTCGCGCGGTGACTGCTGGTACGGTGCGCGACGCAACATCGTGGCGAGCGCCACCTACCGCTTCTAGCCTTTTCCCACCACCCAACGACGCACGACGACATGGACAGCCGAAAGATCAAGACCTGGGCCTGGGTTCACAAGTGGAGCAGCCTTGTCTGCACGGTGTTCATGCTGCTGCTGTGCATCACCGGCCTGCCGCTGATCTTCCACCACGAGATCGGCCACCTGCTGGGCACCGAGGTCGAGGCACCGAAGATGCCGGCGAACACGCCGCGCATCAGCCTGGACAAGGTGGTCGAGATCGGCCGTGCCAAGCACCCCGACCGCGTGGTGCAGTTCGTCTCGCAGCCCGAGGACGACGACGGCCTGTGGTTCGTCACGCTCACGCCCACGCCCGAGCCCACCGAAGACTTCAAGTCGGTGGCGGTCGATGCGCGCACCGGCGTCGTGCTGGCGCAGCCGGAGTTCAGCCAGGGCTTCATGTACATCATGTTCAAGCTGCACGTCGACCTGTTCGCCGGGCTGCCGGGCAAGCTGTTCCTGGGCTTCATGGGCTTGCTGCTGCTGGTGGCCATCGTCTCGGGCGTGGTGCTGTATTCGCCGTTCATGCGCAAGCTCGACTTCGGCACGGTGCGGCGCGAGAAGCGCCCGCGCCTGAAGTGGCTCGACCTGCACAACCTGCTGGGCATCGTCACGCTGGTGTGGCTGTTCGTGGTGGGCTCGACCGGCATGATCAACACCTGGGCCGACCTGATCATCAAGTACTGGCAGTACGACCAGCTCAGCACGCTGCTCGCGCCCTACAAGAACGAGCCGGTGGTGCCGGTGGCCGAGCGCGGCTCGCTGCAGCGCTCGATGGAAGGGGCGATGCAGAAGGCGCCCGGCATGAAGCTGTCGTTCATCGCCTTCCCGGGCACCTCGTTCTCGAGCCCGCACCACACGACCTTCTTCCTGCGCGGCAACGAGCCCTTCACCTCGAAGCTGCTGCAACCGGTGCTGGTCGATGCCAAGACGGCGGAGGTCACGGCGGCGCCGAAGATGCCGTGGTACCTCACGGGCCTGCTGGTGTCGCAGCCGCTGCACTTCGGCGACTACGGCGGCATGCCGATGCAGATCCTGTGGGCGCTGCTGGACATCGCGACCATCATCGTGCTGGGCAGCGGGCTGTACCTATGGCTCAAGCGCGGCAACACCGTGCAGGCCCGGGCGACCGCGACGACTGCGGCGCCCGCCACGGTATCGGGCCCGCAGCCTGACCCGGCACCGGCCATGAAGGTGCAGGCATGACGACGCACCACAAGGCACCGCACCAATCGCTCTGGCGCATGTGGGGCTGGCCCATCGTGCTGGGCGTGATGACCACCGTCGGCCTGATCACTGCGCTGTTCAGCGACGGCGGTCTCGGCGACATGGTGGCCTGGGTGGGCCTGGGCGTTCCGGTGCTCGTGTGCGCCTGGTACGGCTGGCGCCGCTCGCCGCGCACGGGTTCCCGCTAGGCCAAAGGGGCAGGGCACCGACGCAGAATCGGTGCCGATGAATGCCGCACTCTCCTATCCGCTTCGCCTGCTGATCCTGGGCGTTCCGCTGGCCGTGCACGGCCAGCAGCCCGCAACGTCGCCGGCCGGCACGCTGCGCGACGTCACCGTTTCCACACCGCGCGGCACGCTGTCTCCCTTTCTCGTGCCCGGCTCGGTCGACCGCGTCGATGGCGACGAGATGCGCGACAGCCGGCTGCAGGTCAACCTGTCCGAGAGCCTGGGCGCCGTGCCCGGCCTGCAGGTGCAGAACCGCATGAACTACGCGCAGGACCTGCAGCTGTCGGTGCGCGGCTTCGGCGCGCGCTCGACCTTCGGCGTGCGCGGCGTGCGCCTGTACGTCGACGGCATTCCGGCCACCTTGCCCGACGGGCAGGGGCAGACCTCGAACATCGACATCGGCTCGGTCGATCGCGTCGAGGTGCTGCGCGGGCCGTTCTCGGCGCTGTACGGCAATTCGTCGGGCGGCGTGGTGCAGGCGTTCACGGCTTCGGGGGAGGGCGCGCCACGCCTGTCGTACTCGCTGGCCGGTGGCAGCTTCGGCAGCTGGCGCCAGTCGCTGCAGCTGAGCGGCTCGCAGGGCGCGGTCGACTACCTGCTCGGTGCGAGCCACTTTCGCACCGACGGCTGGCGCGAACAGAGTGCCGCGCGGCGCAACATCGCGAACGGCAAGCTGGGCGTCGCGCTCGACAACGGCGACAAGCTCACGCTGGTGTTCAACAGCGTGCGCATCGAGGCCCAGGACCCGCTGGGCCTGACGGCCGAGCAGGTCGCGCAGGCACCGCGCAAGGCGCCGCTGGCGTTGCAGTACGACACGCGCAAGACGGTCGAGCAGACGCAGGTCGGCCTGCGCTACGAGCGGCGCCTCAATGCCGAGCAGGCGCTGCAGTTCATGGTCTACGGCGGCGAGCGCAAGACGGTGCAGTTCCAGTCGATCCCGCCGTCGGCGCAGCAGAGCCCGCTGCATGCGGGTGGCGTGATCGACCTCTCGCGCCAGTACGGCGGCGTCGACCTGCGCTGGACCGCCGCGCTGCAGCTGGCCGACCGGCCCTTCGACCTCGTGGCGGGCCTGGGCTACGACAGCCTGCGCGAGCGCCGCCGCGGCTACGAGAACTACCTGGGCCCGGTGGCCGCGCCCCTGCTGGGCGTGCAGGGGCGGCTGCGCCGCAACGAGCGCAACGAGGTCTGGAACCTCGATCCGTATGCGCAGGCGGCGTGGCGTTTTGCCGAGCGCTGGACGCTCGAGGCCGGCGTGCGACGCAGCCGCGTGCATTTCGATTCGCACGACCTGTACATCGGTGGTGCCAACCGCGACGACAGTGGCAGCGCGAGCTACAGCAAGACCCTGCCCGTGGCCTCGCTGCGCTACCAGGCCACGCCCGATCTCGCCGTGTACGGCTCGGTCGGCCGGGGCTTCGAGACGCCGACGCTCAACGAGCTGTCGTACCGACCGGGCGGCGCGAGCGGGCTCAACTTCGGGCTGCGGCCGTCGGTGAACGACAGCCTCGAGGTGGGCGCGAAGGCCCGGCTGGGCGGCGGCCTGCTGACGGCGGCGCTGTTCCACACGCGCACGCGCGACGAGATCGTCACCGCCACCAACAGCGGCGGTCGCGCCACCTTCCAGAACGCCGGGCGCACGCGGCGCAACGGCTTCGAGCTGGGCTGGCAGCACGAGACGGCCGACCACTGGCGCACGCAGGTCGCCTACACCTGGCTGGACGCGACCTACCGCGATGCGTTCTGCTCGCCGTCGCCCTGCGCGGGCGGCAACGCGGTGAACGCGGGCAACCGCATCCCGGGCATCGCGCGCCAGTCGCTGTTCGCCTCGCTCGGCTGGGTGCCGCCCGAGGGCTGGCGCGCGGGTGTCGAGATGCGCGCGCTGAGCCGCATCCAGGCCAACGACATGAACACCGCGAGCGCGCACGGCTACGCCGTGGCGGCGCTGTACGCCGGCTACCTGAAGAAGTGGGAGCGCTGGGACTTCAACGCCTTCGCGCGCGTCGACAATCTGTTCGACCGGCGCTACGTGGGCTCGGTCATCGTCAACGAAGGCAATGCGCGCTTCTACGAGCCCGCGCCGGGCCGCAACTGGACGCTGGGCCTGAGCGGCGCGTACCGCTTCTGAAGAACGCGCCACGAAAAGAAAAAGGCCCGCCGCCCCGAGGGGACGGCGGGCCTTGAGACCCGGTATCGCCGTGCTTACTTGAGGCCGGCTGCGGCGCGCAGTGCGGCCGCTTGCGTCGTGGCTTCCCAGGTGAACTCGGGCTCTTCGCGGCCGAAGTGGCCGTAGGCGGCGGTCTTCTGGTAGATCGGGCGCAGCAGGTCGAGCATCTGGATGATGCCCTTCGGACGCAGGTCGAAGTGCTCGCGCACGAGCTCGGCGATCTTCTCGTCGGGGATCACGCCGGTGCCTTCGGTGTAGACCGTGATGTTCATCGGCTGGGCCACGCCGATGGCGTAGGCCACCTGGATCTGGCACTGGCGCGCCAGACCGGCGGCCACGATGTTCTTGGCCACGTAGCGCGCGGCGTAGGCGGCCGAGCGGTCGACCTTGGACGGGTCCTTGCCCGAGAACGCGCCGCCGCCGTGCGGGCAGGCGCCGCCGTAGGTGTCGACGATGATCTTGCGGCCGGTGAGGCCGCAGTCGCCCTGCGGGCCGCCGATGACGAAGCGGCCGGTCGGGTTGATCAGGTAGCGCGTGTTCTGCAGCCATTCCTTGGGCAGCACGGGCTTGATGATCTCTTCGATGATGGCTTCGTTGAACGAGGCCTTCATCTTGGTCGGCGTCTCGCTCTGGTCGGGGCTGTGCTGCGTGGAGAGCACCACGGTGTCGATGCTGTGGGGCTTGCCGTCCACGTAGCGCATCGTGACCTGGCTCTTGGCGTCAGGGCGCAGGAAGGGCAGGCGGCCGTCCTTGCGCAGCTGGGCCTGGCGCTCCACGAGGCGGTGGGCGTAGTAGATCGGCGCGGGCATCAGCTCGGGCGTCTCGTCGCAGGCGTAGCCGAACATCAGGCCCTGGTCGCCGGCGCCGGTGTTCAGGTGGTCGTCGGAGGCGTGGTCCACGCCCTGGGCGATGTCGTTGGACTGCTTGTCGTAGCAGACCATCACCGCGCAGCCCTTGTAGTCGATGCCGTACTCGGTGTTGTCGTAGCCGATGCGCTTGATGGTGTCGCGCGCGACCTGGATGTAGTCGACGTGCGCGTTGGTCGTGATCTCGCCGGCGAGCACCACGAGGCCGGTGTTGGTCAGCGTTTCGGCGGCGACGCGGCTGCGGGGGTCTTGTTCGAAGATCGCGTCGAGGATCGCGTCCGAGATCTGGTCCGCGACCTTGTCGGGATGGCCTTCGGAAACCGATTCGGAAGTAAAGAGAAAGTCGTTCGCCACTGTAGTCACTCCTTGAGTTCAATTGGCGCGTTGCCAACTCTGCGGAGCCCTGGCGAACGCTTTAGCAGATGTCGACGTATCGACGGGACACAATCGCATTCGCGCTTGTGGGTGTCGCCCTGCAAGTTGTTCCGTAACTCGGCGACAATTTGCATTCTATTCGAGCCGCGCAATACCATGCGCGCGCCTCCGTCTTTTGACGCTCCCTGACTCTCTCTCCCTCCCCGCTCAATGATCACCCTGTTCCGCCTGCTTGCCCGCTTGCCGATGCCATTGATGCATCGGCTCGGCGCCTTGCTGGGGTGGCTGGTCTGGTGGTGCGCGCCGGACTACCGCCGCCGCTTCAAGTCCAACGCCGAGAGCGCCGGCTTCTCGCCCGCGCAGTACCGTCCCGCCATTGCCGCCGCCGGCCACATGGCGTCCGAGCTGCCCTGGCTGTGGCTGCGCCCGCAGGGCGAGAGCGTGCTGACGCGCGTGGTGCGCTGGGAAGGCGTCGAGGCCTTCGAGGCCGCGATGCGCGCGAAAAAGGGCGTGATCCTCGTGGCGCCGCACCTGGGCAGCTGGGAGATGTGCGGCCAGGCCATCGGCGAGCGCTTCCTCGCGGACTTCGGGCCGATCACCGCGCTGTTCCGCCCGGCGCGCAAGAAATGGATGGCCGACCTGATCGCCGCGGGCTCGCGCGACCGGCCCGGCCTGCAGACCCTGCCGACCAACAACACCGGCGTGCGCGGACTGATCCGCACGCTGCGCAGCGGCGGCTACACCGGGATCCTGCCCGACCAGGTGCCGCCGCTGGGGCAGGGCGTGTGGGCGCCTTTCCTCGGCCGTCCTGCCTACACCATGACCCTGCTTCCCCGTTTGGCCCAACAGACCGGCGCCGCCTGCTTCCTCAGCGTGTGCGAGCGCCTGCCGCGCGGCGCGGGCTACGTGATCCGCTTCGAGCCGATCGTCGGCACCGCGCTCACCGACCCCGATGCGTCCATCGAGGACGCCGCCGCTGCCATGAACGACGGCATCGGCCGCCTGATCCACAGCCTGCCCGGGCAGTACGTGTGGGACTACGCGCGCTACAAGGAGCCGCGCGGCGAACCGGCCGTGGTGGCCAACGCCGCTGGAGGGGCTGCGCCATGAGCCTCAGTTCCCGACTCGGTATCGGCTTCATGCGGGTGCTGGCCCCGCTGCCCCTGCCGCTCGTGCGCGGCTTCAGCAGGGTCCTCGGCCGCCTGCTGCACACCATCGCCGTGCCGCGGCGGCGCGTGGTCGACCGGAACCTGGCCCTGTGCTTCCCGGAAAAATCGGAGGCCGAGCGCCGCGCCATCGCGCGTGAGACCTTCGTCTTCGTCGCGCAGTCGTGGCTGGACCGCAGCTGGCTCTGGCATGCGCCCGAACAGGTGGTGAAGCGCCGGCTGAAGATCGTCGGTTCTGCCTCGGAAATCCGCGAGATCGCCGAGGGCGACGCGCCGATGATCCTGTTCGCGCCGCACTTCTACGGCCTCGATGCCGCGGCCACCGCGCTCACCATGCACACGGCGCGCCCCTCGGCCACGATCTACACGACCCAGCGCGACCCGATGGTCGACGCCTGGATCCGCGAAGGCCGCACGCGCTTCGGCGACGTGGCGGCGCTCAACCGGGTGGACGGCATCAAGCCCATCCTCTCGGGGCTGCGCAAGGGCGGTTTGCTGTACCTGCTGCCCGACATGGATTTCGGGCGCGACCAGACCATCTTCGTGCCGTTCTACGGCGTGCAGGCGGCCACCGTGCCCTCGCTGTCGCGCTTTGCGCGGCTGGGCAAGGCCAAGGTGGTGCCGGTGGTGGCGAAGCTCACGCCGGGCGGCTACGAGATCCAGGTGCTGTCGGCGTGGCAGAACTTCCCGACCGACGACGTCGAGGCCGACACGGCGCTCATGAACGAGCGCCTGCAGGGCTACATCGACACGATGCCGTCCCAGTACTACTGGGTGCATCGCCGGTTCAAAACGCGACCGGAAGGCGAGCCGCCGATCTACTGATTGCGGGCCAGGAAGCCCTCGATCTCGCGCGCGACCAACTGCGGCTGCTCGTGCACGATCCAGTGGGTGGCGTTGGGCACCTTCTTGACCTCGAGCTTCGGCACGTAGTCTTCCAGCCCTTCGAGCAGGCCCGGCAGCAGCGCGGCGTCGTCGAGCGCCCAGAACACGAAGGTCGGCATGGTCACCGTGAGGCGTTCGCGCGGCAGCACCGGGATGCTGTCGATGGACTGGCCCGGCAGCGGCGGCTTCATCGGCGTCACGCGGTACAGGTTGCAGGCGCCCGTGAGGCCCGCGCTCCAGACCTCGCGGTACTGTTGCTTCACTTCTTCGGTGAGCCAGCCGAAGCCGTCCGGGCCGGCCTTCATCAGCAGGAAGAAGGGCCACATGCGCTTGAAGTCGTCGGCCGCGAGCAGGGCTTCGGCATCGGGGCGCGCGAGGAAGTGCATGTAGGCACTGGCCTGCTGCTGCGCCGGGTTGTTGCGCAGCTCGCGTGTGAAGGTGCCCGGGTGCGGCGAATTGATGATGACCAGCTTGCCGACCTGCTGCGGGAAGGCGTTGGCGTAGCCCCAGGCGAAGGCGCCGCCCCAATCGTGGGCCACCAGCGCGGCCATCGTGCCGTCGGCGCTCTCGGTGGCCACGAGCTGCTGGATGTCCTGGATCAGCAGGTGGGCCTTGTAGTCGGCCACTTCCGTGGGCGCGCTGGACTTCTCGAAGCCGCGCAGGTTCGGCGCCACGCAGCGGTAGCCGCCGTGGGCCGGGTCCGAGAAGTAGGCGAGCAGTTTGTCCCAGATGAACGCGGCTTCGGGAAAGCCGTGCAGGAACACCATCAGCGGCTGGCCCGGCTTGCCGGCGGCGCGGCAGCTCAGGGTGGTGCCGTTGGGCAGGCTGCGTTGGAAGGTCTCGATCATGCTTCGTGTCTCCTTGGGTTGACTGTCGCTATTGTTTTGATAGTGAACTTCGCAGGCGAGGCGCTCGATGCAGCCGGTTCCTCTAGCGCATCAGGCGTCTTCGGCCGGTGGTGGCGCGGGCGCTGCCGGTGCTGCCGCGGCGTCGTCGGGATGCACCCAGCGCCACAGCAGTTCGGCCGCTTCGCCGACCCCTTGCTTCTTCAGGGCCGAGAACAGTTTGACCTCGCCGCCGCCGGCGTTCAGTCGCGTAATCGACAGCACCTTGGCCGCTTCGGTGCGCGTGAGCTTGTCGGACTTGGTCAGCAGCACGAGGAATTTCAGGCCTTGCTCGACGCGCGGACGGATCACGTCGAGCAGGATCTCGTCGAGTTCGGTCAAGCCGTGGCGCGGATCGCACATCAGGACAACCCCGCGCAGACTTTCGCGCGTCATGAGGTAGTTGCCCATCACGCGCTGCCAGCGCAGCTTGGCTTCCTTCGGCACGGCCGCGTAGCCGTAGCCGGGCAGGTCGGCCAGCACAGCGTCGTCGACCTTCTGCTTGCCGATGCCGAACAGGTTGATGTGCTGCGTGCGGCCGGGCGTCTTCGAGGCAAAAGCCAGGCGCGTCTGCTGCGTCAGCGTATTGATGGCGGTCGATTTGCCGGCGTTGGAGCGGCCGACGAAGGCGATCTCGGGCAGGTCGACCGGAGGCAGGTGTTCCAGTTGCGGAGCGCTGGTCAGGAAGTGGGCGGTGTGCAGCCAACCCAGGGCCACGCGCTCGCGTTCAGCGACCTGCGGGTCCACGGCAGGGGCCGCGCGGGGAGGATAAGCGGCGGACTTGGCGCGCGGGGAGGTCATCTATGGGCTTTCGGAACGGGGCGCCATTGTAGAATCGCGGGGTTTTGCGCCATAAATTCGAAGCCCCCGATATGAAGTTGTTTGCCAATATTCTGCTTGCAGCCCTCATGGGCGTCGCAGCCAGCGCGAGTTTTGCAGCCGATGAGCATGCCGCTGCCCCCGCAGCGGCAGCCGCCAAGCCGGCCAAGCCCGATCCCGCCAAGGGCGACACGCTGTTCAATGCGACGCCGGCCAACAGCCAAAGCTGTGCTTCGTGCCACAACGCGGACGGCAACTCGGCCATCGCAGCCAACCCCAAGCTGGCGCAACAACACCCCGAATACATCCTCAAGCAGCTGCAGGACTTCAAGTCCGGTAAGCGCAAGAGCGCCATCATGAAGCCGCTGGCGTCGGCGCTGTCCGAAGACGACATGCGCAACATCGCCTGGTTCGTCGGCTCCAAGAAGATCAAGCCGGGCTTCTCGAAAGAGAAGGACACGGTCGCCCTCGGCGAAAAGATCTACCGCGGCGGCATCGGCGAGCGCCAGATCCCCGCCTGCGCCGGCTGCCACAGCCCGAACGGCGCCGGCCTCCCGGCCCAATACCCGCGCCTGGGCGGCCAGCACGCCGACTACACCGTGACCCAGCTCGTGGCCTTCCGCGACAACGTCCGCCTGAACAGCTCGCCCATGAACGGCGTGGCCGCCAAGCTCAACGACCGCGAAATCAAGGCTGTCGCCGACTACATCGCCGGCCTGCGCTGATTTCCGCTGTCGCGCTGTCCAGCGTGAACTAACCGCCGATAAAAATCCCAAACAAAGGGCGGGCCGATCCAGGAGGATGGCCCGCCCTTTTGTTTTTTTCTCCTTTCCTGGTTCCCTTCCGATGACCGTTTCCACCCATGGCCTTCGCGTGCACCGCGGCCCGCAGCTGCTTCGCGCCGCGGTGGAACTGCTGTCATCGATGCGCTTCGCGATCGCGCTGCTGACGGTCATCTGCATCGCCTCGATCATCGGCACCGTGCTCAAGCAGCACGAGCCGATCAACAACTACATCAACCAGTTCGGGCCCTTCTGGGCCGAGCTGTTCCGCGCGGCCCGGCTCGACTCGGTCTACAGCGCCTGGTGGTTCATGCTGATCCTGCTGTTCCTGGTGATCAGCACGTCGCTGTGCGTCGCACGCAACACGCCGCGCATCCTGATCGACCTGCGCACCTTCAAGGAAGACATCCGCGCACAGAGCCTCAAGGCCTTCGGCCAGCGCGCCGAAAACCGCCTGGCGGAAACGCCCGACGTGGCGGCCAACCGCATCGGCCAACTGCTGGTGAGCGGCGGCTGGAAGGTCAAGCTGCAGCAGCGCCACGCCAGCGCCGACGGCAAGGCCGCGGCCGGCTGGATGGTCGCGGCACGCGCCGGCGGCGCCCACAAGCTGGGCTACATCGCGGCCCACAGCGCCATCGTGCTGGTGTGCATCGGCGGCCTGCTCGACGGCGACCTCGTCGTGCGCGCCCAGACCTGGTTCAACGGCAAGAGCGTGTTCACGGGCGGCGGCATGATCGCCGACGTGGCGCCCGAGCACCGCCTGTCGGCCGCCAATCCGACCTTCCGCGGGAACATCCTCGTGCCCGAAGGCGGGCGGGGCAACGTGGCCATCCTGAACCAGGCCGACGGCGTGCTGCTGCAGGAGCTGCCGTTCACCATCGAGCTGAAGAAGTTCATCGTCGACTACTACTCGACCGGCATGCCCAAGCTGTTCGCCAGCGAGGTGGTGCTGCACGACCGCGAGAGCGGCGAGCAGGTGCCCGCGCGCATCGAGGTGAACCACCCGGCCAGCTACAAGGGCGTGGAGATCTACCAGTCGAGCTTCGACGACGGCGGCTCCACGGTGAAGCTCAAGGCGGTGCCGATGGCGGCCGCGGCCAAGCCCTTCGAGGTCGAGGGCATCATCGGCGGCCCGAGCACCGAGATCACCAACGGCAAGGACAAGCTCACGCTCGAGTACGCCGCGCTGCGCGTGATCAACGTCGAGAACTTCGCCGACGGCGGTGCGATGGGCAGCGGCGCCGACGTGCGCAAGGTCGACCTGCGCCACGGCCTCGAGTCGCGTCTGGGCGCCGCCAACAAGACCAACAAGCCCAAGGTGCTGCGCAACATCGGCCCCAGCATCGGCTACAAGCTGCGAGATGCGGCCGGCCAGGCACGGGAATACCAGAACTACATGGTGCCGGTCGACGCCGGCGACGGCCAGCCGGTGTTCCTGCTTGGCATGCGCGAGAAGCCCGAGGAGCCGTTCCGCTACCTGCGCGTGCCGGCCGACGAGCAGGGCTCGATGGACGGCTTCGTGCGCATGCGCACCGCGCTGGGCGACCCCGCCACGCGCGAGCGTGCCGTCGAGCGCTACATCGCCAAGGCGACCGATCCGAAGCGCCCGGAGATGGCCGAGCAGCTGCGCGTGTCGGCCGCCCGCGCGCTGGCGCTGTTCTCGGGCGCCGAGCGCGCCAAGGCCGACGCCGCGTCGCAGGGTGGCTGGCAGGCGATTGCCGAGTTCATGGAAGCCAATGTGCCCGAGGCCGAGCGCGAGCGCGCCGGCACGGTGCTGGTGCGCATCCTCAACGACGTGCTGTTCGAAGTGCTCAACCTGAGCCGCGAGGGCGCCGGCCTGGCCGCGCTGCCGAACGACGAGAAAACCCAGGGCTACCTCACGCAGGCCGTGCTGGCCCTGAGCGACGCGCACTTTTATCCGGCGCCGGTCGCGATGATGATGACCGACTTCACCCAGGTGCAGGCCAGCGTGTTCCAGGTGGCGCGCGCCCCTGGCAAGAACATCGTCTATCTGGGGTGTCTGTTGCTGATCATCGGTATTTTTGCCATGCTGTACGTGCGCGAGCGCCGTTTGTGGGTGTGGCTGACACCCGGCGGCGGCGCCTCTGGAGACAACGACGGCCGAGACACCAGCGCAACCGTCGCCTCGATGGCGTTCTCGGTCAACCGCAAGACCCTGGACAGCGATCGCGAATTCGAGCATCTGAAGCACAAGCTGCTCGCCCTGAAGAAAGAAGAACCGGCGTCACCATGAACACCACGACCCTCACGCTCCACGAAAGCTGGCTCTCCCGCCGCAACCTGTTCGACTGGGTGTTCGCGGCGTTGGTGCTGGCCGGCGGCGCGTTCGCCTTCATGCGCCACGCCGCCTCGATGGACAGCTACGAAAAGCCGATCCTCGTGGCGGCGCTGGTCTCGGTCATCGGCATCTGCTGGTTCTGGCGCCCGCTGCGGGTGCTGGCGCTGGTGGTGGCCGCAGCCTCGCTGCTGGCCATCAGCTCCTACCAGGGCGACCTGGCGCGCGCCGATTCGGTGTTCTGGCTCAAGTACTTCCTGTCGAGCCAGTCGGCCATCCTCTGGATGAGCGTGCTGTTCTTCATGAGCACGCTGTTCTACTGGATCGGTTTCGTCGCCGGCAAGCAGCAGGCCGACACCTTCGACCTGATCGGTTCCCGCCTGGCCTGGGCGGCCGTGACCATGGCGCTGATCGGCACCATGGTGCGTTGGTACGAAAGCCACCAGCTCGGCCCGGACATCGGCCACATCCCGGTGAGCAACCTGTACGAAGTGTTCGTGCTGTTCTGCTGGCTGACGGCCGCGTTCTACCTGTACTTCGAAGAGCGCTACAACACGCGCGCGCTGGGCGCGTTCGTGATGCTGGTGGTCAGCGCGGCGGTCGGCTTCCTGCTCTGGTACACGATCGTGCGCGAGGCGCATGAGATCCAGCCGCTGGTGCCTGCGTTGCAGAGCTGGTGGATGAAGCTGCACGTGCCCGCCAACTTCATCGGCTACGGCACCTTCGCGCTCGCGGCCATGGTGGCCTTCGCCTACCTCATCAAGGAGCAGGCCAACGAAACCCGCTGGTACAAGCTCACGCCGATCTGGCTGCTGGGCGCGGCGCTGTGCTTCGTGCCGGTGGCCTTCCGCCAGCGCGTGCAGGAAGCCGGCGGCAGCTACTGGGTGGTCTACGCGGGCATCTCGGCGCTGATCGCCGCGGGCATCCTGCTGGGGCGCAAGCGCATCGCGGCGCGCCTGCCGGCCAACGAGGTGCTCGACGACGTCATGTACAAGTCGATCACCGTCGGCTTCGCCTTCTTCACCATCGCCACCGTGCTGGGCGCCCTGTGGGCGGCCGATGCCTGGGGCGGCTACTGGAGCTGGGACCCGAAGGAAACCTGGGCGCTGATCGTCTGGCTCAACTACGCGGCCTGGCTGCACATGCGCCTCGTGAAGGGCCTGCGCGGCACCGTCGCCGCCTGGTGGGCGCTGGCCGGCCTGGCCGTGACCACCTTCGCCTTCCTCGGCGTGAACATGTTCCTGAGCGGTCTGCACAGCTACGGCACGCTCTGAGCGCAGGTTCTGCGCCTTTCGCGAAGAATTGAAACCACGCGCCGCCATGGCGCGTAACCAAACCAGGGCATGTCACGAACTACCCTGAGCACAACGATTCACGCGAAAGGCCTGTCATGTCGTTCCCTTCCCGTTCGCACCGTCGCGACACCCGCGGTTTCACCCATCCGCTGTCGAGCGAGATCACGCCGCGCGCCGCCTACGAAGGCCGGCGCGACCTGCTCAAGCTGATGGCCGGGGGCGCGGCAGGCGCCGCGCTGGCGGGCTTTGCCGGGCGCGAGGCCTTCGCCCAGGCGGCCGGCCCGCACAAGCTGGCCCCGCTGCCGGGCGCCAAGTCGGCCGTGCCGGGCGCGCAGACCATGGAAAAGCTCACCGACTACAAGGACGCGAGCAGCTACAACAACTACTACGAGTTCGGCGTCGACAAGGGCGATCCGGTGAAGAACGCCGGCACCCTCAAGACGCGGCCGTGGACCGTGGAGGTCGAGGGGCTGGTCAAGAAGCCGGGCAAGTACGGCATCGAAGACCTGCTCAAGCTCAGCGCGCAGGAAGAACGCATCTACCGCCTGCGCTGCGTCGAGGGCTGGTCGATGGTGATCCCGTGGGTGGGCTACTCGCTGGCCGAACTCATCAAGAAGGTCGAGCCGCAGGGCAATGCCAAGTTCATCGAGTTCGTGACGCTGGCCGACCCGAAGACCATGCCCTTCGTCGGCTCGCGCGTGCTCGACTGGCCCTACACCGAGGGCCTGCGCATGGACGAGGCGATGCATCCGCTCACGCTGCTGGCCTTCGGCATGTACGGCGAGGTGCTGCCCAACCAGAACGGCGCGCCGGTGCGGCTCGTGGTGCCATGGAAGTACGGCTTCAAGTCGGCCAAATCGATCGTCAAGATCCGCTTCGTCGAGAAGGAGCCGAGCACGGCCTGGAACAAGGCGGCGGCGCAGGAGTACGGCTTCTATTCGAATGTGAACCCGAACGTCGACCACCCGCGCTGGAGCCAGGCGACCGAGCGCCGCATCGGCGACGGCGGCGGGCTGTTCGCGAAGCGGCGCAAGACCGAGATGTTCAACGGCTACGAGGCGCAGGTCGGCCAGCTCTACGCCGGCATGGACCTGAAGAAGAACTACTGAGCGGGCGCGCCCGCCCGGTCATCGCGCCATGCTGAACAAGCTGCTCATGCACCCGGCGACCAAGCCGGTTGTCTTCCTGCTGTGCCTGCTGCCGTTCGCGCGGCTGGCCTTCGGCGCCTTCACCGACGGGCTGGGCGCGAACCCGGCCGAGTTCCTGATCCGCGCGACGGGCGACTGGACCTTGCGCTTCCTGTGCATCGTGCTGGCGGTGACGCCGCTGCGCGTGATCGCCAAGCTCAACGCGCTGGCGCGGCTGCGCCGCATGCTGGGCCTGTTCGCGTACTTCTACGTGGTGCTGCACCTGCTGTGCTACAGCTGGTTCGACATGAGCTTCGAGTGGGGCGAGATCGCCAAGGACATCGCCAAGCGGCCGTTCATCCTGGTGGGCTTCTCGGCCTTCGTGCTGCTGACGCCGCTGGCCTGCACATCATTCAATCGCGCGATCAAGGCGATGGGCGCCAAGCGCTGGCAGCTGCTGCACAAGCTGGTCTACGTGATCGCGGGGCTCGGGCTGCTGCACTTCTTCTGGATGCGCGCGGGCAAGAACAACTTCGCCGAAGTGTTCGTCTACGCCGCGATCATCGGCGTGCTACTGGCGTGGCGCGTCTGGAATTTCGCGCGCAAGCGCCAGGCCAGGCCGGCGGTGGCCGTGCGCGGCAGCGAGAAGCCGCTGCGCACCGGCTGAGACCGGATCAGCCGTCGATCTCGGCGCGCAGCTGGTCTTCCATCGTCTCGCGGCGACGGATCAGCTTCGTTGTGGCGCCGCTCACCAGCACCTCGGCGGCTCGGCCGCGCGTGTTGTAGTTGCTCGCCATGCTCATGCAGTACGCACCCGCCGACAGCACGGCCAGCAGATCGCCGGCCACCACGTTGAGCGCACGGTCGCGGCCGATCCAGTCGCCGCTTTCGCAGACCGGGCCCACCACGTCGTAGGTCGGCGCGTCGCCGGCGCGCGCGCGCAGCGGCACGATCTTCTGGAAGGCCTGGTACATCGCGGGGCGCGGCAGGTCGTTCATGGCCGCGTCGACGATGCAGAAATTCTTGTCCTCGCCGGGCTTGGTGTAGAGCACCTCGGTCACGCACACGCCGGCGTTGCCGACCAGCGAACGGCCGGGCTCGATCACCAGCTTGCGCTGGCCGAAGCCGCGCGCATCGAGCTTGGCGAGCAGCTGCTGCCACAGTGCATCGGCCTTGGGCGGCACTTCGCCGTTGTAGTCGATGCCCAGGCCGCCGCCGAAGTCCAGGTGATGGATCGGCACGCCGGCCGCCTCGATGGCTTCCACCAGGTCGAGCACGCGGTCGCAGGCGTCCAGGTAGGGCGAGGCTTCGGTGATCTGCGAGCCGATGTGGCAGTCGATGCCGACCACCTCGAGGCCCGGCAGCCGGGCGGCGTGCTGGTAGGCCTGCACCGCGCGGTCGTGCGCGATGCCGAACTTGTTGCCCTTGAGGCCCGTGGAAATGTACGGGTGCGTCTTCGGGTCGACGTTCGGATTGATGCGGATGCTGATCGGTGCGCGCACCTTCTCGGCCAGCGCGACCTCGTTGAGCACGTCGAGCTCGGCTTCGCTCTCGACGTTGAAGCAGGCGATGCCGGCCGCCAGGGCCTGGCGCATCTCGGCGCGTGTCTTGCCGACGCCCGAGAAAATGATCTTCTTCGGATCGGCGCCCACGGCCAGCACGCGCGACAGTTCGCCGCCCGAGACGATGTCGAAACCGCAGCCGGCTTCGGCGAACACGCGCAGCACGCCGAGGGAGGAATTGGCCTTCATGGCGTAGCAGATCAGCGCCTCGCGGCCCTCGAAGCCACGCTGGTAGGCGGCCAGGGCGTCGAGCATCCACTGCTTCGAATAGACGAACAGCGGCGTGCCGTGCGTGCGCGCCAGCGCGTCGAGCGCGACGCCCTCGACGTGCAGGGCGTTGTCCCGGTGGGCAATGTGGGGATGGCCGGGCAGGGGGGTGTTCGTCGTCATTTCTGGGGAGAGGTGGGGGCGCTGCTCGCCGCGGCGGGCTTCGGGGCCGCTTCGTCGGAGGCTTTGGAGCCGCCGGGCGTGAGCAATTGGGGCAAGGTGGCGCGCTGGGCGGCCGCCGGATCGGTCGGCAGGAAGAGCGCGCCGCGCTGTCCGCACGCCGCAAGGCCGGCCGCGCTGGCGGCAAGGCAGACCATGAGCGCGGTGCGGGCGCGAGCGCTCACTAGAATTTGGCGAACATTCAACATGCTGAAATTGTAATGACCGACACCGAGTACATGGACCACGCCGAGGCGGCACTTGCCGCCATCGAGCAGGGCTGCGACCGCATCAACGACGCGACCGACGCCGACATCGACAACCAGCGGGTCGGCGGGATGATCACGATGACCTTCCGCAACGGCAGCCAGTTGATCGTGAACCTGCAGAAGCCGCTGCATGAGATCTGGCTGGCGGCACGTTCCGGCGGCTACCACTACCGGCACGACGGCCGGGTGTGGGTGGACACCAAGACCGGGGAAGAATTCTTCGGCAACCTCTCGCGCGAGGCGACGCTGCAGGCGGGGCTGTTGCTGGTCTTCGCAGCGACGGCCTGAGTCGTCGCTTTCCTTCTTTCTTGATCAGTTCCTGAACAGGTCGAGGATGCGGTTGCGCTCCTCGGGCGGCGCAGGCGCGCTGATCGCCGGGCCGCTCAGGGACTCCGCGGGGGCTGCCGGCGCAGAAGATTCCACGCCCAGGCTCGACACGCCGCGGCCCGGCGCATAGTCGTCGTAGTACCACTCGCCGCCGACGCTCACGATGCCCGAGGGGGGCGTGGTCGACAGGTCGGTCACGGGCACGCCCTTGAGGGCGGTTTCCATGTAGTTGATCCAGATCGGCAGGCTCAGGCCGCCGCCGGTTTCGCGGTCGCCCAGGTTGCGCGGCGTGTCGTAGCCGATCCACGAGATCGCCGTCATGGTGGGCTGGAAGCCCGCGAACCAAGCGTCGAGCGAGTCGTTGGTGGTGCCGGTCTTGCCGTAGAGGTCGGGGCGCTTGAGCATCGCCTGCGCCTTCGCGGCGGTGCCGGCGCGCGTGATGGACTGCAGCAGCGTGTCCATGATGAAAGCGTTGCGCTGCGGGATGGCGCGCGACGTTTCATTCAGCAGCGGCGGCTGGACGTCGACCAGCACGCGGTCCTTGTGGTCGGTGATGCGGGTCACGAGGTACGGATTCACGCGGTAGCCGCCGTTGGCGAACACCGAGTAGCCCACCGCCATCTGCATCGGCGTGACGGCGCCGGCACCGAGCGCCATCGGCAGGTAGGCGGGGTGCTTGTCCTTGTCGAAGCCGAAGTTGGTGATCCAGTCTTGCGCGTAGCGCGTGCCGATGGACTGCAGGATGCGGATCGACACGAGGTTGCGCGACTTCATCAGCGCCGTGCGCATCGACATCGGGCCGTCGAAGCCGCCGCCGTAGTTCTTGGGCTCCCAGGGCTGGCCACCGGTGGTGCCGGCGTCGAAGAACAACGGGCCGTCGTTGATGACCGTGGCGGGGGTGAAGCCCTTTTCGAGCGCGGCCGAGTAGATGAACGGCTTGAAGCTCGAGCCCGGCTGGCGCCAAGCCTGCGTGACGTGGTTGAACTTGTTCTTGCCGAAGTCGAAGCCGCCGACCAGGGCCTTGATGGCGCCGTCGCGCGGGTCCATGGCGACGAACGCGCCCTCGACCTCGGGCAGCTGGGTGATTTCCCAGGTGTTCTTGGGCGTTTTCGCGACGCGGATCACGGCGCCGCGGCGGATCTTGATGTTGGGCGGTGCCTTGTCCGAGAGGCCGGACTGCGCGGGCTTGAGGCCGTCGCCCGTGATCTGCACGGCGTCGCCGTTGGCGCGGATGGCCTGGATTTCCTTGGGCGTGGCCTTGAGCACCACGGCCGCCATCACGTCGCCGTTGTCGGGGTGGTCGTTCAGCACGTCGTCCACCGCTTCGTCGAGCTCCTTCGGGTCGTTCGGCAGGTCGATGAACTTCTCGGGGCCGCGGTACACCTGACGGCGCTCGTAGTCCATGATGCCCTTGCGCAGGGCCTTGTAGGCCGCCGCCTGGTCGGCCGCGACCAGCGAGGTGTAGACCTTCAGGCCGCGCGTGTAGGTGCTGTCGCCGTACTGGGCGTACATCAGCTGGCGCACGGTTTCGGCCACGTACTCGGCGTGCAGGCGGTTCGGGTCGGCGGCATCGCGCAGGTGCAGCTGCTCTTTCTTGGCCTCGGCCGCTTGCTCGGCGGTGATGAAGCCGGCTTCCTGCATGCGGTCGATCACATAGAACTGGCGTCCGCGCGCGCGCTGCGGGTTGTTGACCGGGTTGTTCGCACCGGGCGCCTTCGGCAGGCCGGCGAGCATGGCAGCCTCGGCGATCGTCATCTCGGACAGCGGCTTGCCGAAGTACGCCTCGGAGGCGGCTGCGAAACCGTAGGCGCGGTTGCCCAGGTAGATCTGGTTCAGGTAGATCTCGAAGATCTGGTCCTTGCTGAGCAGGTGCTCCAGCTTGAAGGTCAGCAGCACCTCGTAGATCTTGCGGGTCAGCGTCTTCTCGGAACTCAGGTAGACGTTGCGAGCCACCTGCATGGTGATGGTCGACGCGCCCTGGCTCTTCACGCGATTCAGATTCGCGAGGCCGGCGCGGACCAGGCCCTTGTAGTCGACGCCGCCGTGGTCATAGAAGCGGGCGTCTTCGGCGGCGAGGACAGCGTCCTTCACGACCTTGGGGATCGCGGCGATGGGGGTGAGGTTGCGTCGCTCTTCCCCGAATTCGCCGATCTGCGTGCCTTCGGCGGAGAACACCCGCAGCGGCAGCTTGGGGCGGTAGTCGGAGAGCTCCGAGATGTCCGGCAGGTTGGGATAGGCCACCGCCAGGGCCACGGCCACCACGCACAGGATGGAAAGCAGGCCCGCCGCAGCGATGCCCGCGCCCCAGAACACGAAACGCAACAGCCATTTGAGCCAGAAGGGGCGTTCGGGAGGAGGGGTCTTGGCGCGCCCCTTGGGGCTGGAAGTTTCTTGCATGGGGGCCCGGAGAGTCACCGGACATTATAAAAAGCCGCCCCCTCGGCGCGCCCGGATCTTTGTTACCTCGCGCATTCCCTCCCCCGGGGCTAAGCAGAAAGTTACAGAATGCGGCTTTGACGTCACGTTTTGACAACGGTTGCCGGTTCCGGGCTTTCTGCACGCTTGGTGGGCGCTGTGCCTGCTGCTAGCATGCAACCGAACGCATATTTTTCCATTGGTTACAAATAACAGGGGGAGAGGGACCTAACTTGGCTGCTCTTGGATCATTGTTTCGTCGTCAGAACGCCCCCCTGCTGGGACTGGACGTCAGTTCGTCCAGCGTGAAGCTGGTGGAGCTCGGCCGCGAGGCCAGCGGCAAGCTGGTTCTGGAGCGCTGCGCCATCGAGCCGCTCGAGCGCGGCTGGATCACCGACGGCAACGTCGAAAAATTCGACGAAGTGGCCGAAGCCGTGCGCCGCGTCGTGCGCAAGAGCGGCACCAAGACCCGCAATGTGGCGCTGGCGCTGCCGCCCTCGGCGGTCATCACCAAGAAGATCATTCTTCCGGGCGGCATGAGCGAGCAGGAGCTCGAGATCCAGGTCGAGTCCGAAGCCAATCAGTACATCCCGTTCTCGCTCGATGAAGTGAGCCTCGACTTCTGCGTGACGGGACCGAGCACGACCTCCGTCGGCGACGTGGAAGTGCTGATCGCCGCCTCCCGCAAGGAGAAGGTGCAGGACCGCGAAGGCCTGGCGGAAGCCGCGGGCCTGAAGGCAATGATTCTCGACGTCGAGTCGTATGCCTCGCGTCTGGCCACGGCGCGCCTGATCGAGCAGCTCCCGGGCAAGGGCGTGGATGCGATCGTGGCGCTGTTCGAAGTGGGTGCCTTCACCACCAGCATGCAGGTGCTGCGCAACCAGGAAGTGCTGTACGACCGCGACCAGGCTTTCGGCGGCGCCCAGCTGACCCAGCTCATCGTGCGCCAGTACGGCTTTTCCGCCGAAGAGGCCGAGGCCAAGAAGCGCAGCGGCGACCTGCCCGACGACTACGGCTCGGGCGTGCTCAAACCCTTCGTCGAGAGCATTGCGCAGGAAATCGCGCGGGCGCTGCAGTTCTTCTTCACCAGCACGCCGCACAACCGCGTGGACTATGTGCTGCTGGCCGGCGGCTCCTCGTCGTTGCCGGGGCTGACGAACGCCGTGACCCGCCAGACTTCGTTCGCCTGCTCGCTTGTGAACCCGTTCGACGGCATGGATTTCGGTCCCAGCATCCGTGAGAAGAAGGTCCGCCGCGAAGCGCCTTCTTATCTGACCTCGTGCGGCTTGGCCATGCGGAGGTTCCTGCAGTGATCCTGATCAATCTGCTCCCGCACCGCGAAGCCGCGCGCAAGCGCCGCCGCGAGGCCTTCTACGGCACCCTGGGTGCCGCAGCGCTGCTCGGCGTTCTGATCGCCGGCCTGGGCTACCTCTGGTTCGAAGCCCAGATGTCGGCCCAGCGCTCGAAGAACGGCTTCCTTCAGGCTGAGATCAAGAAACTCGAAGTCGAGATCAAGGAAATCTCGACGCTGCAGGAAGAAATCGCAGCTTTGCGCGCGCGCCAACTGGCCGTGGAAGACCTGCAAGGCGACCGCAACCTGCCCGTGCACCTGCTCAACGAACTCGTCCGGCAACTGCCCGACGGCGTCTACCTCACCAGCATGAAGCAGGAGAACCAGACCGTGACCCTGCAAGGCATGGCGCAGTCGAACGAGCGCGTGTCGGAGCTGCTGCGCAACCTCGGCAACAACAGCCCCTGGCTGGTGAAACCCGAGCTGGTCGAAATCACCTCGGCCAACGTGAGCCTGAGCCAGCGTGATCAGCGCCGCGTGGCGAACTTCACGATGCGCATCGGCCTCAAGCGGCCTACGGACGCCCAGAAGGCGGAGGCCGACAAGGCCCTGGCCGCCAAGGCGCAGGCGAAGGGGTAACCGATCATGGCCATCAGCAAGCGATCCCTCCCCAAAGTCGACGTCGCGACCGCACTGCGGAACTTCGGCGACCAGTTCCGTGGACTGAATCCGAACGACCCTTCCATGTGGCCGGCGGTGCCGCGCTACGCGCTGTGCCTCGCTGTGACCGCATTGGCGTTGGCGGGCCTGTGGTTTGTCTGGCTCACGAATTCCAACGACGAGCTCGAAGCCGAGCGCGCCAAGGAAGTCACGCTCCGAGCCGACTACAAGAAGAAAGTGGCGCAAGCAGCCAACCTCGACCTGTTGAAGAAGCAGCGCGAGCAAGTGCAGCAGTACGTGATCCTGCTCGAGAAGCAGCTGCCCAGCAAGGCAGAAATGGATGCGCTGCTTTCGGACATCAACCAGGCCGGCCTCGGCCGCAGCCTGCAGTTCGAGCTGTTCCGCCCGGGCCAGGTCTCGGTCAAGGACTACTACGCCGAGCTGCCGATCGCCGTGCGCGTCACGGGCCGCTACCACGACATGGGTGCCTTCGCAGCCGACGTGGCCAGCCTGTCGCGCATCGTGACGCTCAACAACGTGACCGTCACACCGCAGAAGGACAAGGACGTGCTGACGATGGACGCCACCGCGCGCACCTACCGCTACCTCGACGAAGACGAGCGGGCCGCCCAGAAACGCGCCACGGCGCCGAAGGCGAAGAAATGAAGCCGGTCGCGAAAGTTCTGTGGTTGGCACTGGCCGCGCTGGGCCTGAGTGCCTGCGGCGATTCCGACCAGGAAGACCTGCAGCGCTGGATGGTCGAGGAGCGCGCCCAGGTCAAGCCTTCGGTGCCGCCGATCTCGGAGCCCAAGAAGTTCACGCCGCAGGCCTACACCGAGGCATCGTCGTTCGAACCCTTCAACATGCTGAAGCTGACCCAGGCGCTGCGCCGGGAGTCGAACCAGCCGAGCACGTCCGAACTGATCGCGCCCGAGCTGGCGCGCCGCAAGGAAGCGCTCGAAGCGTTCCCGCTCGACACGATGGCGATGGTCGGCAGCATGAACCGCAACGGCCAGCCGGTGGCGCTCGTGCGTGTGGACAAGCTGCTCTACAAGGTGCGCGTCGGCGAATACCTGGGGCTCAACTACGGGCGCATCACCCGTATCAACGAAACCGAAGTCGCCCTGCGCGAGATCGTGCAGGACGCCGCGGGCGAATGGATCGAACGCGTAGCCACGCTGCAGTTGCAAGAGAGTGCGAAATGAACCAAAAAAAATCAACGATGGCACAGTGGCTGCGCGCCGCCGGGCTGGGTCTGCTGGCTTTCGGTGCCCTGGCCGTCGCCCATGCGCAAAACGCGATCGAATCGGTGACGAGCTCGACCCAATCGGGTGCGGAAGTGATCCGCATCGACCTGGCCCAGCCGCTCACCACAGTGCCTGCCGGGTTTTCCGTGCAGACGCCCGCGCGCATCGCGCTGGACTTCCCGGGCGTGACCAACGCCATCGGGCGTTCGGCCATCGAGGTGAACCAGGGCAACCTGCGCTCGGTCAACGTGGTGCAGGCTGGTGATCGCAGCCGCGTGGTGCTGAACCTGAAGCAGGCTACTGCTTACAAGGCCGAGATCCAGGGCAAGTCGCTGCTGGTGGTGCTCGAGCCGGTGGCCGGCACGGCGCTCGCCGCCTCCGCGGCGACCACTTTCGCCGAGAACCGCAACCGCGACACGCTGCCCTTGCGCGATGTCGATTTCCGCCTCGGTGCCGACGGCACCGGCCGTGTGTTGGTCGACCTGCCGAACAACCAGGTCGGCGTCGATGTGAAGCAGCAGGGCAAGAGCCTGGTCGTGGAGTTCACCAAGTCGACGCTGCCCGAAGGCCTGCGCCGCCGCCTGGATGTGGCTGATTTCGGTACACCCGTCCAGTTGATCACCTCGCAGCAATCGGGTGACCGCGTGCGCATGACGATCGATGCCAAGGGCGACTGGGAGCACAGTGCCTACCAGAGCGAAAACCAGTTCGTGGTGGAAGTCCGGGCCCGCAAGGTCGATCCGAGCAAGCTGACGCAGGGGGTGGGCTACAACGGCGAGAAGCTGTCGCTCAACTTCCAGAACATCGAGATCCGCTCGCTGCTGCAGGTGATCGCCGACTTCACGAACTTCAACATCGTGACCTCCGATTCGGTCAGCGGCGCACTGACGCTGCGCCTGAAGGATGTGCCCTGGGACCAGGCGCTCGATATCATCATGCAGGCGAAGAACCTGGGCATGCGCAAGAACGGCAGCGTGCTGTGGATCGCGCCCAAGGATGAAATCAACGCCAAGGAAAAGCTCGAGTTCGAAGCCAAGGCGGCGATCGAGAACCTGGAGCCGCTGCGCACGCAGTCGTTCCAGTTGAATTACACGAAGGCCATTGCCATTGCGCAGGGCCTGACGGGAACGGGTGCCTCCGCTGGCGGCGGTGGTGGTGGCGGAGGTACCACCTCGCGCATCCTGAGCCCCCGCGGCAGCGTGATCGCCGAAGCGCGGACCAACCAGCTGTTCGTTTCCGACGTTCCCTCGCGCTTGGCGCAGGTCGCCGACCTGATTCAGAAGCTGGACATTCCCGTCCGCCAGGTGCTGATCGAAGCGCGCATCGTGGAAGCCTCGGACACCTTCGGCAAGTCACTCGGCGTGCGGATGGGCGGCGGTATCTCCCGCGAACGCGTCGCATCGGCCAACGGCAATCCGGCATACGGCACCATCGGCGTCATGCCTGCCACCACCAATGGCGGCGGCGTCGGCGGCGCAGCAGCCACCTGGACCAACTCCAACTTCATCAACCTGCCCGCCGGCGACGCTGGCGGCACCGGCAACGCCGCAGGCGCCTTCGCGATCTCGCTGTTCAACTCGAGCTTGTCGCGCATGCTGAACCTCGAAATCTCGGCGCTCGAAGCCGATGGCAAGGGCAAGCTGGTCTCCAGCCCCCGCGTCATCACGGCCGACCAGACCAAGGCGCTGATCGAGCAGGGTGAGGAAATCCCCTACCAGCAAGCCACGTCGAGTGGCGCCACCTCGATCTCGTTCCGCAAGGCGGTGCTCAAGCTCGAAGTCACGCCGCAGATCACGCCCGAGGGCAACATCATCCTGACGCTGGATGTGAGCAAGGATGCCCGCGGCGTCAACACTTCGGCGGGCCCGGCCATCAACACCAAGCACGTGCAGACCGAGGTGCTGGTCGAGAACGGCGGCACGGTCGTCATCGGTGGTATCTTCGAGCTCACCGAAACCAATGACGAATCGCGCGTGCCGGTGCTGGGTGAAATCCCCTACATGGGGGCATTGTTCCGCAAGCGCGAACGCGTTGCCAACAAGACCGAAATGCTCGTCTTTATCACCCCGAAGATGATTACCGACCGCAACGCCGCGCGCTGACGCGCGGGCGTAGCAGCCACCGCGTGGCGGTCGCACTTGTCGGGTTGCCCGGCGCCGGAAAGTCCGCAGTGGGCCGGCGCCTGGGCGCTCGGCTGAACACTCCCTTCATCGACACCGATCACGTGATCGAGCAGCGCATCGGCTGCACGATCCGTGATTTCTTCGACCGTGAGGGCGAAGCCGCCTTCCGCGACATCGAGCAGGCGGTCATCGCCGACCTGGCCGCCCACCCCCACGGCGTGCTGGCGACTGGCGGTGGCGCCGTGCTGCGCGAGGCCAACCGCCAGCAGTTGCGCGGCCATTTCCACGTCATCTACCTGCGCTCCTCGCCCGAAGACTTGTTCAGGCGGCTGCGCCACGACGTCAAACGCCCGCTCTTGCAGGTGGCCGATCCGCTGGGCCGGCTGCGCGAACTGCACGACGCGCGCGACCCGTTCTATCGGGAAACGGCCCATGACGTGGTCGACACCGGCCGCCCGTCGATTGCCGTGCTCGTCAACCTCATTGTGATGCAGCTCGAACTGGCCGGCGTGGTCGAACCCGGTGCCCACCCGGAAGAGCCCTCCGACTGACCCCGACGGGCCCGAGCGCCTAAACTCGCGGCCATGTCCCTGTCTGTTTCGCCCGCACTTTCCGCCCCGCCAAAGCCCGAACGCGTCGAGATCCAGCTCGGCGAGCGCAGCTACCCGATCCTGATCGGCGGCGGCCTGCTGGAAGACCCTGCCAGCTTCGGTGTCGTTCCCGCTGCCGCCAGTGCGCTGATCGTCAGCAACACCACCGTGGCGCCGCTCTACGCCCGGGCCCTGCGAACCGTGCTGGCCGACCGCTTCCGTACGGTCCACCTGCTCGAACTGCCCGACGGCGAGGTGCACAAGAACCTCGAGACGCTCAACCTGATCTTCGACGCCCTCCTGGGCCACGGCAGCGACCGCAAGACGGTGCTGTTCGCGCTCGGCGGCGGGGTGGTGGGCGACATGACCGGCTTTGCGGCGGCCAGCTACATGCGCGGCGTGCCCTTCGTGCAGGTGCCGACCACGCTGCTGGCGCAGGTCGATTCCTCGGTGGGCGGCAAGACGGCCATCAACCATCCGCTGGGCAAGAACATGATCGGCGCGTTCTACCAGCCGCAGCTCGTGCTGTGCGACCTGGACACGCTGCAGACGCTGCCGCCGCGCGAACTGAGCGCTGGCCTGGCCGAAGTCATCAAGTACGGCCCGATCTACGACATGGCCTTCTTCGACTGGATCGAGTCGAACATCGAAGCGCTGGTGGCGCGTGACCCGGCCGCGCTGGCCCATGCCGTGAAGCGCAGCTGCGAGATCAAGGCGCTGGTCGTCGGCCAGGACGAGCGCGAGACCGGGCTGCGTGCCATCCTCAACTTCGGCCACACCTTCGGCCATGCCATCGAGTCGGGCCTGGGTTACGGCGAGTGGCTGCACGGCGAGGCCGTCGGTTGCGGCATGGTCATGGCAGCGCAGCTGTCGCAGCGGCTGGGCGGCGTCGACGCGGCCTTCGTCGAACGGCTGACTCGCCTGATTGAGCGCGCCGGCCTTCCCACGGTGGGGCCGGCGCTGGGTGCCGAGCGCTACCTCGAGCTGATGCGCGTCGACAAGAAATCCGAAGCCGGCGAGATCCGCTTCGTGGTGATCGACCGCCCCGGCTCCGCCGTCGTGCGCAGCGCGCCCGACGCAATGGTGCGCGACGTGCTCGCGCAGTGCTGCGCGGCATGAGCCTTGCGGCGTACGCCTGCCACCCCGCGCGCTCGCGCGGACGGCGTCACGCGGAGCCGCCCGCGCCCACGCGCGACGCCTTCCAGCGCGACCGCGACCGCATCGTCCATTCCACGGCCTTCCGCCGGCTGGTCTACAAGACCCAGGTCTTCCTGAACCACGAAGGCGACCTGTTCCGCACGCGGCTCACGCATTCGCTCGAAGTCGCGCAGCTGGGTCGTTCCATCGCGCGCGCGCTGCGCCTCAACGAAGACCTGGTCGAAGCGATCGCGCTGGCCCACGACCTCGGTCACACGCCCTTCGGCCACGCCGGCCAGGACGCGCTCAATGCCTGCATGGCCGAACACGGCGGCTTCGAGCACAACCTGCAGAGCCTGCGCGTGGTCGATGCGCTGGAGCACCGCTACCCGCAGTACGACGGCCTGAACCTCAGCTTCGAGACCCGCGAGGGCATCCTCAAGCACTGCTCGCGCGCCAACGCCGAGCGCATCGAGGCCGCCGAGCCGCAAGGCGTGGCCCGCCGCTTTCTCGATCGCACGCAGCCGGGGCTGGAGGCACAGTTGTGCAACCTCGCCGACGCCATCGCCTACAACGCCCACGACATCGATGACGGCGTGCGCTCGGGCCTCATCAGCGTCGAGCAGCTGGCCGACGTCGAGTTGTTCGATCGCTACCGCCGCGAGGCGTTGGCGGAGCATCCGCAGCTGCAGGGCCAGGGCCGGCGCGTGCTCTATGAAACAATCCGCCGCATGCTCAGCGCGCAGGTCTACGACGTGATCGACACGACACGCGCGGCCATCGAGGCGCTGGGCCCCGTCGATGCCGATGCGGTGCGCCAGGCGCCGCCGCTGGTGGCCTTCAGCGGCGTCATGCAGGCGCAGTCGGAGGTGCTCAAGCAGTTCCTGTTCCGCAACCTCTACCGCCATCCGCAGGTCACGCAGACCACCGACCAGGCGAGCGAGGTCGTGCGCGGGCTGTTCGACGCCTACCTGGCGCGCGGCACCGAGATGCCCGCGTCCTACGCCGAGCGCCGCGACCGGCACCGTGCCGTGGCCGACTACATCGCCGGCATGACCGACCGCTTCGCCATGCGCGAGCACGAGCGGCTGACTGGCCGGCGAGGCATCGCATGACGGCGGCCGTGCGCTCGAACAGCGCGTCGGCCCGCGTGCCGGCCGCGGCCTTCGCCGTCGTGCTGGGCGGCGTCAGCGCCGCGCTGCACCTGGGCAAGCTGCCGCCCGCCGTGCCGGCGCTGCAGGCGTCGCTGGGCATCGACCTGGTCGAGGCGGGCTTCCTGCTCTCGCTGGTGCAGGTGGCGAGCATGACCCTGGGGCTGATGGCCGGGCTCGCGGCCGACACCATCGGCCTGCGCCGCAGCATGCTGACCGGACTGGCGGTGCTGACAGTGGCCAGCTTGCTTGGGGGTGCCGTCGGCGCCGGCCCGCTGGGCGGGTCGCATGCGGTGCTGTGGCTGTTCGTGTTGCGTGCGGCCGAAGGCATCGGTTTCCTGATGGCGGTGATGCCTGGCCCGGGACTCATCCGCGCACTGACACCGGCGGGCGCCGACAAGGCCGCGCTGGGCCTGTGGGGTGCCTACATGCCGCTCGGCGTGGCGCTGGCGCTGCTGGTCGGGCCGGCCCTGATCGGTTGGGGCGGCTGGGCCGACTGGTGGTGGACGCTGTCGCTGGTGTCGGCGGGTGCGGCACTCTGGGTGTGGCTGGCAGTGCCGCGCGACCGGCCCCGCGTGGCCGGCGCAAGCCCGCAGCCCGTATCGTCCGGCTGGGCGTCGCGGCTGCGCGAGACGGTCGGTGCGCGCGCGCCGTGGCTGGTCGCGTTGACCTTCGCCGTGTACTCGTCCCAGTGGATGGCCGTGATCGGTTTTCTTCCCGCCATCTATGCCGATGCGAAGGTGCCGGCCGCCTGGAGCGCGGTGCTGACCGCGCTGGCCGCGGCGATGAACATCGTCGGCAACCTCATGGGCGGCCGCTGGCTGCAACGCGGCGTGGCGCCCGAGCGCCTGCTGCAATGGGGCTTCCTGGCCATGGCGCTGGGCGGTGTCGCCGCCTTCGCGCAGGTGGGGCAGGGTGCCGAGGCGCTGGGCCTGCCGCCCGCGTTGCGCTACGCCGCCATCTGTGCTTTTTCGCTTGGCGGCGGCATGGTGCCGGCGACGCTGTTCCTGCTGGGCGTGCGGCTGGCGCCGGGGCCGAGCACCGTCTCGACCACTGTCGGTCTGATGCAGCAGGCGTCGTCGCTCGGCCAGTTCCTGGCGCCGCCCGCGGTGGCCTGGGTGGCGCACCGCGTCGGTGGCTGGCACTGGACCTGGACCGCCACGCTGGCCTGCTCGCTCGCGGGCATGGCGATCGCCACGCGGCTCGGGCGCATTCGCAAGCTCGCGGAGGCCACGCCATGAACGAGCCAACCATCATTGAAACCGCACAAGCCGAAGCCGACACCCGTCGCTGGCTCGAACGCGCCGTGATCGGCCTCAACCTGTGCCCCTTCGCCAAGGCGGTGCATGTGAAGGGCCAGATCCACTACGTCACCTACCTCGACACCCACGAAGGCCGCCTGATCGATGCGCTGCTGGCCGAAGCCCGCGCGCTCGTGGCGCTCGACGCCGAGGTGCGCGACACCACCTTGCTGATCGTCCCCCATACGCTGGCGGACTTTCTCGACTTCAACGATTTCACGGAGCGCGCCGAGCGCAAGCTGGCCCGCGCGGGCTTCGACGGCGTGCTGCAACTCGCCAGCTTTCACCCGCATTTCCAGTTCGGCGGCACCGAGCCCGACGACATCACCAACGCCACCAACCGCGCGCCGTACCCCACGCTGCACCTGCTGCGCGAAGACAGCATGGACCGCGCGGTCGAGGCCTTTCCCGAGGCCGAGGCGATCTTCGAGCGCAACATCGAGACGCTCGAAGCCCTCGGCCCGGCCGGCTGGGCTGCGCTCGATGTCGGCCCGGGAAGCGCCACGCCATGAACAACAAGAACACCATGCCCCGTCCCGCGAAAGCCCATCCCACCCAGAAAGCTGCGAAGGCCGAAGCCGATCTGGCCGAAGTCCTGCGGCCGGGCCAGTCCGTCGAGCTGCTCAAGGAGCTGCACATCCTCACGCGCGAAGGCCGACTCAACCAGGATTCGCGGCGCAAGCTCAAGCAGGTCTACCACCTGTTCCAGTTCATCGAGCAGCTGCTGCGCGAGCTGCCGGGCGAGGGCGCCGAGGCCACGCTGGCCGACCACGGGGCGGGCAAGTCGTACCTCGGCTTCATCATCTACGACCTGTTCTTCCGCGCGCGGCAGGGCGGGCATGTCTACGGCATCGAGACGCGCAGCGAGCTGGTCGAACGCTCCCGCGCGCTGGCGCAGCAGCTGGGCTTCGGGCGCATGTCGTTCCTGAACCTCACCGTGGCCGAGTCGGCGCAGGCGAGCGAGCTGCCGGCGCAGATCGACGTGGTCACCGCGCTGCACGCCTGCGACACCGCCACCGACGATGCCATCGCCTTCGGCCTGGCCAAGAAGGCGCGCTGCATGGTGCTCGTGCCCTGCTGCCAGGCCGAAGTGGCGGCCTGCCTGCGCGAGACCAAGGCGCTGGCCCTGTCGCGCACGCCGCTGGCCGAGTTGTGGCGCCATCCGCTGCACACGCGCGAGATCGGCAGCCAGCTCACCAACGTCCTGCGCTGCCTGTACCTGGAAGCCAACGGCTACAGCGTGACGGTCACTGAGCTCGTCGGCTGGGAGCACAGCATGAAGAACGAGCTGATCCTGGCGCGCTACACCGGCCAGCGCAAGGCGAGTGCGGCGACGCGGCTGCGCGAGCTGCTGGCGCAGTTCGGGCTCGACACGCTGGGCGACACGCGCTTCCGCCTCGCCGATTAAGCACCCGGACGGCGTCGTCCACCGTCACCATGGCCCGTCTCCCCCGTCTCACGCTGGCCGGCATGCCGCACCACGTGATCCAGCGCGGCAACAACCGCCAGCCGATCTTCGTCGACCGCGCCGACCACGAGAAGCTGCTCGGCCTGCTGGCCGAGAACGCCGCGCGCTTCGGCATTGCGCTGCACGCCTACGTGCTGATGGACAACCACTTCCACCTGCTGGCCACCCCCGACAGCGCCGCGGGCCTGCCGCAGTTCATGCAATCGGTCGGGCGCAGTTACGTGCGCTACTTCAACGACCGCCACGGCCGCAGCGGCACCTTGTGGGAAGGGCGCTACAGATCGACGCTGATCCAGACCGAGCGCTACCTGCTGACCTGCATGGCCTACATCGACCTGAACCCGGTGCGCGCCGGGATGGTCGCCGAGGCGCGCGACTTCCCCTGGTCCAGCCACGGCCACTACGCCGGCCTGCGGCAGGACCGGCTGTTGACCCCGCATCCGCTGTACTGGGAACTCGGCAACACGCCCTTTGCGCGGGAGGCGGCGTATGCCGAACTGGTGCGTGGCGGCGTCCGTGCGGCCGATCAGCAGGCCCTGACCGAGGCCACGCTGCGCGGCTGGGCGGCCGGCGATGGCGACTTTTTGGACACGTTGCAGAAGTCCATCGAGCGTCGCGTCATCAAGGCCAAGGCCGGCCGGCCGCCGGCATCCCCTAAGGATCAAGACTGAAAACGGCGAAGTGCCGCATGTGTATTGAGGTTCGTGCTCCTGCTTTTAATATGTCCCCAATTTAATTCTGACAAGAAAACTCAAGATTTAATGGGAATCTGACCCTAATTAAAGTGTTTGGCATTCTTTGTGCATCGCAATATGCTCCCTTTCCCTGCGAAAACTGAAGGAGCGCGCCATGACGACGGCTGCCGAGATTCAACACCTCCAAGAACACGGTCTGTATTCCGGTGCCGATGAGCACGACGCCTGTGGCGTCGGCTTCGTCGCCCATATCAAGGGCGAGAAGAGCCACGCCATCGTGCTGCAGGGCCTGAAGATCCTCGAGAACCTCGACCACCGCGGCGCCGTCGGCGCCGACAAGCTGATGGGCGACGGTGCCGGCATCCTGATCCAGCTGCCCGACCTGCTGTACCGCGAAGAAATGGCCAAGCAGGGCGTCACGCTGCCCCCGCCGGGCGAATACGGCGTCGGCATGATCTTCCTGCCGAAGGAACACGCCTCGCGCGAAGCCTGCGAACAAGAGATGGAACGCGCCATCAAGGCCGAAGGCCAGGAGCTGTTGGGCTGGCGCGACGTGCCGGTCAACCGTGACATGCCCATGTCGCCCACCGTGCGCGAAAAGGAACCGCTGCTGCGCCAGATCTTCATCGGCCGCGGCAACGACGTGATCGTGCAGGACGCGCTGGAGCGCAAGCTGTACGTGATCCGCAAGACCGCCAGCGCCAACATCCAGCGCTTGAAGCTCAAGCACAGCAAGGAATACTACGTTCCGAGCATGTCCAGCCGTACCGTGGTCTACAAGGGCCTGCTGCTGGCCGACCAGGTTGGCACCTACTACCTCGACCTGCAGGACAAGCGCTGCGTCTCGGCCCTGGGCCTGGTGCACCAGCGCTTCTCGACCAACACCTTCCCCGAGTGGCCGCTGGCCCACCCGTACCGTTATGTCGCCCACAACGGCGAGATCAACACGGTCAAGGGCAACTACAACTGGATGAAGGCACGCGAAGGCGTGATGTCGTCGCCGGTGCTCGGCGCCGACCTGCAGAAGCTCTACCCGATCAGCTTCGCGGGCCAGTCCGACACCGCCACCTTCGACAACTGCCTTGAGCTGCTGACGATGGCCGGCTACCCGATCAGCCAGGCCGTGATGATGATGATTCCCGAGCCCTGGGAACAGCACGCCACCATGGACACGCGCCGCCGCGCGTTCTATGAGTACCACGCCGCCATGCTCGAGCCGTGGGACGGCCCGGCCTCCATCGTCTTCACCGACGGCCGCCAGATCGGCGCCACGCTCGACCGCAACGGCCTGCGCCCCTCGCGCTACTGCGTGACCGACGACGACCTGGTCATCATGGCCTCCGAGTCGGGCGTGCTGCCCGTGCCCGAGCAGAAGATCGTGCGCAAGTGGCGCCTGCAGCCCGGCAAGATGTTCCTCATCGACCTGGAGCAGGGCCGCATGATCGACGACGAGGAGGTCAAGTCCACCCTCGCGAACAGCAAACCCTACAAGCAGTGGATCGAGAACCTGCGCATCAAGCTCGACAGCGTCAAGGCCGAACCGGCCGCGATCCCCGTGAGCCAGGTCGCGCTGCTCGACCGCCAGCAGGCCTTCGGCTACACCCAGGAAGACATCAAGTTCCTGATGAGCCCGATGGCGCAGGCCGGCGAAGAGGGTATCGGCTCCATGGGCAACGACAGCCCGCTGGCCGTGCTCTCCAGCAAGAACAAGCCGCTGTACAACTACTTCAAGCAGCTGTTCGCGCAGGTCACGAACCCGCCGATCGACCCGATCCGCGAAGCGATCGTGATGTCGCTCGTGTCCTTCATCGGCCCCAAGCCGAACCTGCTGGACATCAACCAGGTCAACCCGCCCATGCGGCTCGAAGTGAGCCAGCCCATTCTCGACTTCGCCGACATGGCGAAGCTGCGCGACATCGGCACCTACACGCAGGGCAAGTTCAAGAGCTACGTGCTCGACATCACCTACCCGCTGGGCTGGGGCGATGAGGGCGTCGAAGCCAAGCTGGCCTCGCTGTGCGCCGAAGCGGTCGATGCCATCAAGGGCGGCCACAACATCCTGATCGTGAGCGACCGCGGCGTGGGCCCGACGCAAGTGGCGATCCCCGCCGTGCTGGCGCTGTCGGCCGTGCACCAGTACCTCGTGCGCGAGGGCCTGCGCACCACCGCCGGCCTCGTGGTCGAGACCGGTTCGGCGCGCGAAGTGCATCACTTCGGCGTGCTCGCCGGCTACGGCGCCGAAGCCGTGCACCCGTACCTCGCGATGGAAACGCTGGCGGCCATGCACGCCGACCTGCCGGGCGACCTGAGCGCCGAAAAGGCGGTCTACAACTACGTCAAGGCCATCGGCAAGGGCCTGTCGAAGATCATGTCGAAGATGGGTGTCAGCACCTACATGAGCTACTGCGGCGCCCAGCTGTTCGAAGCCATCGGCCTGAACACCGAGACGGTGAACAAGTACTTCACCGGCACTGCCAGCCGCGTGGAAGGCATCGGCGTCTTCGAAATCGCCGAAGAAGCCATCCGCATGCACAAGGCCGCCTTCGGCGACGACCCCGTGCTCGCCCACATGCTGGACGCCGGCGGCGAATACGCCTGGCGCACGCGCGGCGAAGAGCACATGTGGACGCCCGACGCCATCGCCAAGCTGCAGCACAGCACGCGTTCCAACAACTGGAACACGTACAAGGAATACGCGCAGCTCATCAACGACCAGAACCGCCGCCACCTCACGCTGCGCGGCCTGTTCGAGTTCAAGATCGATCCGGCCAAGGCCATCCCGGTCGACGAAGTCGAAGCGGCTGCCGAAATCGTCAAGCGCTTCGCCACCGGTGCCATGTCGCTGGGTTCGATCAGCACCGAGGCGCACGCCACGCTCGCCATTGCCATGAACCGCATCGGCGGCAAGAGCAACACGGGCGAAGGCGGTGAAGACCCCGCGCGCTACCGCAACGAACTGAAGGGCATCCCGATCAAGCAGGGCGACACGCTCAAGAGCGTGATCGGCGCGGCCAACGTCGAGGTGGACCTGCCGCTGAACGACGGCGACTCGCTGCGCTCGCGCATCAAGCAGGTCGCGTCGGGCCGCTTCGGCGTCACCGCCGAGTACCTGCACTCGGCCGACCAGATCCAGATCAAGATGGCGCAAGGTGCCAAGCCGGGCGAGGGCGGTCAGCTGCCCGGCGGCAAGGTCACCGAGTACATCGGCAAGCAGCGTTATGCCGTGCCGGGCGTGGGCCTCATCTCGCCGCCGCCGCACCACGACATCTACTCGATCGAGGACCTGGCCCAGCTCATCCACGACCTGAAGAACACCGCGCCGCACGCCAGCATCAGCGTGAAGCTGGTGAGCGAAATCGGCGTCGGCACCATCGCTGCGGGCGTGGCCAAGTGCAAGAGCGACCACGTCGTGATCGCCGGCCATGACGGCGGCACGGGCGCATCGCCCTGGTCGTCGATCAAGCACGCGGGCAGCCCGTGGGAAATCGGCTTGGCCGAGACGCAGCAGACGCTGGTGCTCAACCGCCTGCGCAGCCGCATCCGCGTGCAGGCCGATGGCCAGATGAAGACCGGCCGCGACGTCGCCATCGGCGCGCTGCTGGGCGCCGACGAGTTCGGCTTCGCCACCGCGCCGCTGGTGGTCGAGGGCTGCATCATGATGCGCAAGTGCCACCTGAACACCTGCCCGGTGGGCGTGGCCACGCAAGACCCGATCCTGCGCAAGAAGTTCTCGGGCAAGCCTGAGCACGTCGTCAACTACTTCTTCTTCGTTGCCGAAGAAGTGCGCCAGATCATGGCCCAGCTGGGCATCCGCAAGTTCGACGACCTGATCGGTCGCGCCGACCTGCTCGACATGCGCAAGGGCATCGAACACTGGAAGGCTTCGGGCCTCGATTTCAGCCGCCTGTTCGCGCTGCCGATCGTGCCGGCCGACGTGCCGCGCTTCCATGTCGAGAACCAGGACCACGGCCTCGAGCGCGCGCTCGACGTGAAGCTCATCGAGAAGTCGCGTCCCGCCATCGACAAGGGCGAGAAGGTGCAGTTCATCGAGGTGGCGCGCAACGTCAACCGTTCGGTGGGCGCGATGCTCTCGGGCGCGCTGACCAAGGTGCATCCGCAAGGCCTGCCCGACGATTCGATCCGCATCCAGCTCGAAGGCACGGGGGGCCAGTCGTTCGGCGCCTTCCTGGCACGCGGCATCACGCTGTACCTGATCGGCGACGCCAACGACTACACCGGCAAGGGCCTCTCGGGCGGCCGCGTGGTGGTGCGACCCAGCCTCGACTTCCGCGGCGAAGCCGTGCGCAACACCATCGTCGGCAACACCGCGCTGTACGGTGCGACGACCGGCGAGGCCTACCTGTGCGGCGTGGCCGGCGAGCGCTTCGCGGTGCGCCTCTCGGGTGCCACGGCGGTCATCGAAGGCACCGGCGACCACGGCTGTGAATACATGACTGGCGGCACGGTGGCTGTGCTCGGCAAGACGGGCCGCAACTTCGCGGCCGGCATGAGCGGCGGCGTCGCCTTCGTCTACGACGAAGACGGCCAGTTCGCCTCGCGCTGCAACCTCTCGATGGTGTCGCTCGACAAGGTGCTGACCTCGGCCGAGCAGACCGCCAGCGTGCATCGCAAGATCTGGCACGGCGGCGAAACCGACGAAGCACAGCTCAAGAAGCTGCTCGAGGAGCACCACCGCTGGACCGGCAGCAAGCGCGCGCGCGAATTGCTCGACCACTGGGCCGAGTCGCGTACCAAGTTCGTCAAGGTGTTCCCGAACGAGTACAAGCGCGCCCTGGCCGAACTGCACGACCGTCAGGTCGAGCTGGCCAGCAGCGGCAACAACGCCCACGTGGGCCTCGAGCCGCACGCACTGGCCGCGCCCGCCACGGCCGCCGTCTGAGCGCGCCATAGATACGAAGAACAGAGGACAGCACGATGGGAAAAATCACCGGCTTCATGGAGCATGAGCGTGTCGAAGAGGGCTACACGCCCGTCGAAGAGCGCGTCAAGCACTACAAGGAATTCGTGGTCGGCCTGAACACCGACCAGGCCAAGGTGCAGGGCGCACGCTGCATGGACTGCGGCACGCCGTTCTGCAACAGCGGCTGCCCGGTCAACAACATCATTCCGGACTTCAACGACCTCGTGTACCGCGACGACTGGCAGAACGCCTTCGCGGTGCTCGACTCGACCAACAACTTCCCCGAGTTCACCGGCCGCATCTGCCCCGCACCCTGCGAGGCCGCCTGCGTGCTCAACGTGAACGACGATGCGGTCGGCATCAAGTCGCTGGAACACGCGATCATCGACCGCGCCTGGGATGAAGGCTGGGTGGCGCCGCGCGTTGCCAAGCACAAGACCGGCAAGAAGGTCGCCGTGGTCGGGGCCGGCCCCGCCGGCATGGCAGCGGCTCAACAACTGGCGCGCGTCGGCCACGACGTGACTCTCTTCGAGAAGAACGACCGCATCGGCGGCCTGCTGCGCTACGGCATTCCCGACTTCAAGATGGAGAAGACGCACATCGATCGCCGCGTCGAGCAGATGAAGGCCGAAGGCGTGACCTTCCGCACCGGCGTCATGGTCGGTGCCGCGAAAGATCCGCTGGGCAAGGGCTCCAAGGTCACGAACCTGGCCAAGGAAACCGTCACGCCCGAGCAGCTGCAGAAAGAGTTCGACGCCGTGGTGCTCACCGGTGGTGCCGAGCAATCGCGCGACCTGCCCGTGCCCGGGCGCGACCTCGACGGCATCCACTTCGCGATGGAGTTCCTGCCGCAGCAGAACCGCGTCAACGCGGGCGACAAGGTCAAGGGCCAGCTGCGCGCCGACGGCAAGCACGTGATCGTCATCGGCGGTGGCGACACCGGCTCCGACTGCGTGGGCACCAGCAACCGCCACGGTGCCGTGAGCGTCACGCAGTTCGAACTGATGCCGCAGCCGCCCGAAGAGGAGAACCGTCCACTGACCTGGCCCTACTGGCCGATCAAGCTGCGCACCAGCTCCAGCCACGAAGAAGGCTGCGAGCGCGAGTTCGCCATCTCCACCAAGGAGTTCATCGGCGAAAAGGGCAAGGTCACCGGCCTGAAGACCGTTCGCGTCGAATGGAAGGACGGCAAGATGCAGGAAGTGGCCGGCAGCGAGCAGATCCTCAAGGCCGACCTCGTGCTGCTCGCCATGGGCTTCATCAGCCCCGTGGCCACCGTGCTCGACGCCTTCGGTGTCGAGAAGGACGCGCGCGGCAACGCGCGCGCCACGGTCGACTTCATCGGCGGCTATGCAACGAATGTGCCCAAAGTGTTTGCAGCCGGCGACATTCGCCGCGGCCAGTCGCTGGTGGTATGGGCAATTCGCGAAGGACGTCAAGCGGCGCGCGCGGTCGACGAATTTTTGATGGGATTCAGCGACTTACCGCGCTGATTTTTGTTTCAGTGAAGCGGCGCCGTTCGTGGCCCCGTTATCATCCGCGGAAACCGCATGCCGGGATGCCTGAGAAGGCGCCCGGCTTTTTTATTGTGATGGACCCAGCCACACCACCGTCTTCCTCCTTCGTCGAATTCCGCGATGTCTCGTTCGGCTACGGCGCGCGCGCGATCCTCGATGGCGTGTCGTTTTCCGTGCCGCGAGGCAAGGTGACGGCGTTGATGGGGGCGTCGGGTGGTGGCAAGACCACCGTGCTGCGCCTGATCGGCGGCCAGCAACGTGCGCAACGCGGCGAGGTGCTGTTCGATGGCAAAGACGTCGGCCGCTTCGATGTTTCGACGCTGTATGCGGCGCGGCGCCGCATGGGCATGCTGTTCCAGTTCGGCGCGCTGTTCACCGACATCAGCGTGTTCGACAACGTGGCCTTCCCGCTGCGCGAGCACACGCAGCTGTCGGAAGCGCTGGTGCGCGACATCGTGCTCATGAAGCTCGACGCCGTCGGCCTGCGCGGCGCGCGCGACCTGATGCCCAGTGAGGTGTCGGGCGGCATGGCGCGGCGCGTGGCGCTGGCCCGTGCGATCGCGCTCGACCCCGACCTCGTCATGTACGACGAGCCCTTTGCGGGGCTCGATCCGATCTCCCTCGGCACGGCCGCACGGCTGATCCGTCAGCTCAATGATGCGCTGGGTCTTACCAGCATCATCGTGTCGCACGATCTCGAAGAAACCTTCCGTATCGCCGACCACGTGATCGTTCTGGCCAACGGCGGCATCGCCGCGCAGGGGCGGCCCGAGGAGGTGCGCGAAAGCGCCGATCCGTTGGTGCACCAGTTCGTCAACGCACTGCCTGACGGGCCTGTGCGCTTCCACTACCCGGGCGTCAGCATCCAAGACGATTTCGGGAACCGGGAAGGGGGACGCTCATGAGCTGGTGGAAGCCCGCCGACATCGGCTTTGCCGTGCGCAGCCAACTGGCTGGCATGGGCCACGCCGCCAAACTCTTCCTGCGGCTGCTCGGCCCGGGCGCGCAGATCATGCGCCGCTTCGGGCTGGTGCGTGACCAGGTCCATTTCCTGGGCAACTACTCGCTCGCGATCATCGGCGTGTCGGGGCTGTTCGTGGGCTTCGTGCTCGGGCTGCAGATGTACTACGCGCTGCAGCGCTACGGCTCGTCCGAAGCGCTCGGCCTGCTGGTCGCGCTGAGCCTCGTGCGCGAACTCGGTCCTGTGGTGGCGGCTCTGCTGTTCACCGGCCGGGCCGGCACTTCGCTGACAGCCGAGATCGGCCTCATGAAAGCCAACGAGCAGTTGAGCGCCATGGAAATGATGGCGGTCGACCCGGTGCAGCGCATCCTTGCGCCGCGCTTCTGGGCTGGCGTCATCACCATGCCGCTGCTGGCAGCCGTGTTCAGCGCGGTCGGCATCATGGGCGGCTATGTCGTGGGCGTGCTGATGCTGGGCGTCGACCCGGGCGCGTTCTGGGGCCAGATGCAGGGTGGCGTCGATGTCTGGCGTGACGTCGGCAACGGCGTCATCAAGAGCATCGTGTTCGGTTTCACCGTGACCTTCGTCGCGCTGCTGCAGGGCTTCGAAGCCCAGCCGACGCCCGAGGGCGTGTCGCGCGCGACCACGCGGACCGTGGTGATGGCGTCGCTGGCGGTGCTGGGGCTAGATTTCTTGCTCACCGCCATGATGTTCAGTATCTAAAGGGGCCCCGGCCCCATCGTTCTAGACAGAGAGTGCAAACCATGCAACGTTCCACCAACGACATCTGGGTCGGCCTGTTCGTGCTGATCGGCGGCGCTGCCCTGCTGTTCCTGGCACTGCAGTCGGCCAACCTGCTGAGCCTGAACTTCCAGAAGACCTACACGGTCACCGCGCGTTTCGACAACATCGGCGGGCTCAAGCCCCAGACGGCGGTCAAGAGCGCCGGCGTGGTCGTCGGTCGTGTGGAATCCATCGCATTCAACGACAAGGCCTTTCAGGCGGACGTGACGCTGGCGCTTCAAAACCGTTACAGTTTTCCCAAGGACAGCTCGCTCAAGATCCTGACCAGTGGCCTGCTCGGCGAGCAGTACATCGGGATCGAGGCGGGCGCCGAGGAAAAGAACCTGCAAGCCGGCGACACCATCACCGCGACTCAGTCGGCCGTGGTGCTGGAGAACCTGATCAGCCAGTTCCTGTACAGCAAGGCCGCCGAGGGGAATACGGCGCCGGGAACAGCCAACAAGAAATGACCACACGACTTTTTTCGTCGAATGCTATTAAAAGTGTAGCGAAATCCGCCCGCTGGGCTGGCGCAACCGTCGGGTTCGCGCTGGTGGCCGGATGCGCCACCGGACCCGGGACGAGCCCGACCGACCCTTTCGAGCCATTCAACCGCGGCGTGACGCGCTTCAACGACACCGTCGACGAAGCGGTGCTCGAGCCCGTGGCCAGCACCTACCAGAAGGTGGTGCCCTCGCTGGTGCGACAGGGCGTGACCAACTTCTTCAGCAACATCGGCGACGTCTGGAGCCTGGCCAACAACGTGGCGCAGCTCAAGCTGCAGAACAGCGCCGAGACCTTCATGCGGCTGAACGTCAACACCTTCTTCGGCTTGGGCGGGCTGCTCGACGTGGCCACGGAAGCAGGCATTCCGCGCCACGAAGAAGATTTCGGTCAGACGCTGGGCTATTGGGGCGTGGGCGCCGGTCCTTATGTCGTGCTGCCTCTGCTTGGACCGTCCACGTTGCGTGACACAGTGGCCAAGCCGCTTGAACTCTATGGCGATGCACAGGGCTATATCCACGATGTCGCCTGGCGCAATTCGCTGTCGGTCCTGCGCATCGTGGACACCCGCTCGCGTTACCTGGGCGCGACCCGCCTGCTCGACGAAGCCGCGCTCGACAAGTATTCGTTCACGCGCGATGCGTTCCTGCAGCGCCGCCGCAACCAGGTCTACGACGGCAACCCGCCGGACGACGACAACGCCGGCAAGTGATGGCGGCGCGGCGGACGGGAAGCCTGCTTGCATCCGGTTGCAGGCTTCACCTCCGCTTCAGGAACCCGGTCGGCCTGGCGCCTGTCGAAACCGTTCCTGTCTCAGCACGGGGCCATTGGCTGCACCGTGCAGGGAAGACAATTCAACCTGAGGGACTCACCATGAACAACAAGATCTTGCTGCAACGACGCGACCTGGGCCGACTGGCATTGGCCGGCGCGCTGCTGTTCGGCGCCGCCACCGCCTTCGTGCACCAGCCCGCATACGCGGCCGACGAGGCCCCCGACGCGCTCGTCAAGCGCCTGTCGACCGACGTGCTCGAGACCATCAAGGCCGATTCGTCGATCAAGGCCGGTGACATCAACAAGATCATGCTGCTGGTCGACAGCAAGATCATGCCCAACGTCAACTTCCAGCGCATGACTGCCTCGGCCGTCGGCCCGGCCTGGCGCCAGGCCACGCCCGAGCAGCAAAAGCGCCTGCAGGACGAGTTCAAGACCCTGCTGGTGCGCACCTACGCCGGTGCGCTCGACCAGGTGAGCGACCAGACCGTCACCATCCGCCCGTTCCGCGGCGCGCCCACCGACACCGACGTGCTCGTGCGCACCGAGGTCAAGGGTCGCGGCGATCCGGTGCAGCTCGACTACCGCCTCGAAAAGACGCCGGGCCAGGGCGCCGGCTGGAAGGTCTACAACCTGAACGTGCTGGGCGTGTGGCTGGTCGATACCTACCGCACCCAGTTTGCGCAGGAAATCAACAAGAGCGGCATCGATGGCCTGATTGCCGCGCTGGCCGCGCGCAACAAGGGCAACGGCAAGGGCTGACGGGCGCACGCCATGCTGGTCCTTCCCTCCCGACTCACCCACGACGAGGCTCCTGCCTGCATGCGCATGCTGCAGCAGGGGCTCAAGGGCCAGACCGACTCGACCTCCACCGTGGTCGACGCCACGGCGCTGGCCCAGTTCGATTCCTCCGCGCTGGCGGTGCTGCTCGAGTGCCGGCGCGAATCCAGCGCGCTGGGCCGGGGGTTCTCGGTCAAGGGCCTGTCGCCGCGCCTGCGCGAGCTGGCCGCGCTGTACGGCATCGCGGGCCTTTTGCCCGCTGCGCCCTGACACCCTAGCGCGTGCGTGGCACTGCTGCGGTCAGTAGCGCGAGTGCCTTGTTCAGGGTCGGGGTCGCGAATCGCTCCCCCTTCGAGTGGCCGATGCGCACGACCACAAGATCGTGCGACGGAATCACGAGCACGAACTGGCCCCCTGCGCCGAGCATGTAGTAGGCCGTCGTCGGCGCCGCCAGCGCCCCCGTTCCATTGATCCAGAAAAATCCCCCGTAGATGGGGCGCTGGTCCACGGCCCAGGCCGGTGCGGCCGTGCTCACGAAATTGACGAACCCCTCGGGAAGGATGCGCTCGCCGTTCCACACACCGTCCTGCAGGTAGAGATTGGCCAGCCGGGCCCAATCGCGGGCCGACATGAAGTCGTAGCCTTGCGTGAGGAAGTTGCCGTAGGGATCGGTCTCGATCACCATGGAGCGGATGCCGATCTTGTCGAAGATGGCGCGCTGCGGGAACGAGAGGTACTCTTCGCCGCGCTTCTCGACCGCAAGGCGGACCAGGTAGTTGGCAAGCACCGGATCGGTGTTGCGGTAACGGCCCACCGTGTTGGGTGGCCATTGCTGCGGTCGGGTCGCGGCGTAGTTGAAGGCGTTGATCCGGCCTGTGTAGTAGTAGATGTGATCGGGGTAGGTGCCGTTGGGGTCGAAGTCCGGATCGTCCGGGGCCTTGATGCGCAGCCCGCTGGACATGCGCAGGATGTCGGCAATGCGGATCTGCTGGCGGCCGTCACCGGCACCTTGCCATTCGGGAATCGGCGCGGGCTGGTCGAGCTTGTACACGCCCTGCTTGATCAGCACGCCCATCATCGTGGCCACGACGCTCTTGCCCATCGACCATGATTCGAGCGGCGTTGTCGGGCCGAGGCCGTTCATGTAGCGCTCGCCGATGAGCCGCCCCTTGTGCGTGACCACGAAGGCCGCGGTGTAGGCCTCCGTCGTTTCGAAGGCGGCGTCGATGGCCTGGGTCACCTTGGCCATGTCGACGTCGGCGGGCGGCGGGTCGTTCGGCAGCACGTCCCCCATGGGCCAGGGCACGGTCGCAGGGTCGGCCAGCGCGCTCTTGACAAGGACGGGGGTGAAGAGAACGTCGTCCTTGCCGGGCGGCAGCGTGATGCAACCCTGCGAGCCGAAGTGGCGGGCCACCAGCGTCGGGCCGCCGTTGGGCATCGTGATGCGGACCTCCTTCTTGGTGCGGTCGACCACTGGCGCGCCCACTTTCTTGCGCTGTTCGTACGGCCCCGTGAAGTACCCGACGGTCTCGGCGGCGACCGCAGGATCGAGTCCGGTGATGAAGACCGCCGAGCACATGGCCTTGGCATACCCGGACGTGTTGTGCTCCAGCACATCGCCGGGTGGCGGCACGTAGGGCGTGTCCAGCTCCAGGCACTTGGCGCGCGCAATGAGTGCATCGCGGGCCGGCAGTTGGGCCGAACCGGCAGATGAGGCGCAAGGTGGGGCGGTGCCACCCCCTGCGCCAGCGCCAGCACCGCCGCCGAGGCCAAGGCCGATACCACCACCTCCGCCGCCGCCGCCACCTCCTCCCCCGCAAGCGGTCAGCACCATCGCCAGGAGCAGGGCGGCCACGGTTGGGAGGGGACTGCGGGTCAAACACTTCATGGGCGTTCCTCGCGATGGGCGGTTGCGGTGCGCAAAATCGGCACCGGCGGGATTGTGGGTGAACTCCGGGCCGATGCCTAGGACGGTCGGCTTCCCGCGTTCACCCCTGAACAGCGCCGAACAACCCATCGCCCGTAAAATCGCGGGCTCCCATGCCCGCGATCTCATTCCAGTCGGTCTCCAAGACCTACCCTCCCTCCCGTCAGCAACGCGCCCAAGGCAAGCAAGGGCTGCGTGCGGTCGACGAGGTTTCCTTCCAGATCGAGCCGGGCGAGTTCTTCGGCCTGCTCGGCCCCAACGGCGCGGGCAAGACCACCCTGATCAGCATGCTGGCGGGCTTGTCGCGGCCCACGGCGGGCGCGATCAGCGTGCACGGCTTCGACGTGCAGCGCGACTACGCCGAGGCCCGGCGCCAGCTCGGCATCGTGCCGCAGGAGCTGGTGTTCGACCCCTTCTTCAACGTGCGCGAGTCGCTGCGCATCCAGTCGGGCTACTTCGGCATCAAGAACAACGAAGCCTGGATCGACGAGCTGCTGCAGAGCCTGGGCCTGGCCGACAAGGCCACGTCCAACATGCGCCAGCTCTCGGGCGGCATGAAGCGCCGCGTGCTGGTGGCGCAGGCGCTGGTGCACAAGCCGCCGGTCATCGTGCTCGACGAGCCCACGGCCGGTGTCGACGTCGAGCTGCGCCAGACGCTCTGGCAGTTCGTCGCCAAGCTCAACAAGCAGGGCAGCACCGTGCTGCTGACCACCCATTACCTCGAAGAGGCCGAGGCGCTGTGCAGCCGCATCGCGATGCTCAAGCTCGGCAAGGTGATCGCGCTGGACCGCACCAGCGAGCTGCTGAAGTCGGCCGCGAGCAACGTGCTGCGCTTCAAGACCGACGCCATGCTGCCCTGGGCCATCGCCCAGCACGCGCGCATCACCGGGCGCATCGTGCAGCTGCCGGCGCAGAACGCGCATGAAGTCGAACAACTGCTGGCCGCGATCCGCGAAGCCGGCGTCGCGGTGGAAGACGTGGAAATGCGCAAGGCCGACCTGGAAGACGTGTTCATCGACCTGATGGCGGGCGAGCAGACGCCGCTGGAGGTGTCGCGATGATGGCCGTGACCGGGTGGCGAGCGCTGCTCTACAAGGAAACGCTGCGCTTCTGGAAGGTCGGCTTCCAGACCGTCGGCGCGCCGGTGCTCACTGCGCTGCTGTACCTCATGGTGTTCGGCCATGTGCTCGAGGGCCGCGTCACGGTCTACGGCTCCGTGGGCTACACCGCCTTCCTGATCCCCGGCCTCGTGATGATGAGCGTGCTGCAGAACGCGTTCGCGAACAGCTCGTCCTCGATCATCCAGAGCAAGATCATGGGCAACCTCGTGTTCGTGCTGCTCACGCCGCTGTCGCACTGGGGCTGGTTCTTCGCCTACGTGGGCTCCTCGGTGATCCGCGGGCTGGCGGTGGGCGTGGGCGTGTTCGCCGTGACCCTCTTCTTCGCCGTGCCGAGCTTCGTGGCGCCGGTGTGGATCCTGGTGTTCGCGCTGCTGGGCTCGGCCATGCTGGGCACGCTGGGCCTCATCGCCGGGCTGTGGGCCGAGAAGTTCGACCAGATGGCCGTGTTCCAGAACTTCCTGATCATGCCCATGACCTTCCTGTCGGGCGTGTTCTATTCGATCGGCTCGCTGCCGCCGTTCTGGCAGAGCGTGAGCCACCTGAACCCCTTCTTCTACATGATCGACGGCTTCCGCTACGGCTTCTTCGGGGTGAGCGACGCTTCGCCCTGGCTGAGCTTCGGCATCGTCGGTTCCGCCTGGCTGGTGGTGAGCGCGATTGCCGTTCACCTCCTGCGCATCGGCTACAAAATCCGCGGCTGATCCCGCCTTCCAAGACCCCATGACCGCTGACGAACTCCAAGCCATCATCGCTGCCCATCTGCCGTGCGAGCACATCACGCTCGAGGGCGACGGCCGACATTGGTACGCGACCATCGTCTCGGCCGAATTCGAGGGCAAGCGCGCCATCCAGCGCCACCAGCGGGTCTACGCCACCCTCGGTGCGAAAATGCACACCGACGAGGTGCATGCGCTCTCGATGAAGACCTACACGCCGGCCGAATGGGCCGCCGTGGACAAATGACTTTCCGGCCCCTGCGGGCCTCCTGATTTCGCTGGATCCTTCATGGACAAACTTCTGATTCGCGGCGGGCGTGAGCTTCGCGGCGAAGTGCTCATTTCCGGCGCCAAGAACGCCGCGCTGCCCGAGCTGTGCGCAGCGCTGCTGACCGACCAGCCCGTGGTGCTGCACAACGTGCCGCGCCTGCAGGACGTGTCGACCATGCTCAAGCTGGTGCGCAACATGGGCGTGACGGCCGAGGCCGACGACAACGGCACCGTGCGCCTGAACGCCGGCGAACTCGGCAACCCCGAGGCCCCCTACGAACTCGTGAAGACCATGCGCGCCTCGGTGCTGGCGCTGGGCCCGCTGCTGGCGCGCTTCGGCCACGCCAAGGTCTCGCTGCCCGGCGGCTGCGCCATCGGCTCGCGGCCGGTCGACCAGCACATCAAGGGTCTGCAGGCGATGGGCGCCGAGATCGTGGTCGAGCACGGCTACATGGTCGCGCGCCTGCCCGAGGGCCGCACGCGGCTGAAGGGCGCGCGCATCCTGACCGACATGGTCACCGTCACCGGCACCGAGAACTTCCTCATGGCCGCCGCGCTGGCCGAGGGCGAGACGCTGCTCGAAAACGCCGCGCAGGAGCCCGAGATCATCGACCTGGCCGAGATGCTGATCCGCATGGGCGCGAAGATCGAAGGCCACGGCACCAGCCACATCCGCATCCAGGGCGTCGAGAAGCTGCACGGCTGCGAGCACGCCGTGGTGGCCGACCGCATCGAGGCCGGCACCTTCCTTTGCGCCGTGGCGGCCACGGGCGGCGAGGCCTTCCTGCGCCATGCGCGCGGCGACCACCTCGACGCCGTGATCGACAAGCTGCGCGACGCCGGCTGCACCGTCGTGACCGAACCCGACGGCGTCCGCATCGGCTCGCTGGGCCCCGCGTACGACCACCTGAAGGCGCAGAGCTTCAGCACCACCGAATACCCCGGCTTCCCGACCGACATGCAGGCCCAGTTCATGGCCCTGAACGTGATCGCGCGCGGCGCCTCGATGGTCACCGAGACCATCTTCGAGAACCGCTTCATGCACGTGAACGAGATGGTGCGCCTGGGCGCGCGCATCCACGTCGAGGGCAAGGTCGCGATGGTCGAGGGCGTGCAACAGCTCTCGGGCGCCACCGTGATGGCCACCGACCTGCGCGCCTCCGCCAGCCTCGTCATCGCCGGCCTCGTGGCCGAGGGCGAGACGCTGGTCGACCGCATCTACCACCTGGACCGGGGTTACGACCGAATGGAATCGAAACTGCGCGGCCTCGGTGCCGACATTGAACGCGTGACGGGAGCCGCCGCATGATCACCTTGGCTCTTTCCAAAGGCCGCATCTTCGAAGAGACGATGCCCCTGCTGGCCGCCGCCGGCATCGAGGTCACCGAAGACCCCGAGAAATCGCGCAAGCTCATCCTCGACACCACCCGCCCCGACGTGCGCGTGGTGCTGGTGCGCGCCTCCGACGTGCCCACCTACGTGCAGTACGGCGGCGCCGACCTCGGTGTGACCGGCCTCGACGTGCTGCTCGAAAACGGCAACCAGGGCATGTACCAGCCGCTGGACCTGCGCATCGCGGCCTGCCGCCTCAGCGTGGCCGTGCGCGCCGACTACGACTACGCCTCGGCCGTGAAGCAGGGCTCGCGCCTGCGCGTGGCCACCAAGTACGTGGGCCTGGCGCGCGACTTCTTCGCCAGCAAGGGCGTGCACGTCGACCTGATCAAGCTCTACGGCAGCATGGAGCTGGCGCCGCTCACGGGCCTGGCCGACGCCATCGTCGACCTGGTCTCGACCGGCAACACGCTCAAGGCCAACCACCTCGTCGAGGTGGAGCGCATCATGGACATCAGCGCCCGGCTGGTCGTCAACCAGGCCGCGCTCAAGCTCAAGCGCGAACCCATCCGCCGCATCATCGACGCCTTCGCGTCCGCCATTCCCTCCGCCTGAACCTCAAGCCCATGACTCTGCAAGCAGCCCCCGCCCGACTGTCCACGAACTCAGCCAGCTTCGACGCTGAATTCAAGGCGCGGCTGCATTGGTCCGCGGACGCGGACGCTGCGATCGAGAAGGTGGTGGCCGACATCCTGGCCGACGTGCAAAAGCGCGGCGACGAGGCGGTGCTCGAGTACACGAACCGCTTCGACAAGCTCGACGCGAAGACGCTGCCCGAGCTCGAACTCACGCAGGCCGAGCTGAAGGCCGCGTTCGAGGGCCTCCCGGCCGTGCAGCGCGACGCGCTCGAAGCCGCCGCCCGCCGCGTGCGCAGCTACCACGAGGCGCAGAAGAAAGCCTCGGGCGAAAGCTGGAGCTACCGCGACGCCGACGGCACGCTGCTCGGCCAGAAGGTCACGCCGCTGGACCGCGTGGGCATCTACGTGCCGGGCGGCAAGGCCGCGTACCCGTCGAGCGTGCTGATGAACGCCATTCCGGCGCACGTCGCGGGCGTGGGCGAGATCATCATGGTCGTGCCCACGCCGAAGGGCGAGAAGAACCAGCTCGTGCTCGCCGCCGCCTACGTGGCCGGCGTGACGCGCGGCTTCACCGTCGGCGGTGCGCAGGCCGTGGCCGCGCTGGCCTACGGCACGGCCACCATCCCGGCCTGCGACAAGATCACCGGCCCCGGCAACGCCTACGTGGCCGCCGCCAAGCGCCGCGTGTTCGGCACCGTGGGCATCGACATGATCGCGGGCCCGAGCGAAATCCTGGTGCTGGCCGACGGCTCCACGCCGCCCGACTGGGTGGCCATGGACCTGTTCAGCCAGGCCGAGCACGACGAGCTGGCCCAGAGCATCCTGCTGTGCCCCGACGCCGCCTACATCGACCGTGTGCAGGCCGAGATCGACCGCCTGCTGCCGACCATGCCGCGCGCCGAGATCATCGCCGCCTCGCTCAACGGCCGCGGCGCGCTGATCCACACGAAGAGCATGGAAGAGGCCTGCGAGATCAGCAACCGGATCGCCCCCGAACACCTCGAGGTCAGCAGCAGCGAACCGCACCGCTGGGAACCGCTGCTGCGCCACGCCGGCGCGATCTTCCTGGGCAACTTCACCAGCGAGAGCCTGGGCGACTACTGCGCCGGCCCGAACCACGTGCTGCCCACGAGCGGCACGGCGCGTTTCTCGAGCCCGCTGGGCGTGTACGACTTCCAGAAGCGCTCCAGCCTCATCGAGGTGAGCGAGGCCGGCGCGCAGGTGCTGGGCCCGATCGCCGTCACGCTGGCCGAAGGCGAGGGCCTGCAGGCGCACGCCGAAGCCGCGCGCATGCGCCTGCGTAAGATCTGAGGCTCCAACAACCCCGCTTCAGGGAGGAGCACGCCAGATGATTCAACGCCTCTATCGCTCGCGATTTTTCCGCTTCGCCACCGGCCTCGTTGCCGGTGCCGCCTTGCTGGCCGCCTGCACCCAGATGCCGCAGAACCGCGCCGAGACGACCGCGATGGCGGCCACGTCCAGTGCTGCAAAGCCCGCACCCGCGCCGGCCCAGCTCGGCACGCAATGGGGCGAAGGCATCGAGTCGAAGACCCGCACGGTGGCTGCCAAGCGCCTGTCCGACCAGCCCGACGACGTGGCCTCGATCGGCTACAACGACGCCGCCAGCGTGCGCCGCGATGCGGGCAGCAACCCCGAGCGCCGGCTGAACCTGCAGCTGGCCCAGGGCGACATCGAATGGTCGGTGCTCGACGAGAACGACCGCCCGCTGCCGTTGCAGCGCGCACGTCGAAGCGGCAATGACATGTTCCGCCTCGCTGGCGTCGAAGGCGCGCGCTACACGCTGCGCTTTCGCAACCTCAGCGACCGCAGCTACGAGGTGATCGCCACCGTCGACGGCCTGGACGTGCTCAACGGCAAGCCCGGCAGCCTGCGCAACGGCGGCTACGTGCTGCGCCCGCAGCAGACGCTGAACATCGAGGGCTTCCGCAAGAGCCAGAGCGAAGTGGCTGCCTTCCGTTTCGCCACGCCGGGCCGTGCCTACGCCGCGAACACCGAGGCCGGCGACGTGCGCAACATCGGCGTGATCGGCGCCGCGTTGTTCGAGCTCGAAGAGCCGAACGCCCCGCGCCGCACCCGCCGCGACGCCTCGCCGTCGCAGCCCAGCGCCTTCCCGGCCGACGGCGCGTACGCGCCGCCGCCGCGCTACCGCAAGTAAGCCGGCGAGGCCATGCAACGTGCCGCCGTCCTGCTGTTGCCGCGCCTGCCGGCGCTGCTGCTCGCCCTGGCGGCCGGTGCGATCGGCGCCGGCGCGCAGGCCATGAGCATCCGCGAGCTGCGCACCCTCGAAGCCAACGAGAAGGACGGCAAGGCCTACGCCAGCTACTACCTCGTCGGCGTGCTCGAAGGCCTGCGTGAGGGCGTCGAGTCGTCGCAGCGCAACGGCCAGGTGCCGCCGTTCTGCATCGAGGGCCGCCGCCTCGAACCCTCGATGGCCCGCTCGCTCTACCAGACCGAGCTGAGCCGTAACGCCGACAGCTACGAAGCCGACATGCCCGTGCAACTGGTCATGGCCGGCGCCCTCCGCAACAGCTACCGCTGCACCCGATGACCGTTTCCGACTCTTCCGCCTCCGACACCCGCCTGCCCCTCGAGCGCATCCGCGCCGACGTGCGCGCCATGCACGCCTACGCGGTGCAGGACGCGCGCGGCTTCCTCAAGCTCGACGCGATGGAGAACCCCTACGGCCTGCCGCCCGCGCTGCAGGCCGAACTGGGCGCGCGCCTGGGCGCGCTGGCGCTCAACCGCTACCCCGGCGACCGCGGCGCCGACCTGCAGCGCGCGCTGGCCGCCCATGCGGGCCTGCCCGAAGGCTTCGGGCTGATGCTGGGCAACGGCTCGGACGAACTGATCTCGCTGCTGGGCATCGCCTGCGACCAGCCCGGCGCCGCCGTGCTGGCGCCCGTGCCCGGCTTCGTCATGTACGCGATGAGCGCCCAGCTGCAGGGCCTGCGCTTCGTGGGCGTGCCGCTGACGGCCGATTTCGAACTCGACGAGGCCGCCATGCTGGCAGCCATCGCGCGCGAGAAGCCCGCCATCGTCTATCTCGCCTACCCGAACAACCCGACCGCCAACCTCTGGGACGACGCCGTCATCGAGAAGATCGTGCAGGCCCAGGGCGCGCAGGGCGGCCTGGTGGTGATCGACGAGGCCTACCAGCCCTTCGCTGCCCGCAGCTACATCGACCGGCTCGCCAAGCACCGCCACGTGCTGCTGATGCGCACCCTGAGCAAGTTCGGCCTGGCCGGCATCCGCCTGGGCTACCTCATGGGCCCCGCCGCGCTGGTCGCCGAGATCGACAAGGTGCGCCCGCCCTACAACATCAGCGTGCTCAACTGCGAGGCCGCGCTGTTCGCGCTGGAGCACGCGGCCGTGTTCGAGGCGCAGGCGCGCCAGATCCGCGAAGGGCGCGACCAGCTCATGGCCGCGCTGGCCCGGCTGCCGGGCGTGAAGACCTGGCCCAGCGACGCCAACATGATCCTGCTGCGCGTGCCCGATGCCACCCGTACCTTCGAGGGCATGAAGGCCCGCGGGGTGCTGGTGAAGAACGTTTCTAAAATGCATGAACTGCTCGCCAACTGCCTGCGCCTCACCGTCGGAACGGCCGACGAGAACACGCAGATGCTGGCGGCGCTCGAAGCCTCACTATGACCACCCCCACGACCCCGGGCAGCACCGATCGCATCGCGACGGTCACCCGCCACACCGCCGAGACGAAGATCACGGTCAGCGTCAACCTCGACGGCACCGGCAAGGCCAAGCTCTCCACGGGCATCGGCTTTTTCGATCACATGCTCGACCAGATCGCCCGCCACGGGCTGATCGACCTGGACATCGACTGCGAGGGCGACCTGCACATCGACGGCCACCACACGGTGGAAGACGTGGGCATCACGCTCGGCCAGGCCGTGGCCAAGGCCATCGGCGACAAGAAGGGCATCCGTCGCTACGGCCATGCCTACGTGCCGCTGGACGAAGCGCTGAGCCGCGTCGTCATCGACTTCTCGGGCCGCCCCGGCCTCGTGATGCACGTGCCCTTCACCAGCGGCATGATCGGCACCTTCGACAGCCAGCTCACCTACGAGTTCTTCCAGGGCTTCGTGAACCACGCCTTCGTCACGCTGCACATCGACAACCTGAAGGGCGTGAACGCGCACCACCAGTGCGAGACCGTGTTCAAGGCCTTCGCGCGCGCCATGCGCGGCGCGCTGGAGCTCGATCCGCGCTCCGTCGGCGTCATTCCCTCGACCAAAGGTTCGCTCTGAAACTCTCTGGCGAACAGCTATGAAATCTGTAGCAAAAAATTCCGTCGCGGTCGTCGACTACGGCATGGGCAACCTGCACTCCGTGTCGCAGGCCGTGCGCCATGCGGCCGACCAGGTGGGCGTGGAGGTGTTCGTCACCTCCGACCCGGACGTGGTGCGAAAGGCCACCCGCGTGGTGCTGCCGGGGCAGGGCGCCATGCCCGACTGCATGCGCGAGCTGCGCGACTCGGGCCTGCTCGAGTCGGTGCTCGAGGCGGCGGCCAGCAAGCCGCTCTTCGGCGTGTGCGTGGGCATGCAGATGCTGCTGTCGCGCAGCGACGAGGGCCCGACCGACGGCCTGGGGCTCATTCCCGGCGAGGTCGTCAAGTTCGACCTGGCCGGTCGCCTGCAGCCCGACGGCAGCCGCTTCAAGGTGCCGCAGATGGGCTGGAACCAGGTGCGCCAGGCCCAGCCGCACGCGGTGTGGGCGGGCATTCCCGACCAGAGCTACTTCTATTTCGTGCACAGCTTCTACGCATGTCCGGCGGATGCCCGGCACAGCGTGGGCGAGGCCGATTACGGGGCATGCTTTACCGCGGCCATCGCACGCGATAACATTTTTGCCACCCAGTTCCACCCGGAGAAGAGTGCGGACCATGGGCTGCAGCTGTATCGCAACTTCCTCCATTGGAACCCCTGACCTTATATTCCCGCCCGGGCCGCACCGTTCGCAGCCCGGCTTTCGCACACTCGCGTCACTTCCATGCTCCTCATTCCCGCCATTGATCTCAAAGACGGCCACTGCGTTCGCCTCAAGCAGGGCGACATGGACCAATCCACGGTCTTCAGCGAAGACCCCGCCGCCATGGCCCGCAAATGGGTCCAGGCCGGCGCGCGCCGGCTGCACCTGGTCGACCTGAATGGCGCCTTCGCCGGCAAGCCGCAGAACCACGCAGCGATCAAGGCGATCCTGAAGGAAGTCGGCGAGGACATCCCCGTGCAGCTCGGCGGCGGCATCCGCGACCTCGACACCATCGAGCGCTACATCGACGACGGCCTGCGCTACGTGATCATCGGCACCGCCGCGGTCAAGAACCCCGGCTTCCTGAAGGATGCCTGCAGCGCCTTCGGCGGCCACATCATCGTGGGCCTGGACGCCAAGGACGGCAAGGTCGCCACCGACGGCTGGAGCAAGCTCACGGGCCACGAGGTGGCCGACCTGGGCAAGAAGTTCGAGGACTACGGCGTCGAATCGATCATCTACACCGACATCGGCCGCGACGGCATGCTCTCGGGCATCAACATCGACGCCACCGTCAAGCTCGCGCAGGCGCTGACCATCCCCGTGATCGCCTCGGGCGGCCTCTCGAACATGGCCGACATCGACCAGCTCTGCGCGGTCGAGTCCGAGGGCGTCGAGGGCGTGATCTGCGGCCGCGCCATCTACTCGGGCGACCTCGACTTCGCCGCCGCCCAGGCGCGCGCGGACGCGCTGGCCGGCGCCTGACGCCTTTGCCGTAGCGGCGCGTGCTCTCCGCGCTCGCCATCGCCAACTACCGCTCGCTGCGCCAGCTGACGGTGCCGCTGGGCCGCCTCACGGTGGTCACGGGCGCCAACGGCAGCGGCAAGTCGAGCGTGTACCGCGCGATGCGCCTGCTGGCCGACATCGCCAACGGCGGCGTGATCCGCTCGCTGGTGCGCGAGGGCGGGTTGTCTTCCACGCTGTGGGCCGGGCCCGAGCGCTTTTCGGCGGCCATGCTGCGCGGCGAACAGCCGGTGCAGGGCACCACGCGCAGCGAGCCGGTGGCGCTGAAGCTGGGCTTCGCCGGCGCTGAAACCGACGATTTCGGCTACGCCATCGACATCGGCCTGCCGCCGCCGATCCCGTTCTCGGCCTTCTCGCACGACCCGCAGATCAAGCACGAGGCGATCTGGAGCGGCCCGCTGCCGCGTCCTTCCACGCACCTGGTCGACCGCAAGGGCGCCGCGCTGCGCCTGCGCGACGGCAAGGGCTGGCAGGCCGCCGGCCGGCCGATCCCGGCCTTCGCCAGCATGATGACCGAGCACGCCGACCCGCGCGACGCGCCCGAGATGCTCACGCTGCGCGAGCAGATGCGCTCCTGGCGCTTCTACGACCACTTCCGCTCGGACGCCGAGGCGCCCGCGCGCCAGCCACAGCTGGGCACCTACACCCCCGTGCTCGCCAACGACGGCGCCGACCTGGCCGCCGCGCTGCAGACCGTCCGCGAGATCGGCGACGGCGAGGCGCTCGACAGCGCCGTGGACGATGCCTTCCCGGGCGCCCGCATCGAGGTGCAGGCGAACGGCGACCGCTTCGAGACGCTGATGCACCAGCACGGCCTGCTGCGGCCCCTGACGGCCGCCGAACTGTCGGACGGCACCCTGCGCTACCTGCTGTGGATCGCGGCGCTGCTGACGCCCCGGCCGCCCGCGCTGCTGGTGCTCAACGAGCCCGAGACCAGCCTGCACCCCGACCTGCTGCCCGCGCTCGGCCGCCTCATCGCGCAGGCCGCGCGGTCGTCGCAGGTGATCGTGGTGTCGCACGCGGCGCGCCTGATCGCCGCCCTGGACGACAGCGAGGGCCTGCAGCCGGTGGTGCTCGAAAAGCGCTTCGGCGAGACCCGCATCGCGAACCTCGACATGAGCGAGATTCCGCGCTGGGAGTGGCCGACGCGTTGAGATTGATGGCTCTCGGGCTTGTCTAGCCAGCTTTCATGGTCTCAAGGACACATTACGCATCCTGCTCGAAATATGCGAGGAAATGTTTCCGGCGCCGTTAGTGCAGTTAACTGCGACTTCCATCCGTACAATGCCTCTGCGGCAAACGGCCTCGTCCTGCTGAATTTGCAGGGCTATCGTTCTACTGGCTGCCGTATTCCTGTTCACTGATTTTCAAGAATCCGACTGTAAGGTGGAGCTCCCCTGCACGGTTCAAACAGCACGGATCGCGGAACTTTATGACTGCTATTGCAAAGCTTGCAGATATGGCGAGCTACCTTCCGGAAGGCGTTCTCGAGAACGACGCGTTGGAGCGCCTGTATCCAGGGTGGACCGCAGAAAAGATTTACGAGAAAACGGGGATCAGGACTCGTGGTGTCGCTGCTATAGGTGAAACGGCGGGTGACTTGGCATTCGAGGCTGCGAGAAAGCTGTTTGCCCAAGGGCTCATTGGCGCGAGAGATGTGGATTTTCTAATCCTGTGCACTCAGGCACCAGATCACGTACTTCCTACCACGGCTTGCTTATTGCAAGATCGACTGGGTCTTGCAACAAGCATCGGTGCACTCGACGTCAACCTGGGCTGTTCGGGCTTCGTCTATTGTCTTTCTCTGGCAAAAGGTCTGATCGAAACAGGCGCTGCTCGTTGTGTATTGCTGCTGACCGCAGATACCTATTCGAAGTACATCCACCCGCTCGATAAGAGCGTCAGGACGTTATTTGGCGATGCCGCCGTTGCGACTGCGATCGTTGCAACCGATGACAGGGAGTCTTCTATTGGCCCATTCGTTTTTGGAACCGATGGAAGCGGCGGCCAGCATCTGATTGTCGAGGCTGGTGGATTTCGTCAGCCGTCGTCGGCTGAGACCTCGACGGAAACAACTGACACATCGGGCAATGTGCGGTCCAAAGACAACCTCTATATGAACGGTGCGGAGGTGATGTCTTTTTCATTGAGAGAAGTCCCTCGAGCAGCGGATGCATTGCTTGCCAAGGCGAATCTGTCGCGGGAAGCAGTGGATTTCTATGTGCTTCATCAAGCCAATCGCTTCATGCTCGAGGCGTTGCGAAAGAAGATGAAACTACCTCCCGAGAAGATGCCAATTCATGTGGAGGACGTTGGAAACACGGTGTCCTCCACGATTCCTCTTACCTTGCTGGCTATGCGCGAGCAGGGGCTCTTTGTTGGCCGCAAGCGTCTGATGCTGATTGGATTCGGTGTCGGCTATTCGTGGTCCGCGTGTTTTTTGACTCTTTAGGAGATTTTTGGTGAGTGCTTTTTATGATGGTATGGCCGAAATTTTTGAGGTCGAAGTTTCGGCCATCAGCTCGGCTTTCGCTTTGCAGGAAGCCGAAATCGCCTGGGACTCTTTGGCTGTCGTTTCAACCATCGCATTGGTTGACGATTGCTTTGGGGCTTCGCTCAACGGTCAAGCGCTCGCCGAATGCCAGACGGTAGGCGATATCGAGGCCTTGATTACTGCGGCTCAGAAGGCCTGATCTACCGTGCAGTCCCCAATCGGTCGTGAGGCCATCACACACGGAGCTCGGATCGTCGGCATTGTCAGTTGCGTCCCCTCGCGAAGCTTGGGTAACGACGACTTTCACGCTAAGTTCGGGGCGGACGGTGTCGCGGATGTGATCAAGATGATCGGCGTTCAGTCGCGCCGTTGGGTCGAGCCGGGGGAAAGCACCCGGGATCTGTGTCACACCGCAGGCATGGATTTGCTCAAAAAACTCGAGTGGCAACCGGATTCGGTGGATGCCCTCATATTTGTTTCTCAAACACCAGACTACCGCCTTCCAGCGACTGCTTGCGTACTTCAGGCAGACCTCGGCATCAGTGCAGGCTGCATTGCCTTCGATGTCAATCTGGGGTGCTCGGGTTACCCCTATGCGCTATGGCTGGGGATGACCATGATCCAATCGGGCGCGGCGCGGCGTGTGCTCCTGGCTGTCGGGGACACGATCAGCAAGATCATCGATCCGCAAGATCGGGCAACCAGCCTGTTGTTCGGAGATGCAGGTACCGTCACGGCGCTGGAGGCTTCTGACGATGTGGCGGAGGCTCGTTTCATCTTGGGGTCAGATGGGCGCGGAGCAGCGAATCTGATCGTTCCTGCGGGTGCGTACAAGGACTACGTGGCCACCAGCAAAGATCCGCGACTGGCGAACAGAGACCCTCTCTGCCTTTTCATGGATGGCGGGGAAGTCTTCAATTTCACGTTGCGCGCGGTGCCGGCATTGGTAGCACGTACGCGTGAGCTGGCCGAGACAGATGGAGTCGAGCACGATTTCTATCTCTTTCATCAGGCGAACTTGTTCATGCTCAAGCATCTGGTGAAGAAATCCAAGCTTCCAGTCGAGAAAGCACCATTCAATATCGACGAGTTTGGAAACACGAGTTCCGCGTCGATTCCTCTTCTTCTCACCACGCGCTTGCGCAACGAGCTCCTTAACGATTCAAAGAAGATCGCTATGCTCGGATTCGGAGTGGGTTATTCCTGGGCATCTGCATCGATTGATGTGGGGCCTCTTCGAGTCATCGATACCATCGAAAAATGAACGTGTTCGACCATCAATCATTGACCGGCCAGCGTTATCTCGTCACTGGGGCTTCCTCAGGGATCGGGAAGGCGACGGCGGAATTGTTGGCCTCTTGTGGTGCGACCATCGTCGCGGCAGGAAGGGATGTCTCGCGATTGACTTCGGCCGTCGAGGCATTGGCAGGCGGACCTCATGAGATTGGTCAATGTGACTTTCAGGAGGCGGACGGTGTTGCCGCGTGGGTCAAGGAGTTGGTTGATGCGGGAGGCGCGTTTACTGGAGTCTTCCATGCGGCGGGCATTGAGTTCGTCCGGCCGCTGCGCATGACCAAGCAGGCTCATCTCGAGGGCATTCTTCGAGGATCGCTCTTTGCCGCGATGGGGATCGCTCGCGCCGCTTCGCAAAAAGGGGCTATGGTCGATGGTGGATCGATCGTTTTCATGTCTTCTGTTGCGGGAGCGTCGGGTCAAGTCGGCATGAGCGCCTACTCCGCTGCCAAGGCTTCGGTCGATGGACTTGTGCGCTCCGCCGCATGCGAGTTTGCGCCCCGGAAAATTCGGGTCAATTCGTTAGCGGCAGGTGCTGTTCGAACGCCAATGCACGATCGCTTGATGCAGGGAGCAGTAGAGTCCGTGGTGCAAAACTATGAGAGCAGCCACCTCTTGGGGTTTGGCAATCCAGAAGACGTGGCGCAGGCTGCTGTATTTCTTCTCGGGCCAGCCTCACGATGGGTTACAGGTACTACGATGGTTGTTGACGGAGGCTACCTTTGCAAATGAACGCCAAGCGCTTGACTCTCGTGGGAGCAGGTGGTTTCGGTCGTGAACTCGTCAACTGGGTGGAAGATGCGACCCAGGCTGGTAGATTGCCAGCGTTGACTGGCTTCCTGGATCGGGACCCGACTGCGCTTGATGGATTTGCGTATGGGTTGTCTTATCGAGGTACCCCCGATGACTATCGACCCGAAGATGGCGAGCTTCTCGTCATGAGCATCGGTGATCCCGTTGTGAAACTGCGCGTCGCGCATGAGCTCAAGGAGCGGGGCGGCGTGTTTGCAACAGTTGTGCACCCTTCGGCCGTGCTGGCGAGAAGCGCTCTTCTGGGAGAGGGCGTGGTGGTGTGCCCATATGCCCTGATCTCAGCGGACGCTCGAGTCGGCGATTTTGTCGCGATCAACGGATTCAGCAGCGTTGGGCACGATGCCACTGTGGGCGACGGATCGACGTTGAGTGCACATGTGGATTTGACAGGGGGCGTGAGCGTGGGCGAGGCGTGCTTCTTCGGGTCCGGTGCCAAGGCATTGCCAGGTGTGCGAATCGGCGATCGCGCTAGGATCGGCGCGGGTGCAATCGTCATGCGCAATGTTCGAGATGATGTGACGATGTTCGCGGCACCTGCAAAAAAGCTCTGAGATGAACCTCGATCAATCGCTCATCAAGGAGTATTGGCACCTGATATGTCATCGGCAAGAGCTACCGTCGCCGGGGGACTATTTCAAGTTCAGCACCGCAGTTGGCGACATCGTTGTCTTCAATGACGGCGTCGATCTTGTCGCATTCGACAATCATTGTCCGCACCGCGGTGCAATCATGTTCGATGGGGCGCATGGCAATCAACCGGCAACCTGCAAGTACCATGGCTGGACATGGACTGCTGGCCGGATCATCGTTCCTCATGTCGAAGGGTTTGCCGGATGCGATGTCGGGGAGGCTCAGCTACGTCGTTTCAAACTCGAATGGTGCGGTGATTTTGTTTTTGTCGCAATGGAGCCCCGTCTCTCGCTCTATGAGCAGCTTGGCGGTGTAGCAGAGCTACTCGAGAACATTTCATTCAATGTTTCGAGTCTGTTGGATGTCAATCAATATCCATATGAGTGCGGTTGGCAGATTGCGGTTGAAAACGCATTGGAGCCATATCACATCTCCATGGTGCATCCGACAACGCTCGCTTCCTTGGAGCTGGAAGAGGGGCGCAACGAATTTTTTGGTTTGAATTCGGTGTGGTATGCACCTATTGCAAACGCTTCCTTGCATCGTAAGCTGGAGAGATTGAAGAGGTTCTTTTTTATAGATTTCGCATACGACGGGTATATGAGTATTTATTTGTTCCCGTTCGTCATGATCTCTTCGACTTTTGGTTATTCCTACTCAGTGCAGCACTTTTTTCCGGCACAGGATGGAGCGACGTTATTCAGCAGCCGGCTGTTGAGAACGCACTTGGTCGATGAAAAAAGCGAACAGGTGCTTGGTTCTTTTTTTGATTCCACTGCGCAGATGAATCGAAAAGTATTTGAGGAAGATCACGAGATTTGCAGACGCGTACCTAGCCGGACTTGGTCGCCTGCACCGTTGCGGTTTCCCGCCGATAGTGAAGCAAAGATCGATCACTTCAGACTTTCATGTCGCGAGCATCTTGCGCACAAGGTCGCGGAGGCGACCCCAAGCTGTCCCGTCACCTTGGACGCATGAATGACATCGGTGGCGAGGAGTGCCTCTCGGAGGCTCTCGCATCGGACGTGATCGTGCCGCCTATTCCGCCTTCACCGCCATCGTCTGGATGATCGTTTCCAGCTGCGCGCTCATCGGCAGGTTGAGGCTTTCCCCCGAGGGCAGCTTGCGCATGAACCAGCGCTTGTACTGGCGGTGGATCTCGCCGTCTTCCGCCAGCACCTGGAAGGTGTCGATCACCACCTTGTTCAGCTGCGGGTCGCCCTTGCGGTACATGACCGCGTACGGGTCGTAGGAGAGGAAGTCGCCCACCACCTCGTACTGCGCCTTGGCGGCGTCGCGGGCGATCAGGCCGTAGAGCAGCACGTCGTCGGTGGCGAAGGCGTCGGCCTGGCCTTCTTTCACGAGCGCGAACGACTCGGCATGGTCGCGCGCCACCTTCAGCTCGATGTTGAGCTTGAACTTCTGCGACAGGTCGCGCAGCGTCTTCTCGTTGGTGGTGCCGGCCGTCACGGCCACCTTCTTGTCGGCCAGGTCGCGGAACGACTGGATCGGCGCGCCCTTCTTCACCAGCACCTTGGTGCCCGAGACGAACATGGTCGGCGAGAAGGCCACGCGCTTCTGGCGCTCCAGGTTGCTGGTGGTGGAGCCGCACTCCAGGTCGACCTGCCCGCTCACGACTGCGTCGATGCGCGAGTCGGAGGTGACGGGCACCCACTTGATCGTGAGGCTCTTGTTGACCGTGTCCTCGATGGCCGTGACGAGCGCGCGGCACAGCTCGATGGAATAGCCGATCGGTTCCTTGCGCGCATTGAGGTACGAAAAAGGCACCGAGGCCTCTCGGTGGCCGATGGCGATGGTGCCGCTCTCGCGCACCTTGGCCAGCGTGCCGGTAAGGAGCTCCTGCGCCTGCGCGGGGCCGGTCGGCAAGGCGAGGACCACGCCCGCCAGCAGCCATGCGGCGACGGCGGAGGGCAGCGTGATGATGCGCGTCATGGCGTGGCGCCTCACGCGTGCGCCGGGTGGGCGAGGGTGGCGGCGGCTTCCTCGTCGAGCACCTTGGCGTTGGCCTCGGCGTCGCTCTCGGACAGCAGCTCGCCCTCCCACTTGGCGACCACGGCCGTGGCGATGGAGTTGCCCACCGCGTTGGTGGCCGAACGGCCCATGTCCAGGAAGGTGTCCACGCCCAGGATCAGCAGCAGGCCGGCCTCGGGAATGTCGAAGTGGTTCAGCGTGGCGGCGATCACCACCAGCGAGGCGCGCGGCACGCCGGCCATGCCCTTGGAGGTGAGCATCAGGATCAGCAGCATGGTGATCTGCGTGCTGATCGGCATGTGGATGTCGTAGGCCTGCGCGATGAACAGCACGGCGAAGGTGCAGTACATCATCGAGCCGTCGAGGTTGAACGAGTAGCCCATCGGCATCACGAAGCTGGAGATCTTGCGCTTCACGCCGAAACGGTCGAGCGCCTGCAGGATCTTCGGGTAGGCGGCTTCGGAGCTCGCGGTGGCGAACGAGAGCAGGAACGCCTCCTTGATGAGCACCAGCAGCTTGAACACGCGCGGCCCCAGGAACAGCAGGCCGGCCATGATGAGCACGCCCCACAGCACGAACAGGCCCAGGTAGAAGTCGCGCATGAACACGGCGAACTTGATGAGGATGCCGAGGCCATTCACGGCCACGGTGGCAGCCATGGCGGCCAGCACCGCCAGCGGCGCGAGCTTCATGACGTAGCCCGTGATCTTGAGCATGGCGTGCGACAGCTCCTCGATGGCGGCCACCAGCGTCTTGGCCTTGTCGCCGAGCGAGGCCAGCGCCACGCCGAAGAACATCGAGAACACCACGATCTGCAGGATCTCGTTGTTGGCCATCGCCTCCACGAACGACTTGGGCACCGTGTGGCTCACGAAGTCCTTGAAGGTGAACTTGTTGGTCGCCAGGTTGGCCGAGGCGCCGATGTCGGGCAGCGGCAGGCCCAGGTTCTCGCCGGGCTTGAGCAGGTTGGCCATGACCAGGCCGATCACCAGCGAGATCAGCGAGGCCGTGAGGAACCAGCCGATGGCCTTGCCGAACACGCGGCCGACCGACTTGGCGTCGCCCATGTGCGCGATGCCCACCACCAGCGTGGAGAACACCAGCGGGCCGATCAGCATCTTGATCAGGCGCAGGAAGACGTCGGAGACGATGGAGACGTAGTCCGCGATCTCCTTGGCGGCCTTCTTGTCGGGAAAGCTCGTGAAGATCATGTAACCGACGATGATGCCGAGCACCATGGCGATCAGGATCCAGGCGGCCATGGGCAGCTTTTTCTTCATGCGTATCCCCTTTGTCGTGTGAGAGTGGTTCTTTTCGAGTGCACGGGACCGACCCGGCACAGGGTATCCAAGAAAGGCGGATGCACGCAATGGCCCGCTGCCAGGATGCGGCGGCTGCCTACAATTCCTCACATGGATATCCGCTCGATCGAGTTTCGAGGCCAGCCGGCGTTGCACGCCGTGGCGGCCGATGGCAGCACGCTGACGGTGGCGTTGCATGGCGCCCAGGTGCTTTCCTGGGCCCCGGCCCGCGGTGGGGAGCGACTGTATCTGAGTCCGAAGGCCGTTTTTGACGGCCAAACCGCCATCCGCGGCGGCATTCCCCTGTGCTGCCCCCAGTTCAACCAGCGCGGCATGCTCCCCAAGCATGGCTTCATGCGCAATCTGCCTTGGATTCGCGAGGAATCGGGCGCGCCCGACACGCTGCGGCTGGTGCTGCGCGACAACGACGCCACCCGCCGGCTCTGGCCGCATGCCTTCGAGGCCCGGATGGACGCCACGCTCGCCGCCGGCCAGTTGCGCACCGCGCTCACCCTGACCAACACCGGCGACGCGCCCTGGCCGTTCTCGGCCGCGCTGCACACCTACCTGCGCGTGGACGACATCGCCGCCGTGCGCCTCGAAGGCCTGCAGGGCGCCGCCCGCTGGGACGCGGTGCGCGACGTGCGCCAGACCGAAACCGCCGCCGCGCTGCAGTTCGATGCCGAGTTCGACAGCGTCTACACCGCCCCGGCCCAGCCGCTGCGGCTGGTGCAGCCTGGCGGCACGCTCGAAATCACCCAGAGCGAAACCTGCACCGAAACCGTGGTCTGGAACCCCGGTGCCGTGCTCGGTGCGACACTCGCGGACATGCCCGCAGAGGGCTTCCGCCACATGCTGTGCGTCGAGGCGGCCCGCATCGACGAACCCGTCGTGCTGGCTCCCGGTGCCCAATGGCAGGGCTGGCAACAGCTTTGCGTTCTCTGATTTCTCTCTGGTTCACCACCCCATGCTTGCCAAACGCATCATTCCCTGCCTCGACGTCACCGGCGGCCGCGTCGTCAAGGGCGTCAACTTCCTCGAGCTGCGCGATGCCGGTGACCCGGTCGAGATCGCCGCGCGCTACAACGCGCAGGGTGCCGACGAACTCACCTTCCTGGACATCACGGCCACCAGCGACGGCCGCGACCTGATCCTGCCGATCATCGAGGCGGTGGCCTCGCAGGTCTTCATTCCGCTGACCGTGGGCGGCGGCGTGCGCACCGTGGCCGACGTGCGCCGGCTGCTCAATGCGGGCGCCGACAAGACCAGCTTCAACTCGGCCGCCATCGCCGATCCGCAGGTGATCAGCGACGCGGCCCAGAAGTACGGCTCGCAGTGCATCGTGGTCGCCATCGACGCCAAGCGCCGCAGCCCCGAAGACGCCGCCACGCGCGGCGCGGGCTGGGACGTCTACAGCCACGGCGGGCGCAAGAACACCGGCCTGGACGTGGTGCAGTGGGCGACCGAGATGGCGCGCCGCGGCGCGGGCGAGATACTGCTTACCAGCATGGACCGCGACGGCACCAAGAGCGGCTTCGACCTGGCCCTGACGCGCGCCGTGAGCGACGCGGTCAACGTGCCCGTGATCGCCTCGGGCGGCGTCGGCAGCCTCGACGACCTGGCCGACGGCATTCAGAAGGGCGGCGCCGACGCGGTGCTGGCCGCGAGCATCTTCCACTACGGCGAGCACACCGTGGGCGAGGCCAAGGCGCGCATGGCCGAGCGCGGGATTCCCGTGCGCATCGACGCCTGAGCGGGACCGGAAGGGTCTTTTCCCATCCTCGACAATATCCCCATGAATTGGCTTGATGAAGTGAAATGGGACGCGAACGGGTTGGTGCCCGTGATCGCCCAGGAACAAGGCACGAACGACGTGCTCATGTTCGCGTGGATGAACCGCGAGGCGCTCGAAAAGACCGCCGAGCTGGGCCGCGCGGTGTATTTCAGCCGCTCGCGCAGCAAGCTGTGGTTCAAGGGCGAGGAGTCGGGTCACGTGCAGACCGTGCACGAAATCCGCCTGGACTGCGACAACGACGTGGTGCTGCTCAAGGTGACCCAGCTCGGCCACGAGCCCGGCATCGCCTGCCACACCGGCCGCCACAGCTGCTTCTTCAGCAAGTACGAGAAGGGCCAGTGGACCGTGGTCGAGCCGGTCTTGAAAGACCCTGAGTCAATCTACAAATGACCGCCATAGTGAACGACGCCAACAACACCTCCGACGCGCTCGCCCGCTTGGCCGCGGTGCTCGAAAGCCGTCTGCCCGCGAATGGCGGTGACCCCGAAAAGAGCTACGTCGCCCGGCTGCTGCACAAGGGCCCCGACGCCTTCCTCAAGAAGATCGGCGAGGAAGCCACCGAGGTCGTGATGGCCGCCAAGGACGCCGACCACGGCGGCGACCGCTCGAAAATAGTGAACGAAGTGGCCGACCTGTGGTTCCACACCATGGTGGCGCTGGCCCACTACGGTTTCTCGCCAGCCGACGTCGTCGCGGAGCTCGAGCGCCGCGAAGGCACCAGCGGCATCGAGGAAAAAGCCCTGCGCAAGGTGCAGGCCCGCGAAGCTTCCAACGACTGACTGATCGATTGAAAGGGCATCGACCATGGCCAATGACATCGTGAACGTGGAACCCGACGACTCCCTCAAGACCTGGGGCTGGGTCAGCTACGTGCTGCACCTGATCGTGGCCATCGGCGCGGTCGTGCCGGGCGCGCAGGCCTCCGTGCTGCTGCTGCTCATCGCCCTGCTGATCGATTTCGTGAAGCGCGACGACGCGGCCGGTACCTGGCAGGCCTCGCACTTCAGCTGGCGCATCCGCTCGGTGCTGTGGGCCGGCCTGCTGTACATCGTCACCTCGTGGCTCTGGCTGCTGCTGTTCGTGCCGGGCTGGATCGCCTGGAGCCTGATTTCGCTGTGGTTCCTCTACCGGATCGTGAAAGGCATGATCCGCATGAACGACAGCCGTCCCATGGAACCCAAAGATGTCATCTGATCCGAACTGCGTCTTCTGCAAAATCATCGAAGGCAAGATCCCCTCGCGCAAGGTCTACGAAGACGACGACCTGTTCGGTTTCCATGACATCGCCCCCTGGGCGCCCGTGCATTTCATGCTGGTGCCCAAGAAGCACATCGCCTCGATGGCACAGCTCACGCCCGAGGATTCGGCGCTCATGGGCAAGATCATGACCTTGGCCCCCCAGCTGGCGCTGGAGCAGGGTTGCCGGCCTTATCCGGACGGCGGCTACCGGGTCGTCGTGAACACCGGCGCCGAAGGCGGGCAGGAGGTTCACCATCTCCATGTGCACGTCATGGGCGGCCCCCGGCCTTGGCTTCGCGGCTGATCAGGGTTAAGCCAAACTGTCACATTCCCCCCGACTAAAATCGGACACATTCTTAGGAGTTCTCCATGGGTTCTTTTTCCATCTGGCACTGGCTGATCGTGCTGCTCGTCGTGGTCATGATCTTCGGCACCAAGAAGCTGCGGAACATGGGTTCGGATCTCGGTGGCGCCGTCAAGGGCTTCAAGGACGGCATGAAGGACGGCTCGGCCTCCCCCGATGCCTCCACCACGTCGGCCCCCACGCAGCAAGTGACCGGCCAGCCGGCCAACAGCGACAAGTCGACGATCGACGTCGAAGCGCGCCAGAAGTCCTGAGCACCGCAGGCACACATCCGTGATCGACCTCGGCATTGAGAAGCTGGCGCTCATCGGCGTCGTGGCGCTGATCGTGATCGGGCCGGAGAAGCTGCCGCGCGTTGCACGCACGGTGGGCGCCCTGCTCGGCAAGGCACAGCGCTACGTGAACGACGTCAAGGCCGAAGTCAACCGTTCGATGGAGCTCGACGAGCTCCGCAAGATGAAGACCACGGTCGAGGACGCGGCGCGCGACGTGGAGCACAGCATCCACACCGGCGCCAGCGAGTTCGAGAAGCAGTTTTCCGGCGCGTCCGGCGACACCCTGTCGGCGCTGGCCGAGCCCGAGCAGGCGGTGCCCGAATACAGGCATCCCCGCAAGAACTGGCGCCTGAAGCAGGGCGCCACGCCGAACTGGTACAAGGCGCGCAACGGCGTGCGTACCAAGGCGCTGTCGGGCGCGGCGCGGGTCGCCCGCTTCCGCCCCCACAAGATCAACTGACGCACGCGCACGCCCCGCGGCGTTCCCGGGCGCTCCGTGCGCCTGTGTCTTCTCCCACGCTTTTTCCTCTCCCATGGCCGATTCCGACAACAAGAACAAAGAAGAAGACGAGCTGGCGGGCACCGAGCAGCCGTTCGTGCAGCACCTGGTCGAGCTTCGGGACCGGCTGCTGTACTGCGTCTACGGCCTGGTGGTCGCGGGCATCCTGCTGGCGATCTGGCCCGGCCCGGGCGGGCTCATGGACATCATCGCCATGCCGATCCGCGCGCACATGCCGCCGGACGCCAAGCTGATCGCCATCGGCGTGTTCTCGCCGTTCTTCGTGCCGCTCAAGGTGCTGATGATGGCGGCCGTGCTGCTGGCGCTGCCCTGGCTCATGTACCAGGCCTGGATGTTCGTCGCGCCGGGCCTGTACAGCCACGAAAAGCGCTTTGCGCTGCCGCTGATCTTCTTCGGCAGCGCGCTGGCCTACGGCGGCATCGCCTTCGTGCAGCTGTTCGTGCTGGACAAGATGTTCGGCTTCATCCAGAAGTTCACGCCCGCGGCGGTGGCGGCCACGCCCGACATCTCGTCCTACGTCGAGGCCATCCTGTCGCTGTACATCGCCTTCGGCGTGGCCTTCCAGGTGCCGATCGTGGTGATGCTGCTGGTGCGCTTCGAGATGGTCACCATCGAGAAGCTGCGCTCGTTCCGCGGCTACTTCATCGTGATCGCCTTCGTGGTGGCCGCGGTGCTCACGCCGCCCGACGTGGTGTCGCAGCTCGCGCTGGCGGTGCCGATGTGCCTGCTGTACGAGGTGGGCATCATCGGGGCGCGTTATTTCGCGGGGGCCGGCAAAGCGCCCGAGGGTGAGGAAGAGAGCGCAGGGTCGGGGTCTTCCGGCAGTTCCTGATCCCCCGGATCGATCGGCTCCGCCCCGGCGGCTTGCCCAAAAAGAAAGCGGCCCTCGGGCCGCTTTCTTTTTGCCTTCCGCGGCCTCGGCCGCGTCTTGCGTTGCTTCGCCTATTCGTTGTTGGGCAACTGCTGCCGGATCGGGCTCTTCGGCCGCAGCCCCGGCGTCACGTCCAGTTCCATCTTGTCGGTGCCGCGTTGCAGCGCGAAGCGAGAGGTGTCGCCAGGCTTCAGGCCGGCCACGGCGGTCAGCAGGGCCTGCACGCTGTCGGTCTTCTTCTCGCCCACCGAGGTGATCACGTCGCCCGGGCGGATGCCGGCCTTGGCGGCGGGGCCGTTCTGCAGCACGCCGGTGATGATCACGCCCGCGTCGGCCTTCACGCCGAAGGTCTCGGCCAGTTCGGGCGACAGGTCGCTCGGCTCGACGCCGATCCAGCCGCGGCGCACCTGGCCTTCCTTCACGATGCCCTCGAGCACGATCTTGGCCATCGACACCGGGATGGCGAAGCCGATGCCCATGCTGCCGCCCGAACGCGAGTAGATGGCGGTGTTGATGCCCTGCAGGTTGCCGTTGACGTCGATCAGCGCGCCGCCCGAGTTGCCGGGGTTGATGGCCGCATCGGTCTGGATGAAGTTCTCGAACTGGTTGATGCCCAGCTGGTTGCGGCCCAGCGCCGAGACGATGCCGCTGGTCACTGTCTGGCCGACGCCGAAGGGGTTGCCGATGGCCAGCACCTGGTCGCCCACCAGCAGCTCGTCGGAGTTGCCCAGCACGATCACCGGGAGCTTGTCGAGCTCGATCTTGAGCACGGCCAGGTCGGTGTCGGGGTCGGTGCCGATCACCTTGCCGCGCGCGTGGCGGCTGTCGTTCAGGGTGACCTCGATTTCGTCGGCGCCTTCGACCACGTGGTTGTTGGTGAGGATGTAGCCGTCGGGGCTCACGATGACGCCGCTGCCCAGGCCCACCTGGGGCTGGTCGGCCTGGTCGCCGAAGAAGAAGCGGAACCACGGGTCGTCGCTGCGCGGGTGTCGCTGCGCGGCCTTGCTGGTGTTGATGCTCACGACCGCCGGCGAGGCCTTCTTGGCCGCCGCGCTCAGGCTGCCCGCGGCGGGCACGGCCGGCGCGCCGCTGGGCGCTTCCACGATGGACACCACGCCGCCCAGCGAGGTCGAGCGCTTGTGGATCCACTCGGGCTTGAGCGTCGCGACGACGAAGTAGGCCGCCAGCAGGACGGTCACGGCTTGGGCAAAGAGCAGCCAGGTGCGTTTCATGAAAGCTTGAAGAAAGAGCGTTGGAAAAGCGCTGAAAGAGGGCGCCGGTTGCAATTGTCCCTCAACCGGCCTGGTGCCATAGACCGCGCGGCAGGATCGAGATTGCGCGGCCTGCGGGGCGTGAATACGGGCTAACCCTTAGTATCGGCAGGCGATCCGACCCGGATCGCCCCCTCAGGCCTTCCGCGCCGCCTACCCGGCGGACGCGGCCAGGCGATCCTTTCGTCGGCGTGCCACGCTCTGCCCCTATCCGGTTCAAGGCAGGCGAGCGGCCACGATACCCCTGCCTGCCATGACCTCAGAAGCTACCTACACGGACGGCGCCACGCCCGCTCCGGCGCGCACGCTCGATGCGCGCGACTACAAGACCCTGGCCCTGTCCGCACTCGGCGGCACGCTCGAGTTCTACGATTTCGTCATCTACGTCTTCTTCGCGACCGTGCTGGGCGCGCTGTTCTTCCCCGTCGACATGCCCGACTGGCTGCGCCAGCTGCAGACCTTCGGCATCTTCGCGGCGGGCTACCTCGCGCGGCCCGTGGGCGGCATCGTCATCGCGCACTTCGGCGACCTGCTGGGGCGCAAGCGCATGTTCACGCTGTCGATCTTCCTAATGGCGGCGCCCACGCTGGTGATCGGCCTCTTGCCCACCTACGCGAGCATCGGCGTCGCGGCGCCCCTGCTGCTGCTGGCCATGCGCGTGCTGCAGGGCGCGGCCATCGGCGGCGAAATGCCCGGCGCCTGGGTGTTCGTGGGCGAGCACGTGCCGGCCAAGCGCTACGGCTTCGGCATCGGCACGCTGACCTCGGGCATCACCGGCGGCATCCTGCTGGGCTCGCTGGTGGCCGTGGCCATCAACCGCTACTACGGGCCCGTGCAGGTGCACGACTTCGCCTGGCGCATTCCCTTCATCCTGGGCGGCGTGTTCGGGCTGTTCTCGGTCTACCTGCGCCGCTTCCTGCACGAGACGCCGGTCTTCAAGGAACTGGCTGGCCGCAAGACGGTCGCCCGCGAACTGCCGCTGCGCACCGTGCTGCGCGAGCACCGCTTGGCGAGCGTGTACGTGGGGCTGCAGACCTGGGTGCTGTCGGCCGCGATCGTCGTCGTGGTGCTGTACACGCCCACCTACCTGCAGAAGGTGCACCACATTCCGGCGGCGCTGGCGCTCGAAGCCAACGCGCTCGCCACGCTGACCCTGACCATCGGCTGCGTGATCGTCGGCTGGGCCAGCGACCGCATCGGCACGCGCGCCGTGATGCTCATCGGCTGGGGCGGCCTCTTTGCCACTGCCTACCTGTTCTACACCGGGCTGCCCGGCACGCCGGCCACGCTGTTCTGGCACTACGGGCTGGTGGGCCTCTTCGTGGGCACCATCGCCACGGTGCCGATCGCGGGGGTGCGCGCCTTTCCGGCGCCGGTGCGCTTCACGGGGCTTTCGTTCGCCTACAACATGTCTTATGCCGTCTTCGGCGGCCTGACGCCGGTGATCCTCACGCTCTGGCTGCAGCACGACACCATGGCGCCGGCGCACTACGTCGCCGCACTGGCGGCGCTGGGCTTCCTGCTGGCCCTGTGGCCCCTGGCCGCACGCGGCCACCCGGTGCGCGGTAGTGCAGCGGGCGTTGGGAGCGCGACAATGTCGCGATGAGCACCACACGCCACGAACTGCTTCACGCATTCGACCTGCTGCTGGCCCCCGGGCGCTTCAAGGACTACGGACCCAACGGCTTGCAGGTCGAAGGGCGCACCGTGGTCCGCAAGATCGTCTCGGGCGTGACCGCCAGCCGCGCGCTGATCGAGGCCGCGATCCACGCCGAGGCCGATGCCATCTTCGTCCACCACGGCCTGTTCTGGCGCGGCCAGGACGGCTGCGTCACCGGCTGGATGAAGCAGCGCCTGGGCCTGCTGCTGGGCGACGACGTCAACCTGTTCGCCTACCACCTGCCGCTCGACGCGCACCCCGAACTGGGCAACAACGCGCAGCTCGGCCTGCAGCTGGGGCTCGTGGCGCACCCGGGATCGGCCGGGCGTTTCGGCGAGCAGGAGCTGGGCTTCCTGGGCGCGCGCGAGAACGGCGAGAACTTCGCCAGCGCCAAGGCCCTGGCGACCCATGTCGAGAAGGTGCTGAAGCGCCCCGTCACGCTGGTCGACACGGCCCACCGCCCGATCAAGAACGTCGCCTGGTGCACGGGCGGCGCCCAGGGCTACTTCGAGGCCGCCATTGCGGCCGGCGCCGATGCCTTCATCACCGGCGAGATTTCCGAGCCGCAGGCGCACTACGCCCGCGAGCTGGGCGTGGCCTTCCTGGCCTGCGGGCACCACGCCACCGAGCGCTACGGCGCGCAGGCCGTGGCCGCCCACGTGGCGGCGCAGCTCGGGCTGAAGCACGAGTTCATCGACATCGACAACCCCGCATGAAGGCGCCGATCGCGATCACGCTCGGTGACCCGGCAGGCATCGGCCCCGAGATCATTGCCAAGGCCTTCCGTGACGCGCCCGATGCGGTGCACGGTGCGTTCGTGGCTGGCGACGTCGGCACGCTGCGAAATGCCTCGCAGGCGCTCGCGGCGCCGGGGCGGCTGGGCTGGCCTGTCGTGGAGATCGCCAGCGTCGCTGAAGCGGCTGCCGTGCCGCCGGGGTGCATCCCGGTGCTGCAGGTGATTGCGCCGCCGAAGGGCATCGTGCAGGGCCGCATCAGCGCCGAGGCCGGGCGTGCCGCTGGCGACTGCGTGGTGTGGGCCGCGCGCGCCGCGTTGCGCGGCGAGATCTCGGCCCTTGTCACCGCACCGCTGCACAAGGAAGCGCTGGCCGCGGCCGGCTTTCCGTACCCCGGCCACACCGAGCTGCTGCAGGCCGAGGCCGCCGCCCACCTGGGCCGCACCGTGGCCGATGTGCCCGTGCGCATGATGCTGGCCAACGACGAACTGCGCACCGTGCTCGTGAGCATCCACATGTCGCTGCGCGACGCCATCGAGGCCGTGCGCTTCGACGGCGTGCTGGACACGCTGCGCATTACCCATCGCGCGCTGACCCATGCGCTCGGCCGGCCGCCGCGCATCGGCGTGGCCGGGCTCAACCCGCACGCGGGCGAGGGCGGCCTGTTCGGTTCGGAAGAGCGCACCGTCATCGCGCCGGCCATCGAGGCCGCACGCGCCGAGGGCATCGACGCCCACGGGCCCCATGCGCCCGACACCGTCTTCATGCGCGCGCGCGCCAAGGCCGGCGTGCCGTCCAGCGGCGAGTTCGACGTGGTGATCGCGATGTACCACGACCAGGGTCTGATCCCGGTCAAGTACCTCGGGGTGGAGAAGGGCGTGAACGTGACGCTCGGGCTGCCGCTGGTGCGCACCAGCCCGGATCACGGCACGGCGTTCGACATTGCGGGCCAGGGCGTGGCCGATGCCTCGAGCCTCGTCGAGGCGCTGCGCATGGCGCGAACGCTGGCCGGCGCCTGAGCGCGCGGCCAGTAAGAAAAGCTCAGGGGCGCTTCAGGCTGTCGCGGATCTCACGCAGCAGCGTGATGTCTTCCGGCGTGGCGGCCGGTGCTGCGGGGGCGGCCTCTTCGGTCTTGCGCAGCTTGTTGATCTGCTTGACCATGATGAAGATGATGAAGGCGAGGATCACGAAATTGACAGCAATCGTGATGAAGTTGCCATACGCCAGTACCGGCACGCCGGCCTTCTTCAGCTCCGCCAGCGTGTTCGCCACGCCCGGCGGCACCGTGCCCAGGATCACGTAGAGGTTCGAGAAGTCGAGCTTCCCGAACACCATGCCCACGAGCGGCATGATGATGTCGGCCACGAGCGAGTCGACGATCTTGCCGAACGCCGCCCCGATGATCACGCCGACGGCGAGGTCGATGACGTTGCCCTTGACGGCAAACTCCTTGAATTCACTGAGGATGCTCATGATTCAGAAAGGGTGCTGAAGACCTGCTGTTGAAAGGGGTGCCAGTATGCCTGCGGAAGCGGGAGGCCAAGACGGGCGGCGCCTCGGGTGATGCGGGACCGCAACTGAGGCATGACCGCTGGCGGCTCCTGCCTGGAGCGGACGGAGGGTACCCAGTCTCCGTAGCTAAACCTTGCCGACTACGCTTTGGAACGTCTTGTTTCCAATTTCGCGGGATGGGTAGAAGCGGCTGGATACGCCGTGTTTTGCTCTCGAAAAGAAGGCAAAACGGCGCAGTGCGGGCATTCCGGAAGCATCCTGGAACGCAGGCAAAGCCCCATTGACAGTGCACTGCACTGGTACGATGAGAGGGGAGCAGTGGGGAGCGGCCGCGCGAAATCGACCTTCAAGACTTCTGTCTGTCAGAGCGCATTCGCCCTGGGTGCGCCAGATTCTTGCGTGACCCCGCGATGAATTCTGCACCTTTGTTGCCTGAATTTGCCAGTTTCAGCGCGACTATAGCTGTTCAAATTTTTACATAAATGGTGCCGCGTAGTGGTGGCGATCACAAGTGTTTGAAAAAGAAGCGCGATACAAAAGAGCGGATGTGCGAGCCTTGCATGCCTCCGGGAATTGCCGTTCTTTCGCCGCTTCGTTGTTGATACGACTGACTGACTTTCAAGGGACCTGAATTGAGAAGAGATGCGAAAGCCCTCGCGTGGGTAGCGCTTGCCGGCGCGGTGTTGCTCCAGGGCTGCGCCGTGGTGCCCGGCATGGGCTCGGTGGAGCCTTACGAAGCGGGCGGCGAGTTGCCGTCGCAGTTTCGGTACCTTCCTGACGAAGCGCCTGAGGGTGAAATCACCCCGATCTCGCTGGCGCTGGTGCGCACGCTGGCGGAGGTGTCGCCGAAGGGGGTGCCGCCTGACGTGCAGGCGTTGTTCGGTAAAGGGGCTCGCTACACCATCGGGTCAGGCGACGTCGTGGGCGTGATCGTGTACGACCACCCGGAACTGCTGCCGAACGCGGGGGCCGTGATTTCGCAGTCTGCCGACCCGACCGGCGTGCAGGTGGCACCGGGCTTTATCGTCGATGCTGACGGCGAGATTGCCTTTCCTTATATCGGCCGTGTGCGCGTAGCAGGCTTGAGTGAAGGCGATGCTTCCGACCTGATCGGCAAGCTCTTGCGGCCGCACGTCCGTGACCCGCAGGTGACGGTGCGCATCCAGTCCTTCCGAAGCCGTCGCGCCTATTTGGAGGGTGAAGTGCGCACCCCGGGCTCGCAGATCTTCACCGACGTGCCCATGACACTGAGCGAAGCGATCAACCGCGCTGGCGGGATGACGTCGAACGCCAACCAGTCGGCCATCACCCTGATCCGCGACGGTCGCTCGGTTCCCATCGACATGACCCGGTTGCGCGAAGCGGGCTACGACGGAAACAGCATTCCTCTGAAGAACGGTGACACCGTTCGTGTGGCGCACCGGGAAGATTCCAAGGTCTTCGTCATGGGTGAAATCATGGCGCCTGTCGCCCTGTCCATGCGCAGCAATGGCCGCTTGAGCTTGGGCGAGGCTTTGGGCGAGGCGGGGGGGCCGATGACATCCACCGCCAACGCCGGCCAGATCTACGTGATTCGCCAAGGCGCGACCGGCGCACCGGCCATCTTCCACCTGAACGCCAAGAACCCAGCGACGATGGCATTGGCGAGCCAGTTCCGGTTGCAGTCGCAAGACGTCGTGTATGTCGACCCTGTGCCGCTGGTCAAGTGGAACCGCGTGGTCAGCTTGATCCTGCCATCCGCTACGGTGGTCAACAACGCGAGCGAGGTCTACGTCAGGCATCGCTAAACAAGTTTGGACCAAGGCCGAGTTCTCGGGGTTCGCATCACGAGTCTGCCGGCTTTGAAGTCAGCGGCCGCGAAAGCGGTGCGGCGGCATGGCTCCTATCAGGGTCTGTCGCCAATTTTTTGTCTCCGGTGTTTTCAACATGCAAGTCATTCAATCAACTCAACCCATCGCGATCATCGGCCTCGGCTACGTGGGCCTTCCTCTTGCGGTGGAGTTCGGCAAGAAGCGCCGGGTGATCGGCTTCGACATCAATGCCAAACGCATCGCAGAGTTGCAAGGGGGGCATGACCGTACCCTGGAAACGACGAGCGAGGAGTTGAAGGAGGCCGTCCAACTGGCGTTCACCTCCCATGCCGATGACCTCCGCGATTGCTCTGTGTTCATCGTGACTGTCCCCACGCCGATTGACAACGCGAATCGGCCCGATTTGACACCATTGATCAGGGCCAGCGAAACCGTTGGAAAGGTGATGCGAGAAGGTTCCATCGTGATTTTCGAGTCGACGGTGTATCCCGGCGCCACCGAGGAGGTGTGTGTTCCGGTTCTCGAAAAGTTCAGCGGCAAGAAGTTCAATGTGGATTTCTTCTGCGGTTACAGCCCCGAGCGCATCAACCCCGGTGATAAGGAGCACCGCCTGCCCAGTATCAAGAAGGTGACCAGCGGCAGCACACCGGAAGTAGCCGAGGTCGTCGATCACTTGTACCAACAGATCATCACCGCTGGTACCCACAAGGCCAGCAGCATCAAGGTCGCCGAAGCCGCCAAGGTGATCGAGAACACACAGCGGGACGTGAATATTGCGCTAATGAATGAGCTGAGCCTCATTTTTCACCGGCTCGGCATCGACACGCTCGAAGTGCTGGAAGCAGCCGGCACCAAATGGAATTTCCTGCCCTTTCGCCCGGGACTGGTGGGGGGGCACTGTATCGGCGTGGACCCGTACTACCTTACCCACAAGGCGGTCGAGGTTGGCTATCACCCCGAGGTGATCTTGGCCGGTCGCCGCATCAACGACAACATGGCGAGCCACGTCGCGGACGAAGTCATCAAGCTGATGCTGCGTAAGAACGTGCCGGTCTTGGGTAGCAAAGTGCTGGTGCTGGGGCTGACCTTCAAGGAAAATTGCCCGGACGTGCGTAACACCAAGGTGGTGGACATCGTGCGGACCTTGAAAGGCTACAACACGCAGGTCGACGTGTTTGATCCATGGATCGACGTAGCCGAGGCCGAGCATGAGTACGGCCTGCGGTGCCTGCCCGAGATGCCTGTCTCCGGACAATACGCCGCCATCGTTCTGGCCGTGGGCCATCATCAGTTCGTGGCACTGGGTGAAGCGGGCATCAAGGCGCTGGGCCAACCCAATGTCGTGCTATTCGATGTAAAAAGTCTGTTGCCCTTGGGCACTGCAGACGGTCGGCTGTGAGCGGGGTAGGCATCGTGAATCAACCCAGTCTTGTCCCATCAGCCTACGACAGACTTCGCGCTCGTCTGGTCACAGAGTCCCAGACGTGGCTCATCACCGGCGTGGCTGGCTTCATTGGCAGCAACCTGCTTGAGAGCTTGCTCAAGCTGAACCAACGCGTAGTGGGTCTCGACAACTTCGCCACCGGCCACCAACGCAACCTAGCTGAGGTTCAAGCTCTGGTCACGCCCGGGCAATGGGCCAATTTTCATTTCATTGAGGGTGACATCCGCAACCTCGACGATTGCAAGCATGCGATGGTCTTTCCACAGGCTGATGTGTCGTCGGTAGAGCGCGGAGAACCGGTGGCGTACGTTCTTCACCAAGCCGCCCTTGGCAGCGTCCCGCGAAGCCTGGCCGACCCTATCACGACCAATGGCACCAACATCAGTGGCTTCCTGAACATGCTGGTGGCTGCGCGCGATGCCAGCGTGAAGAGTTTTACGTATGCCGCCAGCAGTAGCACCTATGGAGACCATCCGGGGCTACCGAAGGTCGAACACACCATCGGCAAGCCCCTTAGCCCTTATGCCGTCACCAAGTACGTCAATGAACTCTATGCCGACGTGTTCTCCCGTTGCTACGGTTTCAACAGCATTGGGCTGCGTTACTTCAATGTGTTCGGCAAACGTCAGAGCCCCAATGGTGCGTATGCTGCCGTTGTTCCCAAATGGGCGGCGGCGTTACTGAAAGGCGAGTCCGTTTTTATCAATGGCGACGGCGAAACCAGCCGAGATTTTTGTTATGTGGCCAACGCTATTCAAGCTAACTTGCTTGCGGCGACCACTGAAAATCTGGAAGCCGTAAACCAGATCTACAACGTCGCTGTTGGCGATCGCACAACGCTTGATACATTGTTTGCTCTGCTTCGCGATGGGTTGGTTCCTCACGGGGTGGGGCCTACTGTCGAGCCGGTGCATCGCGACTTTAGAGCAGGCGATGTGCGCCACAGTCAGGCTGACATCGGAAAGGCCCAACGGTTGCTGGGGTATGCCCCGACGCATCGAATAGCCGAAGGCATAGGCGAAGCCCTTGATTGGTACGTCAGGAATTCAAGGTAGCCAACTTCAATGCGCTTGTCTCACATTGGCTGGAATCTGGCCGGCTTGTCACTGCCGCTCTTGGTGGCAGCGGTCACGGTGCCGCATCTCATCAGCACGCTTGGGCATGAACGGTTTGGGCTGCTTGCCCTCGCCTGGGGACTGATTGGATACGCAGGAGCGCTCGACCTAGGCATTGGTCGAGCTGTGACTCAGATGGTATCTCGCTTGCGAGGGGAGGGCGATTTGAGTTCGGTTCCGACGGTGCTGGCAACCGCCCGTCGCATTACTTTGGCAGCAGGACTGATAGGTAGTGCCGCGATCGCAGTCGCCGCGCTGTGTGGTGGCGCGACATGGGTGGAAGTGGCAACGGTGCCGCGCACTGAAATCAGAAATGCGATGTTCTTGTTGGCTATTGCGCTGCCTGCGCAGGCCATGAGTGCTACTTACCGAGGCCTGAATGAGGCTTTTCTGAATTTCAAGGGGATCAGCCTAGTTCGCGTTGCGCTAGGTATCGTCAACTTCGGCGGGCCGTTTCTCGTGATGCATTTCACGGTCGAACTCCCTTGGCTGGTGGCGACATTGGTCGCCAGCCGATTATTGGCGCTCTTTGTTTTTCGCAAATTAGCCTACTCGTGCTTCGAAGATTGGACGCCCTTGAAGCGTCGTGCCAGTTATTCGGCGCTTGTTGCGAGAGCGCTCTTCTCTTTTGGTGGTTGGATCGCGGTTAGCAGTGTCGTCAGTCCCGTGCTGGTGCAGGCCGATAGGTTTTTGATTGGAGTTATTCTTTCTGCTGCGGCAGTTAGTGCATATGTTTTGCCTTATGAGGTTGTTGTTCAAAGCCTCGTTCTGGTAGGCGCCATTTCTTCTGTGATTTTCCCGTCACTCACGAAAATGATGCATGAAGAGTCTGATGCTTGGGTCGGTTATTTTCGAAAATGGCTTTTGATAGTGGGGGGCATGATGCTGTTGGTTTGCAGTGTTCTTGCTTTGATTTTGCCTTTTGTATTGCAGCAATGGGTTGGAAGTGATTTGCAGCCCAAGTCAATCGTGGTGGGGCAAATTCTTTGCTTGGGTGTCCTTGCAAATGCCATCGGCTCAATGTTTTTTGCCTTGCTCCACGCTCGGGGGCGTGCCGATCTAACGGCAAAATTGCATGTTGTCGAGTTGCCTCTTTTCTTGATTGCGCTGTTTTTACTACTTCACCGATATGGAATTGAAGGTGCCGCCTGGGCTTGGGTGGGGCGGATGGTGTTTGACGCATTGGCGCTGGCTTGGTATTCAAAGAAATCAAATGCTTGAGTGTCTTCTGTCTTTGGTCTTCGCAGGGCTCGTGTTGGCCAGCCAAAAGAAGATGGGGTTTGCAAATCCATTTCAAATATATTTTGGCTTGTGGTTTGCTTTGATCTTTGGCTACTTCCTGTCGAGGAGTAGTTTTATTTCGGTGGCGCCAGAATTTTTGCTCTTGATGATTTCCGCGAAGTCATTTGCGTTTTTGTTGTTGATTGCTGTTTACGTCGGAGCGCCAAGGATTTCACGACGGCAAATTTTTGAGGGAGTTCCTCTGCCTAGAGATCGGCTCCTTTTGATCGCGCAAATATTGCCTCTGCTTGCTGCTCCATTTGTCTATCAAAGAGCAGTGGCGATAGCTGGTGGGGATGATATCTTTACCGTGATTGGATACATAAAACTTAGAACCGCAATGTCGGAAGACGGTGAGGGTTTTGGCGTCCTATCATATTTTTCAGTGTTGTCCTTTGTCGCAACCTCTATAGCGGTTGGATCCTATTTCGAGCGGCGAACAGGTCTTTTTCGCCTCTGTCTGTCGATTTCGATAAGTTCTTTTTATGTCTATGTTTCAACAGGAAGAACGTTTGTTTTACTTTTCGCGGTAGTACTTGCGGTCCCCTTGATCTTGACGGGAGTCATGCGTATCAAGGGAATGCTGATTTCTTTGGCGCTCTTGGTATGTTCGTTTGTTTTTGTGGCTGCTATGACGGCGAAAGGAATCGAGGTTGAGGCCGGTGCTGGCGATAATGCAAGCTCTTTTTTGATGGGGTTGAGGGGCTACACCATTGCTCCTTTTCTTGCACTCTCTCAGCTCACAAGCAAGCTGTCGATCGCGGATTTTGGTCAAAACACGTTTCGCTTAGTATTCTCTGTCTTGAATATCCTGGGAGTGACTGATGCCCCTCCTAAAGCATTGATACGAGATTATGAATTTGTACCGGATGCTACAAACGTCTATACCGTATACGATGCGTATTTTCGCGATTTTTTCTATCCCGGATTTTTTATTCCACCTGCTTTTTTGATTGGGCATTGGTGGTTATATCGAAGAGCAAAGAGTCGCGGAGGTAGGTGGATCTACTACTATTCAGCCTCCGTGTACCCCTTGGTGATGCAGTTTTTCCAGGATCAATATTTTTCCTTGCTATCCATGTGGATCCAGATTGGGTTTTGGTATTGGGTGCTTCTGGATTCTCGATCAAAAATCAAAGTGGAAACGACAAATGATTGATATTGTGTTGGTGAACTGGAATTCCGGTGCCCAGCTTCGCCAAGCTGTGGCAAGTATTGTTGAGAATAGTAAGAGATTGGTTGGCCGAATTGTTGTTGTGGACAATAATTCGGCCGACAATTCTTTGTCGGATGTTGGTGTTGCTGATTGTGAAATTCCCTTGGATTTTATTTTAAATAAGGAGAATTTTGGCTTCGGCGTGGCGTGCAATCAAGGCGCAAAACTATGCGACGCAGAATATATTCTTTTTTTAAATCCGGATGCCAAATTGTTTCGCGATTCATTATCTGTGCCATTGGATTTTATGAAAAATCCAGAGAACTCAAATGTTGGAATTGCGGGTATTCAATTGGTTGATTCGGAGGGGCGAGTGTCACGTACTTGTGCGCGATTCCCTACGGCGGCTTTATTTTTTGCGCAAGCCATTGGTTTGAATAAAATTCCGTGGTTGCGCTCGTGGAGTCACCATATGGGGGAATGGAACCACGCTTGTGATCGAGAGGTTGATCACGTAATAGGTGCATTTTTTTTCATTCGACGCTCTCTATTCGTAGCTCTTGGTGGATTCGATGAGCGCTTCTTTGTTTACCTGGAAGATTTGGATGTTTCTTATCGTTCCAAGCTTGCTGGTTGGCGTAGCGTTTATCTGACTGGTGCGCAGGCATTTCATGCGGGAGGGGGGACTTCGGAGCAGATCAAGGCTGGCCGGCTTTTTTACTCGTTGCGTAGCCGCTTGCTATATGCGTTTAAGCATTTTTCTTTTTTTTCCGCTTGGGTGCTTGCTGGAATAACTTTATTTATTGAGCCAGTGTCCCGTGCAGTATTTTCTCTGGTGCGTGGCGGATTGGATGATTTTCGCAATACATTGAGTGGCTACGGAATGCTGTGGCGTGAAATCCTAAAAATTCTTACATATTCCCGGAAATGAAGATTTTGGTGCTAACCCGCTATGGACGGCTGGGGGCCTCCTCTCGCTTGCGTTCGTTGCAATTTTCCTCAATTCTGAAAAATTTCGAAATAGATAGCACCGTTCATCCACTTTTTGATGATGAAATGCTGATGAGGAAGTATGAGAGGAAAAAGTATGGCAGCTTATTGGTTTTAAGGGCCTATACCAATCGCATTTCGCAGTTGCTTCATCGAAATAATTTTGATTTGGTTTGGATTGAAAAAGAGGCGCTACCCTGGATGCCGGCCTCGTGGGAAAAGGCGCTACTTACTCGCGTGCCGTATGTGCTCGACTACGATGATGCAGTTTTCCACAACTACGACCTGCATCCCTCAGTATGGGTTCGCCGTTTATTAGGGCATCGCATTGATCGTCTGATGGCAGGAGCAAGCTTGGTCATTGCAGGCAATGACTATTTGGCGCAGCGTGCGCGGGAGGCTGGTGCGCCCTGGGTGGAGGCGTTGCCCACGGTAATTGATCTGGAGCGGTACGCCCCTCAATCGTTGCCTCACGCGCACGACGGCGTACGGCGTATCGTGTGGGTTGGTTCACCATCCACGGTCAAGTATTTGGCCGCACTTGAAGCACCGTTAGCAGCGTTGGCCGCACGCTTTGCATTCAAGCTGCGCGTAATAGGGGGGACGTTGGAGATGGCCGACGTCGACGTCGAGTGCATCCGATGGACTGAGGAGTCAGAGGTCCGGTCGATTGTGGAGTGCGATGTGGGCATCATGCCTTTGAGTGACTCACCGTGGGAGCGCGGCAAGTGCGGATACAAGCTCATTCAATACATGGCTTGCGGCTTGCCAGTCGTCGCCTCTCCCATTGGCGTGAACACCCAAATCGTGCGAGACGGCATCAACGGGTTTTTAGCGCCAACGGAAGATGCTTGGGTAGGGAGGCTCGAGCAACTGCTCAGTGATGCGGAGCTCCGTAAATCCATGGGAGATGCGGGGCGTCAGCGCGTGGAGGCTGAATACTGTGTTCAGCAGGTGGGACCTCGGTTGGCAAGCCTTTTGTTAAAGGCCGGAGAAAAAAGAAGATGTGCGGATTGACGGGTTTTTTGGGGGGGCTCGCTCAGGACGCATCCACTCAGGCGGACGTGGCAGAGCGCATGGCTGCGCAGATTCGGCATCGTGGGCCGGACGACGGTGGTGTATGGACAGACCCGGACGCGCAGTTCGGGTTGGGTCATCGCCGCTTGGCTGTGGTGGATCTATCTCCGGCGGGCCATCAGCCCATGCGGTCAGCGAGCGGTCGATACGTTATTGCCTTCAATGGTGAGATTTACAACCATATGGATTTGCGTGTCGAGTTGCAGAAGAAGGACCAAGCGCCCATGTGGCGAGGAACCTCTGACACCGAAACGCTCTGTGCCGGTTTTGATGAGTGGGGTGTGCAAGGCACTTTGGAGCGCGCTGCAGGCATGTTTGCCATCGCACTATGGGACAGAAGGGATCGCACGCTGACGCTGGTTCGTGACCGTGCGGGGGAGAAGCCGCTGTATTACGGATGGCAAGGTGCTGGTCAAGCGGCGGTCTTCCTGTTTGGGTCTGAGTTGAAGGCGCTGCGAGCCCACCCCGCGTTTGCTGCGCCAATCAGTCGCGACGCTCTGTGCCTGTACATGCGGCACAACAACATTGGCGGGGACCGATCCATTCACCACGGCATCCATAAGCTGCTTCCAGGGACCTGGCTATCGGTTTCGCGAGACGTGCCGGAGCCAAAGATACAGGTTTACTGGTCGGCTGCCGAAATAGCGAAACAGGGAAAGGCGCGGCCCTTTGTGGGGTCCGCGACCGAGGCCATCGATGCATTGGACGGTCTGCTTAAGGATGCTGTGGGTCGGCAAATGATGGCCGATGTCCCGTTGGGGGCATTTCTGTCCGGCGGCGTGGATTCTTCCACCGTGGTGGCGATGATGCAGGCCCAGTCCATGCGGCCGGTCAAGACGTTTTCTATCGGGTTTCCCGAGGCTGCTTACAACGAAGCTGTGCATGCCAAGGCGGTGGCACGACATTTGGGTACTGATCACACGGAACTCTATGTTCAGCCGCACGAGGCCATGGCGATCATCCCGCGCTTGCCTCATCTCTACGATGAGCCCTTTGCTGACTCATCTCAGGTACCTACCTTTCTGGTCAGCCAACTCGCGCGCCAGCATGTCACGGTGTCGCTCTCCGGTGACGCCGGGGACGAACTGTTTGGAGGCTACAACCGCTACCAGTTGACGGCGAGTTTGTGGAAAAAGCTGTCAGTGCTGCCGCTGCGGTTGCGCGAGGCGATGGCTTGGGGCTTGACACGCTTCTCTCCTCAAAGCCTCGACGCCTTTGCATCGCACTTGCCTGCTGCAGCGCGCTGGGCTGGTGTGGGCGACAAGTTGCACAAAGGCGCCGGGGTCATGGCGGCAAGTTCTGCAACCGAGCTGTATCTGGGAATGGTTTCACAGTGGCAGAGCCCTGCGCAGATCGTGCGGGAGGGAGGGGAGCCGGCGACGCTGCTCTCGGGCTTACAGCCGCAGTTGGAAGGTTTGACCGATGTGGAACGCATGATGGCGCTCGACCTGCAAACCTACTTGCCTGATGACATCTTGACCAAAGTCGACCGTGCCGCCATGGGCGTGAGCTTGGAAACGCGCGTGCCTTTCCTCGACCACCGCGTCATGGAGTTTGCGTGGCAACTGCCTCTGGAATACAAGCTGCGACGCGAAAACAAGAGCTACACGACCAAATGGGCATTGCGCCAAGTGCTGTTTCGTCACGTACCCAAAGTATTGATCGAGCGTCCCAAGATGGGCTTTGGTGTGCCCATCGACAGTTGGTTGCGTGGCCCCCTGCGCGCGTGGGCGGAAGACTTGTTGAGTGAGTCGCGATTGACGCGCGAGGGCTATTTCAATCCCATCCCCATACGAAAAAAGTGGGCTGAACACTTGAGTGGGCAGCGCAACTGGCAACACCAGCTCTGGTGCGTATTGATGTTCCAGGCCTGGCTGGCGGAGCAGGCACCGGTGCAGGGCGGCGTGCGATGAAGTTCTTGCTGGTTGCCAGTCTGGCCGAATCGCTGATCAATTTTCGCGGGCCATTGATTGCAGCGTTGCAAACGCACGGTCTACAGGTGCACGTTGCAGCCCCCGACTTGCCTGAGGCGAGTCCTGTCCGCCTGAGGCTGGAGGCCGAGGGCGTGGTGGTGCATGAGGTGGCCATGCGGCGCACTGGTACCAACCCGGTCGCAGACTTGCGGACTCTGTGGGGTCTTTGGCGGCTCGTCCGGCGTGTGCGGCCCGAATACGTACTGGGCTATACGATCAAGCCGGTCATCTATGGCTCGTTGGCGGCTTGGTTGGCCGGCGTTCCCAAGCGCTTTGCACTCATTACTGGATTGGGCTACGCGTTTCAAGAGGAAGGTCGGCGAAGCGGGTTGCAGGCGTTGGTGCAGCGGTTGTATGCGATTGCCTTGGCATGCGTGCACACAGTGTTTTTTCAGAACCCCGACGACGAGGCACTGTTTCGCGAACGCAAGCTCCTGAAGCCGAACGCTCGGAGCTACGTGGTCAACGGTTCCGGCGTGGATGTTGCCGCTTTCGATACGGTGCCGCTGCCAACGGGATCGGTATGCTTTCTCTTGATTGCCCGCTTGCTCGGGGACAAGGGCGTGCGTGAGTATGCGGAGGCCGCTCGCAGAGTCCGGACTGCGCATCCCAGTGCGCGTTGCCTTTTGGTGGGTTGGCTCGACACCAACCCTAACTCCATTGCGCAACACGAGTTGGACACTTGGGTGGCTGACGGGACGCTGGATTTCTTGGGGCGCCTGCATGATGTGCGCCCGGCCATTGCTCGCAGCAGTGTGTATGTGTTGCCTAGCTATCGAGAGGGCACGCCTCGAACTGTGCTGGAAGCCATGGCAATGGGGCGCGCGGTTATCACCACCGACGCTCCCGGTTGCCGCGAGACAGTGGTGCATGGCGAAAACGGGTTGCTGGTGCCGGTCAAGTCGGTCGATGCATTGGAGCAGGCCATGCTGAAGTTTGTTGAAGATGAAGGGTTGGCACAGCGCATGGGGCAGCGGTCACGAAACATGGCAGAAGTGAAATACGACGTACATAAAGTCAACGTCACGATGCTGCGAGAAATGGGGATCGAATGAAGCGATTGTTCGATCTCATCGTGGCTAGTCTGGCGCTCGTACTCTTGGGCATTCCGCTGTTGTTCCTGACATGGCAGGTGCGCCGCAAGCTTGGAAAGCCCGCGTTCTTTCGCCAGACGCGACCGGGCTTGAAGGGGCAGCCGTTCAATATGGTCAAGTTCCGCACAATGACGGATGAGCGTGGCCCCGACGGTCAACTGCTGCCCGATGCAGACCGGTTGACTCCCTTCGGTCGCTTCTTGCGTGCCAGCAGCTTGGACGAACTGCCCGAGCTCTGGAATGTGCTCAAAGGCGATATGAGTCTAGTTGGCCCGCGTCCATTGCTGATGAGCTATTTGTCGTTGTACTCCGCCGAACAATCTCGACGTCATGAAGTGCGGCCCGGCATCACGGGCTGGGCGCAGGTGAACGGACGCAACGCGCTGAGCTGGGAAGAAAAATTCAGGCTTGACGTGTGGTACGTGAACAACCGTTCGATGTGGCTCGACTTGAAGATTCTTTTTCTTACCGTCAAGAAGGTCGTTGTGCGGGAGGGCATTAGCGCAGCGGGCGAGGCAACTATGGCTGCGTTCACTGGGTCTGGCTGTGATTCGACTAAAGGTACGAAATGACAAATGATCTAATGAAAAGGTCAAGTCAATCGAAGTGCGCCCGGATTTTGGATGTCGCAGCATTTCATTCGAAAATGCGGTTGACGAATACTGATCTCGCAGATTTGCGTCCAGGTTGGCTCGACCGGAGCAAGGACATTGCCCTGAATCAGATTGGGTCGGATGCGATCATTGGTGCGGGTGGTTCCGTTGTGTGCTCGGCTCCGTCGAGCACGACCATGTATGCGGTGCCAGCAAAGCGGCTTGCTCTACACAGGTCGCAAAGCGACGAGAAATAACAAGGCTGATGATGCTCAATACCTCTTTTTCCCCTTGGCCTAGTTTCACCGGCGAAGAAGCCGATGCCGTGCAGCGCGTGCTCCTATCCAACAAGGTCAACTATTGGACCGGGCAAGAGTGCCGTGCATTTGAAAAGGAGTTCGCTGCTTGGGCAGACTCTGCGCATGCTGTCGCGCTGGCCAATGGTACGCTGGCTTTGGATGTGATTCTCAAGGGCATGGATATCGGGCCGGGTGACGAGGTGATCGTGACGCCGCGGACTTTCATTGCCAGTGTGTCATGCGTCGTGAATGCGGGAGCAGTTCCAGTGTTTGCGGATGTCGATGTCGAGAGCGGAAACCTGTCCGCCGAGACCATCGCTCAAGTGATCACACCCCGAACCAAAGCAGTCATTTGCGTGCACCTGGGCGGTTGGCCGTGTGACATGGATCCGATCATGGCACTTGCGGGCAAGCACGATTTCAAAGTGATTGAAGACTGTGCTCAGGCGCATGGCGCCCGCTACAAGGGGCGGTCCGTTGGCTCCATTGGTCATGCTGGCGCCTGGTCGTTCTGTCAAGACAAGATCATGACGACGGGCGGAGAGGGCGGCATGGTGACGACCAACGATGAAGCGTTGTGGCGCGCCATGTGGCAGTACAAGGATCATGGAAAAAGCTATGAAGCCGTCTACGAGCGCGAGCACCCGCCCGGCTTTCGCTGGGTACACGAAAGTTTTGGCACCAATTGGCGAATGCTGGAGCTGCAGGCTGTCGTCGGCCGCATTCAACTGCGCCGGATGACAGATTGGACTTCTACGCGTACGCGCCATGCGCAGGCCCTGTGGGAAGTTGCGCGTCCCCATGCCGCCGTGCGAGTGCCCGTCTTTGTGGGCCACGACGCGGCAGGTAGTGCTCATGCGCACTACAAATGCTACGTCTACGTGCAGCCGGAAAAGTTGGCGACAGGATGGAGCCGCGATCGGATCGTCGAGGCGATCCAAGCACATGGCGTGCCCTGCTATCAGGGGTCTTGCTCCGAGGTTTACCTGGAGCGAGCGTTCGATGGCACGGGTTGGCGGCCAGCTGAACGATTGCCTGTTGCTCGCGCATTGGGGGAAACGAGCCTGATGTTTCTCGTGCACCCGACACTTACCTCGATCGAGATGGAGAAGAGCTGCAAGGTCATCGCGCAGGTGCTGGCAGAGGCATCGGCGTGAGTGTGTTGTGGGCTCGCCTCGCGGCCCACGCGATCTTGTGGCGCTGGCTGCTGGTCATCACCTTGCTGGCGGTGTTGGTGCTGAGCTTGATGCCCGCCTCTCTTTCGGTGCCGAGTACGGGCTGGGACAAGAGCAATCACGCGCTAGGTTTTGCAGCCCTGGCGTTCCTTGCGTATGGGGCGTGGCCGGGACGCATCCCGCTATCGCTCTTGGGGCTGCTCGGCTACGGAGGGCTGATTGAAGTGCTGCAGTCGCTCACGCCTGATCGCACGGCCGAGTGGAGCGACCTATGGGCGGATGGGATTGGCCTGATGATCGGCACTGCCGTTGCTTCGCTGTTGCAACGGTTTTCGGTAACGCGAAAGGGTTGAGGCGGCAGGGCTCCTGGTGGTGGCAGTCGTGGCAACTGCTACTGCGAGACTGGCTTCACCGGGCCTGACGCAAGGAGGAGGTGCTCCGATGCTCCCTCACCCCTCCGAACTGGCTCAGTGAGCCGGGCACTCATGCCTCTTTGTACTTGTATTCGGTGTATCGATAGCCGCCGTACTTGTAGCCGTAGCTACCATAGTGCCGGCGAGAAAGGTCCATGCCGTTGAAGACCACACCGTTGACCTGCTGGCCCGCATGCGCGAGGCGTTTGACGCTCTCATTCAATTCGCCGAGTTGAGTCAGGTTGTCACGGGCAACCAACAAAACAGCGCCGGCATGTGCTGCGACCGCTGCGGCGTCGGCCGCCACCAGCACGGGCGGGCTGTCGATCACAACCAGGTCGTAGCGCTCCGAGAAGTCGTTCAGCAGTTCGCCCAGCTTTGACGAAAGCATCATGTTGGCTGGGTTGAACGGATAGTTTCCGGTCGTCAAAACATCCAGGTTGGGGATCACTTGCCCGTGAATGGTCTGCTCGGGAGACATATCACCTGCCAAGACGTCGGCCAAACCACCTTTGCGCGGGAGACCAAATGCTTTTTGGAGGTGTCCCTTTCGCAAGTCGGCGTCGATCAGCAACACGCGCTTGCCCGCCTGTGCCATGAGGACGGCGAAGTTGCCCGAGACGAAGCTCTTTCCCACCCCAGGGGTGGCACCTGTGATGAGCACGCGGTTGTTGCCACTCTCCATCAATGTCAGCTGCAGAGACACCCGCAGGTTGCGCAGGCTTTCGATGGCGAGGCTTTCAGGAGAGGTGACGGCCAGCAGTTGCACGCCCTTCGCGCCGCCGGCAATGTGTTCCAGAATCGTTTCTTGCTCGAGTGCCAATGGAACGACGGAGTAGACATTCAGGCCGAGCCGGTCCTCGATTTCCTGGGGGTTGCGAATACCGCTCGATAGCTTGCTGCGAAGGATGGCCAACGCCATGCCAGCGAGCAGGCCCAATATCAGCGAAAGCGCCACGATCGTGGACTTTTGAGGTTTGACAGCCTTCTTGGGTTCAACCGCTGTGTCAAGCAGCCGTACATTGCCGATCTTGCCTTCCTTGACCAGGCGCAACTGCAAAGAGCTGTTAAGCAGCGACTTGTAAAGTTCACCATTGACTCGGACGTCGCGCTCCAGCCGTAGGGCGTCGCGTTGTATCGCAGGCATGGCACTCACGCGAATTTCGAGACCGTTGATCTCATGCTGGATGGCCGCAATCTGGCCATCGATCATGCGGACCTTCGGGTTGGCTTCTGTGAAGCGCGCTAGAAGTTCACGGCGCTGTTGTTGAGATTCAAGCCGCTTGGTTTGTAGCTGTACTGATAACTCGAGCACGGCCTTGGCTTCTTCATCGAAGGCGACGGTGCCGTTCTGGTTGCGAAAGCGTGCGTAAGCGTCTTCAGAGTCTTCGAGTTGCGTCTTGAATTCGGGCAGTTGCCGGTCGAGGAATTCGATTGTCTTCTCCGCCTCAGCCGCCTTGCGTTCGACGTTCTGACGCACGTACTGTGTACCGATTTCGTTGAGCGTGCGCCGTAGGCGGTCGCGGTCGCTGTCTTCAAGCGCGACGCTGATCACATTCGACTGCTTGCCTTGTTCGCTGAGTTGCACACGTTTTTGCAAGTCTTCGGTTGTGGCGAGCGACGACGCACGTGAGACAAGAAATTCAGCGCTAGGTTTGGCATTGATGCGCGACACCATCAAAGTGATAGTGCCGCCTGGGACTTGTTGACTGAGCACCTTGCCGACTGTGCCGGTTAGTGGTTCAGCGAGGTCGGGGTGTGAGAGCGTGTACTGATCACCGGTCCGCGCAATGATCGTGAAGGGTTGCTGGTCTTCGAGTGCGGAGGGGATATCGAACTTGGAGATGTCGATGGTTTCAGTGCCGGAGACGTACCCGCCTATTCCCAGGAAGCCCGGGTCTGACAATTTCTTGGAACGCCGAGAGAGCCATTCGCCAATAACGGGAACATGGCGTGGCCGAGCGTCTATGTACAGGCGCATGGCTTCCACGGCGCCCCCGATAACCATTCGTGAACGAATGATCTGGATTTCGCCGGTAGCCGGCGTCTTGACATCGAAGAGGTTGGCCGTATCGCCGAGAAAATTCTTGGCGTCAGGTGCGGAGTCCTCGACCTGAATCAGCAGGTTCGATTGGTAGATTGGAGTGGTTAGAAGCGCGTAGGCAATCCCTAGTGCAAGAGCTGCCGCGGCGACACCCGCTACTAACCATTTCCTATCGAGCAGGATGTCTATGTATTCGGACAAGTTGATGGCGTCATCGTCATCGTCGCGAGGGCGTACCGTGTTGGGCGTCAAAGGGGCCGATGTGGAAGCAGAAGGGGTCATGAGAGTTTGCGAATACGTTCGGCCCAAGCGTGGGCACCATCAGCGATGAGTTGCAAGGCGTGTTCGAACGCTGGGAGGCCCAGGCGGTAGGGGTCGGGGATGTCGACGCGTGCGACTTCACCCAGTCGGAATAACTTGCCGCGGGTCAGTGGATGGCGTTGGCCGATGTGGATTCGTTGCGCTTCATCCATTGCCAGAATGAGATCGGCCTGCTGGCACATCTGTCCTGTGAGTTGGCGCGCGCGGTGCGCCTCGATGTCGATGCCGTGTGCAGCCATCAACTTGCGTGCGATCGGATCTGCGGGGTGGCCGACCAGAGCGCCTGTCCCGGCGGACGTGACTTGAACCTGTGGCAATGCTGCAGCGATCAGTGCTTCCCCCATTGGACTGCGACAGATGTTGCCAATACATACCACCAGAACGGATTTCATGAGACTTGGCTCCCTGCGAAGACTTGTGCTTCTGTTGTCAGACTCAACGTTTTGCGTGCCGGGTGGTTCATATCCAACGTGAATCACATGTCACACCGAAATTCCCTCACCAATTGCCCTTGGCTGAGCGACTGGATCGCGCTATCTAGATGAGAGGGCAAAGGGCTGGGCACGCCCTTGGCATTGTAGTCAGGGCGTTCGTGGCTACTGCCCGCTGCTGTTGCCGCGCAGTGGGCATTCTCTGTACCCCGCATCGATTTTGGTCGCAAGGCGCAGCAGGGCAACGGCGTGGATGCTCGCTTCGTGACCAAAGTCATGTCGATGCACAAGATACAAAAAATGACATTTTGAATGTCGCGAATCCCCTGAATTGGGGGGGAGGGGTGGGTACCCTTCACGGACAATTGTTGCAGCGCGGCACCCTGTAGGTGCTGCAGGAGTTTTCAGTGTGATCAATCGTCTGGCTGCGCCCTTGCTTGCTTTGCCGCGTCCCTTGAAGCGCATGCTGGCTCTAGGGGTTGACGCAATGCTCTGCGTCCTGTGCGTCTGGTTGGCATTCAGCTTTCGCTTCGAGCAATGGATGGCTCCACGCGGCGTTCAGTGGTCGGCTGTCGCGGTGGCCGTCGCCCTTGCGCTTCCCCTCTTTGTGGTTTTCGGGCTCTACCGAGCCATCTTTCGCTATGCAGGTACGGCTGCAGTGATGGCTATCGTGCGCGCGTGCGTGCTCTTTGGCCTCGGCTATGCGCTGATCTTTGCGGTGGTCGGTGTGCGAGGGGTACCTCGCACGGTCGGTTTGCTGGTGCCGTTGCTCTTGTTCTTGGCTATCGCCGGTTCGCGCATGTTTGCGCGCTATTGGTTGGGTGGTCTCTACATGAGCGCTCTGCAGCGTAAGCAACTGCCTCAGGTTGTGATCTACGGTGCCGGTAGCGCGGGCTTGCAACTGGCTGCGGCGTTGGCCCAGAGTCGGGACATGGTCGTCCGCGCCTTCGTTGACGATGATTTGCATCTCCAAGGCAACACGATCAATGGTCTGCGCATTCAGTCGTCGGATTGGCTCAGCAATAACGCTGCCAGCTGGGGCATCACCGACGTGCTGTTGGCGATGCCTTCGGCCAGCCGTGGACGCCGCGTTGAAATTCTGAACCAGTTGTTGCCATTGCATCTGCATGTACGGATGCTCCCGGGATTGCTCGATCTGGCCAACGGCAAGGTCCAGGTCAATGACCTAGTTGAAATCGACATCGAGGACTTGCTAGGGCGGGATCCAGTTGAGCCCGTGGCAGACTTGTTGCACAAGCATATCCAGGGCAAAGTGGTGCTGGTGACGGGGGCTGGTGGCTCTATCGGCAGTGAGCTGTGCCGGCAGATCGTTCAACTGTCGCCTTCCACGCTACTGCTCGTAGAGCTGAGCGAATACGCGCTCTATGGCATCCACCAGGAGCTGGAGCAGTTGGCGCCGAACGTACGTGTCGTCCCACTGCTCGCCTCGGTATGCGATGCGGCGCGGCTGCGTGAAGTGATGCGCGCCTGGCGCCCTGACACGGTCTACCACGCGGCGGCATACAAACATGTGCCGCTCGTCGAGCACAACCCGGCAGAGGGGGTGCGCAACAACGCGATGGGCACCCTCACGACGGCGCGGATTGCGATGGAGTGCAAGGTTCCCAACTTTGTCCTGATCAGCACCGACAAGGCTGTGCGACCGACGAACATCATGGGGGCCAGCAAGCGCGTCGCCGAAATGGCGTTGCAGGGGCTGGCGCAGCAGAGTTCAGACACTTGCTTCTCGATGGTCCGCTTCGGCAACGTGCTCGGCTCCAGTGGCTCGGTGGTGCCGTTGTTTCGCAAGCAGATCGAAGCGGGTGGTCCGATCACGCTGACGCATGCGGACATCACGCGCTATTTCATGACCATTCCCGAGGCTGCCCAGCTGGTGATTCAGGCGGGCGCGATGGCGCAGGGTGGCGATGTCTTCGTGCTCGACATGGGCGAGCCGGTGAGGATCATCGACCTCGCTCGTCGGCTGGTGGAGCTTTCGGGGCGCACGGTCCGTGACGAGCATTCGCCGGATGGCGATATCGAGCTACAGGTGACCGGGTTGCGGCCCGGCGAGAAGCTCTACGAAGAGCTTCTGATTGGCGACAGCGCGATGCCCACAGCGCATCCTCGTGTCATGAAGGCGCACGATCCCTGTCTGCCTTGGGATGAACTCTGGCGCCAGTTCGAGACGCTGAATGCGGCGCTCGAAAGCAGCGATGTACCGATGCTGAAGCAGACGCTGACGCAGATGCTTCCCGGCTATCGGCCTCATGCGGAGGTGGTGGATTGGGTGCATATGGAGCGTCACCGTGTGCGTGACCGTGCTCTGCCGCACGCAGCAGCAGTCGGCGCTGTACAGGTGGGCGAGGCTGAACAGCCGTCCACGCCGAATCAGATTGCCGTGGCAATCTGATTCGATAGAACTGCTGCATTCTTCTCCCACCCCGACTCACTGGGGAATGCTGAGACCAAGAGTCCCAAATCGGGGCTCTCTTGTTTTTAGCCGGCGTCGCCTATTGCGCCCGCTTGAAGTCGAGGATGTTGTCCCCCGCCTTGGGTGCTTTGTCGTCGGGCGGCGAGAAGCTGAAAGCCTTCGGATCCCGTATCGACGTCATCTCGTACAGCGGGTTGATCCGCCCCAGCTTTGCGCCACCGTCCCGCACCAGCGGAGCCCAGGCAAAGTTCGCAGTGAACTTGCTTGAGCGCGGCAGCAGCGCGTCGAAAGGGATGGAAACGTAGATGCCCTTATCGAAGCTGCCTTCACCGAACTGTGCAGCGGAGACATTGGTCTTGGTGGCCCACGCGCCAATCGTTACACCGTTGTCGAAGCGGCGGCTGATGTCGAGAGTGACGCCACGATCGCCCGCAAGGTACTGACCCGCGCTGATCTTGGCCTGCACCCCGTTCCAGCCCGTGTCCCAGTAGAGCGTGGCGTGGCCGGTGTTGACCTTGTAGTCGCGCAGGCCGAGGTCCTGCGCGAAGTCGCGCTGGCGTACGTGGTTGATGTCGATGCCGAAGGCAAACTTGCTGCGCCATGGGCGGTAAAGCCATTCGGCGCCCACGCCGGCGAACATCGACTCGAGCGCGCCGCCGTAGACGCTGTAGTACTGGTCTTCGTTCAGTCGGCCCACATGGGTCAGCTGAAACACCGGCATCGTCAACCGCTTGGTCGTTGCGTACTCGCGCTGGTAGGTTCGCACGCGGGGAAGGTTGCTGGGCGCCGTGTAGGTGAACTTGTCGAAGTTGTCGATCAGGCGCCAGGTCAGTGCGGCGTTCACCCAGGTGCTCGGTGTGAAGCGGTACTCCGCGGTGGCCGAGACGCCGAGTTGGTAGAGCATGAAGGCATCGGGGCCGCCGAGGATCTGCGAGAAGCTCGGGGTCAGGCCGAAGGTGAGTTTTTCTGTGCGTCGCTCCCAAGGAGCCATGGCCGGCGTCTCGCCGGGCGATGCGGTGGCTGTTGCGTCGGCGGGTGTGCGCTGTGGCGATGCTGGCGTGTAGAGCCCGTCTTCGGTCCTGCCGCGCGGCGGGGCGTAGTCCTCACGCTGGTCCGTGGCGCGCAGTTCTGCGGGCGTCTGTGCTTGGTAGTGCGCGGTCACCCACTCGCTGCGATTGACAACCTGCGTATGCAGAGCCAGTCCGCGCTCGTTGTAGTGAAGGATGAAGTGCTTGATCGACGCCGGGGCATCGCGATGCATGACAGCAATGACCTGCTGCACGCGAGCCTCGCGATACACCGTGTGGCTTTCGGTGATCCAGACGTGCGCGCTGTCGCCCTGCGGTGCGATGCGCTGCACGGTCCATTCGGTGCGTGCCTGGATCTCCGCGGCAGTGGCGGCCCAGCCGGGTGGATTGGCCGGCGCCTCCGGCGTGAAGTGGGGCAGAGGCGGGTCTGCGGGCTTGCTGGCCCGCATGTTTGCCATGTTGGTGGACAGGGTCAGGCCCACCATCACCTTGTTGCCGCGCTCCAGGCCAGCGGTGAAGGCGACGCCGGGTGAGTAGCGATATTCCAGTCCGATGTTGAAAGGCGAGCGCTGAACCTGGTTGTTCTGCTGAGGCTCGTTCTTGTAGTTGTTGCCTTCGTACTCGAGCTTGACGGTCAGCGGATCCCAGGGGGTGCGCCATTCGACGCCGCCGAACAAGGAGGCTGGGCCTCGAAAGAAGGCCTTGAAGTTCGCCTCACCGCCTGTTGCGGAACTTACCGTGCGCGTTCTGAAGCGATTGCTCAGGGCCAGCAAGGGGTTGCGGATGTTGCCGCTGTTGCCCAGGTATCCCCAGCCGATACCGAGGCTGAAGTCGAGATCGCCGTAGCGCTTGTTGGCGACTAAATATTCGGCCGAAAAGAGGCCGGTACCGCCAAGGTCGCGGAAGCCCAATGCAACCTGAGGCACATACGCGGATTCGCGCAGCAGCCGCAGCTTCACGTCGATGCTCTTGTCCTTGTTGCTCTGGCCAGTGGTGCTGGCGGCGTACGCGCGGTTGCTGATGGAGGTGTAGCGAAAGCCCGCCTCCATCCAGTCCAGCGGCTGGAACATCACGTTCAGTCGCGTATAGGGCGACACGTGGCTGATCGACGTGCGGAAATCACCGGCCTCGCCCATGCGTGCCGTCGGCGTCTGGAGCAGGCCAGTTTCGCCCCAATCGTTGCTGCTCGTGCGAGGTGCCTTGTATTGCGGGGCCGAGGCGTCGGGGTGCACCGAGATGACGCTTTCCGGCGGAACTGACGGTGGAATGGACGTATTGAGTGTTGCGGTCGGCTTGGCAGCTGCAAGCGCGGCAGTGGTGGTGCGCAGCGTCGCTGTCTGTGGCGAGGGGCCTTGGGTCGCCAGGAACTTGATGATGCCTTCCGATGCGTCGACCAGTTCGGTCGCGCCGCGCGGTGCTGCCCAGATCCATGCGCCGGGCGCCGGCTCATCGGAGGGGTGGCCGTTCCAGGGGGCGATGCCCACGCGCGATGTTCGGCCGTCGGGTTGTGCCACCCATGCCCAGTCGTGGGTGCTATCGGGCGCGCAGGCGATGACGTAGTCCCAAGTGGTCCGGCCGGCTTCGTGCGCCACGTGGCACAGCTCGCCATTGGGGCGAACAACTGCGATGGTTTTCAATTGCGGCGAGGGCGCAACGAGCTGCTGGCCGGCCGACAGTATCGGGTCTTGATCCGGGTGTGCCTGCAGCCAGCGGGGGTCCACGATGCCCAGCGCCACGCGGCCGGTGACCGGCAGGTTCTGCAGCCACGTGATGAGCTTCAGCCGATCGAGTTGCTCGGAGCGCGGTGCGCGCCTGCTGGCCGCCTCGAGGCGCACGAGCAGGGTATTCTTCAGGAACTGCTGGGCGAGCCGTTCCTGCGGCACGCGCCATGCCAGCCCGGGCGCTGCAGTGCCTTCTGGCTGACGCAGCAACCAAGTGCTCAATCGTTCGCCGGGTCGCACCTCGGCATCGCTTGCAGGTTCAACGGTCGCTGCATTCTGCGATGGCTCCGCCACGGCGCCAAGACTCACCATCAACGCGCAGGCAAGGGCCGTTCGACGGGGCCAATGCGGGGGGCTGATGGCTTGCAGGAAGGGGGGGCTCATGTACCAGCGCGCGCCGCGGCGCCGGCTGCTGGTGCGGGGGGTGTCCACTGTTCGAAGCTCATGCAGAGGTCGCGGGAAATACATTGCTCCGAATACACGACCTGAGGGGCGCCAGAAGCAAATGAAACGCCGAAGCGCGCGGGTGGAACGGAGGCTGCCGCAGGGCGGGACACGCTGCGTTCTTCATACCAGCGCAAGGAGCTTGCGGGCACGCCGGCGAGAGTGCTGTCGGTGGGCGGCGCGATCGACGCGCGCGCGATATCGTCGCGAATGCCGAAGCGATAGCCGGGCATCAGGTCGCGTTCGCGCGCGTAGGTCTGCGTGGTGTTGGCAGTGTGAGCTTCCCAGGCGGGTGGGTTGGCAAGTCGAACGTCGCGCCAGTCGGTGGACAGCCCGGTCGTGCCGACCAGTTGACCATTCAGAAGTCGAACGACCTCGCCCGTACCGCTGTACCAAACCTCGACGGGCCCTTCGGCGCGCTGATCGATATAGCCGAGCACCATGTACAGGACGCGCCCATCGACAGTGGTCCGCAGGTACCGATAGCTGGGATTGAAATTGGGCTGGGTTGCTGCAGACTCGCCGCGATACAGCAGGCGAGCTGAATCCAGCATGGCTGAAGTTCCGGAGGAGCAACCGCCAACGCCCAAGAAAAACGTTGCCAAAAGGCAACGTTTTAAGAGTCGCGTGGCGGAAGCAACGCGCGGACTTTTCAGCGAATGCCCTCCTTTCAGGAGGGCAACCAGCATTAACGCGTGCCGGTGGTGCCCGTGCCGCTGGTGCCCGTGCCGGGGACGAAGAAGCCGCCGCCGCCGTTACCGTTGTTGCTGCTGCCGAGGGTCAGCATCAGTGCGCCGGTGCCTGCAACAGCGCCCCATTGAACGGGGGTCAGGCCGCCAAGGCCAGCAGCGGTTGCACTCGGAGCGCCAGCGGGGCCCGGTACAAATGCGCGATTGTTGCTTGCGGGCGCAGGGGTAACCTGCGTTTGGGCAAAAGCCGACGAGATTGCCAGGGTGGCAAGGGCGACGGTAGCAACCAGTTTGTTCGTCTTCACAGTGATCCTCTCAAAGGGTTTTTATGCTCTTGACTTGAGGTTAGCAGCATCAGAAGTGTGCCGCAACTAATTCAGCCTGGGGGATGGGGCGTTTGCCACGGCCTCCTTGTAACTGCATATTGCCTCGATTTTTGCGGGTGACTGTGACGGGCGCATGTGTATCTCAATGCTACGTAACGTTCTGCCTAGGACGACCGTAACGACGGCGACTGGCGCGTGCCTCGATCGGAAGAACTCCGATCCTCGCCGCCGCATTTCTTCAATGAAATCAACGCACTGACCGAACTGTCGTTCCGATGGGCCGCATGGCCGCCTCCCAGGCATCGTTCCTGCAGTACCCCGAAACGAAAGTTGACATACAAGGTATGCCGCGGGGCACAACAAGGGGATATGCGTGATTCGATTGTCTGAGGGTGGGGCGATGGAGAGTGTGCGGGTGTGCGTAGGCGCGGCAGATGGCGTGATCGGAGGCGTCAGCTCATGATGAATCACCAGTCCGTCAGCAGCGCGCATTCGGCGCCGGCGCTCGCGGGGCGGTACGCCGCCTTGGGCTGTGCATTCTTTGGCGCGTTGATCGTCGAGGGCGACCTGGCCCTGGCTGAGCGCATGCGGCGCCTCCTGTGCGACCTGGCCCCGGGTCGTCGCGTCGTGATTGCCTCAACGCACGCGGAAGCAACCCATCTTCTGGCAGCGCTGCCCTACGACCTGGTGCTGGTCGACATGCACCTATCTGATGACGGCGGCGTCACACTCCTGTCGCACCTGCGGAGGGCCTACCCGCAGATCGACGCCATCGCCATGTCGAAGGACGACGACCGCCTGCTGGTCGAAGCCGCGATCTCGTCAGGAGCCTCCGGCTATTTGCTGACGAGCACCGACGATGCCGAGCTCTCTTTCTTGCTGCGCTCCATCGAGCGCGGTGGTTCGCCGATCGATGCACGCGTCGCGCGTCGCGTCCTCGGCCTGATTGCGGCGTCCGCGAAACCGGAGGGTGTCGAGTCCGCGCTGCGCGACGGCGACACGGTCTCGCCCCCGATGCCTGCTCCCGGGCTGCTGTCACCTCGGGAGCTCAATGTGCTGCGCCTGATCGCGCAAGGCTGGAGCAATCGGCAGATTGCCGAAGCGATCTGCCTCTCGATCAACACGGTCGAGTTCCACGCCAAGCGGATCTACCGCAAGCTGGCCGTCAAGTCGCGAACCCAGGCTGTCCGACAGGCGACCCAGTACGGGCTGCTGAGCTGAGCGCCAAGGGCCGTCGCGTGCTGTCGCGCACGTGCTGCGGCGCCGTGCGCACGCGCGGCAATCATTGAAAAACCCTTTTGCGCCCCGCTACAATCTCGGGTTGACCTTGCTGTGGCAAAGGTCAGCCCCTGCTCCAGCGAAGAAGACTTAGAGGATCCCCATGAGTGACATGACCTCCGGCTCGCCCCGGATCGACACAAGCAAGCGGACGTGGTTGATCGCATCCAGCTGTGCCGGCGTAGCGGGCGGCGTGGCCACCGCAATCCCTTTTGTGAGCACATTCCAGCCGTCCGAAAAGGCAAAAGCCGCGGGCGCCGCGGTCGAAGTGGACATCTCGGCCCTGAAGGTCGGCGAAAAAATCACCGTCGAATGGCGCGGCAAGCCCGTCTGGATTCTCAAGCGCACCCCGGAGCAGATCGCTGAGCTCGCCAAGCTCGATGGCCAGCTCGCCGACCCGCTCTCCAAGCGTCACCCCGACGAATTCACGCCCAAGTACGCGCAGAACGGCCACCGTTCGATCAAGCCCGATGTGCTGGTCGTGGTCGGCATCTGCACCCACCTCGGCTGCTCGCCGGTCGACCGCCTGCAGGCCGGCCCGCAGCCCTCGCTGCCGAACGACTGGGAAGGCGGTTTCCTCTGCCCTTGCCACGGTTCCACGTTCGACCTCGCCGGTCGCGTCTTCAAGAACAAGCCCGCTCCTGACAACCTTCCTGTGCCTCCGCACATGTACCTGTCCGACACGCGCCTGCTCATCGGCGACGACAGCAAGAAGGCCTGAGGGAGACCACGAACATGGCTGAATTTCACGAAGTTTCCCCCAACGCCCCCGCAGGCGAGAAGCTGCTCAACTGGGTCGACAACCGCTTCCCGCTGACCAAGCTCTGGAACGACCAGTGGGGCAAGTACTACGCACCGAAGAACTTCAACTTCTGGTACATCTTCGGCTCGCTCGCGATGCTGGTCCTCGTGATCCAGATCGTGACCGGCATCTTCCTCGTCATGCACTACAAGCCCGACGCGAACCAGGCGTTCGCATCGGTCGAGTACATCATGCGCGACGTGCCCTGGGGCTGGCTGATCCGCTACATCCACTCGACGGGCGCCTCGGCGTTCTTCATCGTGGTGTACCTGCACATGTTCCGCGGCCTCATGTACGGCAGCTACCGCAAGCCGCGCGAGCTGATCTGGGTGTTCGGCTGCGCGATCTTCCTGTGCCTGATGGCCGAAGCCTTCATGGGCTATCTGCTGCCCTGGGGCCAGATGTCCTACTGGGGCGCCCAGGTGATCGTGAACCTGTTCGCTGCCATCCCGTTCATCGGTCCTGACCTGGCCCTGCTGATCCGCGGCGACTACGTCGTGAGCGACGCCACGCTGAACCGCTTCTTCAGCTTCCACGTCATCGCCGTGCCGCTGGTGCTGCTTGGCCTCGTGGTGGCCCACCTGATCGCGCTGCACGAAGTGGGTTCGAACAACCCCGACGGCATCGAGATCAAGGCCAAGCGCGGTCCCGACGGCCATCCGCTCGACGGCATCCCGTCGCACCCGTACTACACGGTGCACGACATCTTCGGCGTGGTGGTGTTCCTCACGATCTTCTCGGCCGTGATCTTCTTCGCGCCTGAAGCCGGTGGGTACTTCTTGGAGTACAACAACTTCATCCCGGCCGACTCGCTGAAGACACCGAACCACATCGCTCCGGTCTGGTACTTCACGCCGTTCTATTCGATGCTGCGCGCCACCACCGACGACATGGTCAATGTGTTCGCGCTGATCATCGCTGCGGCCGCCGTCTGGAACTTCGTCAAGGGCAAGTCGGGCATGGGCCTGAAGGTTGCCGCCGTGGTCGTGGCCGCCGTCGCGATCTTCCTGCTCAAGACCTTCGACGCCAAGTTCTGGGGCGTGGTCATCATGGGCGGCTCGGTCATCATCCTGTTCTTCCTGCCGTGGCTCGACCACAGCGAAGTCAAGTCGATCCGCTACCGTCCGAGCTGGCACAAGTATGTCTACGGCGTGTTCGTGTTCCTGTTCCTGATCCTGGGCTACCTGGGCATCCAGGCGCCTGGCGTCTGGGGCAACCTGGTCATCGGCTCGTTCGCCCTGGACATCGCCCAGACCATCTCGCAGATCGGCACGCTCTTCTACTTCGGCTTCTTCCTGCTGATGCCGTGGTGGAGCAGCAAGGGTGAATTCAAGACCGTGCCCGAGCGCGTGGTCTTCGCGGCCCATTGATGCGCGAGAAGTGCAAGAGAGCTTGAGAGAAACACGATGAAGAAAAGAATTTCCGGCTGGCTCGCTGTCATGGGTCTGGCACTGGGCCTGACCTTCTCCGCGGCCGCATCCGCCGAATCCGGCGGTCTGGCGTGGGACAAGTCGCCCAACAAGACCACCGACGTGGCGGCACTGCAGAACGGCGCCAAGCTGTTCGTCAACTACTGCCTCAACTGCCACTCGGCCGCCTTCATGCGCTACAACCGTCTGCAGGACATCGGCATCAGCGAGCAGCAGATCAAGGACAACCTTCTGTTCACGACCGACAAGGTCGGCGAGACCATGAAGGCCAACATCGACGCGCGCCAGGCCAAGGAATGGTTCGGCACCACGCCGCCCGACCTGACGCTGGTCGCACGTTCGCGCGCCGGCCACGGCGGCACGGGCCCCGACTACCTGTACACCTTCCTGCGCAGCTTCTACCGCGACGACACCAAGGCCACCGGCTGGAACAACCTGCTGTTCCCGAGCGTTGCCATGCCGAACCCGCTGTGGGAACTGCAGGGCGAGCGCCTGCCGATCTACACCAAGGTCGAACAGCACGGCCATGCCACCGATGTGTTCTCGGGCAAGTGGGAACAAGTGACCCCCGGTACCCTGAACCCGGTGCAATTCGACAGCGCGGTCGGCGATCTCGTCGGTTACCTGCAGTGGATGGCCGAGCCGGCACAGAACACCCGCGTGCGCATCGGCGTCTGGGTGCTGCTGTTCCTGGCCATGTCGGTGGTTTTCGTATGGCGACTGAACGCCTCGTACTGGAAAGACGTCAAGTAATTCCGCTTTCACGCCGACCGGGCGCCTCGTGCGTCCGGTCCCACAGAGTGGGTTGCCCAGGCGACCCACTCTTTTTGATTTTTAGGAGTCTCTCGCCATGATGGTCTTGTATTCAGGAACGACCTGCCCCTTCTCCCACCGTTGCCGCTTCGTGTTGTTCGAAAAGGGCATGGATTTCGAGATCCGCGACGTCGATCTCTACAACAAGCCCGAAGACATCAGCGTGATGAATCCGTACGGCCAGGTGCCGATCCTGGTCGAGCGCGACCTGATCCTGTACGAGTCGAACATCATCAACGAGTACATCGACGAGCGCTTCCCGCATCCGCAACTGATGCCCGGCGACCCGGTCGACCGCGCCCGCGTGCGCCTGTTCCTGCTCAACTTCGAGAAGGAACTGTTCGTGCACGTCGCCACGCTCGAGAACCGCACCGCCAAGGGCAACGAGAAGGCGCTCGAAAAGGCCCGCTCGCACATCCGCGACCGCCTCACGCAGCTCGCGCCCGTGTTCCTCAAGAACAAGTACATGCTGGGCGACAACTTCTCGATGCTCGACGTGGCCATCGCACCGCTGCTGTGGCGCCTCGACTACTACGGCATCGACCTCAGCAAGAACGCGGCACCGCTGCTGAAGTACGCCGAGCGCATCTTCTCGCGCCCGGCCTACATCGAAGCGCTGACCCCGTCTGAAAAGGTCATGCGCAAGTAAGTAAGCTGCGTGCCTGCTTCCCTCGTTTTTCGCCGCTTTTCATGATCAACGCGCTCGAGTCCTCTTCCACCCGCCCGTACCTCATCCGGGCGCTGTACGAGTGGTGTACCGACAACGGGTTCACGCCCTATGTCGCGGTGCTGGTCGACGACACCGTCCAGGTGCCGCGCGAGTACGTGAAGAACGGCGAGATCGTGCTGAACATCAGCTTCGACGCGACCAGCTCGCTGAAGCTGGGCAACGACTTCATCGAGTTCAAGGCCCGCTTCGCCGGCACGGCGCGCGAGATCAGCGTGCCGGTTGGGCGCGTGATCGCGATCTACGCACGTGAGAACGGACAGGGCATGGCGTTCCCGGCACCCGTGCCGACCGCCACCACGTCCGACGATGGCGATGACGCCGCCTCGGCCGCGGTTTCGCCGAACAGCGCGCCGCGCATGCCGCTGCGCGATGCCTCGCGTGGCACCGAAGGCGACGCCAGCAAGGTGTTCCACCTAGTGACGGGCGAAGAGGGCGACGAGACGGTCGATGCCGCCTCGGAGCCTTCCGATCCGACCGACGAGCCGCCGCGCCCGCCGGCCGGTGGTGGCACCCGGCCGTCGCTCAAGCGCGTCAAGTGACGACGCGGTCGGCCCCAAAAGCCGGCCGCTTAGAATCTTCGCCAGCACTGTTTTTCTTTCAGCCGCTTTAGCTCAATTGGTAGAGCACCCGCCTTGTAAGCGGAAGGTCGTCAGTTCGATTCCGACAAGCGGCACCAAACAAAAAAGCCCGACAACGTCCTGCGTTGCCGGGCTTTTTCTTTGTCTCCCTCGACCTGTCCGGCGGTCCGGACCGGCCGCAGAAGCCGACGAAACGCCGCGGATCACCCCACGTCCACCGTCACCCGCAGGAACGTCGCGGCGATCAGGCAGGTGTTGGGGTACTGGCTCTGGTTCTGGCTCTGGAACAGCGTCACCAGTTCCGTGCGCAGTTCGTCGGTGCGCCCCGCCTGGGCTGCCGTGTCGAATGCGTTCATGGTCGGGCCGTAGAACTGCCGGAAGGTGTCGACAAATTCCGCCGCCGAGCCTTTGAAGTCGAAGATGTAGCTGTCGCGCTCCCAGCTGATGGCCTCCGAGGCAATGCCCACCGCGCCAAAGCGCTCGAGGATGTTCGGGGTCGAGCCCCAGCCCATCGGGCTCACGAAGCCTTCGGGCGGTGGGGGCGCATAGGACGAGCTGATCTTCAGGATCTGCGCCACCAGCGTGGGGTCGTTCGGGATCCAGTTGCCCATGAGGATGCGCCCGCCCGGGCGCGTGACACGCACCATTTCCCGTGCCACGTCGAAGGGCCTGGGCGCGAACATGGCGCCGAACATGCTGATGACGAGGTCGAAGGACTTGTTCTCGAGCCGCAGCTCGCAGGCATCCCCTTCCTCGAACCGGCAGCTGGCCGACAACCCGGCCTGAGCCGCCCGCCGGTTGCCTGCGGCAACCAGGTTGGCGGCGATGTCCACGCCCAGCACCTGCGCGCCGAGCTTGGCGGCCGGGATGGCGGTGTTGCCGTCGCCGCAGCCGAGGTCCAGCACCTTCATGCCGGGCGTGATGCGGGCGTGCCGCACGACGTCTTCACCGCTCTCGCGCATGCTCTCGGCGATGCGGGTGAAGTCGCCTTTTTCCCAGAGGGCCTTGTTCGGGTTCATGACTTCACCTTCTCGATCATGTGGTCGATCACGTGCGTGTGCTCGTGTTGCGGACTGAACATCACGATCTCCGCGTCGGCGTCGACCTTGACGTTATGGCCGGGCGGCCAATAGAACAGGTCGTTGGCCTGGACGGTCTCCTGCTCCCCGGCGTCGTCGGTGGTGGTGATCTGGCCCTTGAGCACGAACCCCCAGTGCGGGCACTGGCACGAGTTGTGGTTGTTCAGGCCCTGGAACAGCGGCGTCGTGTCGACGCCCGCCGACAGCGTGAAGTACTCGCCGCTGATCTTGCTGTAGCCGGTCGCGTCGCCGAAATTCAAACGCTGCCGGATCAGGGCACCGGGAATTTCCATCTTCACGTCGACTTCGTCTTTTGCGATATGCATGAGGTGCTCCTTGAGAGGTCTGCGGGCGCGAGGGTGGTGCGTCTATTCGTTGCACCCGCCAGATTCGATAGACGGCATACTGATGCTCCACGCTTGGCGTTCCTGAAACGTTCCCGGCCCGTGCCGGGGGAAAGGAATCGCGATGTCGCCCCCACCGACTCCGCCGTCCGAAGCCGTGTCCATCCGGCTGCTGGGCCCGTTCCGCCTGAGCGTGGCCGGCGACGACCCGCAGACTCCATCAGTGCCGCTGACCCGGCGCGCCGCCGAGCTGCTGCAGCTGCTGGCATTGCAGCCCGGACGCAGCCTGGCGAACGAGCAGGTGGTGGAAGCCCTGTGGCCGCATCTGGACCCCGACGCGGGCAGCGCCAATCTGCGCAAGGCCGCGCACCACGCGCGCCAGTTCATCGGCCAGCCCGACGCCCTGGTGCTGCGAGGCGGCCGCGTTTTCCTGCTGCCCGACCAGGCGGTGGCGTGCGACGCCGAGCAGTTCGAGCGCGCAGCGGACGAGGCGCTGCACAGCGGCGATCCGCAGGCCTGCAAGGCGGCGGCGCAACTCTATGGTGGCGAGCTCCTGCCGGACGCCCGCTACGAAGCCTGGACCGAAGCGCCGCGCCAGCGGTTGCGCGACAAGTTCCTGCGGCTGCTGCGCCAGACCGGCGACCTGGAACGGCTGGTGCGCGAAGACCCCACCGACGAGGCGGCCCATGTGCAACTGATGCGCGAGGAACTGGCGGCCGGACGACGCTCTTCGGCGCTGCGCTGGTACGGCCACCTGCGCGACCATCTGCAGCAGACCCTGGACCTGCGCCCCGGCCCGCCGGCCGAGGCGCTGTACCGCGAATGCGTGGCGGGCCTGGAAGGCGCCGCGCCGCGTTTCGTCGGCCGTGCCATGGAGCTGGTGCGTGTCCTGGGGTGGCTGCGCGCCAGCCTGGCGGGCCGTCCTGGGGGCGCGGTGGTGCGCGCACCGGCAGGAATGGGCAAGACCGCGTTCTGCCGCCGCATCGCCGAGGAAGCGCGGGGCCTGGGCTGGCAGGTGCGCTCGTTGCAGGCCGGCGACTGGACGCGGCCCTACGGCATCGCGGCCGACCTGGTGGAGCCCTTGCTCGGCGAACTGCCCGACGCGGCGCAGGCCATCGGTGCGCACGCCCAGGCCGTGCTGGCGCAGATGACCGCCTCGGGCGACGTGAAACCGCTGGCCATGCCGCTCGGGCGCCACCAGATGGTGGGCGCTGTGCGCAGGCTGCTGCTGGCTACCGCCGCGCAAAAGCCGGTGCTGCTCATCGTCGACGATGCGCACGCGGCGGACGACGCGAGCGCCCAGACGCTGACGCAACTGGCTGCGAGCGGCCCCCCGGTGTTCGTGCTGCTCGCGTGCCGGCACGCACTGCCGCCCCTGCTGGATCGGAACACCTCGCGCCTGCAGCGCGCCGGCCAGCTGGAGGCCCTTGAGCTGGGGCCGCTGTCCGAGGAAGACGCGGCGCTGCTCGCGGCCCGCTCGGCTGACGCACCGATGGCGGGCGAGGCCGCCACCGCCATCGCGCGCCGTGCCGAAGGCCTGCCGTTTGCCGTGATCGAACTCGCGCGTGGTGCCGCCACGCCAGACGCCGCCACGGGGGCGATGCCCCGCAGCGTGTCGTCGGCCCTGGCCGAACGCCTGTGCGACCTGGACCCCGGCGCGACGGAGGCCTTGCGCCGGTTGGCGCTGTCGGCCGAAGATTTCGACGTAGCCACGGCCGTGGCGCTGGCTGCCGATGAGGGCCATGACGCGTTGGCGCGGCTCGACCAGGCGCTGGCCGCGGGCGTGCTGGTGGTGGCCGAGGGCCGCTATCGCTTCCGCCACGCACTCGTGCGAGAAGCCCTGGCCGAAAGCATCCCGCCGCACCGGCGTGTGCTGTTGCATCGCGACGTGGCGGCGCGGCTCGAGCAGGGCGGTGCGGCACCGGGCCTGGTGGGCCATCACTGGCTCGCTGCGGGCGATGCCGAGCGGGCGATGCCGTGTTCGTTGGCGGCTGCGCGCCAGGCCTTTCGCCTCGGCGCCTACGAGGACGTGTTGCGCCACGTCGAGCCGCTGCTCGCGCACCGGGCTGCGCAGCCGGAAGCATTGGCGCTGCGTGCCGAATCCCTCGACGCGCTGGGCCGGCCAGGCACCTTGGCCGCCTACGACGCGGCCGCCGCCGTTGCGCCCGAAGCGCTGTCCCACGAATTGCGCGCCAAGCGAGCCTTGGCGCAAGTGAAGATGAGCGACCCTCCCGGCGCCCTGCGGTATCTGAAGGATGTGCATCCCACCACGGTGGCGGGGCGCCTCGCTGAAGCGCTAGCCTACAGCGGCGCGGCGGCCCTGGGCTTCGGGGACCCCGCCGAAGGCACGCGCCGGTCGGCCGAAGTGCGTCGGATCGCCTTGGAAACCGGTGACGAAGGCACGCTCGTGATCGCCTCCTGGTCGCAAGCCGCAGCGGCACACGCGCGCGGTGACCTGCACGGCAGCGTGTGGGCCGACCTCAAGGAGACGAGCCATCTGCCGCAGCTTGCGGTGCGCGTGTTCGACGGCCACCTGTGCATCACGCAGCGCTTCCTGTATGGCTCGCGGCCGTATGCCGATGTCATCGCATTCGCCAATGCGCTGGCCACGGAAGCGCAGCGGCTGGGCGCGGCGCGCGGGCATGCGTTCGCGGTCACGCTGCGCGGCGAGGCTTGGCTGCTGAGCGGCCAGCTCGACGCCGCCGAGCAAGACCTCGTGGCGGGCGGGCGCATGCACCGCGCGATCGGCGGCGCGACGGGCGAAGCGCTGTCGCTGCAGCGCCGCTCCGAACTGGCGATCTACCGCGGGCAGATGGACCGGGCGCGCGGCTTGCTCGACGAAGCGCTCGACGTCGCGCGCCAGTCCGACGTCGGCTTTCATCTGCTGGACCGCATCTACGGCACCCGTATCGCGATGGCCACGCAGCCCGACGCAGCGCTGGGCGTGTTGGAGGAAGCCGAGGCCAACGTGCGCGGCCCGCTGGAAAGCTGCCCCGGCTGCCGAATCACCTTCGCCATCCCGGCCACCATCGCGGCCGCGAGAGCGCACGCGCTGGACCTGGCGGCCAGCCACCAGCAGCAATCCGAATACCTGGCCAACGTGGTGATGAAGCTGCCGGCCTGGTACGCGTCGCTGCATGAGGCGCAGGCCCACATCGAACGGGCCGCGGGCCGTGTCGCGGCCGCACGCGAAGGCTTCGCCGCAGCGGCGCAGGAGTTCCGCGCCTGCGGCCATACGCTGGACGCCGCACGCTGCCGGGAATTGGCCGGCTAGGAAGTCCGCGCGGCTGCAGCGTGATGAACGGAAGATGGCTTGCTGGATCGCAGTCCCATGCTAAGCGGGTCTGCTCACGACAAAGGGCGGTTAGCCGTGCTAGCAAGGTGTGTTGTGGGGAAATTTCAGGCTTTGGCTCTGGGTAGCGGTGCTCAGTTTCCGATTTCGAGCGAACGAATCTGAATCCAGAATTTTTCAGACCCATATGACTTAGGTGAGCACTGACAAGAAGTGACCATCTGGCCTGTCTAGTCGGCCGAGTACGTGCGATGGCGCTGATTCCTCCATCAATCCTCGGCCAAAGTCTTACTTTCTTCGAATCTAACCAGACCAAACCAGCAAAAAAGCCCGGTACGACCTCGCGGTCCGCCGGGCTTTTTGCCGTCTGGGTGCTCCTTCTCTTCTATTCACCCGCCTGCAAAGGAGCTTTTCCCCTTGTCCTACTTTCAATGTCCCAACTGCGGCTCCAACCGCATCGAAACCCGTGACGTCGCTCAGCGTACTGGTGGCACGCTCGGCGGTCTGGCCGGTGCAGCCGGTGGCATCGCTGGTGCGCTGCGCGGTGCACGCACTGGCTTCACCATCGGCATGGCTGCTGGGCCGGTCGGAGGCAGCCTCGGCACCGCCATTGGCGTTGTCCTCGGCGCCTTGGGCGGTGGCGCTCTTGGAACCGAGGTCGGCGCCATCTTCGGCCGTGTCGTCGATGACCGGGTTCTGAACAACTGCCGATGTACCGCGTGCGGTCACACCTTCAGTGGGCAGCGTGGAACCAGTGAATCACCGTGGTCCTCGGCTGAACCAGCGACATCGTCCTCCTTTCGACCAGTGAACCCAGGCTCGGAGACGAGCCCGCACGAAATCGATCCTGAGGACCCAGACCTCGCCTGATACGCAGTCGTCCGCTCCCGCGCTTTGCGCCCTTGAGCCGCTCGGCTCGTCGTTTCCCCACCCTCTTTTGCACAAGTCGTCATGGCCAGGGCTCTCACAGCTTCTCGGCCAAGGCGCGCCTGTGCGCGCAATTCAAGAAAGACCTTCCATGGCACACCAAATCGAACAGATGGCTTACGTCGGGGACACCCCCTGGCATCGCCTGGGCCACCGCCTCCAACCCAAGCAACCCCTTGAGGTCTGGGCTGAACAGGCCGGCATGAACTGGAACATCCAGGAAACCCCGGTGCGTTTCATGACCCAACCTGCAGGCGATCCCCTTCAGGCTCTGGAATCCTTCGCCGAACAGAAGGTGCTCTATCGCAGCGACACCCATGCGCCGCTGTCGGTCGTCAGCAGTCGCTATCAGGTCGTGCAGCCCCGCGAAGTCCTGGAGTTCTACCGCGACCTCACCGACATCGGCGGCTACGAGATGGAAACGGCAGGGGTCCTCAAGGGCGGGCGCAAGGTCTGGGCGCTTGCGCGCACCGGCAAGCAAGCCGTGCTCAAGGGTAGCGACATCGTCAACGGCTATCTGTTGTTCGCAACCTCCTGCGACGGCTCGCTGGCCACCACGGTCACGCCGACGACCGTGCGGGTCGTGTGCAACAACACCCTGGCCATTGCACTGGACAACACCAGCAACGTCATTCGCGTGCCCCACAACACCAGCTTCGATGCCGATGCCGTCAAACGACAACTCGGCATTGCCATCGGGCAATGGGCCGACTTCATGTACCGCATGAAGGTCCTGTCCGAACGCAAGGTCAAGAGCAAGGAGGTCGAGGCCTATATCCAGGATGTGCTCTACGGGCCGATGGAATCGAATGGACTCGCCACTCCTCAGGTCGGCACCCAGTCCATGTCGCGAGCGTGGGCGGCACGGAAGGTCCTCGAGTTGTACGAAGGCAAGGGCCGCGGCGCCGAGCTCGCTGCTGCGCGGGGCACGACCTGGGGCCTGCTCAGCGCAATGACCGAATTCGTTGACCACGAACGCCGAGCACGCAACCGCGAGTACCGCCTGGACAGTGCCTGGTTCGGCCAGGGCGCTGCCCTCAAGCAACGAGCGTTGGCGCATGCGCTGGAGCTCGCCGCTTGACGCGACGGGATCTTAGACCTCCCGTACTTCCACCCTCAGCTCCTCCACCCAAGCCCCGCCTCTCCATCGAGAGGGCGGGGCTTTTTGCTGGATGGGGCGGTTTGAACCTTCAGAAAGAAATCAATGACCTCAATTCCTCGGAACATACAGCGTTCCCCGAACGCTCGTGCGCGGTCGCGCGCCCCTGCATTGCGTCTGGTGCCGCCCACCTGTTCGACGGATGCGACCGCCGGGCGCTGGCCGAGCGCGGTCGAAGCCGGCCTCGGCTGTCTCGACGCCGCTGCCGCCGTAGGCCGCGATCCCTTCAAGTCTGCCGTGCGGCTGTGGATGGAGAAGACCGAGCGCCACGACCTGCTGCAGCCTGTCGATCCTTCCCTCGTTCAGTCAGCAGAGACTGCTGCCTATTGGGATCGCCTGCTCGAGCCCATCGTGGCGGCGCACTACGCGCTGCGCGCGGGGCGCCAGGTGCTGCGCACTCGCGCCTTGCTGCGGCACCCGCAGCACCCCTGGATGCTGGCCCACCCTGGCCGCGAAGTCGTCGGCGCTTCTGATGTCCAGTTGCTGGAATGCCGATGCGTCGGCATGGATGCGGCTGAGCTTTGGAGCGAGGGCCTTCCCGCCTACGTGCGGATCCAGATGCTGCATCGGCTGGCCGTGACCGGCGCCCAGGCCATCGATGTCGCCGCCCTGATCTGCGGCCAGGACCTGCGGATCCACCGGGTCGAGCGCGACGAGGTCGAGATCTCCCGGCTCATCGATGCCGAGCGCGAGTTCTGGCACTGCGTGGCAACCGACTGCGCGCCGCCGGCAGGCGATCGGGCGGAGGTCTGAGATGGGCAGCATCGTCTACCGGGCCACCAAGGACCAAGCCGTCCATGACGAACTGCACAGCGTCGCAGCCTTTGCTGCAGTGCTGGCACATCGCGCGATCGGCAACCGCCTGTGGTTCCTGGCGCAGAACCGCTCGGGCGAACACGCCGGACGCATCTGGATCGGCCTGACCCTCATCGATTGCAGGAACGGCCAGGCAGCCGTCAAGAGCATGGACGAGAGCTGCGGGCCGTACTACTTCGACTGTCCGCTGGTCTTCCTGGATCGGGCCAGTCCTCCGACTGGGCCCTACGCAGGCCCATGGCGCGAGAAGGTGCGTGAGTTCCATGCAAACCGGGCCGCCAAACGAGCAGCCATCCGCCCGGGCCTGCGCATCTCCTACGGCGAATCGACCTACGTGCTGCGCCGAAGTCTGGGCCGTCGTGGCTGGGACGTCGCGCGAGAGAGCGACGGCCTGATCTGCCGCCTGAAATCCCGACAACTCGGCAAGGCGACGGTGTTGCCGTCCCAAGAAAAACATCCCCAAGAGAAACATTCATGAAAACCAGATTCCGGCGGCACGCCAAAGTGCCGCCCCAGACCCGCGACCCCTTCGCCCAAGACGTATTCAAGTGGTCTGCTGACTTCGAGGTTCCCGCGATCGGCGAAGACGTGATCATCCGCATCAACGGCATCGGCCGCGCCAAGGTGGTGGGCTACGCCTCGCAAGGCGGCTACCTGGGGGTGATGACCGTGCCGTACAGCCCGCCCGATTGGTGGATTCGCCAGAACGGACCGCCCAGCCCCGACAACGCGGCGCTGGCGTTCGGTGCGGAGATCGCGCCCATCGACACCGGGGAGGGTGCATGAGCGGCACTGCGTTCACCCCGGCCATGCCCCGCACGGTGGTGGTCTTCAGCATCGAGTTGGCCGTCTTCGACGAGGAGGCGCTCGCTGGTGCTGCCAGGGTGCGTGCACGCGAGGATGGCCTGGACGATGAAGCGTGGGCGTCGATGCGCTCGGGCATCTCGGATGACCTGGTCATGCTGCTGGATCCGGGCCTCATAGCCGATGCTGGCTTCGAGATCCTTCAGTCGACATGTGAGGTGTGCGAAGTGAGTGAGGTGAACGAGGGGAGCCAGCATGCCGTCGACCAACGTTGAATTCGTCACCGAGCTGATGGAGTTCAGCGCTCACGGTGCGCTCATCCAGGCGTTCGTGATGCAAGCGCTGGAGCAGTACGCCAGGCGCGTCGCTGAAACGAATCCTGAGGCGCTGGATACGCCCATGGTCAGAGGCCGTGCCTGGCACGGCTGCGCCCTCGAGGTGCTGCAAAAGCTCGAGCAGCGCTTCGAGACCTAAGCCCCAGAGGGCTACCCCCACGGGCTCTCGAAGCCCATTCATTCCCACGCCTTCGTCTCCTTCGCCTCCATGGCCATGGGGGCAGGGGAGCGCTGCGCGCCTCGTGCTTGCGATTGCAGCACGCATCCCTGAAGGAAAACATCTTGCTCACTACGATCCCGCGCGGTGGACCGGCGCTGCGCGCCGCATCAACTGCTCGCGCCGAACCATTCACTTATCACTTCACCCGCATCAGCCGCAACGTCAAGACCGGGCCCATGGCAGTCACGACGACGAGCGCAAATTCCTGCCCGCCTAACTGTGGGTTCAAGCGCAACGGCTGCTATGCCGAGAGCGGTCCCCTGGCTTTGCATTGGCGAGCCGTCTCGGCGGGTGCACGAGGCAATACCTTCGACGAACTGCTGCTGGAGATCCGCACGCTGCGTCGCCATGCGCTGTGGCGGCACAACCAGGCTGGAGACCTGACGCCGTCCTCACCGGGCGTGATCGACGCTGGGTTGCTCACCAGGCTCGCGATGGCGAACAGGGGACGGCGCGGGTTCACCTACACCCACTATCCCCCGACACCCAAAAACCAGGCGGTGATCTTCAATGCGAACCGGCTGGGCTTCACGGTCAACCTCAGTGCCGAAACGTTGGGCCAGGCCGACACGCATGCGGACCTCGGCATCGCGCCCGTGGTGGTCGTCCTGCCCCAGGGCGCCACCAAGCCATTGCGTACGCCCGCAGGTCGGCAGGTCGTCGTCTGTCCTGCCAGCCTGGGCAACTCCGATTGCCTGAACTGCGGCATCTGTCAGCAGCGTGATCGCGCCACCATCGTGGGCTTCTCGGCCCACGGCGCGGGTGCGAAGCGGGTGCAGGCAATCTTCTTCAAGGGAAGGCTCTCATGAGAAACACACCTGCCGCGATCCCCCCACCGGGCGTGGCCAGTCAGAAGGAGGTGTTCCCGCTCGACGAGGAGTTTTTTCAGCGGGTGGATCGCGTGATGCTGCAGCGTAAGCAAACCGATCCGTTCCAGCAGGAAGCGGCTTGGCGCGCCATCGAAGAGGAGGCGCGGTTGCGACAACTTCAGTTGCCGGATGAGGCACCTGTCCGTACCACTCCCCGCTGAGTGTGGCGTTCTACTGGGATTGGAGCGTCGCCGATCTCTCTGTCATTGGTGCCGTGCCCCGAAGCCCTGCATGTGCGAAACACTGCCTAGCAACTCGGCGGGTGCAACGCCGAGCGCGTGGGCGAGGCGATGAATGTTGAACAGCGAGACGTTCTTCAGTCCACGTTCAATCTGGCTGATGTACGTCACGTGCATATCGCTGAACTCTGCGAGTTGCTCCTGGGTCAGCTTGCGCGCATCCCGAAATGCACGAACAGCAACCCCAAATCGCAACTGAACATCCTCCTTGCTGGCTAGTTTGGAGGTCGACTTCGGCATTGCTCCGAGTCTGAAAAAACTAGATCTAGAAATCCATAGACGATGAATCTATATCTGGCAAACTACGCAAGGAGTAGATTTAAAAATCTATAAGAACTTCACCCAAAAAAAGCTTCGGATGGTGATTCCAGAAGTCTTCAAACAGGGCATGACTTGCTTGGGCTTTTTGAGGGGCGGTGTCTGCTTCGTGTAGCGGTGCGGATCGCTCGAGAGCAAGTCTGCGTAGACGTCTCCATCAACACTAACCAGAGGAAAACAATGATCGACACACACATTCGAAAAAACCGCCTCGCGCTGAGCGCGCTGCTGGCGACGCTGGTTCTGGCCGCACCGGCCGCACCGGCCGCACAAGCTGCGCAGGGGCAATGGGCTCAAGGCTATGGCCAGGGCAACCTCGAGTACTTCATCGACGCCCAGGGCATGCGGCTGCTCATCGGCTGTCCAACGCAGGAGGGCAGCGCCGACGCCGCCTCCAGCGTCACCCTGATGACGGTGGCTTCGTCCCAAGAGGTAAAGAAGTTCACCGTCAAAGTCGGCGGGCATACCTTCGAAGGCCCCTTCGAGGCCGATAGCCGCGTGGGCGAGAACAACTTCGTCACCTTGCTGAACGACCTTCGCAAGGGCGATGCCTTGGTCAGCTACGGCGGCAAGACGATCACCTTCGCCAAGAGCAATGCCGCTCAGGTCCTGCCGGCCTACGGCAAGAAGGGCTTCCAGTGCAACCTGGGATGAGGGGCCTCGGCTCTTCTCACTCCCCATCTCCATCAATCTAGACACTGCCCTGGCCGGGCCGCCTCAAGCGGTCTGGACCAGGGCGACCCATACATCGAATCACATGTCCAAGAAAGCCAAGATCATCAGCATTTACGTTGCCATCGGGGTGTTGTTCGCCCTTTACGGATGGCTGTTCGGAGACAACTCGTACAAGAGCTTTGCCTACAACCTGGGCACCGGAATCGTTTGGCCCATCATGCTGTTCCCAGGGCTGGGCAAGATCCTCGGCGCGGGCATCCTGGCGCTGTTCGTTGGCCTGGTGCTGATGTCATGAACATCAAGCTCCTGCGTCGACTTGTCGCCATCGGCCTGCTGATTGCGTTGGCAGGCTGTGGCCGCGACGAAGTGAAGGTCGACTTCATGGAGGGATGCGTCCAGGGCGGCATCTCGAAGTCGATCTGCAAATGCATCTTCGGCAAGATCGAGCCGGATCTGCGGCAGATGCATGCTGGCGAGAAGGTGGAGGGGCTGGGTCAGCGCATGACCCAAGCCACGGCGATTTGCCTGCGTGATTGACGTGATGAACCATGAAAGACTACTACGAGGTCCTCGGAGTTCGCCGCAGCGCCCGTGAAGCTGAGATCGCGCTGGCCTACAAGGGGCGGCGGACGCAGTACCACCCTGACAAGTATCAAGGCAGCGATGCGCAAACGCTGCACTGGGCAACGGCCAGGATGCAAGAGGTCAATGAGGCCTACACGGTGCTCTCGGATGCGCAGCGGCGGGCGCAGTTCGATGTGCTCTGCGCCGACAGTATCGACAACGTCGCTGCCGACGAACCAGCGGCGAATCGGGGAGATGCGCCAGCGCCAGCGTCGCTGCAGAACTTCTTGCATCAACGCTTCGCATCGCACGGCCGCTTCTCGCGCACCTACTTCGTACCCGAAATTCCGCTGAAGAAACTCAGCAATGCCCTGCAAAGCTATGGCCGCGGCATCCAGGTCGAGGAGGTAGTGGCGCTCATGGACACCACCGTATTCGGCGGCGCGAAGGACGGGGTCATGCTCACTGAAAAGCAGGTCCGCCTGAAGGATCTCGGCTCAGGCCTGGCGATCTGGCGGTGGCCTGACATTCGGTCTATCGATGTGGAAAAGACCGGGATCTACGTCAACGGCCACAAGCTCATCGACTGCCTGGGCGTCAACGAAGGCGAGGTGGCGCACCTGGTCAGCGGATTGCAGGCGTTCCTGCAATTGCGCAGCAAGGAGCGGCAAGAGCCTCAGTCAGGACAGCATCGCGGCACGCCACAGGACGGCGCCGATCCTTTGCCGCAGAAGTACCGCAGCACGTACGACATGGCCAAGCGCGAGTTCATGGACCTGTGCGAGAAGATCCAGAAGTTCGAGTTTCAGCTGGGGGAGAGCTTCATCGACCGTGAGAACGCAGCGGCGTACTTCGGTTATCTGGCGCAGTGCCTTCAAGAAGCCGCAAGAGCTGAGCGGGCCTGGTCGATCCTGGGCGAGATCGCGATCCTGAGCAGGGCGACCATCGACTTCAGCGATACGGGCAAGGCGGTCCCACCTGCCATTGCGCGGCAGCGCGGCGACGATTCGCAGCTGGTGATGGAATTGCGCGCGTTGCTGCACTTCTTGCAAGAGGCTGTTCAGGAGGCAGGGCGGCAGGTCAATGCGCACCAGTTCTTCAGGCGCTGAGGGCGGACATCCAAGAGGTGGCGCAGACCATGCGGGCGATCGAAAGATCGCTCTCAGGTCTGCGCTTCTCTTTTTTTGTCTGGCGTCTCTTGGCAACTTGAGCGGAAAGGAACATCACTGCCAAGTTGGACACAACAGGAACCGAGGAATCGACGTACATGCGGTGAACCTGCGTCAAAGGCACTTCAGTTCAACCACCCATGCGCCACTTCGCATTCCTCACACGCAATCACAACGACCGTTTCCTCTAACGTGTCGAGAAATTTCCCATCGAATTGATTGACGGCAATCAAGTATGTGGGATGCCACTCGTACATGTTCACATGAGAGTACCCGCAACTCGTGCAGACGCGGACGTTCTCGTAGTCCTGCACATTCTGAAGGAAGAAGCCTGCCTCTTGTAGATCATCGCAGGCTGCCTTTACACCGCACGTCATGCAGTACGACTTCAGCACTCGGGCATTTGCAACTTCCAAGTGCTTTCCGGTGGTGTATGGCCTCGCGAGGCATTCGGCGTTGCGATGCAGGTTCGCGTGAATAGGGCCGATGGGGGCGCTGCAGCTTGAGCAGTGAGAGGCAGGGAATTTTTTCATATGGATGACCATTTCATTAAGCTGAAATTTGGGTCTATTGGAGTCCTCGATGCCTGGCTGTGACGCATTCGGAGGTGTGCAGTGGATCGAAGGTGAGGACAACGCAGTTCGCTGTCATGTCATTGCCCGCCGCGATAGAAATCGCCCGATCCTGTGAGGGGAGAAGCCGCAAAGCGGTTTGACAACTGGGTGATGCCTCGAGCCTCAGATCAGGCGCTGTTGCATAACCCGCGCTCAGGGCGAGCCTCCCCTTACCCCAGACGCAGCTATGCCACGCGCACAGTCTCAGGCGTTCCCAGACGGGTGAACCTGTTGAGGATCGATGCCCGTACCTGTAGCTCGGTCACCTGCCTCTGGAAGTCCCGTGCCATCACGCGCTCGCCCAGTCTCTTGAAGCATCCCATCTTGGTCTCCACCAGGCTGCGGCGGTGATAACCGCTCCACTTCTTCCAGATTGAACGGCCCAGCTTGCGCGTCGCCCTCAAGATTTCGTTCCTTGCCTGCGCCCCAGCTTTGCCATCCGCCCAAGGCTTGGCGTTCTTGCGTGTGGGGATGATCGCCGCGGCCTGCCGACTGGCGATAGCCTCGTGGCACGCTTTGGTGTCATAGGCACCGTCGGCGCTCACCGAATGCAGTTGTTCGTCCGCAGGAATCTGCGCCAGCAACTCCGGCAGCATCGGCGCATCGCCAACGGCGTTGTCCGTGATCTCGATGGCGCGGATCTCCAGCGTCTGTGCATCGATGCCCAGGTGCACCTTGCGCTACTGCCGGCAGTAGTCGGCACCGTGCTAGTGAACCGCATCGCGCCCGAGCTGCTTGCGCCCTTCGGCGGTGTGAAGCAATCGGGCGTCGGCAGGGAGTTCGGCCTGTTCGGCATGGAGGCGTTCATGGAGCCGAAGACGATCGTCGAGGCGCACTGAGGTTTGGAACTGCCGGCGAACTTGGAGGCGATTCATTTTCGATTCCCGTTGCGGATCGCAGTCCATGAACACCGTGGCGGGGCAGGGGCCTCTGCGTTCTGCAGTTTCCAGGCAGTCGAAAGAGCATCCAGGAAGGTGGCCCCGAACTCGGTTGCAGCATTTGGCGAGCGCCTTTCGGAGAAACACCTGCAACTTTTCTACTGGTGAAAACTTCGAAATTTCCGATTGCAGCGGCCGGGGGCCAATGAAAAGATGACTGCTCTTGTGGAAGTTGTCTCGGGCCCCGTGTCATGCGAAGGATCGAACGCTTCTTCTCTTCGCGTACCTGATCTGACACCGCATGAGTTCTTCATTCCCGTTCCAACTGGCCCGACGCGCGCAGCGCATCCAGCCTTCGATCATTCGCGAGATCCTCAATCTCGCGGCCCGGCCCGGGGTGATCTCGCTGGCGGGCGGCCTGCCATCGCCCGATGCGTTTCCGTTGTCCACGGTGCGCGAGGCGACGCAGCATGTGCTGCAGCAATCGCCACGCGAAGCGCTGCAGTACGCCTCGACGGAAGGCTTCGCGCCCTTGCGCGAATGGGTGGCGCAAGACCTGGCGTCGCAAGGCCTGCGCGTGAGTGCGCAGGATGTGCTGATCACCAACGGCTCGCAGCAGGGCCTGGACCTGGTCGGCAAGGTGCTGCTCGACCCCGACAGCGTGGTGGCCGTCGAGTCGCCGACCTATGTCGGCGCGCTCCAGGCCTTCAACCCCTACGAGGCCCGCTACCTCGGCATTGCGAACGACGACGAAGGCCCGCTGCCCGAGGCGCTGGCCGAGGCCGATGGCGCGCGCTTCCTGTACGTCGTGCCGAATTTCCAGAACCCGACAGGGCGGTCCATCAGCGCGCCGCGGCGCGCCCAACTGGCCGCACAGGCACGGCGCATGGGCCTGCCGCTGGTCGAAGACAACCCCTACGGCGACCTGTGGTTCGACGCGCCCGCGCCGGCATCGCTGGCTTCGCACTGGCCCGAAGGCAGCGTGTACCTGGGCTCCTTTTCGAAGGTGCTGGCGCCAGGCCTTCGCCTGGGCTATGTGGTGGCACCGCCCTCGCTGATGCCCAAGCTGGTCCAGGCCAAGCAGGCGGCCGACCTGCACACGCCGATCTTCAACCAGCAGGTGGTCTACCAGATCGTGCGCGATGGCTTCCTGGCCGAGCACGTTCCGCTGGTCCGCGCGCGCTACCGCGAGCACTGCGATGCGATGCAGGCCGCGTTGCTGCGCCACCTGCCGCAGGGCTGCCGCTGGACTGTGCCGGTCGGCGGCATGTTTTTCTGGGTCGAGCTGCCCGAAGGCATCGATGCCATGGCCCTGCTGTCGCGTGCGGTCGAGCTGGGCGTGGCGTACGTGCCCGGCTTCGCGTTCTTCGCGGACCACTCGCGCCACAACCTGCTGCGCCTGTCCTTCGTGACCGCGCCGCCCGCCCAGATCGACCGGGGCGTCGCGCTGCTGGCGCAGGCGCTGAACGCGGCACCGAGCCAGCCGACCCCCAAACAAGGAGTTCTCCAATGATGAAACGTCGCCACTTCTCGATGTCGCTCGCACTCGCAGCGGCCGCCGCGCCCATGCCCTCTGTGTGGGCGCAGGACACCGCACCGCTGCGCATCCTGGTGGGCTTTCCGCCCGGGGGCGCGGTGGATGCGGTCGCGCGTCTGCTCGCCGACAAGCTGCGGGTGTCGCTGAACACCAACGTGCTGGTGGAGAACCGGCCCGGTGCGGCCGGACGCATCGCGCTGAGCGAGTTGCGGCGCTCGCGGCCCGACGGACGCACGCTGGCGATCGCGCCGGGCGGGGCACTGACCATCCTGCCCTGGCTCTATCCGACCAACCTGGGCTACGACCCGGTCAAGGACTTCACGCCGGTATCGCGCCTGACCACGCTCGACCTGGCCGTGTCCGTCGGGCCGGCCGTGCCGCCGAGCGATGTGAAGGCCATGTTCGCGTGGATGAAGGCCCACCCCGCGCAAGCCACGTATGCGACGTCCGGCGCGGGTTCGGTGCCGCATTTCGCGGGCGTGGTGATTGCGCAGGCAACCGGCGTGCCGCTGGTCCATGTGCCTTACCGCGGCGGTGCGCCCGCCATCCAGGACCTGATCGGCGGCCAGGTGCCGTTAATGATCGACAGCCCGGCCGAAGTGGTGGAGATGCACCGCAACGGCAAGCTGCGCGTGCTGGCCGTGACCGGTGCGCAGCGCACGCCCGCGTTGCCCGAGGTGCCGACGCTGCGCGAGGCGGGCATCGACGTGGTGATCGACAACTTCTTCGGTCTCTACGGGCCGGCCCAGATGCCGGCCGCCGTCACGGACCGCATCGACAAGGCCGTGGCGCAGGCACTCGCGTCGAAGGACGTGCGCGACAAGATCTTCAACCTCGCAATGGTGGCCGAGCACGGCAGCGCGCAAGTCCTCGCGAGCACGCAGGCCACCCAGTACAAGCGTTGGGAAGAGCCCATCAAGCGTTCCGGCTTCAAGGCCGAGTGAACCCACAACGCACAACGCCATGACAGACCCCACCCCCGGCACGCCCGTCCCCCTCAAAACCAACCCGCCGCCGCACCCGAACCCCAGCCGGCCCACCTACCGGCTGCCGCCCGGCGCCTGCGATGCGCACTGCCACGTGTTCGGGCCGGGCGCGCGCTTTCCGTACTCGCCCAAGCGCACCTACGAACCGACGGACGCACCGGCAGCACAGCTGCGCGCGCTGCATGCGCTGCTCGGCATCGAGCGCGTGGTGCTGGTGCAGGCCAGCATCCACGGCCACGACAACAGCGCGATGCTCGATGCCATCGCGCAGTCGCCCGACACCTACCGCGGCGTCGCGATGGTTCCCGCGTCGATCGACGACGCGGGGCTGCGGGCCCTGCACGAAGGCGGCGTGCGCTCGCTGCGCTTCAACTTCGTCCGGCGCCTGGGCGGCGCGCCCGACCTCGACGCCATCCGCAGCCTGGCATATCGCGTGAAGGCGCTGGGCTGGCACCTGGTGCTGCACTTCGATCCGCAGGACCTGCCGGTGTACCGCCGGTTTCTCGACGAGCTGCCGCTGCCCTACGTGATCGACCACATGGGCCGCGTGCTCGCCGAAAGCGGCCCGCAACAGGAGCCCTTCGACGCGTTGCTCGACCTCATGAAGGACGAGCGCTGCTGGGTCAAGGTGAGCGGCGCGGAGCGCACCTCGCACCTGCTGTCCTCCGGACCCGGACTGCCTTTCGAGGATGCCGTGCCCTTTGCGCGCCGGCTGGTCGAGGCCGCGCCCGACCGCGTGCTGTGGGGCACCGACTGGCCCCACCCCAGCGTGCGCGAAATGCCCGACGACGGCAAGCTGGTCGACCTGCTGCCGCTTTTTTCCGACGACCCCGCCGTGCTGCACAAGCTGCTGGTGGACAACCCCACGCGCCTCTACTGGCAGGACTGAACCGGCACCGGAGCCACTCGCATGAACCACATCGAAAAACTCGCGCTTCGCCAGGCGCTCGAGGCGCTGGCCGTCGACTACTGGTACGAGGTCGACTTCAACTGGGGGCAGGACGCCCACGCCTACTACACCGAGGACGCGGTGTTCACCACCAGCCAGAAGTCGCGCACCGGTCGTGCTGCCATTGCCGACTTCTACAACGCGCGGCAGGCGCGGGGCGCGCGCACCTCGCTGCACGTGATGCAGAACTTTCGCGCAGTGCCGGTGTCGCCCGAGCGCGCGGACTGCAACTACGTGATGAGCCTCTACGCCGCCGACGGCGAAGGCGTGCTGCCGTCCCGGCCCGCAATCATGATCGCCGACGTGCGCGAGACGCTCGTGCGTCAGCCCGATGGCGGCTGGCTCTGCGCGCTGCGCACGCTGCGCCCGCTGTTCCGGGACGACACGCCCACCACGGGCTGAAGCGCTCGAACGAAAGAAGAAGCCCCCATGCTGTTCATCGACCCCGAAAACACACCCGATTTCAAGCGCACGCTTTTCAATGCCATCGTGGCGCCACGGCCCATCGGATGGATCAGCACGATGAGCCCCGAAGGCCGGGTCAACCTTGCGCCTTTCTCGCACTTCAACCTGGTTTCTACCGCACCGCCGGTGGTGATCTTCTCCTGCAACGCCCCGGCCGACCGGCACGAGAAGGACACCATTACCAACGTGCGCGCGACCGGCGAGTTCGTCACCAACCTCGTGACCTGGGACCTGCGCGATTCCATGAACATCAGCTCGCTCGACGCGCCCTACGGCACCGACGAATTCGAGCTTGCCGGACTGGAGAAGGCGCCGAGCCAGAAAGTGCGGCCGCCGCGCGTGGCGCGTTCGCCGGCGAGCATGGAATGCAAGCTGCTGCGCATCGTCGAGATCGAGCCGCAGGGGCCGGGCGACACGGTCAGCAACGTGGTGTTCGGCCGCGTGGTCGGCATTCACCTCGACCCGGAATTCGTCGAGCCGAACGGCCGCTTCGACGTGGCGCGCACGCTGCCGCTCACACGGCTGGGCGGCAACCAGTACGCATCGGTAGGCCCTCTGGTGGAGCTCTCGCGGCCAAGCCCGCGGCGCGACTGACGACAAGCACGCTGAACAGGACAACGAAAGGAACACGATGACGAACACCACATCCGCAACCGAGGTGCGTCGCGCCTCGGTCCACGAACTTCCACCGGGTTCGGTGGCGCGTGGACAGAACTTCTGGGTCCAATGGATCGAGGGCGCGGCCCCGGTCGAAGCCACCAGCCCGCACGAGATGCTGCTGCTGTTGCTCGACGGCGGCGCCACCGTGCACGCCGGCGCCGAGGTGCGCGAGGTGCCGGGCCGCAGCGTCTGCGTGCTGCCGGCCGGCAATATCGTGGTGCGCCTTGCAGGCGAGGGCCGTGCCGCATTGGTCGCATCTTTCCGCCCCGACCTCGCGCCCGGCGTGGCGCGCAACGAAGCCGACTACACCGTGCCCGACGCGCGCGTGCGCCCGGTGGGCAACGACTACCAACGCCGCACCGCGTCGGCGCCGGCCGCCATCAAGGTCATGGAGGTCGACGCGATCCAGCCTCCGACCGACAAGCCACGCCTCAAGATGTTCCAGACCGACACACTGAGCATCAACTGGGTCGAGTACCAGGGCCCGCGCGACCGCACGCAGTTGAGCCCGCACAACCACACCGACTTCGAGCAGGGCTCGCTGGCCATGGCGGGCGACTTCGTGCACCACCTGCGCGTGAACTGGGGCGGCAACGCCGACCAGTGGCGCGACGATGAGCACCTGCACGCGCCATCACCTTCGATGATCACGGTGCCGGTGCTGCTGGTGCACACCACCGAAGGCGTCGGCCCGGGCCGCCATCTGCTGATCGACGTGTTCTCGCCGCCGCGTCACGACTTTATCGAAAAGGGCTGGGTCGCCAACGCCGGCGACTACGAACGCCGCAAGGCCGGCTGAGGGGCAGACGACAGGCGCGGCCTACACTGCGCCCTCCATGGCATCCTTCACTCCCATCCGCGCCGTCGAGCGCGCCATCGACGTACTGGCCGCGCTCAACCGTTCTCCCATCTGCACGCTCGACACGCTGCACCGCCAGACGGGCATTCCCAAGCCCACGCTGATTCGCCTGCTCGAAACGCTGGAGGGCAAGGGGCTGGTGACGCGCGCGCCGCAGTACGGCGCCTACAGCCTGACCTCGGGCGTGCGGCAACTGTCGTCGGGCTACCACGGCGAGCCGCGCCTGGTCGAGGCCTCGATGCGGCCGATGGACGAGCTGACGCGCAAGCTCAAGTGGCCGATCGCGCTGGCGGTGCCCGACTACGATGCGGTCGTGATCCGCTACAGCACGATTCCCAGTTCGCCGCTGTCGCTGCTGCACTCCAGCATCAACATGCGTCTGAGCCTCATGACGCGCGCACTCGGGCGTGTCTACCTCGCGGCCTGCACGGCGCAGGAGTGCCGCGCGCTGCTCGACATCCTCAAGGTCTCCGGCGATCCGGAAGATGCGATGGCGGGGCATCCGCGCACCGTGCAGGCGATGCTGCGGCAGATCCGCCAGCAGGGCTATGCCTTGCGCGTGCCCGGCGTCAAGCCGGTCTCGAACACGTTGGCCGTGCCCATCTTGGAAGGGCGCAGGGTGGTGGCGAGCGCCGGGCTCACGTGGATTGCCTCCGCCATCAGCGACGAGCAGGCGGTGAAGAAATTCCTGCCGCCGATGCAAGAGATGGCCCAGCACATCAGGGAGCGGCTCAGCGCGCTTTAGGCGCCCCGGCAAAGGCTTGCACGGCCTGCCGCAGCAGGGTCTGGTCGGACGACACCACGAACCAGTTGGCGCCCTCGGCCGCGAACTGCTCGCGCTCGGGCGTGCCGCCCACGTGCATGCCCGCAAGCTTGCCGGCCCGCGTGGCCGCCTGCAGTGCCACGCGCGTGGCCTGCAACACCTCGGGTGCGCGCGGATCGTCCAGCCCCATCGATAGCGTCAGGTCGGCGCGGCCCACGAACAGACCGGCCACGCCTGGCACGTCGGCAATCGCCTGCGCCTCCTCGACGGCCTGTGCGCTCTCGATTTGACAAACGATCTGCGCCTGGTCACCGAGGCGCAGCGCCTCGGCCATGCCCAGGCTCGCGTAGCCCGCGAAGCGCGGCCCGCCAGAGTAGCCGCGCCGCCCGCCTCGGTAGCGCGCCATAGCCACCACCTCGCGCGCCTGCTCTGCGGTGTCGACGTGCGGCACCAGCAGGCCCGCGGCGCCGATGTCGAGGCAGGAAAGGATCACCGCCGTATTGATCTCGGGGATGCGGATGAACACCGGAATCCGCGCGGCACGCCCGCCCATCACCATCAGGTCGAGCAGGGCGCGGTCGAAGGGCGCGTGCTCGGCGTCGACCACCACGAAGTCGAGCCCGGTCGTGCCGAGCACCTCCACCGTCTGCGGTGAGCTGGTCTTCACGAAGGTGCCGAGCTGCGCGGCGGTTGTGTTGCTGTTGTCGTTGCTCATGGGCGTGCGCCTGCCTTTCTTCAGTCGAGCTTGATCTGCGCGGTCTTGATCACGCGCTGCCACTTCTGGCCGTCGGCCTCGATGCGCTTGCGCAGCAGCTCGGGCGCGCCGCTCGCGACCACGCCGCCGTACTGCTGCAGCTTGCTTTTTCCCTGCGGCGAGTCGAGCAGCCGGTTGATCTCGGCGTTGAGCCGCTGCACCATGGGCGCCGGCATGCCGGCCGGCCCGACCACCGCGAACCACACGGTGGCCGTCTGGTCGATGCCCTGTTCCTTGGCGGTCGGCACGTCGGGCAGACCCGGGAAGCGCGCGCTCGAGGTCACGGCCAGCCCGCGCAGCTTGCCCGCCTGGATGTTGGGAATGAAGGTGGACACCGGCGCGGAGATTGCCTGCACCACGCCACCCAGCAGGTCCGTGAGCGCGGGCGTGTCGCCACGGTACGGCACGTCCTGCAGGCGCACGCCGGACGTCTGCGACAGGTCGGCCAGGGTCAGGTGGCCGATGGTGCCGTTGCCGGGCGTGGCGACCGCGAACGCGGAGGGCTTGGCCCGCGCCGCCTCGATGAACTCTTTGAGGTTGCGCACCTTCAAGTGCTCGGGGTTGCTGACGAAGACCATCGGGATCTCGCAGACCAGCGCGATCGGTGTCAGGTCCTTGTCGCCGTCGAAGGGCATCGACTTGTAGAGGAACTTGTTGTTCACCAGCGGGCCCGAGGTGACGAGGCCGATGGTGTAGCCGTCGGGCGCGGCCTTGGCCACGGCGTCGGTGCCGATGTTGCCGGCCGCGCCGGCGCGGTTGTCGACGATGACGGGTGCGCCCAGGCGTTCGCCGAGGCCCTGCGCCAGATAGCGCGCCACCATGTCGGTGCTGCCGCCCGCCGGGAAGGGCACGACCATGCGGATGGGGCGGTTGGGCCATGCGCCGTTTGCGGCCCATGCAGCCACCGGCGCCAGGCTCGCGGCCACGCCGGCGGCGCATAGGCTCGCGCGGAGCCAATGTCTCCTGTTCATTCTTGAAGTCTCCTGAGGTTTTTTAAAGGGATGCCTTGCGCGCGGTTTCCAGGCGCTGCAGCAACCGCGGCATGCGCGCTTGCGCCTGGTCGCGCAGCTGGTCGTAGAGGCTGTTGCCGTGCGCATCGATCGCCACCGTGGCGGGCCCGAGCGAGGCCACGTTCAAGGTCAGCAACCGGAATTGGGAGATGTATTCGTTCCAGTGGGACGACACCACGTGACGCAGTCCGCGCGAGAGCAGGGGCGCGCCGCCGCCGAGGAAGGACAGGTAGACGCAGCCGGTGTCGCGCATCGCCTGCACGCAGGCGGCGTCGAGCCCGCCCTTGCCGCCTGTCAGCCGCAGGTCGAGCCCGCGCACCAGCGACGGCATCCAGGTGTTGTAGCGCGTGCTCGTGCTCGGGTTCATGTAGAGCGGCACCGGCCCGTCGGCGGTCTCGCGCACGCAGGTGCTCAGGTGGAAGAACGCGCCGCCGTGCAGGTCGACCGGCAGCGCCTGGCCATCGGCCAAAGCCTGCACCATGCGCTGGTGTGTCGGCAGGCCGATGCTGACGGTGATGTCGCCGTTCAGCGTCACCATGTCGCCGACCGCGAGTTCGCGCACCTTCTCGCGCGAGAGGGGGAGTTCGAGCGTGTGGAACATCGCGGCCTACCAGTTCAGGTCCTCGACGCGGCCGTCGTTGTAGATGCGTGCGGCGGTGCGGCGGTTGATCCAGCAGTTGAAGCACACGGCGACCGGCACGAAGCCATGGCTCGCGGCGTAGTCGATGTGCACGGCCATGGCGCTGGCATCGCCGCCGGTGCCCATGGGGCCGAAGCCCATGGCGTTGATGGCGTCCAGCAGGCGCTGCTCCATGGCCGCAAGAATGGGCTCGGGGTTGGTGCGGCCGAAGGGGCGCAGCACCGACTCCTTGGCCAGCCGCGCCGCGTAGTCGAAGGTGCCACCGATGCCCACGCCGACCACGATGGGCAGGCAGGGTTGCGAGCCCGCGCGCAGCACGGTGTCGAGCACGAACTTCTCGATCTGCTCCAGCGTCGGGTACACGAAGGCGTCGATGGCTTCCCAGCGGCCGGTTCCCATGGCCTTGGGGGCGCAGACGATCTCCACGTAGTCCGCGTCGTCGATCACATCGAAGCTCAGCAGCGGCATGTCCTTGCCCGCGTAGCTGCGCGCATGGGTCAACGGATTCGTCACCATCTTGAGGATCGGCGGATCGATGTGCTGCACCAGGTCCGCGAAGCCGCGCGTGATGGCTTCGCGCACCGGGCCGTCGAACTGCACTCGCGTGCCGATCTTGATGCTGTAGGTGGGAATGCCGACGTCGGTGCATACAAGCTCGTTGCCCTGCTGTGCGGCGTCGGCGCTCTGCAGCATGATCTTCAGCGTGTGCTTGCCGGTGATGCCGGTCTCGGTGGTTTCCGCGCGTTGCAGCGTGGCACGCGTGTCGTCGGGAATTTTCTTCAGGGAGCGCTCGTAGAGCTGCGCTGTCACACGTTGAATCGTTGCACCGTCGATGGTCATGTGGGGGTCGCTTCGCTTGTCTCGATGGCCCGTACGATGCGCTGTCGCAGGCAAGTGTTCAAGCGCATTCTTCGAAGTTTTCACCAGTAGAAAAGTCTGAACGTTTCGTTTGCGGTGATGCCATCACTCCTCCAACAATGCGCTCCCCAACTTTCATGGAGGAGACAAGTGATGAGGATTTTTGCGATAGGTCTTGCAGCCACCGGTCTTGCCGGTGCGGCGTGCGCCCAGTCGTCGATCACGCTGTTCGGCGTGGTCGATGCCGGCATCAGCGGTTATTCGAACAAGTCGACAGACACCCGGTCGGCCACGCTGGCCAATCCGTTCTACCTGAACCAGGGCAGCCGCACCGTCAGCCAGCGCGTGCTGTCGAACTCGGGCCTCGCGTCCAGCCGCGTGGGCTTTCGCGGGACCGAGGACCTGGGCGGCGGATTGGCCGCCAGCTTCTGGCTCGAGTCATCGATCACGAACGACTCGGGGCAGGAAGGCATCCAGAGTTTCGCGCGCCGCTCGACGGTCAGCCTTTCCGGCAGCTTCGGCGAGATCCGGCTGGGCCGGGACGTCAACGCGACCTTCACGAACGACTTCGTGTTCGACCCGATTGGCGTCAATGGCGTGGGCCTGAGCCTGATCTACCGCGCCGGCACGGCCATGAGCAAGATGGGCGTGCCGCAACCGTCACAAGTGCCGCCCGTGTCTCCCATATTGACCAATGCCTATGCGCGCAGCGGCAACATGGTGTCCTACTTTCTGCCCCCAGACCTGGGCGGCTTTTACGGACAGGTGCAGTACGCCTTCAATGAAAAGAACCAGACCTCGCCCGGCGCCCTGACGCCCGCCGCGACCGACACGCGCGCGGGCCACTTCATCGGCGGTCGCTTCGGCTACGGCCAGGGGCCGCTGAACGTGGCGCTGGCCGCCAGCCGCAACACGCTGCTGAGCGACTACCTCGCGGGCACCACGCTGCGCCAGGACACGGTCAACCTCGGCGCTTCGTACGATCTGGGCGCAGCGAAGCTCTTCGGCGAGGTGTCGCGCATCAAGAACCGGGCGATCGTCAGCGGCCTGGCTGCCAGCACGTCGTCCGACGTCGACCTCACGGGCGTGCTGTTCGGCGTCAACGTGCCGGTGGGGCCGGGCCTGATCCGGGCGTCGTATTCCAAGGTGAAGTACGACTTCAACCGTCCGTTCAGCACCACGCCGGACCCGAAGGCGAGCCAGGTGGCGTTGAGCTACGTGCACAACCTGTCGAAGCGCACCGCGCTGTATGCGAGCGTGGCGCGCATCGACAACAAGAACGGCGCCGCGCTGTCCGTGGGCGGCCCGAGCTTTGTGACGGGCGCTTTCTCGCCCAAGCGCTCGACCGGCTATGACCTGGGACTGCGTCATGCCTTCTGAGTCGACGCGTTCCCCCTCCAGCGCGCAATCCCGGCGTATCGCGGTCATCGGTGCGGGGGCCATCGGCGGCCACTTCGCGGCGCGGCTCGCACAGGCCGGGCACTCGGTCACCGTGCTCGACCGCGGTGCCACGCTGGACGCGATTCAAGAACACGGCCTGCGTTACACGAGTGGCCAGGAGCCGCAGCGACGCATTGCCGTTCGCGCTGTCGGTTCGCCGCTCGAGATGGAGCCGCCTGAACTCGTGGTGCTGGCACTCAAGTCGCAGGTGCTGCCGGCCGTGGTGCCCACGCTGTCGTCCCTTTTCGAAGGAGGCGCCGCGGTGCTTCCCATCGGCAATGGCCTGCCGTGGTGGTACTTCCTGGTGCCCGGCCAACCGCTGTCCGGGCTGCGGTTGCGCAGCGTCGATCCCGAAGGCGCCATCGAAAAAATCATCGACGTGCAGCAGGTGCTCGGTGGCAGCGTGATGGCCTCTTGCCATTGCCTGGAGCCGGGCTCGGTGGTGCACAGCGCCGGCGGGCGCGTGGTCGTCGGGGAGCCGTTCGGAGGGCCCAGCGCACGCGCACAGCACTGGGCCGGCGTGCTGGCCGACGCCGGACTGGGTGCGGTCGCGAGTGACGACATCCGCAGCGAACTCTGGCTGAAACTGCTGGGCAACGCTTGCGCCAACCCGCTGAGCCTGTTGACCGGCGTGACCACCGACCGGATGCTGGACGACGGTCCCATGTGTCAGCTGTTCGAACGCACGATGGGCGAGTGCATCGCGCTCGGGCGGGGCCTGGGCCTGACGATCCAGACCGATACGGCGCAGCGCATGGCACAGACGCGCAAGCTCGGCGCGATCAAGACCTCGATGCTGCAGGATATGGAGGCCGGGCGCAGTGTGGAGCTCGACGCGATCGTCGGTGCCGCGCTCGAATGCGCGCGGGCCTTGCAGCTGCCCGTGCCGCAGCTGGAGAGTGTCTTTGCCCTGGCTGCCATGCGAGCGCAGCAGGCCGGCCTGTACGTCTCGCGAAACAAGGCGGCCTGATCGGGCGATCCCTTGCCTGAGCGACGACTTCATCCCTCTGCTTCGATCTCGGTCCGTGCTGCACCGCCGCCGAGATCCGAAGCGGTCCTCTCACTTTTCTTACATCGGTCCGCCATGAACCACCGCTTCCGTTTCGTCCTGTTGATGCTGTTCGGCAGCTTCATGAGCATCACGGCCTTCGCCCAGGCGGCGCGGAGCGGTGACGCGCTCGACGCGCGCGCGCTTGCCCTGGCCGACGCCTCCGAGGCGCAGGTGATCGAATGGCGCCGCCACATCCATCAGCACCCCGAGCTCTCCTACCAGGAAGTGCAGACCGCCGCCTACATCGTGGCGACGCTCGCGAAGATGCCTGGCATCGAGGTGCAGTCGGGCATTGCACAGACCGGCATCAAGGCCGTGCTGCGCGGTGGCAAGCCGGGGCCGGTGGTGGCCCTGCGCGCCGACATGGACGCGCTGCCCGTGCTGGAGCGCAACGAGCTGCCCTTCAGGTCGGTTGCCCGGGCGCCCTGGTTGAACGCAGAGGTGCCCGTGTCGCACGTCTGCGGCCACGATACGCACGTTGCGATGCTGCTGGGCGCGGCACAGGTCTTCTCGGCAATGCGCGCGGAACTGCCCGGTACGGTCGTCTTCCTGTTCCAGCCCGCCGAAGAGCAGGGCGCGGGCCCTATGCTCAGCGGCGCGCCTGCCATGGTCAACGCCGGCGTGCTCGACAACCCGAAGGTCGATGTCGTGATGGGGCAGCACATCATGGCGACCGGGCCATCGGGCACCATCGGCTACCGCCCGGGCGCGCTTTTCGCCAGCGGCGACGCCTTCAAGATCACGCTCAAGGGAGAGGGCGGGCACGGCTCTTCACCTTGGACGGCCCATGAGCCCATCACCGCGGCCGCGGAGAGCGTGCTGGCGCTGCAGAACATCGTGAGCCACCGGGTCGATCCGCTCGACGGTCCCACCGTGGTGACCGTGGGCATGCTGCGCAGCGGCGTGCGTCGCAACATCTTGCCCGACACGGCGGAAATCGCAGGGACCGTGCGCTCCCTGTCGAAGAAGAACAGGCAGGTCGCACACGACAGCATCCGCCTGAGGGCGCAGAAGATCGCCGAGAGCCACGGCCTGACTGCGGAGGTAAGCGTTGAAACAGGCTACGAAGTGCTGGTAAGTGACCCCGTCGCGACGCGGACGGTGGCTCAGGCACTGGAGGCCGCGGCGGGGCCCGGCAAGGCGCGGGAGTCGCGCCCTTTCATGGCCTCTGAAGACTTCGGCGATTTTGGCAAGAACATCCCGGTGGTGTACTGGCTGCTCAATGCCTCGCCATTCGGCGACAAGAACGGCGCGCCCAACCATTCGCCGGATTTCGTGATCGACGAGTCCGCGCTGCGTGTGGGTGTGCGTGCGCTGGTGGGTAGCACACTCGCCTACATGGCTCGGCCTGCTGCCAGCACCAATAGGAGCAACTGAGTTGCTCCGGATGCAAATTGTTAGCGCCGAACCCGAGCTTGGGCTGGCTTCCACCGCATCCGACACACGGGCTTCTGGCCAACGGCAATCGCACGGCCAACCTGGCGCGCATCCGCGAACTACTGGGGCAAGAGGCTGACGCGGTCGCGCAGATCGCCAGCCTGGATGCCGAGCCTTGCCATCCTCAACCGACCTTCGTCTGCATGCACTGCGGCGCTGCGATGATCGTCTTGCTGACGTTGGCTCGCGGGCAGCGTCGCCTTCGTCCGTCGAATCGAGTGCGTTCCGTAGTCGGCAGGATCTAATCCAAGCTCTCTGACCTAGCCGCCGAGAATCCGGGCGTACTGCCGGGTGCCGAGGTGCGGCGAGTCGTGCATTCGGCTCGGGAACAGGAAGTCGTCCGATCGCAGTCCGGCGCGCTGGATCCACACCTGCACAGCCTCGCGGGTTCCGGGCGTGAGCTCGAACTGCACCGGACGCTGCGTCTTGTGCTGCATCACTGTTGCCCGTGGGGCAACTTGCTCTCCGTGGCAGACGTCCCTGACCTTCAGGCCAACAAGATCGCCGCCTCGCAGCTTGCTGTCCAGGCCCAAGTTGAAGAGAGCGAGTTCGCGCACTCGGCCCTCCAGTTGCAGCCGCACCCGCAGCGCCCAAATGTCTTTGAGCTTGAACGGTGCCTTCTGGCCGACGATCTTGCCCTTGTTCCAGGGCACTCGGTAGATTGCCACTGTGGATTGATCTACGCGACCTGTTCTACTACGACGCAGCCGATCTGAATCTGAACTAGATCGAGGAACAGCGTGCGCTGACATGCATCAATGATGTGATTGCCGATCTCGGGATGACGATTGAAGCGTCTAGTCAGGCGCGGGTTCACCTCTGGTACGAGTTCTACTTTGGTCAACCTTACGAGATCTTGCGAAGTGCGCGCGAAGGAGTTGATCGATTCCTCATGCCAATCTACAAAGCAGGCGCTCCGTCGAAAGCAGTAGACATGGCAAGCGTTCTGTACTTGCTTGGAGTTAGGCCCTTGCGTTTGAGGAAGTGCCGATTGAAGTTCGAGACATTGTTGAACCCGACTTCGTAGCAGACGCTGGAAATCGGGCGTTCCGTATGAAGCAGGAGCTGACAGGCCTTGGCAATCCGAAGTTCCGTCACAAAGTCGGTGAAGGTGCTGCCGGTGACCTTGCGAAACTGTCTGGAGAGTGCGGTTTCATGCATGCCGACCATGGCGCTGATTTCAGGAAGGCTGAATTCCTGCATGTAGTTGATCCTGAGGTAGTCCAGGACCGTGCAGATCCGTCCAGATGGCGCACCGTTGGTTGTCCTGGGTCCCTTGAACCTTTCGGCTGTGAGTACGCGAAAGTCCTGCCAGTGTGCAAGCTCGCACAGAAGCGCTGCGAAGGCCGAAAAGCGTTCGAGTCCCCGGCTGTCCTTGATCTGGTCCAGCCGCTCCACGGCACGATCTCGGAAGCCCACAAACTCAATGCCCTGTCGGGCGCGATTGAGCAGAGGTTCTGCTTCTCGCAAGTCCGGCAGCAGATCCATGCTTCGCCGGAATGGAGCATCGGAAAATCGAAGTACCGAGCCGGGCGTTGCCCTGCGCTCCCCCCGTGCACCGGAGAACTCGAAGTTGTGAGGCAGAAACGGTCCGATGAGGACTACATTTCCGGGTACGAGCCGGTGCACCTCGTCGCCTATGAATGCACGTCGAAACGGCGAAACGACCGTATGCAATTCATAGTCTTGGTGATAGCGCCAACGACCGGGTTGCCAGTGCACGCCGACATCCGAAAAAGACGCGCAGGAAGTTACGTCGAGCAATGCCTGGTGCTCTGGCGAGCGAAAGTTCGACAAGCCCTCGCACTCTGGAAGTTGCAACAACGGGGCGCTATCGACCCATCTGACGGGTGGTTCCGATGGCTGGGTTCTCATCTGCTGGGTCCATGAACGAGCGCTGTAGAACGAATTGTTTGACGCCTTCTCTCGGCGGTCATGTCTGGAAATTCAACGGAAAAAAAAGCGCTCAGGGGACACGCTTCACGCAGCGAAAGCCGACGTGGGACGTCGAGGTGTCGACCGCCTGGGGGTAGCGCGCTGCAGGCCGATAGCGCTGGCAGTAGCTCGGAGCGCACAGGTGCGATCCGCCCTTGAGCACGCGCCGGCCAAGCCGTGTCGACGCATCGCGCAGATCGCGGCTTTCTTCCTGTTGGGCACCACGCGGGTTGCTCGGCGTGCAGCCACAGCCGGGGACTTTGGTCGCCAGATGTGCGGCGGGTGCGTACCAATCTTCGGTCCACTCCCAGACGTTGCCGATCATGTCAAAAAGGCCGAAGCCATTCGGCGGGTATGAACGAACGGGAGAAGTTCGTAGAAAGCCGTCATCCAATGTGTTGCGCCAGGGGAAATCACCCTGCCAATAGTTGGCCAACATCCGACCACCCGGCGCAAGCTCATCGCCCCACGCGTATTCGGCGTTGTCCAGGCCACCGCGAGCAGCGCACTCCCATTCCGCCTCACTGGGCAACGACTTGCCCGCCCAGGCGGCATAGGCAGCGGCATCCTGGTACGTCACATGAACAACGGGATGACTGTCCAGGCCCTGGAGCGAACTGTCCGGGCCGTAAGGCTGATGCCACTGCGCGCCGATGCACCATTTCCACCATCGCCTGGCGTCGTCTAACCGCACGGGGTGCGTGGGTGGGAAAAAAACGAGGGACCCAGCATGCAGCAGCTCTGGAAGAGTGTTCGGATAGTCATTCGGATCGGGGGCCTGTTCTGCAGATGTGCGGTAGCCCGTGGATAGAACAAACTCCGCGAACATCGCGTTCGTGACAGGGACCTCATCGATCCAGAATCCGTCCACTCGGACTTGCCGAGCAGGGGCCTCTTCGGGGTAGAACCGATCCGAACCCATTCGAAAGACGCCGCCAGGGATCCATCGCATGCCTTGCTGTGCTTGCGCGGATTCCCCGGCTCCCGAAGGGGCGGAAGTCGGGTTCGTCGAAATCGAGTTGAGCGTGCTCATGGCGGCAGTGAGTTCGGATATCGAAATTTGAGGAGAGGCGGGTGTTCTGCAATCACACGGCCCGATCACCGGGGAACAAGTTTCTCGAGCCGTCCAGAAAGTACTGCCAACGCAGGCTGGCTGCAACGGTTTCAAACAGCGCTCCTGCAGGCAAGATGGACTTCCTTGCGAGAAAAAGCGCGCGTTGACGCGCGACGACTGCTGGAGTCAAACCGGTGGTGAAATCGGAGCCGCGAACGCAGCCAGCACGCGGCTGTCGACGACCTGCTCCGGGAAGTACTTCGCAAAGGAACCTTTGTACAGAGGTGGCATGCTTTCGAAGTATCGAAGCAGCGCGGTGTCATCGAGCGTCGAACGCTGGATGTATCGCAGCCGGTGTTGCGTGCCCGCGGTCACACCACCGTATGCGCCCAGGCTGAGCAGGTCCTCCGAGCTGTCGTTGGGGCAGCGCAGAAAGACAAACGTGGCATGTTTGGGATGGCACAGCAGTAGATCGGCGTCCTTGATTCCTGCTTTGAATGCCTTCCAGCGGACGGCCATGTATCCCCGAAGCGTTTCCAGCAAGGTCGTTCTGATGGGCGATGCGGCAAGGTGCCCTGGCAAGGACATGAGCACATTGCCAAACGCGTCCAGCATCAGCACGGCATCTCCGCGGCCGCCATTTTTCTTGTCTTGCAACGAGGTCGCCTGAAGCAGATCAATGAGCTCGGCTCCCGGCGAGGCGGGGTTCGTCCGTACGGAGAGTGCGGGTGCGTAAGCTGCTTGCAGCATTTTTGCCAGGGGATGCTCAGGCGCCAGCTTCGATGGGTCCTTCAGCATTTGAGGATCGGCAGCGTCTCGAATGCTTGCCTGAACCTGATTTTGATTGCCGCGAAAGAGGTTGGCATTCAACGCGTGAGCCCGCTCGCTGATCTTCTGCGCGGAAAAGATCTTCGGAAGCGCAGCCCCGCTGGGCGCGCGCGCATAGCTCGTTGCCCCTGCGCATTCGACATAGCTGAACTGGCGGCGAAGCTTTTCGCCGGTTCCTCGAAGGCCAGCAAAGGCGGCCGTCCGGTCATAGTTCACGCCGGCGAAATCGTCGTATGCAATCACGACGACTTGGAAGCCTGCGACGAGCAAAGAGCCCGTGCACATGAGGCAAGGGTCCAGCGAAGTGATGCAGATCACTTCGTGTGGAGGCGGCAACTTCTCGCCACGGCTGCGCATGTGGAAATACCAGTCCACCAGTTGGCGTTCTCCATGCGCCGTCGTGTCAAAGGCGAGTCCTTCGCGAACGACGGCATTCCTCATCGATTGGAGGATGCGGCCTTTGGAATCCAACAGCAATCCGCCGACACCGAACGTGCCGGCGCTTTGTGCCGCAATGGCCTGGTCCGCAGCCAGCAAGGCCGCTTCCTCGACCTTGTCGACCAGAACTGCCTCCTGTCCTTTGCCAAGGCCTTGCCCTTCAAACAATCCGGCGGGATCGGTCTCGCGTGCATGCGCTTTCGCTGGCAGAAGCCAATGCGCAACCAAGGCGGCAGAGCTTGCCGTGGCGCCGCGCAGGACGGAGCGTCGGCGGGAGCTGAAAGCGGGAAGGGTGTGGTCGAGAATCTTGTAGGTCATGTTGTCGCCTCAAAGTGGTGGAAATCAATCGCTCGGCGCTGCTTCAGAAGAAGTGGCGAATGCCGAAGTCATATCCAGTCGACGAACCTCCGCGAGCTGATCCCGTGTTTGCAGAGGGGCTCAAACGGAAGTTGGCAACGCCTTCGTTTGAGATCCGGGCCCATGTCGCAAAGAGTGCCGTTCTTGCAGACAGGTTGTAGACGTAGCTGAGACCGTAGCTTTTGGAGTCGGTGCCGACCACCGCATTTCCGTTCCCGGTGGTCGCGGCATAGCTGATTCGCAGGACATGCTGCTGCACCGGAATCACCGCACCCAGGACAACCTCCCGCTGGTTCAACGCCCCGTAGCCGAGCTTGGCGACATAGCCGCTGAGCCTGACGTACCCCAGGTCATAGGAAGCACCCATGTTGCGAACCGTGTAGTCAGGTTGGCCGGGAGTTGTCTTCCCTCGTCCTGCTGCGATTCCGAGGTCCAGAGGGCCTGAAACGTAGCCAAAGCGCGCGCCCTTGTAGCCCTTGTTTTTCTCACCTTCGCCGGCCGTGACTTGCACGTGGCCGGTGAATCCGCCGAGGTTCCTCGGCAAGAAGTAGCTGACGGCATTGTCATTGCGGTACAGGTAATCGGTGTCCGTACCCAGTGTGCTGAGCACTTTCATGGCCTGGAGATAACCGTTGTTGACCACGGGATCGTAGATCGCCATGTTGGTGAAAGTCGGCGCGACGAGTCTTCCCAGGCCGATTTCGCCCCAAGGTCCCCCTACATAGACGGCCGATGTCCGACTCCAGTATTTCCCCTGGGCACCAACGGCGCCTGTGTCGGGCTGCATGGTGCTTTCCAGCCAGAAGCCGGAGTACAAGCCGCCTCCAAGGTCCTCGCGCCCGCGAAACCGAAACAGGCTTCCCGTGATGCCATTCGCATGCAGTTCCGACGTGGTGCTCGAGATGCCTGCGGCGTTCTTGTTCTTGACCCGTCCGACGGCGAGATCGACGGCCCCGCTGAAAGAGACCACACTTCCGCTCAGACCGCTCAGACCGCTCTGATCCAGAGACTGCGCACAAAGCGTGAGCGGCCCTCCCAGCAGGGTCAGGCCTAGGAACAGGCGTTCATGAACGCGGATCGGACTTTTCTTTCGGCACACGGCGTGCTGTTTGTCCCTGGTCTCAGTGAAGCATCCGGTAGGCATGTCTATGTCTCCTTTTTTATGTCGGACGTCCAACATCTGTTGGCAGGCCGATGGTTGTTGAACTGCTGCTTCTCACTCTCGCGTTGCGGCTTCTCGATCACGGGCCTCGATGCATGCCTTCGTGAGCAAGGCAACGGCGAAATCCTCGGTTCTTGCGTCGTCGATGGCTCGGACCACTCGGATGGGGCGCTCACCCAGGCCGGGGCCTTTGCCGGGCTCCCAACTCAGTGTGTTTCCGTAGCCGGCGTTGAACGACGTATCCACGTCGACGAGAAGCGTCTCTTCTTCTCGCGCAAGGGAGGGCTCAAGCCATAGAGCGGCGGCAACTTCGTCCCACATGGGCAGTTGCTTTCCGTAGGTGCCGAAGTACGCCGCAAGGCCTCCCCCAATCTGGCTCAGCGTCTGCTGGTGTTTTGCCGACCAGAATGTCTGCGTGGTCGCATCCACCGGAATCTGGGTGATCTGTGCCCAAGCCTCCTTGAGAACCAGAGATGCAGCCTCGGGGTCCCAGCGTATGTTGAATTCCAACCGGGGCGCGTGCTTGTATTCCAGCGAAAAGTGGCTCGGTCCCGCTTTGGGGGCATAGCTGCCGCCCATGTAGAACAACTCCTTGGCGAGCGAGGCGAAGTTCGGGTCGAGACGGCAAGCCAGCGCAAGATTGGTCATTGGCCCCCCGGCCCAGATGCTCACCTCGCCCGGGAATTGCCGCACCGTCCGGCATAGGAATTCGGCGGCAGTGCCCTCGGCCGCCGTCAGACTGGGGTTGCCTTCCTTCAATGCCGGAACGGTGAAGGGCTCGGTATGGTGTTCGCCCTCTCGGTAGCGGCCATCATGGAAGTATTCGGTCCAGGCGCCTTTCCAGAAAAGCTTGCCATACAGTGCCTCCCATTGACGGGTGCGAGACATCGAGTTCAACAGAGGCAGCGCGGCACCTCGATAGACCGGAATGTCGGGTCGCCCGATCAACTCGAGAAAGCGCAACGTATGCGCCACGTTCTCGTCGCACCAGCCGTCGCCGCTGACCACGCAGATGCCCAGCACGTCCACTTCGGGCGCTGCGATGAGCATGGCGATGGATTGCAGGTTCGTGGATGCCGGCCCGTGAGCATCCTGATCAACAATGATTTTGCGTCGCATGTCGTGACCTATTCGCTCTTTGAAATCACGGCTGCTGTCGTGACCGCCGACGCGGCATCCAGGAACTCGATTCGAATCTTGTCCACGCCCGTCTGTGGGTAGTCGAAGGTGCCTTCGTATGCGGTGCCGACCTGCGATGTCGCGTCGCGACACACGGACAGACCGAAGAATGAAAGATGGCTCGAGGTGTATGGAATGGTCACGCTCCCCACGACTTCGCCGTCCTGCCAAAGCTCGGCAGAGCCTTCGTGGCCGTCCTGAGCGCGCCGCAGCCGCAAGCCGACGGCACTCGCCCCGAGTGGCGCCGCGCGTTCGCTGATGCAGCGCACCCGCTGGCCGAGGCAGACATGTTCAAAACACAAGCGGTTGTCGCGGATGTAGAGCACGTATCCGCCACCGATGCTGCCGCTGGCGACCAGAACGCCTTCATCGAGGTCCGCTCGGTTGCACAGGTCCACATGAATGACGAAAGAGCGATCGGTGCCGGTGAGTCGCGTCGAAAAGGGCACGATGCTTTGGTCAGGCCGAAGAACAATCGCCTGGCGGTTGTGCGAACTGAGCGGCGTGCGCAGACGGATGAGTTCCACCAGCGAACGATCGTCGATGGGCAGGACCTCGTTGGCCCGTGCCTGTTCCCACCACAGGCTGGCAAGACGCTTCACGATTTCCGGATGCGATTCACTGAGGTCTTGCGCTTCCGAGAAGTCGACCCGCGTGTCGTACAGCCGCCATTTGTCTTCTTCCAGCGACTGCCCCATCACGTGTTCGGTGACGGCCTTCCAACCTTCGTGCCAGATTGCGCGGTGACCCATCATTTCCCAGTACTGAACACCTCGTGGTGATGCAGCCTGAGGTTGGGCGAACGTATGGGAGAAGTCTCGACCATCGAGATCGGGCTCCATGGGCTGACCCACCAGCGACAACACGGTCGGCGCAATGTCGATCGCATGGACGAATTGGTTGCGAACCTCGCCGGGTGTGGAAATGCCACGCGGCCAGCTGACGACCAGCGGCGAACGTACGCCGCCCAGATCGACAAGTTGCTTGTATCGCCGGAAGGGCGTATTTCCAACCATGGCCCATCCCTCGGGATAGTGAGCGGGGCCCAGAGGACCGCCGATCTCATCGAGGCGCTTGAGCTGCTCTTCCACTGTTTCCCGGCGCCCGCTGTAAGGGCCATTCACATCCACGGCACCGTCCTTGCCGCCCTCCCGGCTGGCGCCGTTGTCCGACATCACGATGACAACCGTGTCATCGGAAATTCCCATGCGTTCAAGCGCAGACAGCAGCCTGCCCAGTTGTTGATCCGCGTGGGTCAGAAAGCCGGCGTAGGCCGCTTGCAGGTGGGTATAGAGCAGACGCTCCTGCGCTGTGAGCGAACTCCAGGCCGGCACGCCTGTATTCCGCTCGGTCAACATCGTGTCGCTGGGCAGCAGCCCCAGGCTTTTTTGTCGTTCCAGCCGATCGATTCGGGTTTGATCCCAGCCCTTCTCAAAGATCGAGATGTAGGGGGCAATGGTCTCGCGAGGCGCTTGAAACGGCGCGTGCGTCGCACCAAACGCGAGCTGAAGAAAGAAGGGCCTGCCACCACCGAAACTCTGCTGGTCGGCGATGAAGCGGATCGCGCGGTCAGCGAGGTCCGCACTGAGGTGATAGCCCTCCTCGGGTGCCAGCTCGATGGGTTGATTGTCTTGAACCAGCTCGGGGGCGTACTGATCGGTGGCCCCGTCGAGAAAGCCGTAGAACTTTTCGAAGCCCTTGCCGAGAGGCCAGTTGTGGAACGGCCCCGCCGGGGTCATTTCGTGCCGGGGCGCAAGGTGCCACTTGCCCACCATGAACGTTCCGAATCCCTCCGGCTGCAGCCGCTGGGGCAGCGTTCTCACGTCGTTGCGAATGAAGCCGCGCGAGTTCGGAAAGCCCGTGTCGACGTCGGAAAGAAAGCGCATCCCGATGGCGTGATGGTTGCGACCGGTCAACAGACACGCCCGCGTGGGCGAGCACAGCGGCGTGACGTGGAAGTTGGAATAGCGCAAACCGCGCTGCGCCAGCGCATCAATGTGCGGCGTTGCAATTTCGGAGCCAAAGCAGCCGAAGTCCGACCACCCGGTGTCGTCAAACACGACCAGCAAGATGTTGGGTTGGCTGCCGCGATTCACCTCTTCGGCGGGGTTCGGCCAGTGCGGCGCGCTGTCGGCAACCGTTTCTCCAATGCGGCCACTGAATGGTCGCTGATGCTTGTCGTTTGACACCTGTTTTCCTATCTAGAGGGTGTTCGGATTCGTGCGTGCTGACAACGCGACCATGCCCTAGCGCAGGGATGGCTTGAGCGCTTCGATGACGGGTTGGAGGCGTCGTGCCTCGCTGGCGACCAGCGCACCCAACTCGGTAGGGGAGAGCACCAGCGGCTCCTGTGCCTGCGCGAGCATTGCCGCGCGGACATCGGGCTGCTGCAGCACCGCGTTGATCTTTTCATTGAGAGCACTGACCACCTCGGCGGGCGTGCCCTTGAGCACGAAGTAGCCTGTATAGCCACTCAGAACAAAGTCCTTCAGCCCCAGCTCCACGAAGGTGGGCACATCAGGAAGCAGGGGAGAGCGCTTCGCGGCCGCGATGCCGATCAGCTTGATCTTTGCCGACTTCAGCTGATTGATCACTGCGGGCAGACTCACCCATCCCAGTTCGAGCTGGTCTCCCTGAAGATCCTGGACAACAGGAATTTCCCCCTTGTAGGGAACGGGAGTGAGGCTGACTCCAAGTTCCCGAGACATCCATTCGCCAGCCAGATGGGGAATGCTGCCTGGTCCCCAGGTACCGTAGCTGATAGCGCCGGGCCGGGCCTTGGCAAGCGCCACCAGTTCCTTCAGGTTCTTTGCGGGAAAGTCGGCACGTGCGACCAACACGGGAGGCGACGTGCTCAGGCCAGCAACGGGAACAAAGTCGGCGTCCGAGTAGCGCGCTGCGGCATTGAGATTCGGCGTCAACGTAAGGAGTGCAATGCCGGCGTGAAGCAGCGTGTATCCGTCCGGCGGCAAGGCCTTCACGAAGTTCGCCGCCAAAACGCCGCTGGCGCCGGGACGGTTTTCAATGATCACCGGCTGTCCGAGAGACTGTTGAAGCTTGTTGGCCACCAGGCGCGCCATGCCATCCGCGCCACCGCCGGGCGGGAACATGAGAACGGTCTTCAATGGCTTGTTGGGGAAGCCTGGGGCCGCCATCAAGTGCGGGCTCATGACGATGGCGGACAGAGCGCCCAATACGCTGCGGCGGTTAATTGGCGCGCTGCCGGTGCGAACAAGCTGGTTCATGGTTTTCATTCCTGTAATGCCCACTTTTCGGTTGAGCCCGAACGTCCGGGCCAAAACAAGGTGCGCGAAGACTTCCCGACGTCAAACCGGAGGCCGGGCGCCTCGATAGGTGACCGCCTCGGCGCCTGCATCACTTGCAAGAACGCAAGCCTCCCGCAAGGAGAGACCCCGACTCAGTGCACCGGCCAATGAGCCGATATAGGCGTCGCCGGCCCCAGTGGTGTCCACCGTCGAAACTTCCCTGGCCGGGATGAACGCCGTTCCTTGCGCGTCATGCAGGCAGGAGCCTCGTCTTCCGAGGGTCAGCACGACCGACTTCGCACCTGAAAGCTGGTGCAGCTTGAGTGCAAGCTCCTTCGGCTCGGTGCAGCTCGTGGAATCGGCCATCTGAGAGGCTTCGGTCTCGTTCACCACCAACGGGTCTGCGAACGACAGAGTCTGTTCGCTCAACTTGATGCATGGACCGTTGTTCACGACCACTCGAGCCTTGAACTCGTGCGCGACGCGCGCCGCCTGCTCGATGACTTCGACAGCCAGCTCTGTTTGCAGGATCACCACCGATTCCGACGTACATAGCTGCGAGAGCGCGCGCACCACAGTCGAAGCGTCGACTCTGGCATTCGCACCAGGAACGACGACGATGGAGTTTTGACCGTCAGACGTCACGGAAATAAAGGCCTGCCCGGTGGTCGTGTCGCTCACCGTGGCGACGTGCGCCACATCAACCCCGCCCGATACAAGCGACGCGAGTTGCGCTGCGCCAGCCGCATCGTCACCCACTGCTCCCACCAGCGCCACCTTCGCGCCGCCCCGACTGGCGGCCGCGGCTTGGTTGGCACCCTTTCCCCCAGCGTATAGACACAGAGATTGGGCGAGGATGGTCTCGCCACCCTCGGGAAAGCGCTCTACTTGGACGACGGAATCCTGATTGATGGCTCCGACGACGATCACATCACTTGTCATTGCAATACTCTTGTCATGTTGGACGTCCAACAACGATACGGCAACATTCACCGGAACGCAAGCTTTCGTCTGCGCGAACCCGCCCCCGTGAAAACCCGAAGACTGAAGGGCAACCTCAGTACTAACATTGGACGTCCAACGTCAAAGCTCTCTGACGCTTAAATCCTTCGTCGACGACTGGGCCGGATTCGGATCGGTCCTCTCCCGAGGTTCTGACGCCAGTTCGCCACCTCCAAACTTCACTGGAAGTTCTCATGCCAACGCGACGCAATATCCTTCTCTACACCGCTGCCATGGTTGGGGCGAAATCTGCACTGCCTGCATTTGCGCAGCGCAGCGTCGTTTCAAAGCGGCCGAATATCCTGCTGCTCATTGCCGATGATTGGGGAAGGTTTGGAGCGCAAGCGCTCGACGAGCTCGGTGCGCATATGCCGACAATGAAGCGGTTGCGTGAAGGGGGCGTCTCGTTCAGCAACGCCTTTGTGACGGCGCCATCTTGTACCCCGTCGCGCGCCTCGATCCTCACTGGCAAGCTGCCTTGGCAATTGGAAGAGGGGGTGAATCTGCAAGGCACGCTTCCCAGCAAGTTCGCGACCTACACCGAATTGCTCGAGCAAGGCGGCTATCACGTCGGATTCATGGAAAAGGGTTGGGGGCCCGGCAAGCTTGAGCCGGGAGGTCGAACCCGCAATCCGGCAGGCAACAAGTTTTCGTCACTCGACGCCTTTCTCTCTGCGCGTCCCGAGCACGCGCCCTTTTGCTTTTGGTATGGCGCATTCAAGCCGCACCGTCCCTTTGAGGCTGGGATTGGGGCGAAGCACGGCATCGATCCGGCAAGCATCACGGTCCCTGCATTTCTGCCGGATACGCCCACGGTCCGCAGCGACCTCGCAGACTTTCGCTACTACCTGGAACAGTTTGATCGGGAGGCGGGCCTGCTGCTTGACGAGTTGGAGCGAAGAGGCGAGTTGGAAAATACATTCGTGGTCCTGACGGGTGACAACGGTCCGCCATTTCCCCGTGCAAAAGCCAATCTCTACGACGCGGGCTGCCATGTGCCTCTCGTCGTGATGTTTCAACGCCACGTGCCTTCCGGTGTGAAAAGCGACGCGATGATCTCGTTGGTGGACTTGGCTGCGACGTTCTTGGAACTCGCCCGTTTGCCCCAGCCGCCGGACCTTGAATCGAGATCACTCATGCCTTTGCTGAAAGGCGGAAGTGCCGATCGGACATTCGTGCTGGCGGGCCGCGAGCGACATCTGGACGGGCGAGAAGTTGCTGGGCAAGGTTATCCGTCACGAAGCCTGCGCACCTCCAGATACCTTCTGATCCGCAACTTCCGACCAGACAGGTGGCCAGCGGGCGCACCATCCAGGCGAGCGGTGGATCGCCGAGTGCTCGACAGTGATGTGTACTCGGCCTTTGCAGATATCGACAAGGGCGCGACAAAGACGGAACTCGTGCTGCGTGGCGACGAACCTGGTTTCAGACGAGCATTCGCGCTTGCAACTGCAAAGCGCCCGGCGCTTGAACTCTACGATGTCAAGGCCGATCCGTACCAGCTTGTCAATCTAGCGGCCAAACCACGGTTCGGGCCACTTTTGAAGCGTTTGGATCGATTGCTCAGCGAAGAACTCAAGCGCACGAACGACCCGCTCATCCTGGGCAATGCGGACATCTTCGATTCCTACCCTTCCTACGCAGATCCGGGATTCGGCCGACCTGCAAATTTCTAGGTCACGCGAAGGCTGCTCAACAGGGGTGCGAAGACACGGTAGCATGCTGTTCATTTGCGGAGCAAATCGCGGAAATGAGCATGCGTGAAAATAAGCCCGCTTCCCCTTTTTGTGATTTAGCCAAGCCCATATGAACTCCATTCGCGGTACAAAAACAACTGGATCACTTGTCGATCAGATAGCTGAGCAGTTCAGGCGGAATATTTCATCTGGCGAATGGAAGGTCGGTGCGACCATTCCCTCGGAAACAGCATTGGCCCAATTGCTGGAGGTTTCCCGAAACACGGTAAGAGAGGCTGTCGCGCGACTCTTGGTTGAGGAGCGGTTGCGGATTCGGCGTGGAATAGGAACGATTGTTCTCGAGCCACCATCCCCTCCGGTCCCTATTGCCGTTGGCCTTTATCAATCGCTTACAAACGCAATCACAAGTTCAGGCCATTTGCCCTCTTTCAAGTTGCATAAAATAAAAATAGCCGAAGCAAAAGTTGAGGAGGCAAAAGAGCTCGGGTTGAGTGAGGGCGAACCGATTATTTACGTGGAGCGGGAAATTCGCAGCGATGATCAGTTGCTGAGCTTCAGCTACGAATACTATCCTTGTCGATTCTTTGGCGAAGACACGTCTCTTGCGATCTTTGAAAATTCATTTTTTGAAATATTCAAGCATTTCAATATTGAAGTGGACTCCGTCCAGGTGAAGTTCCGAGCGATTCACTCGAAGAAGATAGGCTGGGAAAAAAATGCATCTCCCGATGATCTTTTTCTTTTGCTCGATCGAACTCATCTGAAAGCAGGGGGCGCCGTATTTCACGCGAAGACCTACTGCATTGAAGGTCGACACAATGTATTCACGACTGCGTCTCGGATCTCGTCATAGTTGAAATTTTCGGATTCCAGTTGCACGGACGATGTCCCCATCATCCGAATGTCATTGATCCGTGAATGCGAACCGACTCTCTGCCGATCGTGTCGCAGTATCCCGATTGAAGGGGTGAGTCCATTCCATTAGCACCCTCAGATCACGATCGGCCTTCGAGATGTGGTGCTGGCACGCAGCAAGATCAGGCGGTAGCGCGAACTCACTGGTCGAGCCCGCTAGCCTACGAGCCGCCTTCTGGGTCCACACTCCCGGAGACCGGGCAGTCCGTTGTCCGAGTGGGTAAACACAGCTGGTTGAAGCAACTGGAAGAAGGACATATGTCCCGGCATCCAGCAGATCGGTGGCCCTGCTCAACTCTGTCCCCAGGGATTGCGCGCTCGCTGGAGGTTTTACTTCTAACGAATTTTCTCTCATTCGAGTCTGTTCAGACTTTCAGAGAGAGGTACTTTGTACCTCTCTTATAAATAAGAGAATAAACCCAGGGCAAGGCCCCCGCACTGTTTGCGCGTGGATGCCTGGCTACCTCCCGGCGCCTGACAAATCATGGGCGGGGCAAGTAGATTTTTACTTAAGTGCAAATCAATCATTAGTATTTCTGCGGTAAGGCGATATTACTCTTTGGCCTAATTCATCCGGAGACGGTTAATGGCCGGCTTCCTTGCGCGCCCGAACCCGTCTCGCCACACTTTTCCGGAAGTCCAAGGAAGTGTGACGGAAATTTACCTCATCATCTATCCTATGTAGACGTCGATGAAAAATTAGGATTAAGCCTTTCCAATTTAATCGATGCCCGCGCGAATATGACCAGTGCTGCACGACTCAAGAAAAAGAGCGTGCAGTAACCGGGCTATATGACGGAAGTCGATGAGATTTGATATTTTTCGATGGAGGGCGGGTTGATTCAAACCAATGATCGGAGTGCGTGGAGCTTTGTTGGTTTGCATTACAATTAATTTGTTGTAAAAATATATTTGAAGTAATGCCATCTCCAGGATTCATACCTAAGAAAAGTGTACGAGTTGATTTCCCCTGGTACCGTTTGCCGCCCTTATTGCAGAAAGTGTTGCTGGAGGTCGGCTACGTTGTTCAGCCTCCGGTGGAGTTGGCATTCGCTTCCGCGTTGGGTGTGCTGTCGATCGCTTGTCAGGGTTCTCGTCGTGTCAAGGTTCCCATTGGCTATACGTGCAACATCGGGGTCTACCTACTGACCATTGCCGGCTCCGGCGTGCGCAAGTCATCGACGGACAGGCCTTTCATGGCGCCTGTGCGCGCGTTCCAGGCAGAGTGCGACGGTGAACACGCAAAGAGAATCAGGCACTTTGAGCGGGACCGGCGGATCTGGGAGAGCGAACGTAAAGGGCTGGAGCGGGCGATCAGCAAGGCGCGAGCCACTGACAAACCGATCGAGGACATCGAAAAAAAGATGGCCGAACTCTATGAACGAGAGCCTCAAAAGCCCAAGGGCTACAAGCTGATCGTTGAAGATGCCACCCCAGCGGCGTTTGCTCGCATCTTGGCTGACAGTCACCCCACGACGGGCATCTTTTCCGACGAAGGCGGTACGGTCCTGAACGCACCCGTGCTGCGCAGCCTGGAGATATTGAACAAGGCATGGAGTGGAGACGCGATCAACATTGATCGCGTGACCACCGGCAGCTCACTTTCGGAGCGCACGAATCTGACGCTCTCGCTCATGGCTCAGCCCCGTGTGGTGGACAACTTCCTTGGGAAGGCCAATAACCACGCACGCGAGAGCGGATTCGTATCAAGGTGCCTCGTGGCTCGGCCCCACTTTGAGCCGGGCTATCGAGATCTTCGGCCAGGCGTTCAGTATTCAGAGGGAATGGAGGAGTGGACTCGAAGGATCACGCAGCTGCTTCGAAAAAACCACCCCCTTGAATCACCTCCAGCGGCGCCCGAGACGTTGCAATTTTCACCAATCGCTGCAGAAGAGTGGGCGGCATTTGCCCGGCGGACGGAGACTTTTCAGCAAAAGGGAGAGATGTTCTTTGATATCCCTGACGCGGCTTCGAAGATGGCAGAAAACGCTGCACGCATCAGTGCGTTATTTCATTGTCTGGATTCGGACAGCCTGGAGATAGGGCACGACACGGTAGTCGCTGCGATTCAGGTGTGCGAGTTCTATCTGCGTGAATTTCATGCCATCTTCAAGGAGAGGGAAAATGATGACGATGAACTGCACGCAAAAAATATTACAGAGTGGCTTCATGCCAGGTGCGAGATCGATGGCCGAAAGCCATATATATCGGTGAGAAAAATACTTCAGCTGGGTCCGTCACCGCGAAATGTCAATGCCCGTGATCGTGCACTGGACCTCATGGCGCAAAAGGGCATGGTTCGTATCGTCAGAAAGCAAAGTCAAATTAATCTTTGGCTAAATCCGAGTAAGTTCAAGGTCGACCTTGTGGAAGGGGCTCCGAACAATGGCTTCCCCAAGGATGTCGATAATTTCCCATGGTTCTAGATAGGTCGTGATTTACACGCATCGAAACACTGCTACAGCTGCTACATGTAGCAGCTGTAGCAGTGTTTCGAACGCCTCATGCGTTAAATTATCAAAAATATGGACTTTGACATCGTCCGATCGCCTAATCAGGATGAGGGCAGAAGGACGAGGGGTGCGTGGAGCGAGGTTGTCGAGGATCAACGGTCGCCGCAGTCACTCACCTTCTGTCGTTCGAATGCCAAGGTGTCTCGAGGAATAGGAGTTTGTTATGAATGCAATCCCTCGAAAATTGTCAATTGGAATTATTGTCGATCAATTTTTTGATCGACGGTTTTTCTAAATGGATTTTCCACCCCAATATCGCGGATATGAGTTCTGCGACGAAGGGGGGGAGTGTTTCAGCCCAAAGAGAGCCAGCATTTGCTGATCATGTCGAGATCTTTTCTCTAAAAATCGATTCAGTTGCTCATTATTTTCAATAGCGGAAAACTCTCCGGATTCTATGATTTTGAGCAAGAGGGATAGGCAATTTTTTAGTTGGCTTGCATTGACTCGTAGCGTGGGATTCCCTTCTAAAATCCATCGAGTGCTATTGGGGTCCTCAAATTGGTTGTTTGGAAAATCTGGCGATTTGGTGTCGGTGACGGCCATTGGATTTAATTTCTTTTTGAATTTTGCGGTGCAGAGTGTTTTGGGATTGAAGTTATTTTTTCGTTAATGAAGCCCGGAGATTGATTTGTGATTTTAGTGACTGCCTCGTCGCGTTTACGTAGATCATTAGTCCAACTTCCCCTCGAGCGATTTTGGGAATGCTTACTGTTTTTGGGAGCTGCGGCGTTGCACGCTGGAGACGGGTCAATCGCGTCTTGAGCGACATTGCAGAATCTTCGCGCTATCGTTTGCACCATCGAACTAAAGATTCTGGCGGATTCGTACGATCCACACCGCTGCAGGCCACGGTGGACTACCTGGTGGCAGATCTGCTTCACTGTCCTGTCTCAGCCGAAGTGCTATCGGGGGCACGGGTGCAAAGCCGATCCCAGGCGCAAAGCACTCGGGCGTACAGTTGTGGTTTGCAGTGCGCGCGGAAAACACATGGACCGACATCGGGTTGCCACGGGTGGCCGAGGCGGTCCAATGGGCTGCGTCCTGAAGATCTATACGCCGGACGAGTTCGCCGGCGCCGGTCAGGCTGAACTGCGCGGAGGCGCAGGCGCTGCGGGTGCTCCAAGATCGATCCAGACTGTCTTAACCCGTGGCGGGCAAGGAGGTGGCGGCGGTGGCGGGGGCGTTCCTGGAGAGGACGGTGCCCGGCTCCTCGTGGCGAATTCGATCTCATCGACCCCTGCTGCCGACGTGAAGGGCGGACCTGGCGGCATGGGCGGTACGACTCAAGGTGGGTCATATGGGGTCGGGAGGACCGGCGACCAAGGTGCCCCGGGGATGGTGACGTTCTCGTCGTTGACCAGTGGCCAGCGGCTTTCTCGGCTGTCTCAAGAAGCAAGCGCGGACGCGTGAGCCCCGACGCTGTCCTCTCGACCTTCGGTAAATTCGCATTTAGTGGCACTAGATCCAGATCGATTCGCATTTATCGACGTTGCTTTCGCGGTCCGCCGGATTCAGCGGCGTCCTCACCGAGCCCGGCGTCACGGCGTTCACGCGGATGCCGCGTTCGAGCAGTTTGTTGGCAAGCGATTTGGTGAACGCGTGGATGGCGCCCTTGGTGGCCGAGTAGTCCAGCAACTGCGCGCTGCCCTCAAGGCCTGTCACCGACTCGGTGTTGATGATCGAGCTGTCGCGTCCCAGGTGCGGAACGGGCGCGCGCCATGGGGACGCGACGCGGGCAAGAAACACCGACAGACCCGCGCCCGCAAGGACGCGGTGATCACGCAGAGCCCACACACCACGCTGCGCTGGCGCGGGTTTCGTCCGCATGAGTCATGCCGGTCTCACGCCTTGCGCACGAACTCCGACTTCAGCTTCATCGCGCCAATGCCATCGATCTTGCAATCGATGTCGTGATCGCCATCGATCAGGCGGATGTTCTTCGCCTTGGTGCCGACCTTCACGACCAGCGACGAGCCCTTGACCTTCAGGTCCTTGATGACGGTGACGGTGTCGCCGTCGTTCAGCACGTTGCCCACTGAATCCTTGATGACCCGGCCCTCATCGGCCGCGCTTTCGGCGGCCGCGCCCGAGGCGGACCATTCGTGAGCGCATTCGGGGCAGACAAGGTTGAGGCCGTCTTCGTAGGTGAATTCCGAATGGCATTGGGGGCAAGGGGGCTGGGTACTCACGGCAGTAGGGGCGGTCCGTATCGGTTGAAGGGCGTGGATATTAGCCTGCCCTCATTGACGCAGGTCCTGTGGATCCGGCCGCAGCGAGCTTGAAGTTTCGGAAGGCGCCATCGTGTTCGCGCCCGTGGAATCCGTGGCCGAGGCCGTTCAGTCCAGCGTGTCGAAGAGCCGGAAGATCCACGACAGCTGGTACGCCAGCGTGCCCGCGACGAAGGCCGTGTGAAAGCGCGGGTTGGCCGACCGGGCCGCCGCGATGCACAGGCCCACGAGGATGGGCGTGCGGATGAGGTACTCCATCGCAAAGCGGGCGAAGTGCGCCTCGCCCTTGATCAGCGTGTCGACCACGTCAAGCAGGTAGGTGGCGGCCAGCAAGCCGAAGAACCACGCGCGGCGGGCGTAGAAGTAGTCGCGGTAGCTCGCGTAGTCCTGCATGCTGTCGGGAAAGAGCAGCGCGCACAGCAAGAAGAGCAGGATCGCGTAGCTGACGATGAAGGCGTAGGTGCCGAAGGTCCAGTTGTCGATCTGGTACAGGCCGAACTCCCACCACCAGAAATGCACGAGCGCCAGCAGCACCGAGGCGACCCAGGCCAGGTGCACGGCATAGAGCCGGTACTGCGTCGGATGCTGCACGATGCGTGCGACGCCCGACAGCAGCCGGGTCACGCCCAGGCCGATGACCATGCCCATCACGACGCGGATGTGCGGAAAGATGTCGTGGGCCGAGATGGCTTCTTGCTGCATGCGAGAGTGCCCGGTCGAATGGATGGGCCTCCAGTCTAGGCCGCCCGCGTCACACCTCCGCGCCCTCGACCAGAAAGCGCAACCGGCGCACCCCCTGCCACTCGTCCGCATCGAGCCGGAACGCCAGCTTCACGCGCGGTGGCAGCGGCTCGGTGTGGCTGAACCAGATCGCGTCGATGGGCTGGCCCTGGTGCTTGAGCTTGAGCGCCAGGTGCTTCTCGCCCACCAGCCGCTGCGACACCACCTCGACCTCTTCGCTGAAGGTGGGTGGCGCGAAGCCCTGGCCCCAGACCTCGCGGTGCAGCGTGTCGACGAGGTCGATGCGCATGTACTCGCGCGCGATCGGCCCGTCGGTCTCGATCTGGCGCGTGAGCGCGGCCTCGGCCAGCCATTCGCCGGCCACCTGCGCCAGCGCGCGCTCGAAGACGGGAAAGTGCTCGCGCGCCACGGTGCAGCCCGCGGCCATCGCGTGGCCGCCGAAGCGCAGCAGCACGCCGGGGTGGCGCTTGGCCACGAGGTCGAGCGCATCGCGCAGGTGAAAGCCCGGGATCGAGCGGCCCGAGCCCTTCAGTTCCTGCTCCTTGCCCGGCGCCGCGCTGGCCGCGAACACGAAGGTCGGGCGATGGAAGCGGTCCTTGATGCGCGAGGCCACGATGCCCACCACGCCTTCGTGGAAGTCCGCGCCGAACACGCTGATGGCCGGCGGCGGCGCTTCCACGCCTTCGCCGTCGGCGGCGAACAGCGATTCGGCCAGCAGCAGCGCCTGGTCGCGCATGCCACCTTCTATGTCGCGCCGTTCGCGGTTGATGCCGTCGAGCATGCGCGCGAGTTCGTCGGCGCGGCCGGCGTCGTCGGTCAGCAGGCATTCGATGCCCAGCGTCATGTCGGCCAGCCGGCCGGCCGCGTTGATGCGCGGGCCGAGTGCAAAGCCGAAATCGAAGGTGGTCGCGGCCGAGGCGGTGCGCCCCGCGGCCTTGAACAGCGCCGCCACGCCGGCCGGCATCGCGCCCGCACGGATGCGGCGCAGGCCCTGGGCGACGAGGCGGCGGTTGTTGGCGTCGAGCTTCACCACGTCGGCCACGGTGCCGAGGGCGACGAGAGGCAACAGCGCATCGAGCTTGGGCTGCGTGGCGGTGTCGAACACGCCGCGCGTGCGCAGCTCGGAGCGCAGCGCGAGCAGCACGTAGAACATCACGCCGACGCCGGCGATGCTCTTGCTTTCGAACTCGCAGCCGGGCTGGTTCGGGTTGACCATCACGTCGGCCAGGGGCAGCTCGGGGCCGGGCAGGTGGTGGTCGGTCACCAGCACCTGCAGGCCGCGCGCCTTGGCGGCGGCCACGCCTTCGACGCTGGCGATGCCGTTGTCGACGGTGATCAGCATGTCGGCGCCGGCAGCGGCCACGCGCTCGGCGATCGGCGGCGTCAGGCCGTAGCCGTCCACCACGCGGTCGGGCACGAGGTAGCTCACGTGCTTGCCGCCCAGCAGGCGCAGGCCGCGCACGCCGACGGCACAGGCGGTGGCGCCGTCGCAGTCGTAGTCGGCCACGATGCACAGGCGTTTGTCCTGTGCGATGGCGTCGGCCAGCAGCACGGCGGCTTCGCGCGTGCCGCGCAGCGTGTCGGGCGGCAGCAGGCGCGCGAGGCCGTCGTCGAGCTCGTCCTTGCCGCGCACGCCGCGCGCGGCAAATAGGCGCGCCAGCAGCGGGTGCACGCCGGCCTGTTCCAGCGCCCAGACGGTGCGCGGCGGGATGTCCCGGGCAATGATCTTCATAGGGACTCCAGCACCTGGGTGGCGCGGTTGCGGTCGAACAGGCCCATGGCCCAACGGGCGAGGCCGCGCGGCTGCACGGTGAAAAGCTGCGCGCCGCGGTCGCCGCACAGCGAGAGCGCCACGTCGGCGCCGCGCGTCAGGTCGGCGAGCAGGCCGGCGACGGCGCCGGCGTCCAGCGCCTGCCAGGCGGCGGCCCAGGCCAGGCCGTCGTCGCGCAGCGCGGCGTCGCGCAGCGCGAGGTCGACGACCGGCGTGCGCGAAAGGGGCGGCGAGGGCAGGTCGCCGTCCTTCAGGACACCGGTGCCGCTGAGCCAGAACGAGTTGATCGGCGGCACGCCGCGCGCGGTGCGCTCGTCGTTCACGCGCTGCGTGTACAGCAGCATCTGCATCTCGTTCTGCAGCCGGCGCAGCGGCCGCGAGGCATCGCCCAGCGGCGACCACTGCGAAATGGGGTACCCCACCGCGCGGTCGATGGAGGCCGTGGCCAGCCCGTCGAAGATGGGCGCGCGGGCGAGCCAGCGGCCCGGTGTGTCGGAGGGGTACAGCGCGATGCCGTCTTCCTCGAAGAACGGGTCAGCAACGGTCAGCAGGGCCATCGACTCGGCGGCGTCGATCTCGATGGCGCTCGGGTCGCCCAGCGCCACGTCGTCGATGCCGACCTGCCAGTTGCACAGCGTCACCTGGCCCCAGGCCTCGTGGTCGCCGGGCGCGGCCAGGCCGGTCTTGCGGGCTTCGAGCGCGGCCCAGGGAATGCAGCCGTCGTCGGCGGGGGGCAGGCCGAGCGCGCGGGCCAGCGCGCGTTCGTGCGGCGGGGAGCGGGTGCTGTCGTCCTGCGTGTCGGTGTCGGCGAGCGTCAGGCGCAGCAGCAGGGTTTCGAGGTTCGGCAGCCGCAGGGTCGCAAGCGCCGCGCGGCAAGCCGGGGAACCGCGGCCGGCAAAGGGAATCAACAGATGACGTGGGAGAGGTTCGGCCATTTCCCTATTGTCCGGGATGCCACAATTCCACCGTATGACCTACCCCCTCGCTCCTCACCCCGAGTATTTGCCGCCCCCCGCGGGTGCGCCCATGCCCCTTGAGGCCACGGGGCGAGGCCGCTGATGCGATTCCCCTACGAACTGCAGCTCGGCTGGCGCTACACGCGCGCAGGCCGTGCCACGCGACGCAACGGCTTCATCTCCTTCATCTCCGGCGTGTCGATGCTCGGCATCGCGCTGGGCGTGGCGGCGCTGATCATCGTGCTCAGCGTGATGAACGGCTTCCAGAAGGAAGTGCGCGACCGCATGCTCAGCGTGGTCTCGCACATCGAGATCTTCTCGCGCGACGGCCAGGCCCTGCAGGACATCGACGCCATCATGGCCGACGCCCGCAAGAACCCCGAGGTGATCGGCGCGGCGCCGTTCATCAACACGCAGGCGCTGATCGCGCGCGGCGAAGACATGAAGGGCGCCATCGTGCGCGGCATCGACCCCGCGCTCGAGCCCGAGGTCACCGACACCGGCGGCATCGCCAAGGGCGGCACCTTCGACAAGCTGGTGCCGGGCGAGTTCGGCATCGTGCTGGGCATCGAGCTGGCACGCTCCATGTTCGTGCAGCCCGGCGACCAGGTCACGCTGGTGGCGCCGGGCGGACAGGTCACGCCAGCCGGCGTGGTGCCGCGCCTGAAGCAGTTCACCGTGGTCGGCGTGTTCGACTCGGGCCACTACGAGTACGACTCGGCGCTGGCGATGGTGCACGAGAAAGACGCCGCCAAGGTGTTCCGCCTCGAAGGCCCGACCGGCATCCGCCTCAAGCTGAAAGACCTGCACGAGGCGCGCGAGGTGGCCGACCAGCTCGCCGTCACGCTGCCGGGCCAGTTCCTCATCCGCGACTGGACGCGCCAGAACAAGACATGGTTCGCGGCCGTGCAGGTCGAGAAACGCATGATGTTCATCATCCTCACGCTGATCGTCGCGGTGGCGGCCTTCAACCTCGTCTCGACGCTGGTGATGACCGTGACCGACAAGCGCGCCGACATCGCCATCCTGCGCACGCTGGGCAGCTCGCCGCGCAGCATCATGGCCATCTTCGTGGTGCAGGGCGCCATGGTGGGCGTGATCGGCACCGTGGGCGGCCTGCTGCTGGGCCTGGGCATCGCCTACAACATCGACGTGATCGTGCCCTTCCTGGAGCAGCTCTTCCACGCCAGCTTCCTGCCCAAGGACATCTACCTGATCAGCAAGATGCCGAGCGACCCGCAGCAAAGCGACATCATGCCGATCGCGATCATTTCCCTCATCCTGGCCTTCCTGGCCACGCTGTATCCGAGCTGGCGCGCCAGCCGTGTGAACCCCGCCGAGGCCCTGCGCTATGAGTGATGTTGTTCTCAAGGCCCGCGGCCTCACCAAGCGCTTCCACGAAGGCCGCATCGATCTCACCGTGCTGCACGGTGTCGACCTCGACGTGCATGCTGGCGAAACGCTGGCCATCGTCGGCGCGTCCGGCTCCGGCAAGAGCACGCTGCTGCACCTGATGGGCGGGCTCGACGCACCCACCGCGGGCAAGGTCGAACTGCTCGGCAAGGACATCGCGCATGCTGACCCCGCCGAGCAGGGCCGGCTGCGCAACCATCACCTGGGCTTCGTCTACCAGTTCCATCACCTGCTGCCCGAGTTCAGCGCGCTCGACAACGTCGCGATGCCGCTGAAGATCCGCCGCGTCGAGGCCGGCGAAGCGTCGCAGGCCGCGGCCAAGATCCTCGCCAGCGTGGGCCTGGGCGAACGCCTGCACCACCGGCCGGCCGAGCTGTCGGGCGGCGAACGCCAGCGCGTGGCCATTGCGCGCGCGCTGGTCACGAAGCCCGCCTGCGTGCTGGCCGACGAGCCCACCGGCAACCTCGACCGCAGCACGGCCGACGCCGTGTTCGCGCTGATGCTCGACCTCGCGCACCGGCACGGCACGGCTTTCGTGATGGTCACGCACGACCAGGACCTGGCCAAGCGCTGCGACCGCGTGCTGCAGCTGGTGGCGGGGCGGCTGGCGGGCTGAGCGTCGGTCAGCCGCTCGAGGGGCGTCCTCGGGTTTCCTGCGGCACACGGGATGCGCGCCACGCGTCGGGGCGCAGGAACGTCTGACGTTGCAACGAGACCGTCACACGCCGGTGACAGCATGCAAGTTTCCCGACTGGCGTGCGCTCCTTGCCGATTCGACTTTTCTCCCTGCCATGGCTTTCGCATCCTCACGGCGGGCGTGACGATGCGCGCGGCATCGTTGTGCCGCGAGGGTGAGCGAGGTGCACCCTGGGTTCGCGGGCGCTACAGGCCGCAGCGTCGCACTCTGCGCGCTCGCGCTGTCGTGGCTGGCCGGCACGGCCTGGGCGAGCGACGGGCCTGCATCACCGCTGCGTGAGGGCGAGGCCCCGGTCGACGCGGTTCCAGGCGCGGGTGACGCCGCACTGGCGTTCGACATTCCCTCGCTTCCCTTGGCCGATGCGCTCAAGCGCTATGCCGCCGTCACGCGGCAGCCTGCACTCTTTCGCAGCGAAATCCTGGCCGGGCTGACGTCCTCCGCGGTGCGCGGGCTTTACGCCCCCGACACCGCGCTTGAACTGTTGCTGGAGGGCACGGGCCTCGTGGCCGAAAAGGTCCGCACGGGTTCGGCCGTCACGCTCGCGCTGAGGCCGGCGCAGGCCCGGGCGGAGGCCCCGCGCGCGGCCAGCCTTGGAAGCCTGGCGGGCTACCCCAGCCTGGTGCAGGCGCGGGTCTGGGAAGCGTTGTGCGGCAATGTGCGCACGCGGCCAGGAACGTACCGGTCCTTGCTGCGCTTCGAGGTGGACGAGGGGGGCCAGCTTCGCCGGCCGCGCCTGCTCGGCCTGACTGGCGACGCGGCCCGCGACGCCGAGATGCTGGAGGTTCTGCGGGGCGTGCGCCTCGCGCATGCGCCGCCGCCGGACCTGCCGCAGCCTTTGACGCTGCTCATCCTGCCTACCGATGCGCGCGGCGGAACGCGCTGCCGCGAGGCGGCCGGCCGCTCGCGGTCCTGACCTGTCCATGGCCGAAGACGTCCGCCCCGTGCTCATGGACTACCTGTCCAGGCACTACGACGCCCTCAAGCGCCAGCTGGGCCGCGCGTTGCGCAATGCCGACCTGGCCGAGGACGCGCTGCACGACACCTGGCTGCGCGTGAACGACCAGGGCGGAAGTGAGGCAGGGCCGATCCAGCGGCCGGGCGGCTATCTCGTGCGCATGGCGTTCAACATTGCGCTGGACATCCAGCGTCGCCAGAGCCGCAACCTGCCTTTCGAAGAAATCGATGCGCTGATGGAACTGGCCGACACGGCGCCGGGACCCGCGCGGATCGCCGAGGCGCGTTCGCAGCTGGACGCCGTGATCAAGTTGCTGGACCGCATGCCGGCGCGGCGGCGCGAGGTCGTCGTGCTCGTGCACATGGAGGGACTGACGCAGCCTGAAGTGGCCCGGCGCCTGGGCATTTCCCTGCGCACCGTCGAATACGAACTCAAGCATGCGCACGACTACCTGAGTGCCCGGATGGCCCATGACAAAAAATAGTTGCGGGATCGGTGCGGCCCGTTCGTCGTACGGAGTGAAGAATCGAATCACCCTGGCGCTCGCAGCGGGCCGAGGCCCAGAAGAAGGGCCGCGGCCGTGATGCACGACCCCCTGACGGCACCGGTCGACGATCCCGTCCTCGCGGCCGACACGACGCGGCACGAGGCCTGGGAGTGGCTGCGGCTGCTTCATTCGGGGGCCGTCAAGCCGCAGGACGCCCAGCGCTTCAAGCACTGGCTGGCGCGCAGCCCGGCGCACGCGGCGGTCTTCAAGGAGGCCAGGGCGCAATGGGCCGTGCTCGGTCAGGCCTCTGCCGGCGTGCTTCGCACCAATGCCGATGCGGCGGCGTTTCATGCGCGCCACCAGCCCCGGCCGGTGCTCGCGCGCCGCGCCTTCCTCGGTGCGGCAGCGGGCGCGGCGGCCATGGCCGGTGTCGCGGGCGTGGCGGTGTTCCATCCGTCCGCGGGCTTGTGGCCCGCGCCGGCGGGATCGGGTGCCGACTACCGCACCGCCACCGGCGAGCAGCTGGAGGTGGGCCTCACCGAGCGGGTGCAGGTCACCCTGAACACCCAGACCCGCATCCGGCGCCGCACGGTGGACGGCCGGACGACCGGCGTCGACCTGCTCGAGGGCGAGGCCGCGTTCGATCTGTCGTCGGCCAGCGGCGCGCGGCCCTTCGGCGTCGTGGCCGGGGCCGGCCGCAGCCTGGCCGAGTCGGGGCGTTTCGAGGTCCGCTACCTGGACGCCAAGGTGTGCGTGACCTGCATCGAAGGCGCGGTGCGCGTGGAGCATCCCGCGGGTGCGCGTGAGCTGCGCGCACGCCAGCAGACGGTGTACGACGGCACGTCGGTGAGCAGCGTGGCGCTGGTCGGCGCCGCCAACCTGTCGGCCTGGCGCAAGGGCGAGCTGGTGTTCACGCAGGCCCGGTTGTCCGACGTGCTCGACGAGATTAACCGCTACCGGCGCGGCCGCGTGGTGCTGATGAACACGGCTGCGCGCAGCCGCCTGGTCACCGGGAGCTTCTACATCGCATCGCTCGACCTGGCGCTGGTGCAGCTGCAGCATGCCTTCGATCTCGACGCCCGTTCGTTGCCGGGCGGGTTGACAGTTCTCAGCTGAATCGGACGGCCGTGGTGCGCGGCCTGAAAAATAAGTTGCGGGGTCGTGGGGCGCCCGTTCGTCGTAGTGCATCGACTCAACTTTCCGGCGGAAACGACTCATGAGCACACGCGGGCCCCTCACACCGATCCACGCAACGAAGGCGCGCAACCGGCGGCAGGCGCGGCGCTTTCGCATGGCGCCGATCGCGCGCGCCATTGCCATGACGCTGGCGGCCAACGGCGCCCTGGTGCTCGATGCCCAGGCCCAGCAGGCCTTCAGCGGCGCCTGGTTCGCCAACAAGAGCGCGGTGCAGAACACCGCCTCGGCGACGGGCCGCCTGCCCAACGGCATGCCGGCATCGATGCTGACCAACCCGCTGGAGCAGCGCAAGGCCGGCGAACAGTTGCAGCGCTCCATGGGCAACCTGAACATGGCGGCGCGCTCCATTGCCGCGCAACAGGCGGCGCAGGCGGCCGCACGTGAGGCCGCATCGAACGGGGGCTCGGACATCCCCGACGGCCTGGCCGACGGCGGGCTCAAGGTCGATACGAACAGCCTCACCGCAGGCTGGCTCAATGCCAGGGCGCCGGTGCAGACCGCGGCGGGCGGCCGCACCGTGGTCGGCATCGAGCAGACCGACGACAAGGCGATCCTGAACTGGGAGAGCTTCAACGTCGGGAAGCACACCACGGTGCAGTTCGACCAGAAGGGCGGCGCCAAGCCCGACGGCACCAACGCATGGATCGCGCTGAACCGCATCAACGATCCGAGCGGCCGCCCCAGCCGGATTGCCGGGCAGATCAAGGCCGACGGCTCGGTGTACCTGGTCAACCGCAACGGCATCGTCTTCACCGGCTCCAGCCAGGTGGACACGCGCTCGCTGGTCGCGTCCAGCCTTGCGCTGTCGGACAAGCAGTTCAAGCTGGGCATCAACAACCCGCAGGTGCTCACCAACCAGGGCAACGATTTCCCGATTCCCCAGTTCGGTGAGTTCACCTCCGAGCGGCCCCTGATCTACGGCGACGCGGGTTTCAAGCCCGGCGTCGGCGGCGCGCCCGACAAGATGGGCGACGTGGACCGCTTCGTTCCCGGTGCGGCGCCCGGCGAAGTGCGTGTCGACGCAGGTGCGCAGTTGGCGGCGAACAGCGGCGGCAAGGTCATGCTGTTCGCGCCCAAGGTGCGCAACGCGGGCCGCATCTCGGCGCCCGACGGCCAGGTCATCCTCGCGGCCGGCGAAAACATCTACCTGAAGACGCCATCGACGCAGGACCCGAACGCGCCCCGCGGCCTCGACGTGGCCGCTTCGGCAGTGCCCGGTTGGGCTTTCACTGGCGGGCAGGTGTGGGGCGCGCTCAAGCTCTCGCCGGTCTATGCCGACGCCAACTTCGTCGCCGGCCTGCGCGATGTCGTCATGCCCGAGATGGCGGCGCGCGCCAAGGCGGTCGGCTACGAGGTGGTCAACACCGGCACCGTGCAGGCCGACCGCGGCAACATCACCCTGCAGGCGCAGGACGTGCGGCAGTCGGGCGTGCTCAGTGCAACCACGGCGCTGAACAACCGCAACGGCTCGATCCTGCTGCGCGCCTGGGGCCTGGGCTCGCACATGTACGCCGATGGCGTGAACGACCTGATCAACTGGTCGGCCGGCACGCTCACACTGGGCGAGGGCAGCATTTCGCAGGTATTGCCCGACACCTCGGACACGAGCGAGATCGAGGCATCGGCGCTTGCCACGCGCTACCAGCCGGGCCGCGTGAGCCTGTACGGGCAACTGATCGACATCCGCTCGAAGGCCGGCGTGCTGGTGCCGGCGGGAACCATCAAGCTCGAGTCGGCGGTCAATCCGATGTTCACGCTGTTCCCGTATTTCAAGCCCGGCAGCCTGCGCGACGCGAGCCGCATCTACGTGGACAACGATGCCTTCCTCAGCGTGGCCGGCCTGCAGGGCATGCAGGTGGCCATGTCGCGTAACTTCATCGAGGCCGAACTGCGCATCAACGAACTGCGCGACTCACCCATGCAGCTCGACGCGTGGGTGCGTGGCAAGAAGGTGATCGTCGACCGGCGCGTGAGCGGCGTGTTCAAGGACGGCCCGATGGCGGGCGTGCAATGGGTGCTGGGCCCTGACGGCGCCACCTACATTCCCGGTGCCTGGGTGGGCACGCCGCTGGGCGACGTGAGCGGCTGGGTGGGCGTGGGCAAGACCGACCTGGGCGAGCTTTCGGCCAACGCGGGCAGCATCGAGATGCGCTCGGGCGGCTCGGTGATCACGCGCACGGGATCGATGCTCGACGTGTCCGGCGGCTCGGTGCGCTACACCGACGGCATGAACACCGCGACCAAGCTCATGGGCGCGGGCGGCCGCGTGCACACCATGGACCGGGCCATGTCCGACACCGACTACACCGGCATCGCGGGCGAGTTCACCAACCAGCATGCGCGCTGGGGCGTGAAGACCACCTGGCGCACACCGCTGATCGGCGCCGACTACAAGGAAGCCGGCTACACCGAAGGGCGCAAGGCCGGCGCCGTGCAGATCTACGCGGGCGACACCATGGTGCTCGAGGGCGACATGCTGGGCGGCGTGGTGGTGGGCGAGCGCCAGTCGAAGAACCCGGGCGGCAACAAGGGCGGCCGGCTGCAGCTGGGCGAGAACTCGCCGGACGGGCGGCCCTGGTCGCCGGGCACCATCATCGTCAGCCACGACCCGAAGCGGCTCGCGCAGGACTTCGATGCGAACACGAAGCTCGGCGACGACTTCTATGTGCAGCTGAAGCCGGGCGAGCAGAAGTCGCGCAAGCTCACCTTCCTGTCGGACGACATGCTGAGCAATTCGGGCATGGGCAGCATCGTGCTGAACCACATCAACGGCGACTTCGAGCTTGCGAGCGGCGCCGCGTTGAACCTCTCGCCGGGCGCGTCGCTCTCGGTGGCCGGCACCGAAGGCTCGACCAACGACATCCGCATCAACGGACTGATCCGCGTGCCGGGCGGGCAGATCGGGCTTTCGTCGGCCTACGGAAAAGTGGAGATCGGCGAGCAGGGCCGGCTGGACGCCAGCGGCCAGTGGATCAACACCTGGCGCGACGGCGCGCTGCGCGGCGCCTGGGCGCTGGACGGCGGCGGGATCACGGTGATTGCCGGAAAGATCGTGGTCCACAAGGATGCCGTGCTCGACGTGTCCGGCGGTGGCCGCGTGGACCCCGGCAAGCAGGGCCTGCCGACGCTGCGCGTGGGCAATGCGGGGTCCATCTTGCTGTCCGGCGTGACGCCCGACCTGGACCTGGACGCACTGAACATGCGCGCCCATGCGGCGGGCTCGGCGGGCAGCCTGTCGATCCAGACCGCCTCGGCGGTGCAGATCGGTGGTGTGCCGCCCGTTTCGCCGCCGGACGAAGCCGGCGCGCCCTCGGCCTCTTCGGTGGTGATGCTGCCGCCCACGCTCTTCGGCGAACGCGGGTTCGGCAACGTCACGGTCTCGGTGCGCGGCGAAGGCAAGGGCATCGTGGTGCCCGAAGGCGTGTCGGTGTCGCAGCAGGCCACCAGCATCGACCTGAACAACTTCGCCTGGCGCGACCTGCCCAGCGGCCGCAACCTGGCCGAGGCAGCGCCCCTTGGCATCTTGCGGCCCGACGAGCGCGCGGCGCGAAGCCCCGCGGCGCTGTCGCTCGGCACCGAGAACGGCCCGGTCCGCATCGCGCGGGGCGCCAGCGTGCGCACCGACACCGGCGGCAGCCTGTCGCTGAACGCCGGTGGCGAACAGGGCGTGCTGACGGTCGGCGGGCGCCTTGACGCACCGGCGGGCCGCATCGGGCTGAGCGGCGGCACGGTCGTCCTCGAAACCGGCGCCGAGCTGCTGGCGCGCGGCGTGCCGTTGATCCGCATCGACAGCAGCAGCGGCCGCCGCGTGGGCGAGGTGCGCGACGGCGGCACGGTGAGCATCCTGGCGGGCGACATGCGGCTGGAGAAAGATGCGCTCATCGACGTGTCGGGCGCCACCGGCACGATCGACGGCGTGCCCGATGCCGGCCCCTCGGGCACGCGCGTGCCCCGGCCCGCACCGGAGATCCGGCTGGACAGCAACGGCGGCCTGATCGAAATCACGGGCAAGGGCCTGATCGAAAGCACGATGGTGGGCAAGGCGGGCGGACCCAACGGCATCGGCGGGCGCATCCGCCTGAACATGACCGCGACATCGGGCCCGACCGGCTCGCCGCTGGAGCAACTGCAACGCGTGCTGCAGGACCCGGACTGCGTGGGCCTGGCGGTGGACGGCGTGTGCAGCGACTGGCGGCAGGGCGTGGACTACGACTGGGCGCCCGGCCTGCGCAGCTACGGCTACGAGATCGACGGGCCGATGATCCTGTCGTCGGCCCTGCTCGCGAAGCTGGCGGACGTGAAGGAGTTGGTGGTGTCCGACCGGCTGGGCCTGCCCGGCGCAAACGGTGCGCTCGATGCGGCGCAGTTCGGCCTGACGCCGCAGGCGCTGGACCTGTTCCGCGACGCGCTCTTTTCGAGCGACCTGCTGCGCGACCTGCTGAACAAGCCCGGCCAGGTGTCCACGCTGACGGTGCGTCCGCAGGCCTTCAAGGACGGCGGCTTTGCCGACCTCTCGCTGGTGAATGCGACACAGGGCGCGATTCGCCTGGACAACGCGAACCTCGCGCTGGGCCGCTCGATCTGGCTGCAGGGGCCGATCGTCGGGCACGCGGGCACGTCGTCGTCGCTGCGCGCGCCACGCATCGTGCTGTCGGCCGTGCCTGCCGCCTCACCTGAAGCGCCGGTATCGTTGGCAGGGGCGGGGCAGCTCACCGTGGCCGGCTCGCTGATCGACATCTCGGCATCGGAAGACCCGACCCAGTTCCAGGCCGGCGCCGTGCGCATCGGCGGCTTCGGCCGCACGGTGCTCGAAGCCGGAGAGATCCGCATGGGCGGCGCGCTGCCTTCGCCGATCAATGAAGAAACCCGGCTGCAGGTCAACCTCGACGTGGACGGGCAGCTGGTGCTGAACGCCGGCCAGGTGTACCCGACCACCGCGATGACCGGCGTGATCCGCGCCGGCGATTCCATCACCGTCGAGCGCCTGGGCGATGCCGGCAGCGCACCGCTGTCGGCCGGCGGCAGCCTGCGCCTGGAAGCACCGGTGATCGCGCAGAACGGCGTGCTGCGCGCGCCCTTCGGCCAGATCGAGCTGAACGCCGGCGAGCGCCTGTCGCTGGGCGCAGGCAGCCTCACTTCGGTGTTGGGCGCCGGGATGACCGTGCCCTTCGGCACGCTGTCCAACAACGAGCACTGGCACGACCCGTCGAAGGCGGTCGATCCCACCAATCCGTCGACTGGATCGCTGGTTGCGCCGCCTGAAAAACGCATCACCATGAAGTCGCCCGACGTGGCGCTGGCGCGTGGCGCGGTGGTGGACATCGCGGGCGGCGGCGACCTGCATGCCTCCGAATTCGTGCCGGGCCCGGGCGGCTCGCACGACATGCTGAACATGCCGGGCATGTACGCGATCCTGCCGGGGCAGGGCGGTGCGGCGCCCGCTGGCGGTGCCGCGGCGGGCCAGCGCGTCTGGCTCGCCGGCGGCCCCGGTCTGGCGGCCGGCTGGTACACGCTGCTGCCCGCGCGCTATGCGCTGCTGCCCGGCGCCTTCGCGGTGCAGGCAACGGGCAAGGCCTGGGGCGGCGCACTCGCACCCGCCACCCGCGCACCGGACGGCAGCCTGGTCATGCAGGGCAAGGCCGGCAACGCCTACGGCGGCAACCAGGACGTGCAGGCGTCGGCCTGGCGCGTGATGTCCGGCGCCGTGCTGCGGCGCTACTCCGAATACAACGAGGCCACGGCCAACGACTTCTTCTCGTCCGAGGCCTTCAAGCTCACGCAGTACCGCCTGACCGGGCAGAACGTGGTCACGCCGCGCCTGCCGCGCGACGGCGGTGCGGTGGTGTTCGACGCCGGCCGCCGGCTGGTGCTGGACGGCACGCTGCGCTCGGCACCCGACGAGGGCGGGCGCGGCGGGCTGGTGGACATTGCCGGCAAGAAGATCGCCATCGTCGGCAGCGGGCAGGACAGCGCCAGCCTGCAGGCCGACGGCTACCTTGTCATCGATGCGGCGAGCCTGTCGAACTTCGGCGCGGGCAGCCTGCTGGTGGGCGGCAAGCGCAAGGGCAACGCGCTCGGCCTGGAACTGGACGTGACCGCGACCGACATCGTGGTGCGCAACAACGAGGGCTCCGAGCTGTTCGGCCCCGAGATCATCCTGGCGGCCAGCGACAAGGTGGCCATCGAAGGCGGAAGCCGCGTCAGCGCGAAGGGCGCGGGCGGGCGCGGCGCGGGCAACCTGGTCATGAAGCCGCGGGTGGCGGCGGTCTACGCCGACCCGGACGGGCAACTGGACGACAACTTCGACGGCGTGATCGACGCCAAGGACGCGGTGGACGACGTGCTCGTCTCGGCGGCCAGGGACTGGGGCGCGCTGGTGCGCGTGGCCACCGGCGATGCGGTCAAGGTCATCCGCCAGGGCGTGGACACCTCGCGCGGCGGGCTGGTTTCCATCGGTGCGGGTGCCATCGTCAACGGCGATGCGGCCTTGCTGATCGACGCCACGCGCACGACGGAACTGGCGGCCTCGGCGCAGATCGCGGGCACCGACCTGTCGGTGGCGGCCGGCCGCATCGGCTTCGGCGGCGGCACCGAAGGCATGGTGCTGGACAGCGGTGCGCTCGCGCAGCTGGGCCGTTCGACGCGCCTGACGCTGCGCAGCTACACCGACTTCGACTTCTACAGCTCGCTCGATCTGGGCGCTGCCGGCCTGAAATCGCTGACCTTCGACGGCGGCGCATTCGTGGGCCGCGGCGCGGGCGACGTGACGATCAAGGGCGACAGCATCGCGCTCGTCAACAGCGGCGGTGGCGGCACCGGCGTGCCCGCCGCCGGCGGTGCGGGCGGCTTCACGCTGGACGCGGCCACGCTGGTGCTGGGCGCGGGCCAGAAGACGTTCTCGGGCTTCGGCGCGGTGACGCTGGCGGGCCGCAACGTGATCGTCGGCGAGGGGGCGGGCGGCATCGACACGGGCGCATCGCCGCTCACGCTGAACACGCCGCTGCTGACCGGCCGCGGCGGTGCGGCGCAGTCGATTGCCACGGGCGGCGCCTTGCAGGTGGTTGCTTCGGCGCAAGGCGAGCCCTCGTCGTTCGACCCTCAGGAAAGCCTGGGCCTGCGCCTGAACCTCAGCGGGCGCAGCATTGCCTTCGACGGCAGGGCGGTGGCGCGTGGCGGCAGCATCGACATGACGGCGACCGGCGGCAGCCTTGTCGTGGCGCGCGGCGCCACCATCGACGTGAGCGGCTCCGCCAAGCAGTTCTTCGACGTGGCCGAATACGCGGACGCGGGCCGCATCGGCCTGTCGGCGGTGGGCGGCGACGTGCGGCTGGAGGCCGGCAGCCGGCTCGACCTGGCCGCGCACCCGAGAGGCGGCGACGCCGGCACGCTGAGCCTGGCGGCATCGCAGGGCGGCACGGTGGTGCTCGACGGCCTGATCGCGGCGCAGGCGGGAAGCAATGGCGGCAAGGCCGGCAGCTTCGCGCTCGACATCGAGGCGCTGCCCGATTTCGCCGGCGTGAGCCAGCGGCTGAACGACGCCGGCTTCAACCGCTCGCGCCAGTTCCGCATCCGCCAGGGCAACGTGGCACTGGGCGGCTTCACGCAGGTGGAAGACTTCGGCCTCACGGCGGACCGGGGCAGCATCGACATCTCGGGCACGGTGGATGCGCGCTCGGCCTACGGCGGTGCCATTCGCATCACCGCCGGCAACGGCGTGACAATGCAGGCCGGCGCGCAGTTGCTCGCCGGTGCCACCGGCAGCCTAGGCAACGGCCGCGTCACGCTCGAAGCGGCGGGCGGGCAACTCAACCTGCAAGGCGGCCTGATCGACGTGGCCGGCAACGAAGGCGGCAAGGTGCGCCTGCGCGCGCAGCAGAACGCCGCGCACGACGACGTCGCGGTCGGCGCGCTGAACGTTGCGGTGAACGGTGCGCGCTCGGCGGTGCTCGAAGGCGTGAGCGTCTACGACGTGAAGGACTACGACGGCGCCACGGTCGATTCGGTCAAGCCCGACGCCATTGCCGATGCCGCGCGTTTCAGGGCCGCATCGGGCGGGGTGGCGGCACGGCTGGGCACCGGGCTGGCCGTGATGCCCGGCATCGAGGTCCGCAGCGCGGGCGACCTCGCGTTGAACAGCGACTGGAATCTTTTCAGCGATTTCTCCGGCGCGCGCGAAGGCACGCTGACCTTGCGCGCGGGCGGCAACCTCGCCATCAACGGCCACCTGAGCGATGGCTTCGACGCGGCCGACCGCAGCGGCCGGCTGCAGGCGGGCCCGTCGTGGAACCTGCGGCTGGTGGCCGGCGGCGAGCTGGCCTCGGCCGATGCGATGGCGCTCAAGCCGCTCGCGGCACAGGCCGCGGGCAAGGGGTCGATCACCGTGGGCACGGCCAACACCGCCGTACCCACCGACAGCGACCCGAAGCCGGACAACGGCGCGGGCAAGCTCGTGCGCACCGGCACCGGCGACCTCGAGGTGCGCGCGGGCCGCGACCTCACGCTGGCGCACAAGGAATCGGTGATCTACACCGCCGGGCGCAAGGACACGACGGTGTGGAGCGACTTCTCCACCGCCAACCCGAACGCGAGCTACGGCGTGGAAGGCGGCAACCTCGCCATCGGCGCGCAGGGCAGCATCGAGGCCGCGCCGTCGGGCCAGCACTTCAGCGAATGGCTCAACCGGCAGGGCACGCTCAATGAAAAGCGCTTCTTCGGCGAATACACCAACGGCGAAAACGGCTGGAACCCCGACGGCGTCTACGGCCCCGTCATTCACGCACCCGAGCAGTCGAGCTGGTGGATCGACTACGGGCGCTTCCAGCAGGGCGTTGGCGCGCTGGGCGGCGGCAACGTCAGCGTGGACGCCGGCGGCGACCTGCGCAACCTGCTGGTCGCCTTGCCGACCCACATGCGCATGCGCGGCGGCCGTTCCGTCAGCGAAGCCATGGCCATGGAAATGCGCAACGGCGGCGCCATGACGGTGCAGGCCGGCGGCGCGATCCGCGGCGGGCAGTACTACGTGGCGCGCGGCGCGGGCGACATCCGCGCCGGCGAAACGGCGGTCGGCCACACGGTGACGATAACCCGCGACGACAGCGGCGGCGGACTCACGAAGTCCAGCTACACCGTGGCGCCGATCCTCGCGCTGGGCGACGCCACGCTGAGCCTTCGCACGGCTGGCGACCTTCGCCTGCAGACCGTGGTCGATCCGCTGCTGGTGACCTACGGCGAGGGCCTTCGAGGCGACGGCCAGGTGCTGAACTACGGCGCCTACATGAGCGGCTACACCGACCGCAGCGCGCTGCGGCTGGTGTCGACCGGCGGCAACATCACCTTCGTGAACCGGACCGAGTTCATCTTCCGCGACCTGCTGCTGCGCTGGGTCGAGAAGGACACGCTGGTGGGCTTCGGCGGCAACCGGTATCCGGCGCGCTTCTCGGCGGCCGCCCTGAATGGCGGCATTGCCATCGACGGGCCGCTGTACGTGCTGCCGGGCACCACCAACGACGTGCGGGTGGTCGCGAAGAACGACATCCGCTTCGACGCGCCGCTCGTCATGGCCTACGCCACGCCCGCGATGATGCCCACGGGCTACATGCCGGGCGGCGCGGGCTCGCCGTTCAGCCAGATGAACATGGAGGACATGCTCGACAACCTGATCGAGCGGGCACTGGCCTCGCCGGTCAACAACTCGTACCTGCGCAGCGTGAACAACCCCGAGGTGCTGCCGCTGGCCAACGACTTCGAGCCCAGCCGCATCTATGCATCGCAGGGCTCCATCGTGGGGCTCGACGTGAAGGCCAACGAGCAGACCTGGGTGCGCGCGGGCACCGACATCCGCGGCCTGCGGCTGGCGGGGCGCAACCTGCGTGGTTCCGACGTCACGCTGCTGGAGGCGGGCAACGACATCCTGGCGATGCAGAGCACGGCGCGCCTGGACCCGAACAACGACCTCTCGGTGGGCCTGACCGGCAACATCGAGATTCAGGGCCCCGGCACACTGGTGCTGGCCGCCGGCCGCGACCTGTACGCCGACAACCTGCAGGTGCAGACGCTGGGCAACCAGCGCTACGACCGGAACAACCGCGCGCTGCCCGAGACGCAGGTCAAGGGCCTCCCGGAACACGGCGCCGCCATCACCGCCATGGCTGGGTTGAACCATGCGGTGGGCTACGACGCGTTCACGGCCGCCTACCTCGATCCGTCGAAGGTCGCGTCCATGCCCGATTACCTGAAGACCCGGGGCGCGGTCGGCAGCGTGCTGCCCATCTACCTGGTGGACCAGGTCGAAACGCGCGCGGGCGGGCAGGAAAAAACCGTGCGCCGCGGCCTCGTGTCGTTCATGTCGGACATGACCGGCGAAAAGCTGGAGCCGCTCGAAGCCTGGGCGCGCTTCCAGAAATTGCCCCAGCTCGCGCAGCAGCAGTTCCTGCGGCAGGTCTACCTGCTCGAACTGCGCGAAGCCGGGCGCGACCAGAACGAGCCGGGCACCGGCGGCCTGCCGCGCAACGGCGGCTACAACCGCGGCTACACGGCCATCGAGACGCTGTTCCCGGGCGACACATGGAAGGGCGACGTGGCGGCCAACAAGCTGATGCTGCGCACCATGGCCGGCGGCGACATCGACGTGCTCACGCCCGGCGGCGGCCTGCAGGTGGCGGCGCTGGGCGCCGCGGTGCCGGCCGGCTACGGTCTGGTGACGCTGGCGTCGGGGCACATCGGCATTGCGGCCAGGAACGACGTCACCGTGAACCAGTCGCGCATCCTGTCGTTCGTGCCCGAGGTCACGAAGCAGGGCAGCGACCAGATCATCTGGTCCACCGTCGGCGACATCGACGCCGGGCGCGGCGCCAAGACCTTGCGCGTGCCATCGGCGCCCGAGGTGTCCACCGACCTGGACGGCGTGACGGTGATCCGCGAGAAGTCGGACATGAGCGGCAGCGGCATCGGCACCGTGGGCGACGGCGACGTCGACCTGGTCGCGCCGCGCGGCACCGTGAACGCCGGCGATGCGGGCTTGCGCGTGGCGGGCAACCTGAACATTGCGGCGCTGCAGGTGCTCAACGCGGACAACATCCAGGTCAAGGGCGAGACCAAGGGCCTGCCGGTGATCGCGTCGGTGAACATCGGCGCGCTCACCAACGCGAGCGCTGCCGCTGCGCAGGCGACGGCCGCGGCGCAGGACGCGGTGCAGCGCGAGCGCGCGGCCGCGCGGCAGGCGCTGGCGTCGGTCTTCACGGTGCGCGTGCTCGGCTTCGGCAACGAGCCCGCACAAGAGGGGCGCGACGCGCCGGCGCCGCGGTCGGGACTGCAATCCGGGGCGCAGGTCGACTACGACCCGCAGAACCCCGTGCAGGTGGTGGGCATGGGCCGCAAGATCGACCCCAGGCACTGGGCCGCCCTGAGCAGCGACGAGCGTCGTCGCCTGCAGCAGGACCGCTAGGCGGGCAGGAGCGGCATGTCATGGCACCCAGTGTCCTTTGCGAACAGGAAGCACCGGCGCGCGACGAGGCGGCCGATGCGCTGCGGGACGAAGCGCAGCGTCGCCTGGCGCTGCAGGTTTTTCTCTGCGCCAACTACGAAGGGTTGCGGCGCAAGCTGACCCGCCATCTCGGGTGCGCCGAGATGGCCAGCGAATGCCTGCACGACGCCTGGCTGCGGCTGGGTCACCTGCGGGTGGGCGCACCCGTGGAGAACCCCAGCGCCTACGTCTATCGCGTGGCCTGCAACCTGGCCATGGACCGGTTGCGCAGCGAGGGGGCATGGCGCTATGTGGACGACCCGCACACCGCCGTCGAGTCGGCCATCGACCACGCGCCCGGGCCCGAGGACATGGCCGAGGTGCGCGCCGAAGTCGGTTCGGTCGACCGCGCGATGCAGGGCCTGCCGCGGCGTCACCGGGCGGTGCTCGAGGCCTTGCGCATCGAGGAGAAGACGCGCCAGGAGGTGGCCTCCCACTACGGGCTGTCGCTGCGCAACGTGGATACCGTCCTGCGCCAGGCGCTGGACCATTGCGGCGCGATGACGGGCCGGCCGGTGCTGGCCGGCGTCGGTACACCCCGAAGGGCCGTGGTGTCGCCCCGGATGGCCGCCTGAGTGGCAAGTGACACCGCGGCACCACGGTGCTGCTTGCCACAGCAGGCGCAATGTCACGAAACTGTGGGCTTGTTCGTCAAGACAGTTCAACCACAGGAGCTTTCTTCATGCAGCCCATGTTTTCAACACTGGAAACCGACGACGACACTCCGCCCGCGGCCACGGCCGAGCCGCGCAATTCCTACCTCGAGGAAAAGGCGTTCAAGTCGCGCACGCTGCTGATCTTCGGCAGCATCACCGACAGCGTGGCGGCCGACGTCACGCGCCGGCTCATCGCACTCGATGCCGACAGCGGCGACAAACCCATCGACATCCTCGTGAGCTCGCCCGGCGGGCACCTGGAGTCGGGCGACGCGATCCACGACGTGGTGCGCTTCATCAGCGCGCCGGTGCACATGATCGGCACCGGCTGGGTCGGCAGTGCCGCCACGCACCTGTTTTTGGCGGCGCCGCGCGAGCGCCGCGTGTGCCTGCCCAACACGCGCTTTTTGATCCACCAGCCCAGCGGCGGCGCGGGCGGCCAGGCGACCGACATCGCGATCCAGGCGCAGGAAATCATCAAGGCCCGCCAGCGCATCGCGCACGAGATCGCGCGCGAAACCGGCAAGCCCATCGACGTGGTGCTGGCCGACATCGAGCGCGACCGCTGGCTGTCGGCCACGGAGGCCGTGGAGTACGGGCTGGTCTCACGCATCATTCAGCGCAAGACCGAACTGCGACCGGCCTGATCAGGCCTTCGGCTTGTAGGCGACGACGTCGATCTCGACCTTCGCGTCGACCATGAGGCGCGCCTCGGTGGTCGAGCGCGCCGGCTTGTTTTCACCGAAGTAGCTCATGTAGACGCGGTTGAAGGCACCAAAGTCGCGCGCGTCGTGCAGCCAGACGGTGCTCTTGCACACGTCGTCGAGCGTGGCGCCGGCCAGCGCGAGCACGGTCTTCAGGTTCTCCATCACCTGGCGCGTCTGCACCTCGATGCCGCCGGCCACGATCTCGCCCTGCGCGTTGGCGGGCACCTGGCCCGACACGTAGACGAAATCGCCCGCGCGCACGGCGGGGGAGAAAGGGCGGGCCTGGCGGTCGGAGGCGATGGGCGGGGCGCCGAGGTATTCGAGGGGCATGGGAACTCCTGGGAGTGAGAGGGTTGAGTGGGGCGGGTGAGGGCCGCAGTATCCATCCGATTTGAAAGACTTTTTCAGAATAACCACTCAACAAGGGTTAACACGGATGATTTGGCACGAAGTCTGCTTCAAAGTCTGGGCCAGAAAGAAAATTTCTTTCATAAATCAGTCCGCCCCATGAAGGAGTTCTCCATGTCTCACGCCGGTCTTGTCCAGCGCCTGCCCCGCCTGTCGAAGCGCAGCCTGCTGGGAGCTTCCCTGCTCGCGATGCTGTGTGCCGCACTGCCTCACCCCAGCGCCCACGCGCAGGGCCCGCGCAACTTCGCCACGCTGGCGATGGTGGCCGAGCCGCAGACGCTCGACCCGATGGCCTCCACGGCCGACCTGGTCGGAACCATCATGCAGCACGTGTACGAGACGCTCTACACCTTCGACGCCAAGTGGAACGTGGTGCCGATGCTGGCCGAGGGCATGCCGAAAATTTCGGCCGACGGCAAGACCTACGCCATCGCGCTGCGCAAGGGCGTGGCGCTGCACAACGGGCGCGAGCTCACGGCCGACGACGTGGTCGCCAGCCTGCAGCGCTGGATGGACCAGTCGCCGCGCGGCAAGGCCGTGGGCAAGGAGATCGAGAGCCTCAAGGCCAAGGGCCCGCTGGGCGTGGAGATCGTGCTGAAGGCGCCGTACGCGCCGCTGCTGTCGCAGCTCGCGCTGCCCAGCGGCATGGCGGCCATCATGGCCAAGGATTCCATCGCCTCGCCGCTGAAAGACTTCGTCGGCACCGGCCCCTACAAGTTCAAGGAGCGCCGCCCCGACCAGTTCGTGCTGCTCACGCGCTTCGACAAGTACGCCGCGCGCAAGGAGCCCGCGAGCGGCTATGGCGGCAAGCGTGAAGCCGCCATTGAAGAGTTGCGTTTCGTGCCCGTGCCCAACGCCAGCACGCGCGTCGAGGGCGCGCTGGCCGGCCAGTACGACTTCGCCGACCTGCTGCCGGTGGAAGCGCTGCCGCGCCTGGAGAAGGCCGGCGGCAAGACGCTGCCGATCATGACGCCGTCGTTCGGCTTCCCCTACCTCGTGCTCAACACCAAGGAAGGCGTGGCCGCCAACCAGGCGGTGCGCCAGGCCGTGCAGACCGCGCTGGGCCAGGGCGAGATGCTCGCGGCCGGCTTCGGCGACACGCGCTTCTTCGTGGCCGAGGCCAACCACTTCCCCAAGGGCTCGCCGTTCTACTCGGCGGCCGGCGCCGACCAGTACAACCAGCGCAACGCCACCAAGGCCAAGGACGCCGCCGCCAAGGCCGGCTATAAGGGCGAACCGATCCGCGTGCTCACCAGCCGCCAGTACGACTTCCACTACAACATGTCGCTGCTGATGGCCGAGCAGCTCAAGCGCGCCGGCTTCAAGGTCGACCTCAACGTGGTCGACTGGGCCACGCTCGTGCAACGCCGCAACGACCCGAAGCTGTGGGACATCTATGTGACCCACTCGGGCCAGTTCCCCGAGCCCATGCTCTCGCCGCCGCAACTGGGCGACGGCGCGCCCGGCTGGTGGGATTCGCCCGCCAAGAAGGCTGCGCTCAGCGCCTTCAACACCGAGAGCGACCCGGCCAAGCGCGGCGCGCTGTGGGGCAAGGTGCAGCAGGTGGTGTACGACGAGGTGCCCTACATCAACGTCGGCAAGTTCAACGGCCTCTCGGCCAAGAGCCCGGCGCTGGACAACTACCAGCCCGCGACCTGGCCGTTCTTCTGGAACGCGAAGATCAAGTAAGGCCCGGAGCAGCACCGCCATGCCATCGCGTCGCCAACTTTTGCAAGCCAGCGCACTGGCCTCCGGCCTCGGAGCCTTAGGCCTCACAGCCTCCACCGTCCAGGCCGCCACTTCCGGCCCGGTCTACGCCTACGTCGGCACCTACAGCGACGGCGGCAAGCCGTGGCGCGGCGGGCGCGGCCTGGGCGTGCACCAGTTCGTGGTGGACGGCGCGACCGGCGCGCTCAAGCCTATTCCCGGCGCACCGCCGGCCGTGGCCAGCGCGGGCAGCGATGCCAAGCTGCGCAACCCCGCCTCGCTGGCACGCCACCCGACGCTGCCGATGCTCTACGCCGCCAACGAGTTCGAGGCCGGTTCCGTCTCGGCCTTTCGCATCGGCGCCAACGGCGCGCTGTCGTTCGTGGCCGAGATGCCCTGCGGCGGCAAGGACCCGGCGCACCTGAGCGTGCACCCCGACGGCCGCTTCGTGTTCACCGCCAACTACGCCAGCGGCGACGTCAGCGTGATCGCGCTGCGCACCGACGGAAGCTTCGACACCGACCGCGCCGCCGTCGTCTACAAGGACGTCGCGGCCTGCGGCGCCGCCACGCCCTGCAAGCCCGGCGCCGACGTGGTGCCGCTGGCCGCGCGTTCGCACGAGGGCTTTGCCACCAGCGACCACGACGGCCCGCACGCCCACATGGTGCAGGCCGACCCGGCCGGCAACTTCGTGCTCGTGGCCGACCTGGGGCTCGACCGCGTCATCTCGTACCGCTTCGACCGCGCCACCGGCGTGCTGAGCCAGCCGAGCACGGTGGCCGTGTCCGAGAGCTCGGGCGCGCGCCACTTCGCCTTCCACCCGAACAGCAAGTGGGTCTACCTCGTCAACGAAGAGGCCTCGACCATCGCCTTCCTGCGCTACGACGGCGCCACCGGCGTGCTCACGCTGGTGAGCGAGACCTCGGCGCTGCCCGCCGGCTTCAAGGGCACCAGCTACGCCTCGGGCATCCGCATGCTGCCGGGCGGCACGCACTTCGTGTCGCTCAACCGGCTGCACGATTCGATCTCGATCTTCAAGGTCGATGCGCGCACCGGCGCACCCACCCTCGTGCGCGAGGAGTGGACGCGCGGCAACTACCCGCGCAGCTGCACGCTCGAGCCGAGCGGGCGCTTTCTCTACGTGTGCCACAACAAGCAGGGCGACAACGTGACCATCTTCCGCGTGAAGAAGAACGGCGACGTGCAGTTCACCGGCCAGTACGTGGCCGTCGGCAGCGCCGCCGCCATCGAGTTCTCGTCATGATCAAGAGCGCATCGCTTCGCTACATCGCCTCGCGCGCGGGCGGCATGCTCATCGTGCTGGCCCTGGTGGCCGTGCTGGTCTTCGTGCTCACACGCGCGGCTTCGGGCGACCCGATCTCCGTGCTGCTGGGCGACCAGGCCACCGCCGCCGACATCGCCCGCGTGCAGAAGGACTACGGCCTGGACAAACCCCTGCCCGTGCAGTTCGGCTACTGGCTGCGTGAAGTGCTGCAGGGCAACCTGGGCACCTCGATCTTTTTGCAGCGCCCTGTGACGCAGGCACTGTGGGAGCGCGCCGAGCCCACCACCTTGCTGGCCCTGCTGGCCGTGGCCATCGCCGCGCTCATTGGCGTGCCTTGCGGCATCGTCTCTGCGGTGTTCCGCGGCCGCGTGGTCGACCAGTTCTTCACCGGCATCGCGATGCTGGGTGCGAGCATTCCCAGCTTCTGGCTGGGCATCGTGCTGATCCAGATCTTCGCGGTGTCCTTCGGGTGGTTCCCGGTGTCGGGCTACGGCGCGCCCGATGCGCCGTTTGCCGAGAGATTGCACGCGCTGGTGCTGCCGGCCACCGTGCTGGGCCTCTTGAACTCCGCGCTCATCATCCGCTTCACGCGCGCCTCGATGCTCGACGTGCTCGGTGAAGACTACGTGCGCACCGCGCGCTCCAAGGGCCTGAGCGAGAAGGTCGTCGTGCTCAAGCACGCGCTGCGCAACGCGCTGGTGCCCATCGTCACGGTGATCGGCCTCACGGTCGCGCTCATGATTGGCGGCGCCGTCATCACCGAGACCGTGTTCGGCCTGCCCGGCGTGGGCAACCTCGTGGTCAACGCCGTGCTGCGGCGCGACTACCCCGTGATTCAAGGCGCGCTGCTCGTGATTGCCGCGATCTATGTGCTCATCAATTTCTCGATCGACCTGCTGTATGCCGTCGTCGATCCGCGCGTGAAGGTCTGAACGATGCGCATGCCTCGAATGCTCCGCCAGCTGATGCACCGCCGCATCGTGATGGTCTCTGCCCTGGTGCTGCTGGTGATCGCCATCATGGCCATCGGCGCGCCACTGGTCGCCTCGGCCGACCCCAACGACACCGCGGTGCTCCAGCGCCTGAAGGCGCCCAGCGCCGAACACCTGCTGGGCACCGATGAACTGGGCCGCGACATGTACTCGCGCATCGTGCACGGCGCGCGCTACTCGCTGGCCATCGCGGCGCTCACGGCGCTGGGCGCGGTCATCGCCGGCACGGTGCTGGGGTTGATGGCCGGGTTCTTCCGCCGCCTCGATGCGCCGCTGATGCGCGTGGTCGACGCCATGATGTCCTTCCCCGACATCCTGCTGGCCATCGCGCTGGTGGCCATCCTCGGGCCGTCGCTGATGAACACCGTGCTCGCGCTGGTGCTGGTCTACACGCCGCGCGTGGCGCGGGTGGTTCGGGCTTCGACCTTGGTGGTGCGCGAACTTCTCTTCGTGGAGGCCGTGCGCGCCTTGGGCGTGCGCACCTCGCGCATCCTGTGGCGCCACATCCTGCCGAACCTGATGTCGCCGATCCTCGTGCAGGTGTCGTTCATCTTCGCCTACGCGATCCTGGCCGAAGCGGGTTTGTCGTTCCTCGGCGTCGGCGTGCCGCCCGAGATCCCCACCTGGGGCACCATGGTCGCGGGCAGCCAGCAGTATGCGCACCAGGCCTTCTGGGTGGTGCTGTTCCCGGGCCTGGCGATCATCTTCACGGCGCTGTCGCTGCAGCTGCTGGGCGATGGTGTGCGCGACCTGCTCGATCCGAAACTCAAGAAGACCTCGTGATGAACACCGCGAACACCACCCCACGCCTCACGGTCACCAACCTGAGCACCAGCTTCCCCACCGAAGACGGCCTGATCCGTTCGGTGGCCGACGTGAGTTTCTCGATCCAGCCCGGCAAGACCACCGCGCTGGTGGGCGAGTCGGGCTCGGGCAAGTCGGTCACCAGCCTCACGCTGATGCGCCTGCTGCCCAAGACCGCCAACGCGCAGGTCAGCGGATCGGCCTCTTTCGTCACCCGCGAAGGCAAGACGCTCGACCTGCTGCAGATCGGCGAGCGCGAGATGCGCTCGCTGCGCGGCAACCAGCTGTCGATGATCTTCCAGGAGCCCATGACGAGCCTGAACCCGGTCTTCACCATCGGCGAGCAGATTGCCGAGAGCGTGCGCTTGCACAAGGGGCTGGACCGCAAGGCGGCCTTGGCCCATGCGCTGCGCATGCTGGAGCTGGTGGAGATTCCGGCTGCGGCCCAACGCATCCACGAGTACCCGCACCAGCTGTCGGGTGGCATGCGCCAGCGCGTGATGATCGCGCTCGCGATGGCCTGCGACCCGACGCTGCTGATCGCCGACGAGCCCACCACCGCGCTCGACGTGACCATCCAGGCGCAGATCCTCGAACTCATGCGCCGGCTGCAGGCCGAGACGGGCATGAGCATCCTGTTCATCACGCACAACCTGGGCGTGGTGGCGCACCATGCCGACGACGTGGTGGTCATGTACTCGGGCCGCGTGGTCGAGCGTGCGCCGGTGCGGCCGTTGTTCGCGCAGCCCGAGCATCCGTACACGCAGGGCCTGCTGGCCTGCCTGCCGGGCAAGGCGCGGGTTCCTGGGCAACCGAAGCCCAAGCGCTTGTTCGCGATTCGCGGCCAGGTGTCGAGTCCGCTTGCGCCGCCACCGGGCTGCGCCTTCGAGCCGCGCTGCGACCAGGCGCTGGCGAGCTGCAAGGACGCGATGCCGCCGCTCATCGACATCCGGCAAGACCGCCAGGCGCGCTGCGTGCGCGTGCAGCCCGACCAACCGCTCGCGAGGGCTGCATGATGACCACCGCTGTTTCTTCTTCCTCTCCCCTCATCGAAGTCCGCGGCCTCAAGAAATACTTCGGCAGCAGCGAGCGTCCCGTGCGCGCAGTCGACGACGTGTCCTTCGCGATCCACCCCGGCGAGACACTGGGCTTGGTCGGCGAATCGGGCTCGGGCAAGAGCACCATCGGGCGCACCGTGCTGCGCCTGGTCGAGCGCACCGAGGGCCAGGTGCTGTACCGCGGCGACGACATCGGCGGCCTCTCCGGCGAGCGCATGCGCAAGCTGCGCAGCAAGCTGCAGATCATCTTCCAGGACCCGTACGCCAGCCTGAACCCGAAGATGCGCATCAGCGCCATCTTGGGCGAGGCGCTGTCCACGCACGGGCTGCACAAGGGCGCGGCGGCACGCGACAAGCGCATCGCCGAGCTGCTGGAGACCGTGGGCCTGCGCCCCGAGCATGCGAGCCGCTTTCCGCACGAGTTCTCGGGCGGCCAGCGCCAGCGCATCGGCGTGGCCCGCGCGCTGGCCGTGGAGCCCGAGTTCATCGTGGCCGACGAGCCGCTGTCGGCGCTCGACGTGTCGATTCAATCGCAGGTCATCAACCTGCTGGCGGATCTGCGCGAGCGCCTGGGCCTGACCATGCTCTTCATCTCGCACGACCTCGATGTGGTCGAGTACCTGTGCGACCGCGTGGTGGTGCTGTACCTGGGCAAGGTGATGGAAGTGGCCACCACCGAGGAGCTGTTCGCGAACCCTTCGCACCCCTACACCCAGGCGCTGCTGGCCGCGAGCCCGAAGCCCGACCCCGAGCTGGCCACCGAGCGCATTGCCCTGAAGGGCGACATCCCCAGCCCGATCTCGCCGCCCTCGGGCTGCGTGTTCCGCACGCGCTGCCCGCATGCCATCGAGGCCTGTGCGCAGACGGTGCCCAGCCTGGATGAGATTTCCCCCGCACACTACAGCGCCTGCATCCGCAAAGAACTGCTCTCCAACATCGCCGTTGCACGACCATGACCGACACCGTTTCTGCTACCCAAGACTTCATCGACCCGCTGCTCAGCGACCGTTTCAAGGGCTACCCGCGCACCCAGCCGCCGCGCCTGCGCAGCGAAGTCGGCGCCGCCGGCTGGAACGTGCTGGCCGGCGACTTGCCGCTGCCGCTGGCCGTGCTCAAGCGCGAGGCGCTCGAACACAACCTCCAATGGATGCAATCGCGCGTGCGCGAATGGGGCATCGACCTGGCGCCGCACGGCAAGACCACCATGTCGCCGCAGCTGTTCCAGCGCCAGCTCGACGCCGGCGCCTGGGGCTTGACCTTTGCCACCGTCACGCAACTGGCCGTGGGCGTGGCCGCCGGCGCGCGCCGCACGCTGATCGCCAACCAGGTCGTGAGCGACGAAGACCTGGCCGGCATCCAGCTGCTGCTGGCCGACCATGCGGACCTGCGCGTCGTGTTCCTGGTCGATTCGGTCGCGCAGCTGGCGCTGATCGAAGACTGGTCGAAACGCCATCCCGCCAGCGTGCCTTTCGAGGTCATGCTCGAGATCGGCGTGCAGGGTGCACGCACCGGCTGCCGCACGCACGACGAAGCCATTGCGCTCGCCACGCGGGTGCGCGCCAGCGACGCGGCCAAGCTGGTGGGCATCGAGACCTATGAAGGGCAGGGCGCCACCGGCGAAAGCGGACCCGACACGGCCTACGCCACCACGCTGATGGACCGCGTCGAAGCCGTGGCGCGTCACTGCGACACGCACCAGCTCTTCGAGACCGACGAGGTGCTGGTCTCTGCCGGTGGCTCGGCCATCTTCGACCTCGTGGCCGGGCGCCTCAAGCCTGCGCTGGGCTCGCCGGTGCGCGGCCTGCTGCGTTCGGGCTGCTACGTGACGCACGACCACGGCTTCTACAAGCGCATGGTGAGCGTGGTCGACGAACGCCTGGGCTGCGACTGCGGCGAAGGCCTGACGCCGGCGATGGAAGTCTGGGCCAATGTGCAGTCGCGGCCCGAGCCGGGGCTGGCGATCCTGTCGGTCGGCAAGCGCGACATCTCCTTCGACCTGTCGATGCCCGTGCCGATCGCGCGCGCGGCGCGCGGCGCGTTGCAACCCCAGGGCGTGCCCGCCGGCTGGAAGATCACCGCGCTGAACGACCAGCATGCCTACCTGCGCTGGGACGAGAGCGAAGAGGCCGATGCACCGAAGGTCGGTGACCGCGTGGGCCTGGGCATCTCGCACCCCTGCACCACCTTCGACAAGTGGCACTGGATGCCCGTGGTCGAGAACGACTACCGCGTGAGCGACGCCGTCGCCATGCACTTCTGAAAACGTACCGATGACGCCCTCCTTGCTCCAGAGAATCGCCGAGGCGCGTGGCGATGCGCCGGCCACGCGGCGCGCGATCCTCGACCTGATCCTCGAAGACCCCGACCGCGCGCTCGAAGAGAGCTTCGAGCAGCTGGCCGAGCGCTCGCGCAGCTCGGTGCCCACCATCATGCGCACCTGCCGCGACCTCGGCTTTGCCGGGCTGCGCGAGTTCAAGCTCGCGCTCGCGCAGGAGCTGGCGCTCGGCGGTTCGCCGCTGCACCGCCGCGTCAACATCGAAGACGCCGCCGACGAAGTGGTCAGCAAGATCGCGCGCAGCGCCGCGGCTTCGGTCTCGGGCGTGCGCGGCCAGCTCGACATGCAGGTGCTCGACGGCGCCGTGCGCGCCATCGCGGCGGCGCCGCACGTCGACCTGTACGGCGCGGGCGCCACCTCGTGGTTCATGGCGAACGACCTGCAGGCGCGGCTGTTCCGCCTCGGCCTCTCGGCCAACGCCTGGGCCGACTACCACCTGCAGCAGGTGGCCGGCGCGGCGCAGCGTCCGGGCGGCGTGGTCATCGCCATCTCGCACGTGGGCGGCATGCCCTCGCTGCTCGACGCGGTCGACATCGCGCGCGGGCAGGGCGCGAAGGTGGTTGCGCTCACGCGGCCGGGCACGGCGCTCGCGGCCAAGGCCGATTTCCTCATCGGCCTGTCGGTGCCCGACGATGCCGTGATGCACGTGGGCATCGACGCCTACCTCACGCACCTCACCGTCATCGAGATCCTCACCGTGCTGGTGGCGCAGCACCGCGGCGAGCCCGCCGTGCAGCGCCTGCAGCGCGCACGCGAGGCTTTCCAGCGCCACGGCATCGACGCCACCACGCACCCGCTGCAGAGCTGGGACGGCGGCGGCATCAACGCAAAAAAGGGAGACGGCGAATCATGAGCACCGCACCCGCTGTGCTGCTCGAAGCCGGCCTCGTGGTCGACGGCTCGGGCGGCCCTTCGTGGCCCGGCGACGTGCTGTTGCAGGGCGACCGCATCCTGGCGCTGGGCGACGGCTTGCGCACGCGCCTGCCTGTAGGGTTGAGCATCGCCGACATCGACGTGGTCGACTGCCGCGGCAAGGTGATCGCGCCCGGCTTCATCGACGCCCACACGCACGACGACGCCATCGTGCTGCGCGACCCGCTGTGCCTGCCCAAGGTGTCGCAGGGCATCACGACCGTGGTCACGGGCAACTGCGGCATCTCGCTGGCGCCGTACCGCACGCCGCAGTCGAAGCCGCCGCTCACGCTGCTGGGCGCCGACTCCTTCAAGCACGCGACCATGGCCGAGTACCGCGCCGCGGTCGATGCGGTGCAACCTGCGCTCAATGTCGCGGCACTGATCGGCCACACCACGCTGCGCTTCGCAGCGATGCAGGCGCTCGACCGGCCCGCCGATGGCGACGAACTGGCGCGCATGGAGGCGCTGCTCGACGACTGCATGGCTTCGGGCGCGCACGGCATGTCGTCGGGCCTGTTCTACGAAGAAGCCTTTGCTGCGCCGGCCGAGGAAGTCACCGCGCTCGCGCGTGTCGTGGCGCGCCATGGCGGCGTGTACGCCACGCACCTGCGCAGCGAGATGCAGCAGATCATCGAGGCGCTGCACGAGGCCGGCGACTCGGCCTTCAACGCCGGCGTGCCGCTGGTCATCTCGCACCACAAGTGCGCCGGTCCCGCGAACTGGGGCCGCACGAAGGAGACCCTGCCGCTGATCGAGGCGCTGTCGCTGCGCCAGGAGATCGCGATGGATGTCTACCCCTACGTGGCCGGCTCCACCGTGCTGCGCGAAGACCTGGTGGACGGCGTGATCGACGTGCTGCTGACCTGGTCCGACCCGCACCCCGAGATGACCGGGCGCCTCCTCTCCGACATCGCGCGCGAGTGGGGCACCACCGAGCAGGAGGCCTGCTTGCGGCTGAAGCCCGGCGGCGCCTGCTATTTCCAGATGCAGGAAGAAGACGTGGAGCGCGTCATCGCGCACCCGCTCACCATGATCGGCAGCGACGGCCTGCCGCACGACCGCCATCCGCACCCGCGGTTGTGGGGCGCGTTCCCGCGCGTGTTCGCGCGCTACTGGCGCCAGCGCAAGCTCTTCACGCTGGAGCAGGCGGTGCACAAGATGACCGGCATGACGGCGCGGAACCTGCGCATCGCCGATCGCGGCCTGCTGCGCGTCGGCACGATGGCCGACGTGGTGGTGTTCGACCCCGAGACGATCACCGACACCGCCACCTACGACAAGCCGCATGGCGTGAGCCTCGGCGTCGAGCGCGTGTTCGTGAATGGCGTGCTGGCCTATCGCGGTGGCGAGGGCGAAGCGAAGGTGCTGGCGCGCGCGGGGCGGATGCTCACGCGCGGACGCTAGGCATCAGGCAAACACCAGGCAGACGGGCGCGGGCACCTGCGCCACCTGCACCGGCTGGTCCAGCCTGCCGCTGGCCGGATCGATGCGCAGGCGCAAGACGGTGTCGCCCTTCTGGCTGAGCGCATACAGGTGACCGCCGCCCGGCGCCATCGCCAGCGCACGCGGAAAGCGCAGGCCTTCGCCCCAATGCTGCAGCGGTGTCAGCGCGCCGTTGCTCGCATCGATGCGGAACGCGGCGATGCTGTCGGCCATCGGGTGGTCCGACTTCAGGCGGCGGTTGCTCGCGTAGAGAAATTGCCCCGAAGGATGCATCACCAGCGCCGCCGCATTCTTCTGGCCGGCGTAGCCCTCGGGCACGGTCGAGATGCGCAGGCGCTGTTCCCCGACCTTGCCGCTCGCCGCGTCGTAGCCGAAGCCGGCGACCGTGGCGTCGAGTTCGTTCACCACGTACAGGAAGCGCTGCGACGGATGCAGCGCCAGGTGGCGCGGGCCGCTGCCGGGCGCGACGGCCGTGCGGCCGAGCAGGGACAGCTGGCCGTCGGCGAGCGTGAACGCGTTGATGCGGTCGGTGCCCAGGTCGGTGGCGAGCAGGCGCTGGCCCGTGCCGTCGAACAGCACCATGTGGGGATGCGGCGATTCCTGCCGCTGCGCGTCGGGGCCGGTGCCGGTTTCCTTCTCGATGCCCGAGACCTTGCCGAGCCTGCCGTCCGCCTCGATGGGCAGCACGTTGTAGGCGCCGCCGCCGTACAGCGCCACGGCCAGCGCACGGCCATCGGGCGACACGGCCAGGTGCGCGGGGACCACGCCCGAGAGCGAGAGCGGCTGGCGGTTGAGCAGCGTTAGGCGCCCGTCGTTCGCATCGATCGCATAGGCCTCGGCCGTGCCGGTGGGCAGGCCCTGGTAGGTGTCGATCTCGTTGATCGCATAGAGGAAGCGACGGCTGGGGTGCACCGCGAGGAACGAGGGGTTCGCGCTGGCGACGGTCTGCACCGGCGTCCAGCTGCCGTCGCGGATCGCGAGCACGTAGATGCCCTTCGATGCCGGGCCGCCGGCGGTGCCGCCCGGTGCGTCGCTGGTGTAGGTGCCGACGTAGGCGAAACGGGGTGCGGGCAGGGTGCTGGCGACTGCGCTGCTTGCAGTCTCGGGCGTCTGCGCACTGGCGGGGGCCAGTGGTGTCAATGCGCCGAGCGCGGAGGCACCACCGATCCACTGCATGACGGCGCGGCGGTTCCGACCGGGTTGGCTGGGGCTGTGTGTCATGGGTTCTTTCCTCTCGTGCAGGGGTTCAGGGCCGCACCGACATGGCGTGGTGAAAGATGTTGTTCGGGTCGTAGCGCCGTTTCACTTTCCGAAGGAAGGCGTAGAGCCCCTGGTCCCCGTAGTAGAGCTGCGGCCAGAACGGGTGCGCCAGCATGTCGTTGTCCGGGTAGTTGATGTAGCAGCCCTCGTAGCGCTCGCCGGGGTAGGGCGTGCCGGCAAAGCGCTCGGGCACGTCGGGCGTGCCGTACACGTCGCGGTAGAAGTCGCCGATCCAGCGCAGGTGGCCGGCATCGTCCGCCGCGCTGCGCCAGTAGGTCTGGTACTGCAGCTTCATGATCGACGCGCGTTGCGGCACGGCGGTGTCGTCGATGCGCTCGGGCTTGTTGATCGCGCCGCCATAGGAGTCGACCTGCACCAGCGACTGGCTCAGGTCGATGCCGGGCATCGTGCGCGTGAGGTGCGTGTAGATGCGCTGCGCCTCGCGCGCGGTGAAGCTGCGCTTCATGTAGGCCGACTTGTACTTGCCGCGCTGGTTCTCGCCCGAGCCGTTGAGGTACTGCGTGGCCGTGAGCCAGTCGTAGCGCGTCACGGTGTGCGGCTTGGAGCACAGCAGCTGGCCCGTGTCCCGCTGCGGCGCCGGGCCTACGCCGGGCGCGCGGCCCTTCAGCGGCACGGGCGTGCAGGCGCGAAAGCGCTCGAGAAAATCGTGGAGCACCGTGAGGTCGTTGCAGGTGCCGTCGGGGTTGCAGAACTGCGTGAGCATCACGATCTGGCCCGACGAGCGGTGCGTGAGCTTGAGCAGCGAGAACATGCCCCAGGTGTCGGGCGAGGTGCCGCGCGTGGCCCAGTAGTCGCCGTAGATGGCGAGCAGCTGGGCGAAGCGTGCGGGCGTCATGCTGGCCCAGTCGAACGCGACCACCGCGAGCGCCACCTCGCGCGGCGCGGTCGGCAGGGTGTCGAACACATAGCTGGTGATCGCGCCGAAGTTGCCGCCGCCCGCGCCGCGGCAGGCACGGAACAGCTCCGGGTCGCGCGTCGCGTCCACGGTGCGCGGCACCACCTTGCCGCGCGCATCGACCGTGAGGATGTCCACCGCCGAAAGCCAGTCGACCGTGAGGCCCTGCAGGCGCGAGAGCAGGCCGTAGCCGCCGCCGCAGATGTGCCCGCCCGCGCCCACCGAATAGCAGGAGCCGCCGGGCAGCGTGACGTTGTGCTGCTTGTACAGCTCGAGGTAGCCGTTCCAGTTCTGCGTGCCGGGCGCGACGCGATAGCGGCCGTCGCCCTTGCGCTCGGCACTGGCCTGCGTGAGCAGGCTCAGGTCGAGGATCGCGCCGCCGGGGTTGTTGGAGACGAAGTCTTCATAGCAGTGCCCGCCGCTTCGCACCGTGGGCCGCCGGCCCGCATCGACGATGCGCTGCAGCGCGGCGGCGGCATCGTCCGCGTTCTCCACCAGCTCGATGCGCGACGCCGCATCCGAATCAACGGAAGGCCATCGCAGGTTGAAGCCTTTCTTCAGGGTGTTGTAGCGCGGATCCTGGCGTGTCACGGTGATGGTCATGGGCACTTTCTGAAGGACGCCGTGCGACGGCGGTAAGACGAAAGAAGGACGCGAAAGCTGGGACGTGTCTTACGCGCGGGTATTCATTTGCAAGGCCGGCCGGAAATGGAAGCGTTATGTCTTATCTCCAGCGGGTCGTTCTGAATGCTGCGCGATGGCGCTCATCTTGCCGTCAATTTCGAGCGCGTCGCACCCCCTCGAAAGCATGTGGGTTTCGCGTCACGGACACCGCATCCGGCGCGCAAGAAAGGGCGCGCAGAAGGTGCCCGCGATCTCAGCGTGCGCCTGCCGCGGCTTCGTCTTCCGGCTGTGCCTGGAACATCCGCGTGAAGTCGCAGCACGCCTGCGCCAGCATCACGATCGACGAGGTGAGCGCGCTGCGGTGCTCGCCCTTGTGCATGGCCACGTAGCGCACCACGGGCAGCGCGGGCGTCACGTCGAGCACCTCGAGCATGCCGGCGTCGACCAGCGGCGCGAGGCATTCGCGCGGCAGGTAGCTCACGCCCAGGCCCGACACGGTGAGGCCCGTGAGCGCGACGAGGTTGCTCACCACGATCGCGTTGGCGGGCTGCACGCCCTGGTCCTTCATCCAGGCGTCGTAGGCGCGGCCGGTGCCCGAGTTGTTGCCCTGCACCAGCATGCGATGGCGCGCCAGGTCGTGCAGGCGCACGGTGCCGCCGCCCTGCACCACGCCGGGCTTGCACATCCACGCGCTCTTCACGCGGCCGATGACCTTGCTCTGCATGCGCGAGTCGGCGAAGGTGTGGGGCACGATGACCACGTCGAGCTCGTCGGCCAGGAGCTTGTCGCGCAGCTGCAGGCTGTCGTCCACGTCGGGCTCGAGGATCACCTTGGGGTAGTGCTGCTGGATCAGGCCGACCAGGCGCGGCAGCCACGTCATGGCGGTGAGCTCGGTCACGCCCAGGCGGATGCGCCGCTCCACCACGCCGGGCTTGCCGAACTGCTCGACGGCGGCGTCGCGCTGGTCGAGCAGCTTCCTGGCGAGCACGAACATCTCCTCGCCCTTGTCGGTGAGGCGCGCCGTGCGCTGGCTGCGGTCGAACAGCTCGGTGTCGAACAGCTGCTCCAGCTCGTGCACGCGCTTGGAGATGGCCGACTGCGAGGTGTGCAGCTGGTTGGCCGCCTGCGCGAAGCCGCCCAGCCGGGCGATCCAGTACAGGGCTTCGAGTTGCTTGAAGGTCATCACGGCGGGCGGCTCCTGAAAGAAAGAACGCTTTTTTTCATGTGATTCGATCACAAAAAATCGCTTTTAGAAATTCATCGGGACGCAGAAGATGCGCGCCAGGCCACCGTCATTGCAACCCAAGGAACACACCATGGACTTCAAACTGCCTCTCGCGTCCGCACTCGCCCTCGTCTTCGCCTGCGGCGCCGCCAGCGCACAGGACGCCGGCACGCTGCGCAAGATCAAGGACAGCGGCACGATCCAGATCGGCGCGCGCGACAGCCAGATCCCGTTCTCGTACAAGCTCAGCGCCGACAGCGCGCCCATCGGCTTCACCAACGACATCTGCCTGAAGATCGTCGACGCCGTGAAGGCCAAGCTGGGCCTGCCGAAGCTCGAGGTGCGCTACACCATGCTCAACTCGACCAACCGCATCCCGCTGCTGCAGAACGGCACCGTGGACCTCGACTGCGCGACCACCACCAACACCACGCAGCGCCAGGCGCAGGTCGACTTCGCGCCGAGCCACTTCGTCACCAACATCACGGCCGCCGTGAAGAAGAACTCGGGCATCAACGCGCTGCCCGACCTCAACGGCAAGAACGTGGCCACCGTCTCGGGCAGCACCTCGATCCAGCTGCTGCGCGGCGCGCGCAAGAGCGGCACCATCGAGGTGAACGAGATCGCGGGCAAGGACACCTCCGACGGCTTCCTGCTGCTGTCCACGGGCCGCGCCGATGCCTACGTGCTCGACGACGTGCAGCTGGCCGGCATGATCGCCAGTTCCACCAACCCGGGCGACTACAAGATCCTCAAGGAGTCGCTGCGCCAGGAGCCCTACGGCATCATGCTGCGCAAGGACGACCCCGAGTTCAAGGCGCTGGTCGACGAGACCGTCAACGGTCTCATGAAGTCGGGCGCCATCGAGCAGCTGTACACCAAGTGGTTCCTCTCGCCGATCCCGCCGCGCAACGCGAACCTGAACTTCCCGATGACGGATGCGGTGCGCGAGATCTACAAGAACCCCAACAACAAGGGCGTCTGACACCATGGCAGCCACACGTGCGGACCTGCCCCAAGGCGAGCTCCTTTCCGATGCGCTGATGCGCCAGGTGCGCGAGCGCTTCCTGGGCATCGAACGCGACCACCACGGCCGCGAGCGCCTGTACTTCGACAACGCCGGCGGTTCGTTCCGGCTGAAGGCCGCGGTCGAGCGCTTCGCGCAGGTCGACGCCATTCCCGACAACGCCGAGCGCATCCACGCCACCGCCGTCGAACTGCAGGCCATGCAGGCGCGCGGCGCCGACGACCTGCGCACCATCCTCAATGCCACCGGCGGCAGCGTGTACCCCTCGCTCACCGCCTCGGGCGCGATGTTCGACATGGTGCGCGCGGTGGCCGAGAACGTGCCGGGCACGAACATGGTCACGACCGCGCTCGAGCACCCCTCGGCCTTCGATGCCATGCGCCTGTATGCGGAGCGCCTCGGGCGCGAGCTGCGCGTGGCGAAGAGCAACCCCGTCACCGGCGGCGTCGACGTGGACGCCATCGTGGGGCTGGTCGACGAGAACACCTGTGTGCTCAATGTGATCCACGCGTCGAACATCTCGGGCGCCAAGCTCGACATGGCGGCCATCGTGCGGCGCGCGCGCGAGATCAAGCCCGACCTGTACATCCTCGTCGATGCCGTGCAGCACGCGCCGCACGGCGTCATCGACCTGCAGCAGACGCCGGTGGACGGCATCAACCTCGCGCCCTACAAGTTCTTCGGCTGCCGCGGCTCGGGCTTCTCGTGGATGTCGGAGCGCGCGGCTGCGTTGCCGCACCACAAGCTGGCCGGCAAGAAGCCCGGCCATTGGGAGCTGGGCAGCTCGGCGCCGTGGCAGTTCGCGGTGCTCACCGAAATCGTCGACTACGTGGGCTGGCTCGGCGGCCACTTCACCGAGGCGACCGACCGACGCGCCCGCTTCGTGGCGGGCATCGAGCGCATCGAGCTGCACGAGCGCGCGCTGCTGGCGACGCTGCTCGACGGCACCGCGCAGACGCCGGGCCTGCGCGCGCTCGACGGCGTGCAAGTCTTTCTCGACCACGAAGACTTGACGCAGCGCGACCTGATCCTGGGCATCGGCTTCGACGGGCTCGACTGCACGCAGGCCGTGGTGGAGTACGGCCAGCGCGGCGTCACGGTGTACGAGCGCGTGGCCAGCAGCATCTACTCGAAGCGGATGCTCGAATCCTTCGGGCTCGAAGGCACCGTGCGCGTGTCGCCGCTGCACTGCCACACGGTGGGCGAGATGGAAGCCTTCCTGCGCGTGACGCGTGAGATCGCAGGCGCTTTCACACCCGCGGTCAGCGCGGCGTAGGCCGCGCCAGCGCCGCGCAGGCCGGCGTGTCGTTCGCCTGCCGCAGGTAGGCGAGCAGGTCGGCGCGCTCCCGCGGATCGGGCACGCCGTCGTAGGTCATGCTGCTGCCCGGCACCATCGCGAGCGGGGCGCTGAGGAAGCGGTCGAGCGTCTTGTCGTTCCACACGATGCGCGACTTCTTCATTGCCTCCGAGTACGTGAAGCTCGGCACGCTGCCGGCGAGCCGGCCGAACAAGCCGCAGTGGCGCGGCCCGACCCGGTCGGCGGCCAGCGCGTGGCAGGCCTGGCAGCGCGCGTAGACCTGCTCGCCGCGCACCGCATCGGGCGTTGCGGCAGCCGCACAGGCCCACGCGGCCAGCAGGCTCGCAGCGAGCCCGCGCGCCGCACGGCTCACGACACGAACGCCGAAGGCACCGGCGCCTCGCCGAGCGCCTGGCGCAGCACGGCCCAGTGCATCGCCTCGTCGCCGAGGATGCTGGCCGCGGCCTTCGACAGCTCGCGGTGGCCGAACAGTGGCACCGCGCCCAGGTAGGCGCTCACGGCGCCTTGTTCGAGCTTCGCGGCGAAGCGCAACACATCGGCTTGCGACTTGAGCTGTTCCACCGGGAAGTCGTAGCGCGCCTTGGCCGCGACGGCCTTGCCGCCGAGCTTGGCGATGGTCTTGGCCAGCACGTCCGCATGTTCCTTGTGGTGGCCCTGGAAGGTCACGGCGAGGTCGAGCACGGGCCTCTCGAGCAGCTTGCTTTCCGCCCCGAGCTGGTAGGCCGCGATCGCCTCGAGCTCGGCGCCGAGCGCGGTGTTGAGGATCTGCACGTCGTTGCCGGTGGCACTGCCGCTCTTCGCGGCCAGCGCGTCGCGCCCTGCCAGCAGCGCCACGGCGGCGCCCGACAGCATCAGGCCGGAGTGGCCGAGAAAGGCGCGCCGCGCGGCGATCGGGGTGGGCATCAGGAAAAAGGACATGGTGGGGTCTCCTCGGGGTGGTGGTTGTGGGAAGCCATCAGGGCAGCGTCGCCAGCACGCGCGCCACGATGCGGTCGCAGCGCGCGCCGTCGAACGCGAAGGCGTCGCCCGTCGCCAGGTCGATGTCGCGCGACAGGCTCTCGCGCAACAGGCTGCGGGCGCGGAAGAAGCGCAGCCGCACCGTGGCCTCGGGCAGCTGCAGCGCCTCGGCGGTTTCGCCGACGCTGAGTTCCTGCACCGCGCGCAGCACGAACACGGTGCGATAGGCCTCGGGTAGCCGGTCGATGCGGCGCTCCATGAGTCGGCGAAGGTCTTCCCGCATGGCAAGGCGCTCCGGTTGGCGGTCGGGGTCGTCGGCGAGCTGGGTGTCGGGGGCGTCGTCGTCATCCTCCGAAGCCACGCCGCCGTCGAGCGGAATCACCTGCGCGCCGCGGCGGCGCAGGCGGCCCAGCGCCTCGTTGATGACGATGCGCACCAGCCAGGTCGAAAGCTTCGCCTCGTCACGGAAGCCGCCGATGGCGCGCCAGGCGCGCAGGTAGGCGTCCTGCAGCGCGTCTTCGGTGTCGGCGTCGCTGTGCAGGATGCTGCGCGCGGTGCGAAACAGCAGCTGGTTGTGGCGCCGCATGATGCGCGCGAAGGCCTGCGTGTCGCCCTGCGCGGCGCGTGCGGCCAGTTCGGCGGCGGACGCGTTCGCGTCGGCATCGGCAGTCAGGGGCAGGGCGGTGGGCGGCATGCGGTGAGTTCCTTCTGCCCATTGGATGGCGCATCCCCGCGCCGTGTTGCAACTTTCTCAGGCGCCTTCCTGCGGCCCCTGCGGGGCCTGTTGCGCGCTCACGCGCGCGATGTTCTGCTGGTGCGACACCAGCATGGCCGTCAGCTCGCCGTGGATGTGCGCGTCGCCGATGCGCGGCAGCAGCGCCTGCAGCTTGCGCACCACCCAGCCCTGGCCGCGGTTGAGCAGCGCCAGGCGCGCGTCCAGCGCCGGCACCGCCATCGCGCGCTCGTAGAAGGCGCCGGTGCGCGTGCTGGGCGTGGCGGCCAGCGACTGGATCGCGTCGATCAGCACACCGCACCAGCGCACCTCGTCGCGGTGGATGTCGGTCACCAGGCGCCGCAGCGCGGGGTCGTCGGTCTCGGCGGCGCTGCGCAGCGTGATGCGCGCGCCGGCGCGCTCGGCTTCGAGCAACTCGTTCAGCGCGGCCAGCAGGTCGTCGCGGTCGCCGGCCTCGCGGTAGGCCGCGTCCAGCTCGTCGGCGTAGCAGACCGGCGAGGACACCTCCACCCGCTCGGGAAAACGCAGCCCCTGCGCGCGCAGCGCGGCGGGCGTGTCGGCGAAGGACGGGGCGGCATCGTCGGGCGGGGCGGCGTGGGGCATGGGCGGCAAGGGACGCATGGGGCAGGGCTCCTGAAGTCGTGCGCTCATGGTGAACCGATGCTTCTCCCCAAGCCAATGAATGTTCATTGCAAATGAGTGCAAAAAAACTAATATGAATCCGATGGACATCGGCCTCGCCCGCACCTTTCTCGAAGTCGCGGCCACCGGCAGCTTCGTGGCCGCGGCCGAGCGGCTGCACCTGACGCAGACCGCCGTCAGCGCGCGCATCCGCCTGCTCGAAGACCAGCTCGGGCGGCGCCTGTTCGTGCGCAACAAGGCCGGCGCGCGGCTCACCGCGTCGGGCGAGCGCTTCGTGGCCCACGCGACCACGCTGGTGCAGGTGTGGGAGCGCGCGCGCCAGCATGTCGCGCTGCCGCCGGGGATCGAGGAGGGCGTGAGCGTGGGCAGCGAGCCCAGCCTGTGGCATCCGCTGCTGGCCGACTGGCTGATCTGGATGCACCGCGTCTGCCCCGAGATCGCGCTGCGCGCCGAGGTCGACAGCGCGCAGCGCCTGCTCGACGCCGTGCAGGGCGGCGCGCTCGACCTGGCCGTGCTCTACAACCCGCCGCAGCGCCCCGGCCTCGTGGCCGAGCTGCTGGCCGAGGAGCGGCTGGTGATGGTCACCACCGACCCCGAAGGCCGGCTCGACCGTGCGTGCTACGTGTCGGTCGATTGGGGGCCCGCCTTCGCGGCCAACCACGAGGCCGCGTTTCCAGAGCTGGCCCATGCGCCGGTGTCGATCTCCCTCGGGCCGCTGGCGCTCACCTACCTGCTCGCCGTGGGCGGCGCGGGCTACTTCCGCATCGGCGTCGCGCGGCCCTTCCTGGCCGACGGCCGGCTGCGGATGGTGGAGGGCGCGCCCGAGTTCTCGCATTCGGCCCACGCGGTGTATGCGCCGCAGCGTGAGAACGAGACGCTGGCGCGCGTGCGCGCCGGGCTGCGGCTGGTGGCGGCAGAGGAAGAAGGGCGCCAGGGCAGCGGCGTGCATTCGCCGGACTGAGGCGCCGTCCTGCATCGCCGGGTGCTACTTTCAGGTACTTACGCTCGGGCCACCGGGACTCCGACAATCGGACGCATGCCACCCCGCGCAACGCGGGGAAGAAAAATAAGTTCGGGGAGTTTCATGTCCAACCACGGCAGCGTGCCCTTGCGCATGCGTTCGTCGTCACCATCCGCTGACCGCAGTGCCCTGTGGGCCGAGTTGAGCCAGACGGCGCGGCTGTATCGCCTCGAAGCGCCGAGTGCTGCTTCATCGTCTTCGTCTGCCGCGCGCGAGAGCATCGATGCCTTGCGCGTGGAGGGCTGGGTGCAGCGCGAGGCGGTGTCGCAGCTGTTCGAGCTGCGTATCGTGTGCCTGAGCTTGCGTGCGGACCTGGCGCTGTCTTCGCTGATCGACCAGCCGCTGACGCTGGTTACGGTGCT